>NZ_JBHVXJ010000009.1:0-83769 GCF_042881845.1 Streptomyces sp. NPDC058257
TGGCATTCCCTTCACAGCACTAAAGCGGCGACCTCCGCTTTAGTGTGACCGTAAGCCCCATGCTCGCTAAGGCGCAACTCTCTGCTTTAGGGTGGAGGGGTGAACGCAGGCGCATCGACGAAGCGGCCCGGCGGCCGTAGCACCCGCGTGCGTGCCGCCGTGCACAGCGCCGCGGTCGCGCTGGTGGGTGAGCGCGGCGCCGACCAGGTAACCCTCCCCGCTGTGGCTGAGCGCGCGGGGGTCAACTCCAGCACTCTCTACCGGCGTTGGGGGACGGTCGCCGCGCTCCTGGCCGACGTCGCCAAGCACCGCGGCGACGCCGGCGCGCCCCCGCTCGTCGGTGACCTGCGCACCGACCTGGAGAATCAGGCGGTCTGGACGCTGGCGGAGCTCTCCCGGCCCGGTGGCATCGCGTTCTTCCGCGCCGAGGTCGCGCCCGACGTCGACGAGCGGCACGACGGACTGCGTGAATGCCTGCGCAGGGTCAGCGAGCGCTTCCGCCCCGTCCTCGACGCGGCGCGCGAGCGCGGCGACGCGCCCCCATCCATGGAGCGGGTTTTGGATCGGATCGTTGCGCCGCTCTACTTCCGGGTGGTCTTCTCGATCCCCGGTACGGATGAGGCGTACGTCCGCGGCCTTGTCGCGGAGCTGCTCGGGAAGCTCCAACGCGCGTCGTGAACTTCGCTCGGCTCTTCACTCCAGCGGAACCCGCCCGGAGCCGCACACATCTCGGACCCCGGAGGAAGAGGTTACAGAACACCGGCAGGACAGCCCGATGACCCCATGCCGTTTCAGAACCTCTCGTCATCCGCCTGAGCCGGGCGGAACCGGCAGAGCACACCACGGAGACGGGACCGGTAAGCCGGCCCAAGGTTAAAACTCAAGCTCAGGGCAGCGACCACCAGTTGACCCACAGGTCGGAGTCATCGGTGATGACGAACGCGTAGGGCCGCTGTGTGGCGTTCGGATTGTCCTGCATGGTGAGGGCCTCGCCGGGGCGCTCGATGACGCGTCCGGGTGGGGTGTTCTGGGCGGCCCAGTGCCACGCCTTGCCGTCCCACCAGTTGACGTACAGCTTCGAGTCGTCGGCGATGACGAAGGCATAGGGACGGGTGAAGGCGTTCGGGTCGTCCTTCATCGTGACCACGCCGACGGCGTCGAGGATGAGCCGCCCGCTGGGCGCGCCTTGGTCGCTCCAGTTCCACTTGGAGCCGTCCCACCAGTTGACGTACAGCTTGGAGTCGTAGCCCTGGACGAAGGCATAGGGCCGTTCCGCTGCGTTCGGGTCGTTCTGGGCGCTGATGACGCCCGCGCCCTTCTTGACCGGCTGCCCGGCGGGTGCGCCCTGGTCGCTCCAGTTCCACTTGGAGCCGTCCCACCAGTTGACCCAGACGTTGGAGTCGTCGGTGATGACGAAGGCGTAGGGGCGAGTGAAGGAGCTGGGGTCGTTCTTCATCGTGGTGACGCCGATGGGCCGGGAGATGGTGTGGTTGGGCGGGGCGCCTTGGTCGCTCCAGTTCCACTTGGAGCCGTCCCACCAGTTGACCCACAGGCGGAAGTCGTCGGTGATGACGAAGGCGTACGGGCGCTGTGCCGCGCTCGGATTGTCCCGGGCCGAGATGACGCCGACGCCCTCACGGATCAGGCGCCCGGCGGGTGCGCCCTGGTCGCTCCAGTTCCACTTGGAGCCGTCCCACCAGTTGACGTGCAGCTTCGAGTCGTCGGTGATGACGAAGACGTACGGCCGCTGCTGCGCGTCGGCGTCGTTTTGCATGGTGACGGCGCCGACCTTCTCGATGACCGTGCGCCCGGTCGGCGTGCCCTGGTCGCTCCAGTGCCACGCCTTGCCGTCCCACCAGTTGACGTGCAGACGCGAGTCATAGCCACGCACGAAGACGTACGGCCGCTGCATGGCCTGCGGGTCGTCCTTCATGGTGACGGCGCCCATCGTGGCCCGGACACCGACTGTGGTGGTGGGCTTTTCCTGGTCGTTCCACTTCCATGAACCCATCGCGTTCCCTCTCCGGCCCCGCCCCGGAATCACGGGCAGGGGCATGCTGAAGTGAGACGTGCTCTCGAGGCCCTGGCGCCACAGGAGGCGGGCACCAGGGTGCGGGGACGGGGCCGGCCGGAGTCCCACGACGTACCGTGCGCGCACACTCTGGCACCGTCTGGCCGTCCTGTCATCGCCACAGAAGCGAAGAAAGCGATCCACTGGCCTGTTTCGGACATGTCGGCTGACAGCGCCGTATTACCGGCAGCAGGCTTCATGTGCCGGTCAGCCTGCAATCCGAGGATGGAAGGACGCCGGCGATCAAGTGACGGGGGCGGAGGCCCTGAAGGTCGAATGGCCAAGTATCAACGCGCCTGACCTCCCGCCATTGCTATGGCGCAGGGCGTCGCCCCCGAGTACCTGGACGCTGACCGCATCTCTGGCGTAGCCGTCACGGAAGCGCGGCCAGAACCAACAGAACTGCTCAGTCACAGCTGGGCCACCCCACGCTTGCGTCTGACTCGCACCACAAATCGAACACATGGTGCGCCACGAACATTGAGCCTTTTCCAACCTGCCCAGGGTGACGGGGAGTTGTATGGGCCTGCGGAAGGGCGAAGCTCCTGGTAGACGAATTGTCGACCAAGATCAACCGTCGTTCCAGGAGCTCCGCGTGCTTGTCTACCGGTCGGCCATCGACCTGTCCACCGCGCACCTGCGCCATCTGAGCCGGGTGCTGGCCACGCGGCGCCGGGAGATCGGCAGTCGGTGGCGGCGGCTGAGGCGTAGCCGGAGCGGACGGTGGCGTCCACCACCTCGGGCGCTCGCGATGTTCGGCTGCTCGGTGGTCCTCGTCGCGACTCCCCGGAGCCAGGCCCTGCTCTCCCTGGCCCATCTGCGGTGTGGCGATACGTATGCGCAGCTCGTGGCCGGATTCGGCATCGGGGTCGCCACCGTGTACCGCTACATACGCGAAGCGATCGACGTCCTGGCCGCGCTCGCGCCCACGCTCAACGACGCCATGGTGACGGCCCGTTCGAAGGCATACGTGTTCCTCGACGGCACCGTGCTGCCGATCGACCGGATCGCCGCCGATCGGCCCTACTACTCCGGCAAGAAGCGGCACCACGGCATGAACGTCCAGGTGCTGACCGATCCGTCCGGCCGACTGCTGTGGGCTTCGCCCGCACTGCCCGGCGCGACAACATGACCTGACAGCGGCACGCGACCACGGCATCATCGACGCCCTGACCGACGCCGGCCTCAAGTGCTGGGCCGATTAGGCATATCAGGGCGCGGCCCGCAACGTCCGCGTTCCGTTCAAGGGGCACCGTCTCAAGCGGTGGCAACGACGCCACAACACCACCCACGCCAAGATCCGCCGCGTCGGCGAGCAGGCCATGGCCACGCTCAAGAACTGGCGGCTCCTGCGCAAGCTGCGCTGCAGCACCCATCGCATCACCGCGATCGTCAAGGCCGTGCTCGCTCTTCATCTCACGGCCGCGTCAGGATGAAAACACCTCACCCTATGCCGTTCAGGCAATTGCCTGAACGGTGACGGAACATCGCCTCCGGTCGGGCTCGCGGCCCTGATTGCCCTCGCTGCCACCGCCACGCAGTCGTCTTCAGCACAAACCCGCGTGTAGAAGGCTCCCCGAACCGGCATCCACCGGTCAGGTTCCCGCCCAAGCACCCGCAAGAATCGGCGAACCCGCGCTCTTCCGTCTTCGACCTACTCCAGCTCGGCGACGAGGTACTGGTCAAGCGCCCTATGAGGGGCGGCGGCGGGCGAAATGCCGAGCTCGTGGGTGAAGTACTCGCAGAACCGCTTGGAGTTCCTCGGCGAGAGTTGCTGCGCGGTGGTGAGTGCACCTGTACGGAAAGGGCCGACACGCCCTCGATCAGGTGGTTATTCGGTTCTTGCTCATGGTCACTCGTTCTGACTGGCAACTCTGATGTGACCAGCGTCTAGTCCAGGAGAAACGTTGAGAAGAAGTATCGCCGCCGCCGCTGCTCTTGTCGCTCTCGGCTTTGCCGCCGTCCCGTCCGCCGCGGACTCGCGAGAGCTCTGGAACACCCACGAGAAGTGTGTGCAGAAGGACTGGGACGGTCGTCGCATCCCCACGCGTACCGGCAACTCGGACCTGGGTTGGATCCATCTCTCCAGACCGCACAACATCACGTCGTGCAGGCTCATCAATGTCGCCCTCGACGGCAGACCTGACAAGAAGTCCGATCAGCAGCGCAACCTCGAGTATTGGGGCTCGGCCCTTCATAATGGGCGCCAGGTCGACTTCGTGGTCAAAGTGCGCTACGCCAAGAAGACCGACGACGGCCGCTACACCGCCCCCGGCGCGAAGGGGAAGATCGGTGTGATCACCGCCTACTGCAGAGGGGTGCAGAAGTGCCCGTCATGGGTCAACCGCTAGCAGCTGTCTCCCCAGACTCGCTGTTCCGTACGCAGTGCGCCGTCGCGGATGCGCTGTGGCACTACACCACCACCCCGGTCGCCAAGCCGTACTACGTGCGCGGGTGCATCCCCGACCTGGACGAGCCCCGGGTGACAGTTGCGCTGTGGACCGGTCCCGCTGCGCGCGAGAAGAAGAACCTCTTCCTATCCATCCCGCTGGTGTCCGACGGTGTGCCCCTCTCGGCGACGCACGTCACCTTGGGGCTGCTGCGGCTGGGCCGGGGAACGCATATGTTCGGCTTCACCGGCCACCGGTTCGACGGCAAGCGCGTCCTAAACGGCAGCGCGCTGGTCAAGGGGGTCGCGGCGGGCCCACCCTTTGGCGAGAGCAGTGAACGTCAGGGGCCCAGGGGCTTCTACTTCGAGCGGCCCGGACGGTTGACGAAATACTGAGTACTGAGCCGACCCGGAGCCCGTGTCCGCCGTGCGGCGCTGCTTTGCGATGCTCGCCACGGGAAGGACCACCGCGTTGGAGGCCGACGCCCGCTGACAACGGCGATGACCGGTGACACGGTCATCGCTGGCAGGCCCGGTGGGTGGGTGGCGGGAGCGTCACGCCACCCACCGGACACGACCCTAGCCGCGGCCGGCATGGTCCACGGCAACCTCACCCTCCTCCAAGCCACCGCCGTCATCGACCGCTGGGGCGCCACCCACTACGGCACCCTCTCGGGTCTGTCGGCCCCGCCCGCCACCGTCGCGGCAGCGATCGCCCCGTGGGCCGGGGCCAGCCTGGCCCAGACGCTTGGCGGATACCGCACTTGTTCGTCGCGCTATCCGTAGCCCCGTGCGCCCCCGCGATGCTGGCGACCTCGGATCGGCGGGCACAGCTCGACCGAATCTGGCAACCCACCGGGCGGCGCCGCAGTTGGCGCGAGACGATAGGTCGGTGCTGTCCCGGGGTCGGGGGCTGACTCATGACTCGAGTGACCAAAGTGTCTGACTGTCACGCTGTCGACTCCTGGCCAGGGATGGTGCGTTGTCGGTGCCGGACCGGCGGAGCGTGTCCCCATAGGGGCCTGCCGGTTTTCGCGGCTTCCTCACGATCCTGACCGCTCGACGCAGTCCGGTACCGGCAACGCGATATGCCATATGCCAGCGGACCGGGAGAGGAGCAGACAGCTTCAGACTGAACACGGCCAGCACGCTGATTATGTCGAATGCGTCGCGGCACACCTTCCCCTTGCTGCCCTACAGAACCGCGGATCGGCCGCTGAGCCGGATACGTGCGTTCTGCTGCAGTGCCCCGCAGTTAGGGAGCCGTGGAGTGTACCGAGGTGCCTTCCACCTGCTCAGACGCCGATGGGTAAGACCCCGCGTATAGGGGTCGTCGTGACTCTCGAAGAGCCGTTCGGTGGTGACCGCCTTGATGGCGGCGCGGGTCGCGGAAGCAAGGTGCTCGGCGGAGGCGGCGTGGGCGTCGGGCCCGGACGGCGAACCGGCCCGCAGGAGTCGGTCGAGTGTGTCGTTGTGCTGCACGTACTGGTCTGCGAGCAGCAGCAGCCGTTCAACCGGCGTGGGTGGGGCGGCCACATCGAACAGCAGGTCATCGCTGGACGGTGTAGTCATGCACGGCGCCGGGCGGCCGGGGCACGCAGCGGTGCCGGAACGGGTGTGCTCGCAGCAGCGGGATGCCGCGGTACCTCCAGCGCGGTGCGGGCGGCGACCAGGGCTCGGCCGGCGTCATCGAGGTGGACTCGCAGACGGCTGTGATGGTCGAGCGAGTCGAGTTTTTGCTGGAGCGTGTCCTGCGCTGTGGTGGTGAGGGTGATGAGCGGGGCGAGGGCCTGGGTGTAGTGGGCGATGGCCTGCCCGAGGTGGCCGGCGCTCGCACCGAGGGTCTTGGCGGGCGGTAGGCCGGTGACGTTGTGGGCGAGCTGGTACTCGGCGTCGGCGGCCAGGCTGGCAGTCAGGTGGCACAGCAGGCCGATGTGCCGTGTCGTGTTGAACAGTCCGGTGCCGTCCACGGTGATGTGGTGGTCGCGGATGTCCGCTGTTACGGCGTTCACGGCTTGGCGCGGGGACATGTCGTCGAGGTCGGCGGATTCGTAGGTGTGCAGGTCGTCTCCAGGCATGCGGTTCAAGGGGCTTGCCACAGGAAGCGGGCGACGTGGTCGTTGCCGTGGCCGACGCGGGGGCGGGAGGGGGTGTGCCATCCGGCCCGGGGCGGGCGGCTGGCGATCAGGTGCCAGCCCGCGCCGCGCAGGGACGCGCCGCTCTCGCCGTCCTGGGTGAAGGTGATCAGGCGCCGGTATCCGAGGGCTTTGGCCGCACGCCACGACGCGCCGTACAACAGGGAGTTGGCGTTGCGCGTGCCGTCGCTGGCTGTGCGGGTGACTTCGAGAGTGGCTCCGTCGTCGAGGTGGCGGGCCACGGGCCGGCCGACGATGGCCACGGCCCGCAGCGTGCCCATATCGTCGGCGGCGCCGACGGCGAAGATCTGCCCTGCGGGCGGCGGGTGGTGGCGGTGCCAGGCGCGCACGAAGTCCTTCGCCTGGCGGGAGCGGACCGGCACCAGGTGCAGATGGGCCTCGCTCACACGGCTTTCCCGAAGTCGGACTGTGTCGGCGCGTGCTTGGCCACGGCGCGGGCGGTGATCGCCTTCGACGCGCGGGCGGATGCCGCGGGCAACTCCTGCGCCCCTGGCTCTCGGTACCATGGCCGCAGGTCGAGCATGGCGGCGCGCATGCCGGTGGCGAAGCAGAGCGCGGTGCCCTTGGGCAGGGCGCGGATCGCGTCGGCGGGCAGGATCCGCTCCTGGCGCATGCTGACCGAGGTCGACTTCCCGGACTCCGAGTGCGAGGTGGACGTGGTTTCCACGTCGTGGTCGCCGATCAGGCGGCTGAGCTTGTCGGCGAAGTCGGGGTCGTCGATGCCGGAGCCGATGACCTTGACGGTCGAGGCGGACCACATGGCATCCATGCCCGCGTCCCCCAGACCTTCTGACCCTGCCGGTAGGACTGCAGGTGACCGCCCGAGGACCGAGCTGCCTCTGACCTGCGCAAAGCAGCGAAACACCGGCTATGTGGTGGAACTTCGTCGGCCGCAGGCACCAGGACATCGTCGACGCCAGAGAAGCATGGCAGAGCGCCTCCGACCGGTTCGGCCGAGTCGACGGCTATGACGGAGAGCGCATCCCCGCGCCCGCCCTTCCCAACGCCACCATCGCCCCGCGCTCCAATCCGGCCCGTCCGAAAGGCACACGATGACCCAGCAAGCTCCCGCTCCGACCGTCCGGCGAGTGGACCCCCGGCACCGTTACGAAATCCTGGTCGACGGTACGACCGCGGGCCTCACGGCTTACCGCGACCGTGACGGCCAACGCGTCTTCTTCCACACCGAGGTCGACGACGCCTTCGCAGGGCAGGGCCTGGCCTCGGTCCTCGTACAGCAGGCACTGACCGACGTTCGAGCGTCGGGCCTGCGGATCGTGCCGGTCTGCCCGTACGTGGCCAAGTTCCTGAAGAAGCATGAGGAGTTCGCCGACATCACCGACCCGGTCACTCCCGAGATCCAGCAGTGGCTGAAGACCGTGCTGTCGCGCTGAGCCACCGCCCGCCGGAGTGACGCTCCGGCGGGCGCATCGCTCACCGTCACTCCTCGAAAGGCGCGGCGAGCAGCAGATCCTCCACGGTGGGCACCGGGAAATCGGGGATGTGGCGGCGGCCGACCTCGGCGAAGGGATGCATGAGTACCGACATGGGCTTGGTGCGGCACAGCGCCATCATGTTGGCGAGCGCGTCCTGCTTGAAGCCCTCCCTGGGGAAGGCGGTGAGTATTTCCTCGAGAATGTCGGACGGGATTTCCTGAAGATCGTTCCCGGCGAAATCCAGTCCGGATCCGACGGAGATCATGGCGATCTCCGGCCTCTTCCGATTCGCGATGCCGACATTGGTGTGCAGGGCGATCGCATCCCAGACGACCGCCACTCGATCGGCGGACATGTCCTGTTCCCGCAGGAACCGCTGTGCGGCGTCGGCGCCGTCGACTTCGAAGCGTTCAGTTGGGGTCTGGTACGCCTTGACCAGCCCGAGGTCATGCAGGGCCGCGGCGACGAAGGCGAGTTCGGAGTCGTATTGAACGCCGCGTCGATCGAACAGCAGTGAGCTGAAGACGTACGTCCGCATGACATGGTTGAAGAGCGTCTCGGAGGACACGCTTCGAACGAACGCAGCCGATTTCTGGGACAGTTCGCTGTTGGGGATACGAACTCCGGCCACGGTTGTGGGCAGGGTGATGTCTTCTGCCCTAATGCCGTTGATCTCGTCGAACATGTGAATAGCCTTCTCGTCGGCGGCTGATGCCACGAGCTTATGGATGGCACCGTCGAGCCAACAGCGGCGAAAATGCCGATAAGCCCCGGATTCTCGCCAGCGGGGATTTCACCGCCTGACCGCCCCCGTCCGTCCGGCCGCCCCAGCCCGGCGTGTGGGTGGACGGTGTCGCCGCGGGGAAGACCACCGGCTTCGCCGGGGAGGCGGACGCGGCGGATGCCCCGGAGCTGCGGGACCGCGTCCCCGTCAAACGCATCGCGCTGGTGGCAGCCTGACGCACAAGACCTCCGACCGCCGTGACCTCAGTCGTCAATGATCTCTAGCGGCGTACCTTGAACCTCAGGTGCAGCACCCTGTCGCCCTGGATGACCACGTGCGGATCCTCCAGCAGATGCTGCCCGTCGATGCCGCCGAAGTAGCGTCGGCCCGATCCGAACACCACCGGGACCACGTCCATCGCTACCTCGTCCACGAGACCGGCCGCGAGGATTTGGGCGCCCGCGTCGCCGGCGTTCACAGCGACGATCCGGTCCCCGGCGAGTTCCTTGGCCCTGCCGATCGCGGCCGTCGCGCCTTCGACGAAATGGTAGGAAGCCTCGGGGTGCCATCCCTCGGGCTTGGGCCGGTGGGACACCACGACCACGTGATCGCCCGCGGGTGGTCTGCCCTCCCAGCCGTTCACCTGGTCGAAGAGGTTGCGGCCCATCACGATCGTGCCGATCGACTCCCACGTCGACCGGACGTAGTCCGCCGACGCCCGCGAGACCTTGATGCCGCCTCCGGTTCCGGAATGGTCGTACTCCTTGTCCCCGCCTGTAATGATCGGGACGTCCCCGCTGAAGTACCACTCGTGCAGGGGCCCGACCTCGCCCTTTTCGTCGGCGATGAAGCCGTCCACCGACACCACGCTGTGCAGGATCACAGTGCCCACGTGCCCTCCTCGGACTCTCTTTGCGGGTTCGCCGTAATCCTTTCGCACCGAGAGGATCCGGGCATGTAAGAAATCAATCGGCGGGCATCGGGCCGCTGTCCTGCGGGCCTCGCCGCTCGGTGGGAAATCGACGCAGCAGGGCCAGGTACTCCGTCGGGGTGTGGCCGGTGAAGTCCTTGAACTCCCTGCTGAAGTGGGCATGGTCGAAGTAGCCCGCCGTCTGGGCGAGCGCCGACCAGTCGACCGGGCCCAGGGCGTCCACGGACACGATCAGCCGCGCAAAGCGGTAGATCCGCCCCATCCGTTTGGGGGTGACGCCGACATGAGCCTTGAAGAGGTTGGCCAGATGATTGCCACTGACCCGGGCGGCATCGGCCAGCGCACCGACCGGGATCGTGCCGTGCGAGGTCTCCAGGCGCCCGCCTGTGTGCTGGACCAGGCCGAGGCCGCGCGCCGGGGCCTCGGCGAGTCTCGACCGCAGCTCCTCCTCCAGTACCCGCAACGTCTCGGCGGCCGACGCCGCGCCGCCGACCCGGTTTCGGATCCGGTCCGCGGAGCGTGGCCAGACGGCATCCACCGGCGCCCACCGGTCACGCAGCTCGGCCGCCGGCATGCCGATGAACGGCGACATCCCCCAGGGTTTGAAGTGCACCCCGACGAGCCGCACACGCGTGGGGTACTCGAAGGCAAAGCGCCTGGTCCATACGCCCATGAACCACCCGTCCGTGAACACCACCGGTGGCACCGAACGGTCGGAGTCCCACAGCCGGACCGGTCCGTCCAGGTGCAGGAACAGATGGGCCGACGGCATCGGCGGAACGTTCATCAGCCGATGTCGCGGCACCCCGGTCAGACAGTAGATGTCGTCGATGAAACGGTCGAGCGGCGGAGCGGGCACCCGGCCGACGTATTGCATGGTCCCAGTGTGGCCGCCCGAGCGTTCAGTTCGCCAGGGTGGTGTCGCTGGCCCCGCCAAGCGATCGAGCCCGCCGTGCCGCGGCTCACCGGGCGCATGGACCGCGAAGGCATCGCCACCGGCGCGCCGACCCCTGCCACCTGGCTCCCGGTGCCAAGACGCTGCTCAGTCTGTTCGACGCGGAGCACGGACTCGGCGGGATCAGCGGGTACGACGTCGCCGTGCCGACGGACGAGAACCCCGAGCGGGCCGCCGCGCTCGCGCGGCTCGCGTCGGCCTGCCTCCGCACCCGGTTCGGCCTGGGCGCCAATGAGCCATCTCGTGGCCGGCCGACCGGCTCTCCGGCAAGCCGGCCACCTCCAACGGCTGGAAGATGCCGATCCAGCCCTGATCCCCGTCGCTACTGGCGGGAGGCGCGGCCGAGCTGGTGGAGGTCTTCCAGCGCGTCGCGCAGGACGGTGTGCTGGTGCCATTTGATCCAGGTGCCGAGGGCGCGGCCGGTGGTGTGCAGGGCCTGGAGCTGCCTCTGGGTGAAGCCGTTCAGCGGGCGGGCGTGATGGGAGGAGATGACGCCGTGGACGGTGTTCTGGTCGTCGACCAGCGGGACGCTGTGGCAGGCGCGGCTACCGGCCGTGAGGATCACCCGCCGCGTGTCGTCGTCGAAGCCGGCCGACGAGGCCACCTCCTTGACGGTGACCTGGTGACTGGCGGAGGCGGCCCGGGCGCATGAGGTGTTCCCGTCGACGAACGCGAAGTAGTCGGTGAACTGCCGGGAAAGACCGGCGTGTTTCGTCATGCGCAGGACACCGCCCTCGACCAACTGCACGTTTCCCATGTCCGTGCCGGTGACGGACAGGACGCGTCGCAGGGCGGCGCCGAGTACCTCGCCCTGGTTGGCCGCGTCGAGCGTGCCGGACTCGAGCGCGGCCAGGTCGGGTATCGGATGCTGGGCCCGGCCGCTGAACCACCTCTGGGCTCCCGGTGCCGGTCCTGGTGTGCTGGCCACCGCGGCGGCCAGCTGGTGCAGTTTGATGTTGGCCCGCTGGGACGCCTGGCGCAGCAGCGTGAACGCCGCCTCGGCGTTCGCCAGTCGATACCGTTCGACCAGGACACCCTCGGCCAGGGCGATCCGCGTGCGCGCACGCGCCTGGACCTCCAGCTCGGACACCTGCTCGCGCAGCGCGTCGGCGGTGGCCCTCAGCTGTTCCGACTCGTCACCGGGGGAGGGGAACCGCTGGGACGAGGACCGATCGTCGAATGATGGCGCAGATGGCATATTCGCCATGTGTCCCACCGCGGTGACCTTAACCCGGCGTGTTCGCGGTGTGATGACCGTCATGAAGCTCGCGCCCGGTGAGAACCTGTTCGTCAGCTCACGTGACACTTGAGCGAGAGGTGGCGCTTGAGCGGGTAGGCGGGGGGAGAAGGCGAAGGACGAGGACGGCTCCGGGTCACCTCGTGACGCGACACATGGAGGGCACATGGCGAGGTACGAGTTCACGAGGGAAGCGGGCCATCAACTCGAGGTCCCCCTGGCGAGCGAGCCGGGCAAGGCGGCGGCCCAGCTCAAGGGGCGTCTTGAGGGCATGGGCCTGACACACGATCATTTCCGGGTCAGCGTCGAGGGATTCAGGGTCGTCGTCGCCGGAGACGCCGTCCTGCAGGAGCAGAAGGAGAAGATCCTGCTCGCTCTGGGGAACGTCGCGGGCATCGCGGAGGTGGAGGACCGGGTGGCGGCCGGGCAGGAAGGGCTTCTTCCGCGTTTCGTCACCGTCCAGGAAGGCGACACACTCAGCGACGTGGCCCTGAGGGCCTACAACGACCCCACCGCGGGCAAGCGGATCCTGAACGCGAACCAGCCCGTCCTGACCGACGAGAACGCGCTGTATCCCGGTCTGGTCCTACGTGCCCCGGAGTAGGACCGGACCGGGCTGCGGCTGTCCCCGGCTGCCCGGCGTCAGGACCCTGCCGTCCCGAATCCCTCACTCGGGCCGCCGATGGGCAGCCTGGCAAGCAGCGCACGTCGACTGGCCCTGACGTGCTCGCGCATCACTTGCCCGACGCTGTCGCCGTCCTGCGAGGAAGTCATGCCGGCTTTCCAGTGAGGGCGCCCGCCACCACGCGGGCCGTCTCTCGCCCGAGGTCCGACACGGAGGGCTCGGTCGACGGCAGACACCGCCCCGCGCCGGGATCGTAGACACAGCCCAGTACCCCGGCGTGGTCCGTGGCGGGCTCGGACAGTTCGGAGTCCCAGCCGTGTGAGAGCAGGGCTTCGTGCAGTTCACGCGAGGAATCGCCGGGCACGATCGTGTCCGCGGTGCCGTGCACGAGCCGTACGGGCACCGGTGCCGCCGCCGGGCCGATCGCGTGGAGGGGAACGGTGCCCGTGGTGCGTGCCGGGAAGCGGTAGCCGCCCGCGATGCCGATCACCGCGGTCGGCCTCCAGCCCTCGAAGAGCTCCGGCTGGAGGGCTGCGACCATCGCTGCGCCTGCCCCCGCCGACCACCCGGCGAGGATCAACTGCCCGTCTTCGCCGCTGAGGTCCCGGACGTAGTCGCGCCCGAACCGCAAGGAGTCGGTGAGATGCGCCCGGCCCTCGTCGGCCTGGTCCGAACGCCAGTCGGGGACAAGGACGGTGAGGCCCAACCGGGCGATCTCTTGAGCGAGCGGCGCCATCACGTCCCGCTCGTCGGGCCCCATGCCGTGCCACAGCAGCACACACCGACCGTCCTGCTGCTCCGAGGCGTAGATATCGACGAGTTTGCTGTCGCTGCCGGTGGCGTACCGCGCCGTCCGGGTCGTGATCCTCAAGTCTGTTCTCCAGTTCACGCGGGGTGAGTCGGCTCAGACATGCAGGGTAGGCCGGTAGACGAGTTCTTGGATGTGGCCGTCGAGCGTCCGGCGCTCGATCAGCTCGAGGTCGAAGTCGGCCGCACCCTGGAAGATCGGGTCGAGGCCTGTCCGCCCGGTGATCACAGGGAAGAGCGTGACCTGGACGCGGTCGACCAGACCGGCGGCCATCAGTGCCCGGTTCATCGACAGGCTGCCGTGCGAGCGCAACGGCACCTCGGACTCCTTCTTGAGCAGAGCGACTACGTCGACGGCATCGCCGTTCGCGATGTTCGCGTCCGGCCAGTCCAGGGCCCCTTCCAGCGTGGTCGACACTACTGTCGCGGGCAGGCTCCTCATCCGTGTGACCCATGGGTCGAGCACCTCGAACTCCTTGGTGCCCGAGGCCAGCATCCGCGCGAACGCCCGATAGGTGTTGGCCCCGAAGACCATCCGCTGCTCCTCGCCGTAGAGGGCGAGGCGGTGGTCGAGGAGCTCGGGGCCCTGCTTGCCCCAGTAGCCGGTCCAGTCGCCGCCGGCGGCGCCGAAGCCGTCGAGGCTGGAGAAGACGTCGAAGGTGTAGGTGGCGGTCATGGTGCTCTCCTCGAGTGCGGTTGACGGTGTGCTGTCGTGAATAGAGACCGGCGAACACGGCGAGACTCATCGCACCCGCTGTCAGCGGCCGGTGGAGCCGTCGATCTGTTCGCGGATGATGTCCGCGGGGCCCGCGTGCCGGCCGGTCTCCTCGATCATGTGCACCAGGGCCCAGCGCATCGACGGTGCCGGACCCCGGCGCGGGGGTCGCGGGGGCCTTGTCCCCGATCGAGTTCCGCAGGCAGTCGAGGAAGCCCCGCAGGGTGGCCTTCTCGTCGGCACCGCTCGACGGAGGGCCGGTGTCCCGCACCCGAGCGCGGGGTCGCTCCGCTTCGGCCGCTCGTTGGACGAGCGGGATCGGCGGCGCCGACAGCCAACCGGCGGAGCTGCTCGCCCTGTTCGGCGCGCAGGGCGAGCACGCGCACCTGGGACCGTCCGGGCAGTGACGGGCTCGGTCGCTGCCACCGCGCGGGCCGACGATCCCCCTCGGGAGCGCGACAGCGTCCCTTGTGGGTTCGACCACCGAGGGCGGCTAGGGGAGGGGTGCCTGACCGGTGGGCGGCCGGTTGCTGCCGCTGGGCGCACGGCTCAGGTCGACCACACAGAAGAGGTTGCCGTCCGGGTCGGCGAGAACGACGAAGTCGGGGTCCGGGGGATACAGGTCCCATTCGACGGCTCGTGCACCCAGTGCGACCAGCCGCCGGACCTCGGTGTGTTGTTCCTCCGTGGTGTCGGTGAACAGGTCCAGGTGGAGCCGCGGCCGGGGCTCCACCCGCGACGTGCTGTGCTGCAGGCCGAGGGCCCGGCCGGAGCCGTCGGCGTGGTCGAGCGTTCGCCAGGCCTCGCTCTTCCACTCCTCGGTGGCGACCAGGTCCAGCGCTTGCGTCCAGAAGGCGACCGCGCGCGGCATGTCGCTTACGCCGATGACGGGAACTCCGAGTCTGAGCATGTGCGGGAGCCTAGGCCCCCGCCAGGCCAGTCGGCGCGCCAAGCCGTGCAGACGCGGCGCGAGTTGGATGCCCAGGGCCCGGTCCGCACCGCGCCAGACCTCGCCGAGCAGGTCGTAGGCCCGGTTGAGGCGTTGACAGCGTGTGTTGGGGCGGGTTTTGCCCTCCGTGATGAGCGCGAGGCGCAGTGAGTCGATCTCGTCGGGCGATGGGGCCTCGGACAGCAGCCGCAGCCAGCCGTTCTCGGTCGTGTGCGCCCCTCATGATGCAATGGGGCCCAGGAGCTCACTGTGGACGATCTCTCCGTGGCAGGGGCCGGAGAGATGGTGATTGCCTCCGTACGGATCGCCGCGCCCACATGTTTCGATCGACATCAGCAGCACCGCGCCGACCTGGCGGTACTGCGCCGAGGGGACGGATACAGGTATGCATGCCACCGGAACGCCCGCCCCGGGGCGGGCCCACCGAGAGGACACACGATGAGCGCCACGGTCGTTCGAGCGATCCTCGAGCACATCCCGGCCGACCGGGTACTCACCGACCCGGACAGCGTCGAGGCCTTCCGCGGTGACCAAGCTGCATGGGCGCCCAGCGGCCGCCCCGCGGCCGTCGTCCGCGCGAGGTGCACCCAAGACGTCGCCGACACGGTGCGCGCCTGTATCCGTCACCGCACCCCGGTCGTCGCCCGCGGAGCGGGCACCGGCCTTTCCGGGGGCGCCAACTCGGGCGAGGGACACGTGGTCGTGGCGCTCGACGGTATGGACGAGATCGTCGAGGTGAACCCTCTGGAGCGTCTCGCGGTCGTGCAGCCCGGGGTCGTCAACGACCATCTGCGGGCGGCGGTGGCCGAGCACGGGCTCTGGTATCCGCCCGACCCGGCGAGCTCACCCTGGTCGACCATCGGCGGCAACGTGGCCACCAACGCAGGCGGGGTCTGCTGCGTCAAGTACGGCGTCACCGGTGACTACGTCCTCGCCCTGGAGATGGTCAACGGACTCGGTGAAATAGTGCGGCTCGGCAGGCGCACCGCGAAAGGCGTCGCGGGCTACGACCTGACGGGACTCGTCGTCGGCTCGGAAGGGACGCTCGGCATCGTCACGGAGGTGACCGTCCGCCTGCGGCCCATGCCGCCGGCCTCGGTCACGGTCGCAGGCCACTTCGGCTCCGTCGTCGACGCCGGAGCCGCCGTACGCGCCGTGGCCGACGCGGGGCTGACCCCGTCGGCGCTGGAGCTGATCGACCGGCACTGCCTGCGTGCCGTCGACGCCTGGAAGAACATGGGCCTCTCGCTCGACGCCGATGTGGTGCTCCTCGGCCGGATCGACGAGCCGGGCGAGACCGGCGAGACCCAGGCCGAGCGCATGGTCGATTGTTTCCGCGGGGCCGGTGCCTCCTGGGCCGAGCGGTCCACGGACGAGCACGAGGCCGACGCCCTGTTCGCGGCCCGGCGGCTCGCCTATCCCGCCCTCGAACGTCTGGGTCCGGTCCTGACCGAGGATATCTGTGTGCCCAAGGAGCACATCCCGGAGATGCTCGGCCGCATCGAGAAGACCGCTTCCCGGCACGACATCCTCATCGCCAACATCGCGCACGCGGGCGACGGCAACCTGCACCCGCTGCTGATCACCCAGCCCGGCGACGACGCCGCACGCACCAGGGCCCAGGCGGCCTTCGCCGAGATCATCGCCGACGCCATCGCGCTGGGCGGCACGGTCTCCGGCGAGCACGGGGTGGGCCTGCTCAAACGCCCGGGCCTCGCCGCGGAGATCACGCCGGAGGCCATGGCCATGCAGCGCGCCGTGAAGCAGGCTCTGGACCCGCACGGCGTGCTGAACCCCGGCAAGGTGCTGTCCTGAGCGTTGACGGTGCGGTGGAATGAGGGTTCTCTCTCGCTGCGGATGAGGTGCGGGGGAGTCCTGCACCAGGAGGGGAGAGATCACACTCATGCCAAGTGAGCGAGGACTCGGTGTGGCCGTCGTCGGCACCGGGAAGATGGGCGCCGACCATGTACGCCGTCTCCATGACGTCATCAGCGGAGCGCGGGTGACAGCCGTCGTCGACATCGAGGCGGACCGGGCGAAGTCCCTCGCCGCCACGATCGACGGGTGCACGGCCTACACCGAAACGGCGTCCGCCCTCGCGTCGCAAGAGGTGGATGCCGTACTCATCGCCTCGCCCGGTCCCGCGCACGAGTCGGCCCTGATCGAAGTCCTCGGCCGAGACCTGCCGGTGCTGTGCGAGAAGCCGATGACTCCGGACACGGCGTCCGCCCTGCGGATCCTGGAGGCGGAGCAGCGGCTCGGGCGTCGGCGCATCCAAGTGGGCTTCATGCGGCGCTACGACGCCGAGTACGTCAAGCTCAAAAGGCTCATCGAGAGCGGTGGGCTGGGCGCGGCCCTGATGCTGCACCAACGGCATCGCAACCTGGCGATGCCGCCGGCCTTCACCGACGAGATGCTCATCACCAGTTCGGTCTCCCACGAGGTGGACGCGACGCGCTGGCTGCTCGATCAGGAGATCACGGCTGTCACCGTGCACAGACCGACGGCGTCGTCGCTCGCCCCGACCGGCATGAACGACCCGCAGTTCGTCCTCTTCGAGACCACGTCGGGGGCGCTCGTCGACGTGGAGATCTTCGGGCACTGCGGTTACGGCTACCAGGTGCAGGCCGAGGCGGTCTGCGAGCGTGGCACCGTACGCATCGGGGACGAACAAGGGCTCCGGATCAGTGCCGACGGCCGCTGGGGAGGCGACGTCCCCCCGGACTACGTCGAGCGTTTCGAGGACGCCTACGACCGCGAGGTGCAGGCCTGGGTGGATGCCACCCGCAGGGGTGAGATCACCGGACCGAGCGCCTGGGACGGCTACGCGGCGGCGGCCGTGTGCGAGGCGGGCGTGGTGTCCCAACGGGAAGGCGGGCGCACCGAGGTCGAGATGGTCGAGCGACCCGCGTTCTACGCGTAGGGCGCATGGGGTGGGGGAAGCGGGCGCCACCCGCTTCCCCCACCCCATGCGCTCTGCCGTCCCTACGGGCGGACCGTGAGCACCAGCTTCCCCGTGACGCGCCCCGTCTCGCCCTCCGCGTGCGCCTTGGCGGCCTCGGCGAGCGCGTACGTGCCCGAGACGTGGACCCGGAGTTGTCCGGACTCCACGAGCTCCGCGATTGCGGCCATGCCCGCCTGGTCGTGCTCCACCAGCATGTCGGTGGCCCGAACGTTCAACTCGGCCGCGCGCGCGGTCACTTCATCGAAGTCGCCCGGCAGGATCGACACCAGGATGCCGCCAGGACGCAGCACCTCCAGGGAACGCAGCCGGTCGTCGCCGCCCAGCGGGTCGAGGACCACGTCGATGTCGCCGGCCTCCCGCACGAAGTCGGCGGTGCGGTAGTCGATGACCTCGTCAGCGCCGAGTCCGCGTACGAAGTCGTGCTTGGCGGCGGAGGCCGTGCCGATGACGTACGCTCCGCGCGCCTTGGCGATCTGCACCGCGACATGGCCCACGCCACCGGCCGCCGCGTGCACCAGCACCCGCTGACCGGCCTCGACCTCGGCGTTGTCGACGAGGGCCTGCCAGGCGGTCAGCGCCACCAGCGGAAGCGCGCCCGCCTCGACGTGGTTCAGCCCGGCGGGCCTGGGCACGAAGGCGCGGGTGGGACCGGTCACGTACTCGGCGTGCGAACCGGCCCCGTAGGGGTAGGGCAGCATCCCGAACACCACGTCGCCCGGCTTGAACAGCGAGACGCCGATACCGACCGCCTCGACGACGCCCGACACGTCCCACCCGAGCGTGAACGGCGGCTTGCCGAGGAAGGCGCCGAACCTGCGGTGCTTCCAGTCGGTCGGGTTCACGCCCGCCGCGTGCACGGCGACGAGGATCTGGCCGACGCCGGGCTTCGGGCGCGCGACCTCGACCTCCTCCAGTACGTCGGGGTCGCCCAGGGTGTCCTGGCTGATCGCCTTCATGGTCGGCTCGGTCGGCTCGGTCGGCTCGGTCGGCTCGGTCGGTTCTGCGGGCTGAGAAGCGGTGTCGGTGGTCATGGACCCAGCCTGCGGTAAGGGCCTGACCTCGGCAATGGCAAGATTGCCATTAAGCGATAGGATCGTGCCATGGCCTCGATGGAATTCCTGCCCGGCCGCCCGCACCGCGTGGTCGTCCTCGCGCTCGACGGCGTGTACCCCTTCGAACTCGGCATCCCGAACCGCGTCTTCCCGTTGGTCCCAGAGGCGTACGAGGTGGTGACCTGCTCGGCGACCGACGACCGCACGGTGGCCACCGACGCCGACTTCACCATCACGGTCGGGCATGGCCCCGAGGCGCTGGAGAGCGCGGACACGGTGGTCCTGCCGCCTTACGACCTGCGACACGTCACCGCCGATCTTTCGGAGCCGGTGCGCGCCGCGCTCGCCCGGATCAGACCCGGCACGCGACTCGTCTCCATCTGCACGGGGGCCTTCACGCTCGCCGCCGCCGGTCTGCTGGACGGGCGGCCCGCGACGACGCACTGGGCGCTCGCGGACCACTTCCGGCGGATGTTTCCGCACGTCCCCCTGGACCCCGGCGTGCTGTTCGTCGACGACGGTGACGTGCTGACCTCCGCGGGCGCCGCCTCCGGGGTCGACGTGTGCCTGCACGTGGTGCGCTCCGACCACGGCAGCGCGGTCGCCAACCGGGTCGCCCGGCACTGTGTCGTGCCGCCGTGGCGGGAGGGTGGCCAGGCCCAGTACATCGAGCAGCCGATCCCGGACGAGGGTGTCACCGGCACCGCCGCCACCCGCGCCTGGGCCCTGGAGCGCCTAGACCGGCCGCTCGCCCTGCGGGAGTTGGCCGCGCACGCCCGGATGAGCCCACGTACCTTCGCGCGCCGCTTCCAGGAGGAGACGGGTGTGAGCCCCGGCCGGTGGCTGATCCAGCAGCGGGTGCACCGGGCGCGGCATCTGCTGGAGTCCAGTGATCTGTCGGTCGACCGGGTCGCGGCGGAGGTCGGATTCGCCACCGGGACGTCACTGCGGCAGCACTTGCAGGCGGCTATCGGGGTGTCGCCGCAGATGTATCGGAGGACGTTCCAGGCGGGGGCGGCGGTCGGCGGTACCTAGGGGTCACTGTCGAGGGTCGGGAGGGGTCCGGCAGTACATGTATCGGCCAGCTTTCCCGAGTGGGGGTGCACTGGAATGGTTACCGCACGCAAAGGTGCGTGCACAAAGAGTAAGGATCGATCATGGGTAACCGTCAGTCCCCCCAGGACAAGAGCCGCGCCCGCCGCGAGCAGGAGCGCAACAAGCAGAAGCCCCAGCGGCCGGACGAGCAGGCGGACGTCGAGAGGGGCGAGCGGAACCAGCGCCCCGAGCCCGGTGCCAAGCCGGCCGGTGACATGGACTTCTAGGCCTGACGGGCCTGACGGCGGCGCCTCACCACCTCTGACGGGGCGGTGGGGCGCCGCAGTCGTTCCCAGCGACGTACGAGACGCATGAAAGAAGACGCACGCATGAAGCGGAGCGGGCCAAGGGCCGTTCGCTCAGTCCATGATTCCGACGTCGTGGAAGAACCGGTAGCGGTCCGGGTCGTCGGGCAGGAACCAGTGGAAGCCCTCCAGGAGGAAGACGGCGATCAGGTTCACCGCGACCACCAGGGCGATGAAGCCGAGGACGATCCTGCCCGCAGCCCCGTACACCCCCGATGTGGGCACCGTGGTGTCGGCCGTCGCGTGGGCGAAGGCCATCACGATGCCGATCGCCACCACCGAGGCCATGAAGAGAATCCAGGCCCACACATACATGTGCAGGCCGAGCACCGGCGCCCCGTAGCCCTCGTCACCCGGCAGGATGTGCAGCATGGTCTGCCGCCAGGAGGCGAACGCTCCGCACATCACCGCGACCAGGGCAAGACCCCAGCCCATCATGTAGTCGCGGCCCGTGACCGTGCCGGTCATGCCCTGGCGCACGATGTACGCCGCCCCGATCGCGGCCAGCAGCATGAACATGCGCTGCACCATGCACAGCGGGCAGGGATAGTCCCAGTCGATGAACTGCACGCCGAGCCCGCCGCAGACCACACCGGTCCAGCCCACGGCGAAGAGACAGGCGAACCAGTACTGGACCCTGCCGAGCGCGGGGGAGCGCTCGCTACCCGGAAGCGGGGCCGTCAGCGTGCTCATCAGTAGCTCAGCCCCAGCTTGAGGCTGCTGGTGATGTGGTGGGCGAGAAGGAGGATCGTGAGTACGAGCATGATCCACCAGCCGCCGAGAAGCACGGCCCATGACCGTTGCCGCAGGAGCGCGTACACAGTGGCCAGGAGGCCGCCGAAGATGAGGGTGTCCATGGCCGCGGAAGCTATCCGGCGCGATGGCCTCACAGCGGCAGGGCGGTCGGGACGCGCCACCGATTCCACGGGAAGGGACCAACTCGGGTGATCTCATGGGAAGGGACCACCGCGGGTGGCCCACCCGCGCCCCTGTGTCGCTCAGGCCGTCGCTCAGGCCGGGTGCGCCGCTGTATCGCTCAGGCCGGGTGCGCCGCGCGCCGGGTCGCCATCGCCCGGTTCCACTCGTCGCCGTCGAGTGCGGTGGGCCAGGCCGGAAGGAGGCCGTCCTCCTCCTTGGCGATGTGCCGATGCGGCTCGTCGACGTCTTCGACCAGGGCGCGTACGTCTCCAGGGTCCGACAGATCGAGAGCGGGCAACAGGGCGGCGAGTTCGCGGTGTTCGCTCGCCACGTCCGCGATGTAGTCCGCGTACTCGGGATCTCCGTGCGTCACCGAGAGCAGACCGCTCTCCTCGCCCCGCTCCAGGGCCCGGACGAGGGCGTGTGAGGGGCAGGCGGGTGAGTCCGGGTGCGCCCACGGGGACACGGTCGCGCGGGCGCCCGTGTCCCCGCTGGTGCGAGCGGAGTCAGGTCCGGTCGATATGTACGTTGGTCGACTTCACACGGGCGGTGGCCTCCATGCCGACTTCAAGGCCCAGTTCCTCCACGGCCTCCCGGGTCAGGAGCGAGACGAGCCGGTGCGGTCCCGCCTGGATCTCGACCTGGGCCGCGATGTCGCCGAGCTTCACGGCGGTCACGATGCCGGGGAAGGCGTTGCGGACGGAGGTGTAGGAACTGTCGTCCTCGCCGTCGTTCTTGGCGAGCTCGACCGAGAAGGCGGCCAGATCCCGCCCGTCGATAAGTCGACGTCCGCCTTCATCGCGATGGGTGGCCACGCGCCCGGCGTCGGCCCACCGCCGCGCGGTGTCCGGACTCACGCCGAGGAGGCGGGCCGCCTGGCCGATTGTGTAACGCTGCATACGCACAAGAGTAGAGGCGTTTTCCTTGCATATGCAAGGCTATTCAGCCACTTTGCTTCGCAGATGCCAGGATTGATAGTGGAGGAAATCCTCGCGGCGGGGCGCGGCATCGCTGTCGGAGCCTATCGAACGACCGCTCAACTCCCCGGCCGCTGGGGCGCGCGGCCGGTGCGGTCGTCGAACGGTGGCGGCCCCGCCGCCGCCAAGGCGAAGGTCCCGAACAACTCGTGACATTCGGGTCCGTCCGATCTGCCAGGTGTTCCGGGCCGACGGCCTTGCGGATGCGACGCCCTTCGCCGCAGGTCCGTTTCGGGGCATTAACGTGTGAATCGCCGCAGGCGCACAGCCTGACGAATCAGCACCAAATCTCCCTGTGAGGCATTTCTTCATGAGCCTGAGCATCCGCAATCAGATCGCCGGAACCGTCACCGCCGTCACCTCGGGCGAGGTCATGGCGACCGTCAAGGTCCGTCTCGACGGCGGTCAGGACGTCACCGCCGCGATCACCCTTGAGGCCGTCAAGGAGCTCGGTCTCGCTGAGGGCTCCGCGGTCAAGGCCCTCGTGAAGTCCACCGAGGTCTCGCTGGCGACGGGTCCGGTCGCGGGCCTGTCCATCCGTAACCAGATCCCCGGCACCATCACCGAGGTCGCCACCGGTGGTGCCATGGCTGCCGTGAAGGTCTCCGTTCAGGGCGGCGAACTGACCGCTGCCATCACCAAGGACGCCGTCGCCGACCTGAAGCTGGCCTCCGGCTCCTCCGTCGTCGCCCTGATCAAGTCGACCGAGATCTCCCTCGCTGTCTGATTCCGGTTCCGGCCGACTGTCTACAGATCGGCGAGGAGGCCGTCGAGAGCCTTGTTGAGGGCCTCGGAGTTGGCCGGTCCGAACCACGTGGTGCGGATGCGTTCGTTGTTTCCGTTCGGGGTCTCGTGGTTGGCGGCGAGTTGGTGCAGCGAGCGGGTCTCGTCGCTCAATGCGCGGCCGACAGCCTGGAAGAGGCTGCGAACGTAACTGTCCGCGTCGGCGGGGGCCACGCCGTGGCCGATGGCCCACGACGTGAGCGTGGCAAGGTACGAGTAGTGCGTGGTCAGCGTCCCCGTCAGCGCGGAAAAGACGTTGAAGGCCGCCTCGTCCGCCACTGGCTGGGCCCCGCCGAGACGTTCGAAGAGGGCGTCCACCACCGGGTGGGAGGGGAACGTCACCGTGACGGAGCGGCGTTCACGTACGGAGGGAAGCGGGATGGCCCGCACCAACGCCGCTTCGGTGGCGAGCAGTTGGCGCAGGTCGTCGTTGGCGACACCTGCCATCACGTTGACCACTGTCTTGTCGTCGGCCACCCTCAGGCCGGCCAGCGCTTCGTGCCGGTCCGGTGCGCGTACGGCGATGATCACCACCTCGGAGCGGTCCACCACCTCCTGATTGTCGGCGCACACCTGTACGCCCTCGTGGCGCGAGGACAGTCCGGCGGCCGAGCGGGCTCCCCGGGGCGAGAGGAACACCTCTGGCGACTCGCCGCCGCCCCCGTCGCACAGCCCCGTCACGATGGCCCTGCCGATCTCGCCCACTCCGATGACACCGATGCGCTGCACTGCGTCTCCTCCATGATTTGTGCCGGTCGCGGTCGATTCCACAGCAGTGTCACCGCTGTGAGGGCCAGTAGGCGCTGCGAGGTCCAGTAGGCAGGGTGTCGTCCCGTCCCGGCCCATCCCGGCGTCGGCGGACGGCCGGTGTCGCGTCGTCCAGAGCCAGGCGGTGCCGCGGTGACGCCGGGCGCTCCGATGACGGACAATCCCGCGGTCAACCCTTCGTGACGCGTCGTCCGCTCATGGCGCCTCTTCGCCATCGGAGTGCTTGGCCTTCGAGTCGCGAGTTGCGCGTCGGGTCACTCGGTGAGGGAGGCCCGGAGGAACTCCAGGATCTCCGCCCGCGCGGGCTCGGCCTGCTGTTCCATGCCCGGCACGCTGAGGAACGCGTGTCCCGCTCCCGGGTATTCGGAGAGCCGCGCTTGTGTCCCGGCTGCTTGCAGTTGTTCGGCGTAGCGGCGGCCGTGATCGGCTATCGGGTCGCATGTCGGCACCACTACGAGTGCCGGTGCCAGCCCGTTCAGATTGTCGGCGTACAGCGGCGAGAGCGTGCGAGGGTCGGTCTCCGGTGCGACGGCGAGCCGCTGGAACAGTCGCAGCTGCGGCACGGCGAGGGTCGGGGTGCGGGCGTACTCGGTGACCGAGGCGTGGTCGAGCATCGTCTCGGTCACGTCTACAGCGGGGTTGACCAGTACCTGTGCCCGGAGGCGCAGGCCGGCCTCCCTGGCGCGGATGGCGGCCAGGGCATTGATCAACCCGCCGCAGCTCTCACCGAACACGGCGGTCCGCACCGGGTCGATGCCCCACTGCGCGGCATGCCGCACCACGTGCTGGAGCACGTCCCAGCCGTCGTCGACGGCCGCCGACAGCGGAGTCTCCTGGTCGAGGAGGCGGTGTTCGACCGAGACGACGACCGCGGGCAGTTGAGCGGCCAGGTGACTGTTCACCCAGTCGCTCTGCACCGCCGTGCCCGCGAACCCCCCTCCGTGGATGTGCAGCACGAGGGGCAGGCCGGCGTGGTCGGCGCCCCGGCCGTCGAGTCCGGGTGACGGCCGGTACACCCGGACCGGGAGCTCACGGTCGGGCAGCGCCACCTTCCGCCACTCGATCGCGGCGCCGGGATCCGGATCCCCGAGGATCGCCCGCGCCGCGGTGGACGCCCGGAAGCGGTTCTCCGCGTCGCGGTAGGTGCGCAGCTCTTCGAGCGTTATCGCCGACCAGTTCGGCTCCGGCGGCCGCTCCATAGCAGTGACCTCACTCATGGCTTCTCCTTGGTCCAGTTGCCCAGATAGTTTCGCGACCTCAAGTATCGATACTCAAGGTAGCGGAAACAGGTATCGTAGGGATATGGCTTCGACCACATCCGCCAGACCGCCCGGTCGTCCGCGAGCCGGCGTCAACACCAAGGTCTTCACCGCCACGTTGAGCACGGTCGACGATCTCGGCTACGCACGCGCGACCGTCGAGCGCATCGCTGCCGCGGCCGGCGTCGCGAAGTCGACGGTCTATCGGCGCTGGCCCTCGAAGGGGGCGCTGATCGTGGACTGCCTCCTGGACGCGTTCGGCCCGGCGCCGTTGACGGGCACCAGCCGAGCGGAACTCATGTCGTCAACGATCCGCTGGGTCGCGGCGACGATCGCCGAGCCCGGGGTGGGCGACGCGTTCGCCGGCGTGTTCAGCGACGCGGTGAGCGACCCGGCCCTGCGCGAGATCCTGTCCTCGCGGTTGCAGGACCCGTACCGGCTCGCGCTCCAGGACGCGCTCGGAGAGCCGGAGCACCGGGTTCTGTTCTTCATAGACGTCGTGGTCGGCGTTTTGCTCCACCGGATGGGCATGACCGGCGAGCCGATGGTCGATGCCGACGTCGACGCACTGGTCGAGATGGTCCTGCCGCAGTTCGCCGACGGTCCCAACGAGGCGTAGTTCCGGATCAGGCCATGGTTGCCCGCGCCTGCAGTGCCGACATGGGTGGTCGGGGCGGGGCAGGAGCGTCGGCAGGGCGCGGCCGTGCGGCTGGTGCGGGGTGCCGGTCGAGCGGACAGGCCATTGGCGCGGGCGTCGTCACCGTCGCCGGAGCCATCGTCGTAAGGCGAGCGTGTTGTCCTGGGTGTGGGATCTTCTCGACAGGCTGACGGGCTGACGGGCTGACGGGCTGACGGGCTGACGGGCTGGCGGGGAGGCAGTACAGCCAGCCCGCCTCGATGCACTGGGACGGCACGTCCTGGAAGGCGGTGGACACTCCGCAGGCCCGGTTCAAGGAGCCGATCCCACCGGAGCCAAGCGCCGGTCTCGGCAAGGTCTTCGCGCTCGAAAGCGGCGAGGTGCGCGCGTACGGCCCCAACTCCTTCAACCACGGCGAGGTCGAGGACGAACCCGCGGACGAGTTCATCCGGCTGCGCTGGGACGGCTCGAAGTGGGTCGAGCAGGAGGGCGCGCCCGGCGGATGCGCCCTGCGGACCCCGGTGGATCAGGACGACAAGGGCCTCTTCCTCGACGGCAACTGGTACCTGACCGACGACGGCCGGTGCGTGAAGATCAAACGCCACCGCCGGTCGGCATCCCGCCTACGCGCCGCCCCCGTACGTCCCATACTCCGGACGCCCCGTCGACTCGTAGACCTGGATGGCCAGTCCGCCCGGTGTCGTCTCGTTGCTCAGGAGCCGCAGGCCGACGGGTGCTCCGCCGTCCGGAAGCAGCCGACGGCCCTCGCCGACGATCACGGGGGCGATCGCGAGGCGCAGTTCGTCGATCAGGCCGGCCGCCAGCAGGGACTGGGCCAGTCGGCCGCTGCCGTGGATCTGCACCTCTCGGCCGGGTTGCCGCTTCAGCTCGGCGACCTGTGCGGGGATGTCGCCGGACAGGATCGTGGTCGGGTCCCACTCGGCCGTGGTCAGGCTGTGGGACGCCACGTACTTGGGCAGGCCGTTCAAGATCTCGGCGGACGGGTGCTCGGTCATCTTCGGCCAGTCCCGCGCGAAGTTCAGATACGTACGGCGTCCGAACAGGAACGCGTCGGCCCGGCCGAGCCAGGTACCGGCCAGCCGTTCGAACTCCTCGTCCAGGTGAGGCACGAACCAGCCGCCCCGGGTGAATCCGTCACTGGTGTCCTCGTCCGGCGCGCCCGGGCCTTGGTAGACGCCGTCCAGTGACAGGAACTCCTGCAGTACCAACCTCATCGCGCACCACTCTCCTGGCCGGGGGACGTGTTCGTCCCACCCTGTCTTCAGACAGTCTTCAGACATCGTGTCGGACGAAAACTCATCGGTCCGTGCGCCGCCGGTCGTGCGCCGCCGATTCGGCGTTACCGGCGTCCGGAAGGCGAGACCGGCCCGTTTGGCCTGTGATGGTGGTGTAGGAGTGACTTGCTGCTTCTGCATGCTTTCCGTCCAGCAATGGTGGAACCGTGGGCGGGGTACCGCTTCCATTGCCAGGTCCACGGTCCATACTGGTCGGGCCCTGACCACTCACAGAACGACTTTATGGCCAAGAAAAGCACCTCACCGACCACCGTCCCCGACACCGCGTGGCTGGGGCGCGGGCGCCACCTCGGGCCCGAGCCCGAACAGGACGTCCGACGCAACCTGATCGCCCTCAAGGCGGCCGGGGTGCTCGACGACTTCCTGGACCTCGATCCCGTCGAGGCGGCCCGCTCCACCGTCCTGCACCCGCGGGACGAGTCCGCCGCCCCCGGTCCGTCGGCCCGCCGCCTCTTCGAGGCCCGCTGGCGCGTGGCCGACGACGTCACGGTGCGCGCGCAGCTGACGCTGTACGACGCCGAGGCCCGCCGCAAGGAGAGCGAAGGTGTCACCTGGGTCCTCGCCGCCGAGGCGGAGCGGGCGTGGGACGCGCGCTGGGCTTCTCCCGCCCTCATGTTCTGGCCCGACAGTGACCGGGTCCCCTGGGACCACGACACGGTGCCGGGCGTGCGCCTGCGGACGACGAACTACCTGCCGAAGGCCGACGACGAGCTGCGCCACCGGCTGCGGGACGTCACCCGGCAGAGCTGGTTCATCCATATCGTGGTGCACGAGGCGATGACGCCGGACGCGATAGGCCAGAAGCCGATCTCGAGCTTCCTGCCGCCGAGCCTGAGGCACAGGGTGGTCGAGCACCGGGGCACGCCGGAGCAGGCGCAGATCGCCGACTTCGCGATGAAGCGGGAGCTGAGCGTGCGGATGCCGCGCGGCGGCGGTGTCATCCTGCCCACGGCGCCGCAGAGTCCGGATTACGACGTGGAGCGCTCCACGGTTCGCAGTGTCTTCCTGGACGGCTCCGAACCGACCGAATTCCTCGACAGGATCAAGGAGTTCGCCGCGCTGCCACGGCCGCTGCCGACGGAGGCCGAGCGGGCCCTGACACAGCTGCGCCAGGGCTGGCACCTGCTGACGCCGGACGAGGAGCTGACCCACGCCCAGTCCATGGTCACCAGATACGCCGAGGCTCTCGAGGCCATGACGAACTCCCGCGATCTGTACCAGCAGGCGGCCGAGGCGGCACAGGCCGCGCTGGCCGAGGTGACCGGTGGTGACGGTGTGCCCAGGCCGGGCACGGCGGGGGCGGCCAAGGCGGAGGGTTCGCCGCTGAGCGCCTTCACCAAGGCGTTCGGTCGCTTCCGGGACCCGAACAAGTAGGGCGGCCGACGTCCTGCCTCCCTTGGCGAGACGTCGGCGTCCGGTCTCCCCGACCTGCCGGACTCCACGAACCTGTGCGGTCAGTCCGTCGTCGCCCGGGACGGGGTGAGGTCGGCGCGGTGCTGATCGACGATCCCCTCGACGATCTTCAGTAGCCGATCACCCACCTGATCGATGCTCCCGTTGTGCGTGCTGACCTGTGCGCCTTCGAGTACGAAGGTGATCCCGGCCGCGGCCTGCTCGGGGTCCGCAAGACCGGCCGCGGTGCACATGCCGACCAGCCTGCGGGTCTGGAGCGCCTTGTGCGCCTCGATCACCTGCCGTGCCGGGTGGGAACGGTCGGGCAGCTCGGCGATGGAGTTGATGAACGGGCACCCCCGGTGCGAGACCGCGGGCAGTCCCTCGGCGATGAAGCGGGCCAGGCCCAGGATCTGCTCTCTGGGGCGGCCGGGGTACTCGGCCTCGACCCGGTCGAACGCCGCCTGATAATCGGCGGCGACGATGCGCAGCCACTCCGCGACGAGCGCGTCCTTGGTCTCGAAGTGCCGGTAGATCGCCATTTTGGTGGTCTCGGCCTTCTCGGCGATCGCCTGGACGCCCACCCGCCGGATCCCCTCGCTCTGAAAGAGCTCTTCCGCCGCGTCGAGAATGCGCTCACGAGGTGGCAGTTTCGCCACCCTGCTCGGCCTGCTTGCGGTCGATGTCATGTCTGCTCCGTGGCGTCCGGTTCGAATGTGGGTCTCTCACCACCTGCTACACCTGCTACGGTACCAGTCCGTCCCACGCGATACCGATCGGTATCGTCTGGGACTCAAAGGTATCTTTCCTTCCTTCGGGAGTGACAGTGAGAATTGCCGAATACGTGAGCTTCGACGCGGTCGGGCTCGCGGATCTTGTGGCCAGAGGCGAAGTGACCGCCGCCGAACTGGAAGCAGCCGCACGCGAGGCCGCGCAGGTGGTCAACCCGCGGATCAACGCCATCGTGGAGACATGGCCGGCCGATGATGAGCCCCGCCCCGGCAGTGCACCGCTGGCCGGTGTCCCTTTCCTGATCAAGGACATCGCGGTCGCCATGGCGGGGAAGCGGATGGAGCTGGGCAGCCGCCTCGCGGTCGGCAACGTCTCCGGCGCCGACTCTTCGCTCATGGTGCGTTTCCGTCGCGCCGGGCTCGTGACGTTCGGGCGTACGACGACACCGGAGATGGCCTACAGCAACACGACCGAACCGGTGCTGTACGGCGCGACCCGCAACCCGTGGGACCTGACACGCAGCGCGGGCGGATCCAGTGGAGGCGCGGGCGCGGCCGTCGCCGCCGGGGTGGTCCCGATCGCGCATGCCACCGACGCGGCGGGCTCGATCCGCATACCCGCCGCATACAACGGCCTGTTCGGGTTGAAGCCCACCCGCGGCCGGGTCTCCGTGGGCCCCTACTTCGACGAGGTCTTCAACGGCCTGGCCGTGCACGGCAGCGTCAGCCGCACGGTCCGCGACAGTGCGGCGCTGCTCGACCAGATCCGCGGCCCGGAACCGGGGGACCCCTACTTCGCCCAGGAGCCGTCCCGGTCGTATGCGGAGGAAGTCACCCGCCACCCGGGTTCGCTGCGGATCGGTGTCCTCACCCACGCGTGGGGCGGACACCGCACCACCGCACCGGTTGCCGACGCGGTCTCCCGCACCATGCGGCTACTCGAATCCCTCGGCCATCACGTGGAGGAGGTCACGGTCGATCTCGGAGCCGACTGGGAGGAGTTCGTGCTGGCCAACGCCCGCCAGTGGACGGCGAATCTCACGGCCTCGGTCGACGAACTGGCAGCCGCGTTCGGCCGGCCCGTCGACTCCTCGACCCTCGAGCCGCCCGTCCTTGCCGGCTACCACTACGGACAGCGGGTCAGCGGTGCTCAGTTCGTCGACGCGCTAGCGATCCGGAACCGGGTGGCTCGAAGCCTGGCACGGTACTTCGACGCTCACGACATGCTGCTCACCCCGACCTTGCCGGAGCTGCCCGTACCCCTGGGCACACACGCGGAGGGTGTGGAGACACTGGACGGTCTCGGCTGGCTCCGTCGCCTCTTCGACATCTCGCCGTTCACCGCGGTGTTCAACGTGTCGGGCACGCCCGCCATGTCCGTGCCGGTGACGGCCGACACCGAGACGGGGCTTCCGATCGGTATGCAGTTCGCCGCCGGATACGGGCTCGAAGACCGCCTCTTCCGCCTCGCCGGGCAACTCGAACAAGCACGCCCCTGGTCGGGCCGAACGCCTGCCGTGTGGGCAGGAAATCACCTGGACCGCCAGGAGTGAGCCCCTGAGCTCCTTGGTCACCCTACGGTGCCCCAGTCACCGCAAAGTGCGTTCTTCCACGTCAGCGGCCACTCTCCTAGGGTTTCCCAGTAACTCCCGGAGACCACGCGTGGCTTGGCCGGGTGGACGCGAGCCCGTGGGCTTTCAGGACGACGCGAGCTCTCATGACAAGGAGACAGGCAGCATGGCCATCACCCTGGTGAATCCCGACGGGTTGCCGAAAATCGATGCCTACCGGCAGGTGTCCATCGCGACGGGGTCGAAGCTGGTGTTCATCGCCGGGCAGGTCGCCTGGGACGCCGAGGGGGCCACGGTCGGCGAAGGCGACCTCGCCGCTCAGGTCGAGCAGTGCTACCTCAATGTCGCCACCGCCCTCGCGGGGGCCGGGGGTTCCTTCGACGACGTGGCGAAGCTGACCGTGTACGTCGTCGACTGGACCCCCGACAAGATGGCCCTCTTCGGAGAGGGAGCAGCCCGGGCGGCCGCGAAGCTGGGGGTCACTCCGGTACCGCCGGGCACGCTGGTGGGCGTGGCGGCATTGGACGTGCCCGACCATCTGGTGGAGATCGAGGCCACCGCGGTCATCGACTGAACAAGCGTCCTCCACCTGGAGACCTGGAGACCTGGAGACCTGGAGACTTAGAGACTTGGAGACTTAGGTACCTGAAGACCCCCCGAGCTTGTCGGCGGCCTCCCGTCCGCGTGGGCATAACGGAGTGATCTCGGGACTTGGAACCGGGCGAGCACATCAGATCTAGTTGCACCATGAAGTACGGGTCGGCAGGCGAACGTAGTAAGGGATTCCGGCGGCGAGGGGGCTTCGGCGTCCTCGCCGCCGTAGTGGTGATGGGCACCGCCACGGGCGCACGGAACCATGAGGTCCGCCCGCCGATCCCGGACAGCGCCTGTCACCCGTCGAAGGAGGCGCCCGCGGGCACGTCCGGCCCCACGGGCCGACTGGGTACACCTGCTCCCGACTTCGATGGCGATGGCCACCCCGATGCGGCACTCGACGTGCCGGCCGGCAACGGCGACGTCTACGAGACCGGCGAAGTCGCTCTGGTGCGGGGCTCGGCGCACGGCCTGCGGACCGCACAGCGGAAGGTGTTCACACCCAAGGACTTCCGGCTGCCCGAACACGACGGCATGACCGGCGGCCTGTCCGTGCCGACCGTCGCCGATCTGGACGGCGACGGCCACCCCGACCTCGTCGCGGGTGCCAGCGCCCATGTGCAGTGGGGCGGCCCCGGAGGACCGGACCCCGACAACCGGCCCGCCCGCGTCAGGCTGCCGCATGTCGGCGAAGGCCGGTCCGCGATCAACGGCAAGGGTGAGGGCTTCTATACGGACCCGCCGGTGGCCGGGGACTTCGACGGCGACGGGCACGCCGATCTGGCCACCTACTACACCGTTCAGGAGAAGCGGCGGCTGGTAGTGCTGCACGGCCCGTTCACGCGCACGGGAGAGCCCGCGCGGACCAGCGAGCGCGCCGACCCGGACCCGCGGGGGTTCGGTGCGGTGGTCGACCTTCAACTGATCGCGGCGGAGGTCACCGGTGACCGCGCCACCGACCTGATCGTCCACGAGTCGGGAGAGTCGGGCACGCCTCTGCTCCTCACCGGCGGCGCCGACACCGCGACCGGCCTCAGCAGGAAGCCTGAGCGGCTGCCGACGGGCGAGAACATCGCCGTCGGCGACTTCGACGGCGACCACCGGACCGACATGGCCGTCGGTGACAGCGGCGTTCCTTCCGACGAGGAACTGGAACCGGCCGACCGCAAGGGCAGGGTGACCATCCGCTACGGCAAGGCGCCGGAGGCTCCCGTCGTCATCGAGGGCGGCACCCGCAAGGGCGGCTTCGGCATCGGCCTGATCGCCGGAGACCTGAACGGTGACGGCTGCGACGACCTCGCCGTCCAACGCGCGGGCGACCGCGAGGGCGAGAGCGACAGGGTCGACATCCTGCGCGGCGGCTCCTCACCCGGCCTCGGCTCCAACCCGTGGCGTCACCTGCATCGCTCCCGCCACGTGCCCGACCCCAACCCCGTGAATCCACAGCACTGGTCGGGCCTGCCCATAGGCGCAGCCGATTTCGACGGCGACAAGCGCGACGAACTCGTCCTGTCCACCGCCTACCAGCCCGACCACGGCCGGGACTGGTGGATCACCGATGGTGCGGGAAAGAACGTGACATCCTTCGACGCCGCAGATCTGGCGCGCTAGGCCTTGGCCCACCGCGGCCGGGGAGGAGGGCTGTTGATGACATTCCGACTGCACATGAGGAAGGCGGCGCTTCGAACCCTCGCCGAGTTCCCCGAAGAGCTGACCTGCGAGATCTACGCGGTCACGTTCCGGATCGACAGCGTCGACCAGGACCCGAGGTTCCCCTACCTGGCGATCGGCTACAACACCGAGACCGAGGTGGCCCGGGTGCTCGCGCAGGAGAGCGGTTCGCAGCCGTGGGAGGCACGCTGGAACTACGCCTACTTCCCGCCGTCAGGGCTGGAAGGCGTCCGCGCCGTCGGCCACGATCCCGTACGCGATCCGGTCGGCACCGATCTGCACCGGCGGGAAGCGGTGGCCCAAGGCCTCTGGTACGAGGACGAGGACGGCCTCTCCGAGCAGGAGCAGGACGAGCGCGGCGAACAGCTGGCGGAACGGTTCCACGAGCTCTGCGTCGACCTGGCGCGCCAACTCCACACGGACGGCTGGCTCGTCAGCGCCCTCGGGCGGCCTCTGCCGGTGATCCTCTACGACATGTTCGACCCCGACGAGATGTTCGCCCTGACCCGCGCCGCCAACCCGCCCGAACTGGTCACGGAGTTCCTGAGCGAGGAGCCCACGTGACAGCGGCTCCAACCGAGCCCCTCACGCGGCGAATCCGGACGACGGCACTGACAGCGGGACCTCGTCCGTGGGCAGGCGCCCGGCCGCCGCCCCGCGGTGCGGGAGCGCTGGCCTGGGCGCTCAGTGCTGCACGTGACCCATGCCGGTGAACCACCGGGCCGACACGGCGGCGACCTCGTCCAGTGCTCCCGGGTCCTCGAAGAGATGCGTGGCCTCGGGGATCACGCGCAGACGGCTCAGGGCACGCAGCCGGTTGGCCGCTTCCCGGTTGAGCCGCAGTGCCGCGATGTCGCGCCCTCCCGCGAGCAGCAGGACCGGCGCGCACACCTGGCCGAGCACCTCGTCACCGGCCAGGTCGAGGCGGCCGTCGGGGCAGACGACCGTGTCCACGAGGCCGGGCCTGGCGGCCGCGGCGCCGAGCGCGGCCGCCGCTCCCGTGCTCGCGCCGAACAGGCCGAGCGGCAGATCGGCGGCGCGGGCGGCGAGCCAGTCCACGGACGCGATCATCCGGTGCGTCAGCAGGTCGATGTCGCAGCGGTCCCGGCCGTTCTCCCTGTCCGCTGCGGCTTCGTCGGCGGTGAGCAGGTCGATGAGCAGTGTCCCTAGGTCGGCGTCGTGCAGGACGTCGGCGACGGCATGACTGCGGGGGCTGTGCCGTGAACTGTCGCTGCCGTGGGCCAGGACCGCGACGCCGAACGCCGTGTCCGGCACGGTCAGTTCGCCGGTGAGTGAGGTGAGTGACCCCTCGCCGTCGGGCACGGTGATGGTTTCGAACAGCATGGGACCTCCGGATTCCGGGGACGGGCGCGCCGGGTACCCCGGGTGGCCCGCGCTACGCGGTGGTGTCATGGAGCGTGCTGACGGGGAGGCAGGAGAGTCTTCCCGCCCCACGGCCGACCTGGTGTCCCGGTGCCCGCGTCGGGGGCGCGCCGGGCCCGCCGTCCAAGGGCCCGGCCCCCGGCCGCGTACCACTGGTGCCCCAGCAGCACGGCCATGGCGATGCCGATCACATCCCCGCCGTAGTACATGACGTACGACGCGAGGTGCAGGTCGGCGGTGGTGCTGGAGGTGCCGGGCGGCCCCGTGGCGTACAGGGACTTGGCCAGAACGCCGTGCGCGGCCGACGCGGCAAGAAGGGCGCCGCCCCGCAGCGCGTACCCGGCACGGTGGCGCAGCGGGTCCAGGGCGAGGACGGCGAAGGCGAACAGCGCGCCGGAGGCCAGAAGATGCACGCTGATCAGTGTGTGCAGCCACGGCCGGTGGTGCCCGGCGGCAAGGAGCGGCGTGCGGTACACCGCCCACAGGCCCGCGATGTGCACGAGCGCGGCCAGCGGTGGCCAGACGAGCAGGGCCGCAGGCCGGGAACGTACACAGGAGAGAAGCCGCCGCCGTGGACCCACCGGCAGTGCGCGAAGCGCCAGCGTCACGGGTCGGCCGAGCACGAACAGGAGAGGGGCGATCATGCCCGTGCCGAGATGGGCGGCCATGTGCCCGGTGAACGGCGGCCACCCGCCCCACGGAGCGGCGAGCGAGGTGACGAGCACGGCGCCGCCCACGCAGAACGCCGCGTCACGCCGGTGCGGCCACCGATCGCCGCGCCGGCGCAGCCGCCGGGCCGCCATCACATAGCCGAGGCAGCCTGTGGCCAGGATCAGCACCACAGGCGTCATCGGCGGGCCCGCACGAAGAGGAGCGCGCCGGCGAGCAGGAACAGCACGGCGATCACGTTCCAGGTCCAGTCGTACGGTGCGAGATCCACGCCGTAGCGGATCTGGTGCAGCTCGAGCGCCTTGTGCTGGAACGTGCCGTCGTACAGCTGAAAGCCGCCGAGCCCCAGACACAGGCCCGACCACCAGGCGGTGAGCCGCCGGGCACCCCGGCGCCACAGATCCGCGTACAGGAACAGGCCCGCCACCATCGCCAGCCAGCCGAAAGCGTGGAAGATCCCGTCGGAGACCAGGCCGGCGTCGCTCGATGCCTTGTCGTAGAAGTGGTGCCAGTGCAGCAGCTGGTGGAACACCATCTCGTCGACGAACGCGGCAAGCCCTACGCCGACCAGCGCACCGGAGAGCAGGGACGGCCCCCTCACCGGCCCTGTCCCCGCGTCAGAGGGAAACGTCGCTGTTCAGGGGGGTGGAACGTCATCCGAGCCTCCTCGGCATCCAGCGGAAAGCGGGAGAGCGAGGCGCCGGGTACCCGCGAAGCGGAATGTCAGTCCGCGGCGTCGCGCGATTGCGCCACACGGCACACGGTGAAGGCTGGGTCAGACTTTCCAGGACCTGAGCTGGTCGGCGACGGAGTAGACATTGATGCGGCTGTCGCGGATCTTCCGGATGAGGTCGGAGAGCGCTCCGTAGGGCGGATCGATGCCCTCGCCGGACTGGTCCATGTACTGGGCGGCCACGAACGCCGCGTACAGGCTGTTGCGGTAGGGCAGTGGCTCCAGGCGCACGATGGTGTGCAGCAGGGCCGCTGCGCGCCAGGCGGCGTCAGGGTCGGCGGACTCCAGGGTCGGCAGCTTCGTCTTGTGACGTGCGACGGCGGCGACCAGCGCGGAGTAGTCCGAAACTGTCATGTCCTCGGGGGCGACGGCGAACTCCTGGACGTCCAGGAGCCAGGAGACGTCTACGTACAGAACCATCAGGCGGCCGCGGACCCCTCGTGACGCGCGGAGGGCGGAATCTCCTCGGGGTTGGCCGCGTCGAACTCGGCCCGTAGCCGGTCGGCCCACGAGGAGGCGCCCGCGACGAACTTCTGGCGCTCCATTTCACGGACCCCGAGGTCGTGCAGGTACTGCTTGAGGCTCTTGCCCTCGGCTGCCGCGGCCGCGCGGACACCCTTGAGCTCCTCGTCGGTGAAAGTCACGTTCAGAGACGGCATGCCTCAACGGTACCAACTAGGTACCTGATGGGGGAGTGCCTTCCGAGTGCCTTCCCGGTGTCGGCGGCGTATCGGTGGCTGTCGGTCCGGTGTCGCTGAGGTCCGGCACCTTTCAGGAGGTCCGAGTTCAAGTCCTCACCCGAGTTCGAGGAGCGCACATGACGATCACCGTTCGGCAGGGAAGCACCGTGATGTTCACCGGCGATTCGATCACCGACTGCCAACGGCTGGCGAGCGAGGACGGTCTCGGCTTCGGCTTCCCGCTGCGTGTCGCGGGAGCATGGGGACTCCGGCACCCGGACCGCCCTGTGACCTGGCTGAACACCGGGATCGGCGGCCACAAGGTGATGGACCTCGAAGCCCGCTGGCAGACAGACGTACTCGACGCGCGCCCGGACGTGGTGACGATCCTCGTCGGGGTCAACGACATGGGCTGGCACACGCTGGACCCACAGGGGTACGTGATCCCCGTGGAGGAGTTCGAAGCGGGCTATGACCGACTCCTCGCGCCCCTCGCCGAGGCGGGCACGGAGCTGATCCTCATAGAGCCGTTCCTCCTGCCGGTCCACGGCGTCATCGAGGCCGGTGCCGCACTCATCGCAGAGAAGGAGCGAAAGGAGTGGCGCACCGGCCTGGACCCGAAGATCCAGGCCGTGCGCGAGCTCGCCCGCGAGTACGGCGCGCACCTGATCGCCGCGGACGACATGTTCGCCGAACTCGCCGCGAAGACCGGGCCGGAGTACTGGGCCGCGGACGGTGTACACCCGACCCCGGCCGGTCACGCCGCACTCGCGCAGGCCTGGCTGCGCCTGGTCGCGTGACCCGATGTCCCGACCGGCGGCCGAGCGGAGGGCTGATTTTCCCTGCGCCGTAGGAGAGCTGGAGCGGTGTAGCCCACTCTCATCGCGTGGCGCGAAGGCACTGCGGTGAGCCTGTGTCTCAGAGCGCGGCGCAGGCTTCGCCGATCGCCTGGTCAAGAATCGTCAGGCCGAGCGAAAGCTCATCCTCGGTGGCGGTCAGTGGGGGCGCCATCCGCAGGACACCGCCCATGCCGGGGAGTTGGACGATGTTCATGTGCAGGCCGAGTTCGAGGCAGCGCCCGGTGACCTGCGCACCCAGCTCGGCCGAGCTCTGCTTCGTCTCGCGGTCGACGACGAGTTCGAGCCCGGCCAGCAGGCCCCGGCCACGGATGTCGCCGACGACCGCGTGCCGCGTGGCGATGTCCGTCAGGCCGTGGTGGAGGAACGCGCCGAGCGAGCGCGCGCGCTCGTCGAGCCTGTCGCCGATCAGGACGTCGAGGACGGTGTTGCCGACCGCGGCCACCAGCGGGTCGGCGACGTGCGTGGTGAAGAACAGGAACCCGCGCTCGTACGCCTCCTGCTCGATCTCGGCGCTGGTCACCACCGCCGCAAGGGGAAGGCCCGCGCCCAGCGTCTTCGACAGTGTGAGGATGTCGGGAACGACACCGTCGCGCTCGAACGCGTACCAGGTCCCGGTGCGGCACAGGCCGGTCTGGGCCTCGTCGAGGATCAACAGCATGCCGCGCTCCCGGCACTTGGCTTGCAGGGCCGCGAAATATCCGACGGGAGGCTCGATGATTCCGCCGGAGCTGAGGATCGGCTCGACGAGGCACGCGGCGAGACTGCCGGTCGACTGGGCGTCGATCAGGTCGAAGGCGAAGTCCAGCTGACGGCGCCAGTCCAGCGAGCCGTCGTCAGTGGTGAAGTCGGGCCGGTACGTGTTCGGCACGGGGATGGCGAAGTTGCCCGGCGCGCCAGGACCGTAGCCCTTGCGTCCCGCGCTGTAGGTGGCGGACGCGGCGGCCTGCGTCATGCCGTGCCAGGACCGCGCGAACGAGACGATCTCGTGCTTGCCGGTGACGAGCTTGGCCATCCGGATCGCGGCCTCGTTGGACTCGGCGCCGGTCGTCAGGAGCAGCGCCTTCTCCAGCGGCGCGGGCAACGTGGCGGACAGTCGCCGGGCGAGGTCGACCACCGGGCGGCTGAGCATGCCGCTGAAGAGGTGGTCGAGGGTCGCCACCTGCCGCTGGACGGTCGCGACGATCTCCGGGTGCGAATGGCCGAGGATCGCGCTCATCTGGCCCGAGGTGAAGTCGAGGATCTTGCGGCCGTCCGCGGTGAACAGGAAACTCCCGGCGGCACGGTCGATGATCTCGCGGGTGAACTCGCCTCCGTAGCGCACGAGATGCTTCTCGCTGTCGGACCAGAAGGTTTCGGCGGACGGAAGGGCGCTGGTCGAAGTGGTCATGTCGCCGACGGTAGGCGGCGGTTGAGCGACACGTCCATCTCACTAATCCGGCTTTCCTGTTCGGGAGAACCGCACAACAATGGGGGGCATGATGAACCCTTGGAGGCTCCGGCTGCTGAGTCGGCTCGACACGCTGGGCACCGTGCGGGCGGTCGCCCAGGCCGCTAATCTGAGCCCGTCGAGCGTGTCTCAGCAGCTCGCCGTCCTCGAGGCGGAGACGCGCACACAACTGCTCGAACGAACGGGACGCCGCGTGCGGCTGACCCCGGCCGGACTGATCCTGGCCCGTCGGGCGCGGGCGATCCTCGACCATATGAACAGCGTGGAGGCGGAGCTGCGCGGGTTCGGCGAGGAACCGGCCGGACTGGTGCGCCTCGGGGCGTTCCAGAGCGCGATCCACACGATGGCCGTGCCCGCGGTGAGCCGCCTCGCACGCGAGCATCCGCATCTCGACGTCGAACTCCTCGAGCTGGAACCGCACGCGAGCATGCCCGCGCTGCGGGGCGGCGACGCGGACATCATCATCACGACCACGGACTTCGACGAGCTGCCGCTGGGACCGGACCTCGACCTCGTGCCACTGGCCACGGACCCGGTCCTCCTTGTGGTCCCGCCCGGACATCCCGCGGTCGGACGCGGCGCCGTGGACCTCGCGGCCTACGCGGACGAGCCATGGGCGTTCGACATACCGCAGTCGTACATGGCCAATCTCGCGCTACGACTCTGCCGTCAATCGAGCTTCGAGCCGCGGGTGGTCTGCCGGTTCAGCAACTACATGATGACCCTGCAACACGTCGAGGCCGGACTGTCGATCGCGCTCCTTCCCGGCCTCGCGATCGACCGCCGCTATCACGTCGCCACCAGGGAACTCGCCACTCCGGTGACGCGCACGATCACGGCAGCGATCCGCCGTGGCTCACCGCCTCGCGCGGCGGTGAGCGCCGTTCTGGAGGCGCTGCGTCACCATCCCGAGCTGCCGTTGCCGCTGCCGGGCGGTGAGTGACCTCCTCCCGCCGCGAGCCCGAGCAGGACCGGATTGTCAGTGGTGGCTGCGAGTGTGGGACGCATGGACAGGGATGAGGAGTTGCTGCGCGGCCGGGTCTACGGCCAGGACCATGACGACCCCCGGCAGGGCCCACAGCCGGGACGGGACTATGCCGAGCTGGTCGGCGGGCCACTGGACGGGCTGTTGCTCGACGTCACCGGCTGGACGAAGGGCGAGATCGACACGGGCGTCGCCCTGCCCACCGAGCTCGGGCATTTCGGCGCAGGCGGACGGGCGATGTACGACCCGCGCCCCGGCGACCGGCGGCGCCTGGACTGGTCCGGAGACACTCCCTGATCGCCCTCGGCCTTCTGCCGCCGCCGCGTCGAGGAGACGCCGATCTCGTGGTCCACGGCCCATGTCCAGTACTCGCTGAGCTCCCGTCCGGCCACGGCGGCGGCCGGGGCGGTCGGCGCCTTGGCTAATCTGCACGGGTGACCACCGACCTGACCCTGCTGCCGCGTGTCGCCTATCGCGGGCAGGAGGTCACAGCGCCCCTTCTCCGAGGCCTCCTCGCGCTGCTCGCGGGCGACGTGGGCACGGGCTGCGGCACCGAACGGCTGGTGGCGGGGCTGTGGCCGGACGTGTTGCCGGAGCGGCCGGGAAAGGCGTTGCAGGTCCTCGTGTCCCGGGCGCGGGCGCAGCTGGGCGCCGACGTCATCGCGAGCACGCCGACCGGCTACCGGCTCACCCTCGCCGAGGACCGGATCGACAGCTCCGCCCTGCTGCGGTATGCCGCAGTGAGCGCGGAGCGGGCCAGGGCCGGGGACCACGCGGGGGCGCTGGCGGCGGCCGATGCCGGGCTCGCGCTGTGGGAAGGCGCCCCTGCCGGGGCAGTCGGCCCCGACGATCCCGTAACCGCGTTGCGCACCGAACGCGCCCCCGTCCGCGGCGCGCTCGTCCGCGCGCGAGCGCTCGCGCTGGCCCGCCTAGGGCGGCACGCCGAGGCGGCCGGGCCGCTGGCCATGGTCGCCTCGGAGCATCCGCGAGACGAGGAAGTCCTGGCCGAGTCGCTGCGCGGCGAGGCGGCGACGGCGGGCCCGTCCTCCGCCCTGACGCGGTACGAGGCGTACCGCCGCGAGCTGCGCGAAGCGCTCGGCACGGAACCGGGCGCCGGACTCAAGGCCGTACAGGAGGAGTTGCTGCGCGGCGAGGCACCCGTGGTCAGGCACGGTGTGCCGCACGAGCCGAACGCGCTCATCGGCCGTGACGAGGACATCGCGGCGGTGGAGCGGCTGCTGCACGCCTCCCGCGCCGTCACCGTCGTCGGACCCGGCGGCCTCGGCAAGACCCGGCTCGCGCACGCCGTCAGCCGCCGGGCCGAGCAGCGCGTGGTGTACCTCGTGCCGCTCGCCGGAGTCACCGCGGACGAGGACGTGGCCACGGAGGTGGCCGCCGCGCTCGGCGCGGGCGAGGGGCGCCACGGCGTCGTGAGCGGCCACACCGTGGCCGACCCGGTGTCCGGCATCCTCGGCGCGCTCGGCTCCGGGTCCGCTCTGCTGGTCCTCGACAACTGCGAGCAGGTCATCCGGGGCGCCGCCGACCTCGTACAGGCCCTTGTCTCGTCCTCGAAGGAGCTGCGGGTGCTCGCCACGAGCCGGGCCCCGCTGGACCTCACGTCGGAGGCGGTGTACGCGCTGCCGGAGCTCGGCCCCGACACTTCGGTCGAGCTGTTCACGCAGCGCGCCCGGGCCGCCAGGAGCGGCGTGCACCTGCCGCCGGACGCGGTGGCCGAGCTGTGCCGTCACCTCGACGGGCTGCCGCTGGCCGTGGAGTTGGCCGCGGCGCGGGTGCGGGTCCTTTCGGTACCGGACATCGCCCGCCGCCTCGGCGACCGGTTCGCACTCCTGCGCGGCGGGGCACGGGACGTCCCGGAGCGGCACCGCACGCTGCACGCGGTCGTGGAGTGGAGCTGGAACCTGCTCGGGCAGGACGCCAGAGCGGCGCTGCGCACGCTGTCCGTCTTCCCCGGCGGGTTCTGCGGCGAAGCGGCGGAGCAGGTCCTCGGCGAGGACGCGCTGTTTCTGCTGGAGCAACTGGCCGGTCAGTCGCTGCTCGCCGTCGTCGACACCCCGGTCGGCGTGCGGTTCCGGATGCTGGAGACCGTACGGGAGTTCAGTGCGGCCCGCCGCGCGGAAGCGGGGGAGGACCACGAGGCCATCGGCAGGTTCCTCACCTGGGCGCGGGACTTCGGAGTCGCGTACCACGACGCGCTCTTCGGCTCACGGCCACTGGCCGCCCGGGAACGGATCAGGGCCGAGCAGGACAACCTCGTACCGGCGCTGCGGCACGCCCTGGCGCGCGCGGACGGCCCGGCCATCTCCGCCCTCACCGCCGTCCTCGCGGCCCTGTGGTCCACCGACTCCAACTACCCGCGCCTCGCGACCCTCGCGGCGGACACCGGCCCGCCGCTGTCGCACTTCCGCCCAGGACCCGAGTACGTCGAAGTCGCCCGCGCCGCCGCGGTGTTGTGCACGGCGGGCCTGTTCATGAACCACGGCCCTCGTGCCGTACGCCAGCTCATCACCCTCCGGCGGCTTCCCGCGGCCCCGCCGGACACGCTGCCGCGTGCCGTCGCGGCGGTGCTGAGCGCGATCCCCGAGATGCGGCCCCCCGACTACGACGTGCTGCACACGCTCTGCGCGAGCACGCAGCCGCTGGTCGCCGCTGTCGCCGAGTGCGTGGCCACCTACGTCTGGGAGTACGAGCACGACATCGACCGCGCCCTCGCATCGGCCCACCGGATGATCGCCGCGCTGGCTCCGGTCGACAACCCGTCGATGCGGCTCATGGGCCACTCCCGGCTGAGCGAGCTGAGCTTGCGGACGGGGCAGGGCACGGCCGCGTACGAGCACCTCAAGGCGGCGCTGGCGGAACTGCCGCGGCTCGGCGACGAGCACGACTACATCGGCATCCGCTCGGGCCTCGTCCTCGCCTGTCTGCAGTGCGAAGACCCTGAGGAGGCCGAGTACTGGCTGCGGCAGACGGAGGGTGACAACCTCCCGCAGGAGGACGCCTTCTACAGCCCGGACCTCGGGGCCCGCGCCGAGATCGCGCTCGCCCGCGGACTTACGGATGTCGGGCTCGGCCTGTGGCGCAGGGCCCTGGAGCGGATGCCCGAGGCCGGTTCGTTGCACGGCGGCGACCCCTGGCTCGACCCGTGGGCGCTGCAGATCCAGTCGGCGGCGGTGACGGCGCACGCACACGCCGGTCGCCTCGAACTCGTGGCGCAGCCGGTCGACCGGCTGCGCGGGCGGCTGGAGACACTCCTCGTCGGCCCGCCCCGCTCGCCCATGGAGCTCCCCGTGGTCGGGACGGTGCTGCACGCGCTCGGTATGGCGGGCCTCGTGTCCGGGGAGATCTCCGGCGTACGGATGATCGCGCTGGCCGAGCGGCTGCGGGTGCCGCGCGAGTTCCAGCCGACGATGTCGGCGGCCCGCGCCCGGCAGGCGGCCGAGGGTACCGATCGGGCGGCGTACGTCGACGCGGTGTCGCGGTACGCCGCCCTGGAGCGGGACGAGCTGTGGGAGGCGGCCCGCGCGCTTACTTCGGGGCGCGGTTGAACAACGACGTCGACCAGCGGTAGCCGAGCGCGGCCAGTCCCAGGCACCAGGCGATGGTGATCCAGCCGTTGTCGCCGATCTCGCTGCCGAGGAGCAGGCCGCGCAGGGTCTCGATGGCCGGGGTGAACGGCTGGTGCTCGGCGAGGGGCCGGAACCAGCCCGGCATGGCGTCGACGGGGACGAAGGCGCTGGAGATGAGCGGAAGGATCATCAGCGGCAGCGCGTTGTTGCTGGCCGCCTCCGGATTCGGGCTGGCCATCCCCATCCCGACCGCGATCCAGGTGAACGCCGTGGCGACCAGGACGAGCAACCCGAAAGCCGCCAGCCACTCCAGGGCCGTGGCGTCGGTCGACCGGAACCCGACGGCCACGGCGACGGCGCCGACGAGGGTCACGCTGATGACCGCCTGCAGCACGCTTCCGACGACGTGCCCGATGAGTACGGAGCCGCGGTGGATGGCCATCGTACGGAAGCGGGCGATGATGCCCTCGGTCATGTCCATGGAGACGGATACCGCGGTCCCGGCCGGGGTGGCGCCGATGGTCATCAGCAGGATGCCGGGGACTAGGTAGGCGACGTAGTCGGAGCGGTCCGCACCGCCACCGTTGATGCCCGCGCTCATCACGTCGCCGAAGACGTAGACGAAGAGCAGCAGCAGGACGATCGGCGTCAGCAGAATGTTCAGGGTGAGGGACGGGTAGCGCCGCGTGTGCAGGAGGTTGCGGCGCAGCATCGTGGACGAGTCGCGTACGGCTGGGGGGAGGGAGCTCATCGGACGGCCTCCTTGGGCTGGCCGGTGGGCCGATCGGTGCCGCTGGTCAGGGCGAAGAACACGTCGTCGAGGTCGGGGGTGTGCACGGTGAGCTCGTCGGCCTCGATGCCAGCGGAGTCCAGCCGGTCGAGGATGGAGCGCAGCTCGCGCTGACTGCCGTCGCTGGGGATCCGCAGCGACAGTGCTTCGTCGTCCCGGGTGACTTCGGGCAGGGCCAGGGCCAGGGCCGCGGACCGGTACGCGACCGGGTCGGTGAAGCGGAGCCGGACGTGCCCGCCCGGGATCAGCCGCTTCAGTTCGTCGGCACTTCCCTCGGCGGCGATCTTGCCGTCGCTCAACACGGCGATGCGGTCGGCGAGTTGGTCGGCCTCCTCCAGATACTGGGTGGTGAGGAAGACGGTCACCCCGCCGGCGACGAGCTCGCGGATGATGGCCCACATGTTGTGGCGGCTGCGGGGGTCGAGGCCCGTGGTGGGCTCGTCGAGGAAGATGATCCGCGGGTTGCCGACCAGCGTCATGGCGAGGTCGAGACGGCGTTTCATGCCGCCGGAGTAGGCGGAGGCGGGCTTCTTCGCGGCCTCCGCCAGATCGAAGCGTTCCAGCGACTCGGCGGCGACCCGGCGGCCTTCACGGCGCGGGAGATGGTGCAGGTCGGCCATCAGGAGCATGTTCTCCTCGCCGGTGATCAGGCCGTCGACGGCGGAGAACTGCCCGGTGACGCCGATCCCGGCTCGCACGGCTTGCGGGTCGACGGTCAGGTCGTGGCCGCCGACGTGCAGGTCGCCCGTATCGGCGGTGATGAGCGTGGAGAGGATCTTGACGGCGGTGGTCTTGCCCGCCCCGTTCGGGCCGAGCAGGGCGAAGATCGTGCCTTCCGGGACGGCCAGGTCGATGCCGTCCAGGACGGTCTTGTCGCCGTAAGCCTTGCGCAGCCCCGTGGCCGCGATGGCGAGCGAGCGAGATGTGGTGGTGGTCATGCCGCAGAGGCTGCGGCAGGGCGCGTTCAGCGGGGTTTCACGACGGTTTCAGCGCACTGGAACCGGGGCGGGAGGAGTGGGCCGGGTCAGATCACGCGGAAGAGGTCGGCGGCGGCGTGGACGTCGGTGAGGTCCTCGATGGAGCGGAGGTTGTCGCACAGGGCCTCCAGGACCGAACCGGCGTCTGCGGCGCGCGGGGCGCCGATGGCCACGCCGAAGACACGGAAGCCCAGCAGGTGCTTGGCGTCGTTCCAGCCGCGCGTCCATTCCTCGGTGACGTCGCATTCGTCGTCGGTGAGCATCACGATGTCGCCGCGCGTGCGGGCGGCGTCGTCGAACTCCTCCTCCAGCAGCTCGGCGGCCGCGGTCAGTGGCCTCTGGTAGCTGGTGCCGCCGCCGAGGAAGGTCTCCGCGAAGTCGAGCACCTGGCCGATGTCGGCGCTCTTGTCGGCCGGGAAGCGGAAGACCTGAAGCTTGTCGGCGGCGGAGAACAGGATGCCGACGAAGTCACGCTTGGCGTGGCGGGCCTGGTCAAGGAGCGCCAGTGCGCACGCCTTGGCCCACGCCTCCCGGGTGATTCCGCCGGGCCCCGCCACGTACATGGAGTGCGAGGTGTCCACGCACGCGATGATGGCGCCCTTGCCGGTGGTCTGCTCTCCCTGGAAGTCGTAGAGCATCAGCTCACCGGCGGCGTACCGCGCGGCGAACACGGCACGCAGTTCGGGCAGGCCGAGGTTGGCCAGTTCGGAGGGGATGACGCGGGAGAGGTCGTTGCCGAGTGTGACGCCGACCAGTTCCCCGGTGGCGTTCTCCACTTTGCGGGCGCGCTCGCCGTCGGCCATCTGCCGGAAACGGCCGATCAGTTCGGCCCACTGCGCGAGGCGGCCGGTGCGCAGCCGCTCGGCGAGCCGGGCACGCTCGTCGAACGGCATCCGCTCAAGCTCGCCGGGGCCGACGCCCCACGCCCGCATCAGCGCGGCCTCCTCCCGTACGGCGTCGGCGGCTTTGGCCGCCGCGTTCCCCGCCCCGGCACGGATGCCGGGGGCCGCCGCCGCGAGGACCCGCGCGGCGTGCCGGGCGGCCTGGCGTGCGGCGGACGCGGTGGACTCGGCGGCCTCGACCGCCTGTTGGACGGCGTCGGCTGCCGGGTCCGGCACGGTGCCGTCCTCGTCCGCTCCAGCGGCCGCCTGCTGGAGAGCCTCGCCCACGGCGGTCGCCGCGCCGTCGGCGTCCGCCTGGGCCCTGTTCGCCTGCTCGGCCTGCTCCTGGGCATCACGGGAGAGCTCAAGGATCCGGCGCAGGGCGGCGGCCTGGGCGAGGACGGCCATGGCGGCGGCGTAGGGGTCGCCGGCCGTCTCGCGGCGCAGCCCGGTGAACTCGGGTGACTCCACCAGGGAAGTGATGACCTGGTGGTTGAGCAGTCGCGAGTGGGCCATCTGCGCGCGCTCGCGCAACCGCGGGCCGACCTTGTAGGCGGCCAGGAACACGTCGGTCAGGAGGTCGGTGGTGTGGTCGAAGCGCGCGCTCAGCTCCGTGGCGAGGTCGCGCAGCCCGGCCGACTGAGTGAAGGTGTCGCGCCACGCGAGCTGCTCGAACCGGTCCGCGACCACAGCAGCGGTGTGCCGCACCGGAGCGGCGGCGGACAGGCCCAGCCACTTCCCGCCCCGGCTCGCGAGATCGTCGACCTTGCTCGGTGTCTCGGCCATGGTCCTGATCCCTCGGTGTTCAGTCAGAGCTGGGCCTGCACCATGCTCGCGTCGAGGCCGAGGGCCTCGGTGAGAACGCGGGCGCGGACGGCGCGCTGGCGGCCGGTGACCCGGTCGATGGCGGCGGTGGAGCGCCCGGCGCCCGCCGCCTCCTCGCGCAGCTTCTCCAGCCGCTTGCCCGCCATGGCGAGCTTGTTGTGGGCCTTCTTGATGACCCAGTCGCTCAGCGCCTCGCGGGACTGTCCTGCCATGGCGTCGAGTTGGGCCTCCAGCTCCTCGATGGTGTCGGCCAGGTCGAGTGCCTCCTTGGCGTCGGGGTTGACGAGCTGCAGCACCTCGCGCTCGACGGTCGGACGCTCGGCGGGGGAGTCCCACAGTACGTGGGTCAGCACCGCCAGGTCGGTCTCGGCGACCGCCGGGCGGCCGTCGAGGTACGCGGAGGCCTGGAGCAGGTTCACCGCCTGGCGCCAGCGCCGGTCGGAGGCGATGAGTTCCTTGCGGCGCAGGGCCGCCCGCAGCGTGCACACCGCGTCCACGATCACGTCGGGGACGTCCACGGCCGGGACGGACGCGGTCACGGCGTGCTGCAGCGCGTCCAGTTCGACGGTGGTCCGCTTCGGTGCCGCAGGGCGGCCGACGGCGGAGCGGACCAGCGCCGCGAAGTTCGAGGGGTCTTCCAGGTAGCCGACCTCGATCCGTACGAGGAGCCGGTCGTAGATCGCGGCCGAATCCTCTCCGCCGGGCAGTTCGTTGCTCGCCGTGATGGCCCCGATCAGGGGGCAGCGGATCGGCTCGCCGCCGCTCTCGGGGTGGTAGATCCGCTCGTTGAGGTAGCCCAGCGTCTCGTTCAGTGCCGCCGTGGAGCACTTGAATATCTCGTCGATGAACGCGACATGCGCGGTCGTGGCGCGGCCGTCGTAGACCTGGCGGTACTCACCCCGGGCCAGCGCGGCGACGTCGATGGGGCCGAACATCCTCGTCGGCGCGGTGAACTTCGACAGGAGGATCTCCCAGTAGGACGCCCCCTCGACCCGGCCCGTGAGTTCCCGGGCCATCTCGGACTTCGCGGTTCCGGGCGGCCCGAGCACCAGCGAATGCTGCCCGGCCAGCAACGTCACCACCAGCGTCCGCACCACGTCGGCCCGTTCATAGAAACGGTCCGACAACTCACCACTGATCGCCCGCAGCCGCTTGGCCGTGTCCTGCGCGTCTTGTGCGTCCATCTTCAACTCCCTTGCCCTCGCCCGAGCAAGATAACTTGGAGACCGGAAGCGGACAGATGGTGGCACGTGTCCACGAGAGGAGACGGCGTGGCGTCGGACGAGGATCCGACGGACCTGTCACCCAGCAGACTCGCGGGGAACGACCGAGGCCCGGTCAGCATCCGTGAAGGGAGTGATGGAAGGGAGCGATGAGGTTCGGCGCGGACGCCTCGCCGAACCCCGTCACGTACCGCAGCGGCGAGCAGCGGACCGTCAGCGCGCCGCGAGGGCCCCGAGCAACTTGGCCGCGGGCTTCGGGTGGACGAGCCAGCTCAGGTGGCTCGACTGGAGGGTGCCGACATCGAAGGGGTTGTCGGGCGTGAGCGCGTCGGCCTCGCGGATCATGCGGTCCTGCACGGCGGGCGGCACGCTGGTGTCATCGGCCAGACGCACATAGGTCCTGGGAATGCGCCCCCACGTCGACGCCTGGGCCCGGTCGGCCGACGTGCCGGCATCGAGGTTCTCATCGGGCTGGAAGGTGTTCAGGAGCGTACGGAACTCATCATCGGTGAGGTCGGCGGCGAAGGCTTGCTTCATCGCGGCGAGCGTCTCGGGTGCGGCGGTCCGGAAGTTGAACCGGAGCAGACCGAGCTCGGCCGGGTTACCGACCAGTGCCGCAGCGAAGGCACCCGGGTCGACGTCCGCCATCTCCGGCTCGGTGTAGTAGCCGCCCACGTCCAGATCGACGGGGCACCAGGCGGAGACGTAGACGATCCGGTCGATCAGGTCGGGCCGGGCGTTCCCGGCCGCCGTGATCGCGGCGCCACCCCTGCTGTGTCCGACGAGGATGACCGGCCCGTTCTGCTTCGCCCGCTCCAGGACCTCGATCACGTGGGCGGCGTTGTCGGCAAGGGTGACCCCCTTGATGCCGCCCGGTTCGGCGGCGAGCGCATCGAGATCCTGAGGCGCCTGGTAGGCCGCGGCGAAGGTCGCCCCGAAGCCGTGCCCCGGAAGGTCGAGCGCAACCGAACGGTGTCCGAGCAAGGCGAGCTCGGCCTGCAACGGCGCGAAAGAGAACGAGTTCGCGAAGGCGCCATGAACGAATACGAATGTCGGCTGATTCTGCATGCCCGTAGCGTCCAATGGAACGATCTTCGGGACAAGTGAAAATCGGATACAGGCATGCCGACGAGTGCCGCCGCATGCCAACGCGCCGCCCACGGAGTGCCCTTGGCTCGCGGGCGTTCGCGTACGTCACGGACCCGGTGAGGCGGTGGCTGCGCCGATCCGCGCGCGGGCAGCGGCGTGCTTAGCATGGCGTCATGACCGTAGACGCCATGACCGTAGACCTGTTCGCGGGCATTCCTGTCCGTGACTACACCGTGGCGGTGGCCTGGTACGAGCGACTGCTGGGCTCGCCGCCGTCCTTCCTGCCCAACGACACGGAGGCGGTGTGGGAGCTCGCCGAGCACCGGTACGTGTTCATCGAGGTGCGGCCCGACCACGCCGGGCACGCCCTGCACACCGTCTTCGTCGAGGACTTCGATGCCCGCGTCTCACGGATCGCCGAGCGCGGCCTGAAACCGGACGTGCGCGAGACCTACGCCAACGGCGTCCGCAAGGCCACTTTCCGCGACCCGGACGGCAACGAGATCGGACTCGGCGGCGGCCCGGCGGACTGACCGCGTGATCAGCGTCAGGTCTGCGGACTCGCCGTCGGCACCTTGGCGCAGAGGTACGGACACGCGAGGAGCAGGCCGGTGGTGGTCAGAGCGATGCCGATATAGACCGGCGCGAGGTGGATGAGGTCGGTGTAGTGGATCGAGCCGTGCACCATGACGGCCGGCAGAAAACCCGCTGCGGCCGCCGCGGCCAGGGTCCAGAACACCCAGGCTTCACCGCGCCGCCAGCCCCATGCGCTGAGCAGCACGATCGCCACCGCGGCGGACATCAGGGCGCCGCCGAACCCCGCGCGGTCGTGGGAGAGGAACGGCACGAGCCGGGGATTCAAGGCGTCCAGCGTCTGCGCGTCGGTGCCGAGGAAGGTCAGGTCGGTCGGGACGAAGACATCGGTCAGACCGACCACTGAGATCACCGCTCCGCCGACGAAGAGCCCCACTCCCGTGAGAATCATCAGGAGCTGGCCGACCAGCGCCCGTCGGCGCTCGGGCTCCGGCCCCTCGGGCGCCAGGCGCCACCGCGGGCCGTGCGGAGAACGGCGGACCCCCATCACGAACATCGGGAACAGCACGAGAGCGGTCGCCGTGTGCAGGGGTTCCACGAAGCCGGTGGCCAGGAAGTAGAACAAGGTGGGGAAGCCGAGCGTCCCCGAGAGCAGATACACCTCGCGGGCCCATGGCCAGCCGCGTCTGATGCCGCCCACGGCAAGGCCGGTGTAGAGGGCGCCGATCGACACCATCGTGCCGGCCATGGTGATCCGGTCGTGCTGGAGGAAGTGCACGAGGTGGTGGTTGGCGGCGTGCAGTTCCTCCAGCGTCATGCCGAGGTAGTCGCGGTCGTACCAGAGCAGCACGGGGCCCAGCGTGATCGCCGCGGCGCCGAGCCCGGCGCCCGTCATACCGAGCCCGACGAGCAGCGCCCACCACCAGGCGGGCCAGCGGCGGGGATCGCGGCCGACGTCCCGCGGGCCCGGAGGCGGCGCGGTGGGCGTGGCGGCCTCAGTGACTCGCGCGAACCAGCCGGGTCCGGCCGCCACGAGTACCTCCGGCCGGGCGAGGACGACGGCGCCCGGCTCTTCGAGCGCTGCCGCAGCGGTGCTGACCGACGGCTCCGAGAGGTGAATGACGTGCGGGTCGTCGCTCCTTGTGAACCCGTCGACATGGAGCGCGAGGGCGGCTTCGGCCTCCGGGTCGCAGGTGCGTACGACCATCGGGATCGAGCGGCCGACGGCAGCCTCGCGCACGGTCTGCGCGTCAGCCGCCGAGACGGGCGCCACCTCGACGACGCCCGCGCCCAGCGGGGCCATGGCGCGGACGGTATCGCGAGCGAGCGAGGGCGGGACGGAGATGCCCAGGCGGACGGTCACGGGCACCCCGGCGATCTCACCGGCGAGCCGTTCCGGAGGATGCCGGTGGCCGAACCCCCGGGCTATCAAGCGCGCGCCCGCGGGACGGGAACCGATCGAAGCCAGCAGCCTCAGGGCGGTTCGTTGTGAACGGCGCAGGCCGAACACGGCGGCGGCCGCACCGCGCAGCGGGTGATACGTCCAGTCCGGCATCAGCGGTTCTCGTTCTCGTTCTCGGTCGCGGTCACCCGGTCACCTGGTGGGGTCCAGGCCAGCACCGGAGTCATGGAACGCAGCGTCGCCCGCGCGGGCACCAGCCGGGCGGCTGTGTCACGCAGCAGAACAGCGGGCGGCCACGACAGCTGGCCGACTGCGCCGAGCCGGGCGGAACGGCGCGTGATCAGCTGGGTCCGGGGGCGGCGCAGCAGGTCGTACGAGCGCAGGGCGGTGGGCACGTCCGTGGTGCCGTCCAGGCAGTGGGCCAGGGTGACCGCGTCCTCCAGTGCCTGGCACGCGCCCTGGCCCAGGTTCGGGGTCATGGCATGGGCGGCGTCGCCGAGGAGCGCGACCCGGCCGAGGACGAAGGAGGGCAGCGGAGGCAGGTCGTACAGGTCGTGCCGGAGCACCGCGTCCTCGGGGACGGCGGCCAGCAGGGCCGGGATGGGATCCGGCCAGGCCCCGAACCGGCGCAGCAGTCCGGTGTATTCGCAAGAGCTGGCGGCCGTCGTGTCGGCGCCCGTGGTGTGGGCCGTCGATCCCGCGGGCAGGGAGGCGGTCGCGAAGCAGTACATGCGCCCGCCGGGCAGCGCCGTATAACCGAATCGCTCCCCGCGACCCCAGGTCGCCGCACCTTCGGACGGCGGCTCGGGGAGGGGTTCGGTGACCATGCGCCAGGCGGAGTACCCGGCGTACCGGGGGCCGTCCGCATCGGGCCACAGCGCCCGGCGGACCACGCTGCGCAGCCCGTCCGCGCCGACCACGAGGTCGGGCCGGGACTCGCCTCCGGCGTGCTCGACGACCAGCGAGCGGCCATCGTCTCGTACCGCCGAGACCTCACTGCCCGAGCGCGGAATGTCGGCGGGCAGTGCCTCGGTGAGCACCCGCAACAAGTCAGCCCGGTGCAGGACGACCAGGGGATGACCGAATCGGCGGGCCAGTTCCGCGTTGTCCGTACGGGAAAGCCAGCGGCCCCGGCGATCGCGTACGCCGCCGGTGGCCTCGACGGCGCCGAGCGACCGGACGGTATCGGCCAGACCGAGCGCCTCCAGCGCGCGCAGCGCGTTCGGCCACAGGGAGATGCCGGCGCCGATCTCGGTGAACTTAGGGGCGCGCTCGAGCACTTCGACGCGCCAGCCCCGACGGTGCAGGGCGATGGCCGCCGCGAGGCCGCCGATCCCGCCGCCGACGACGGTCGCGGCGCGCTGCGGCATGTTTCCTCGCTCTGGTTCGGGGGCGCCACCCCCGGTCAAGTGGCTGTCGATCCGGCGCCCGAGCGGCATGCGACGTGCACAAGTCCGGCTGAGCTGGGCCTTATAGCAGCATGTCGACAGAAACATGTCAACGTGGATGAGACGCCGACGGTCGGCACTTCAGGGCTTGATCAGAACCCCTGGTCTTGCGGAATGGGAGTGGGCATCGAAGTTCTGGTCGTCGACTGGATCCGGCCTTCGGCAGCGGACTCCCACAGGTCGGCAACGGACCGCGACCGGTGGGGCGGATACGCCTTCCGCCCGACCGGTGGGGCGGATACGCCTTCCGCCGCACGACATCCCGGCGGTCAGGGGCTACTGGATTCCGGCAGCCCCTGACCCTGGACACCCTGCGAGAGCCGTTCGCGCGGCACGCGGCAGCACCGCCCGGCTGGATACCCGACTTCGAGGTCGTTCGCCGAGTTCCTCAAGGGGCGAAGCGAGGTGGTCGCGGGAGCCGACCGCCGAGGCCGGGGCATCGTCGGGCTTCGCTGCCAGGGAGCCCGCGGAACGGGACGAGCGTGTGGTCAGCCGATGGGCTGGGGGAGAGGTACCACCTCGTAGGCGAGGCGGATGGTGTTGCCGGTGGCGGGGTCGCCCAGCTCCACGCGCCAGCCGTCGGCGAACTGGTCCACGCCGTCGGCCATGGGGATGGTGCCCGAGATCAGGACGGTGCCGGGCGTCAGGCCGCCGCGTTCGCGCAGTACGTCCGTCCAGTAGCCCGGGGTGAGGAGTTCGGCGAGCGTGCCGTGCTGGATCTCGGTCTCCCTGCCGTCGTCGTAGGTGACCCAGGCGCGCAGCGTCAGTTCGTCGACGCGCCCCTCGACGTCGGTCAGGAGCCAGGCCTGCCGGGCCAGGACGTCGGGGGCCGCGTTCTTGCTCCAGGCCACGCCGTGGACCTCGAGGTCGCGGTCGGTGTGATCGCACGCGGCCGTCAGGAGCAGCTCGCCGTCGTCCGCGACGACCAGGGCCCATTCCGCCTCACCCGATGTACGGGCGTGCGGGGCGGCGACCCGGTCGGTCTGCTGGGCCAGGTAGGGGGAGACGGGGTAGAGCGCCGGGGTCACCGACGGTGCGGGCACCCCGAGCAGGGCGAGTTCGGCGACGTGCGCGGCCACGTCGGCCTGCTGACGCCCCGCGTATCCGGCGTTGAGCAGCTGCACGACGTCGACATCACGGGTGGAGCCGTCGGGGAGTTCGAAGGTCAGCACGGTCATGGGCACTCCAAAGGGGGGCGGGTTTCGACACGGTTAACTTCCGGCGCGGGGGTTGCGCATACGACCTGTATACAAGAAGTATGCCGGAAGGTCGATGTCCAGGTCGATGTCCCCTCGACGCAAGGATCGGGAAGCATGCAGCACACCCCTCAGGGCCCGCCGGCGGTTTCGCCGGGCCGCTCCGGCATCCGCCGGGCCTTCTTCGCCAGCCTCACCGGGACCGCTCTGGAGTGGTACGACTTCGCGGTCTACTCCGCCGCAGCGGCACTCGTCTTCGGAGATCTCTTCTTCCCCTCGGAGGACCCTCTCACCGGCACCCTCCTGGCGTTCTCCACCTATGCCGTCGGTTACGTCTCACGCCCGCTTGGCGGCTTCGTCTTCGGCCGGCTCGGCGACGTGATCGGCCGCAAGAAGGTCCTCATCGCCACCCTGGTCCTCATCGGCGCGGCCACCTTCCTCATCGGGATCCTGCCCACGTACGGCACCGCGGGCGTCACCGCCCCCATCGCCCTGGTCCTCCTCCGGTTCGCGCAGGGCGTCGGCGTCGGCGGCGAATGGGGCGGCGCGGTCCTGCTGTCCAGCGAGTTCGGCGACCCGCGCCGCCGAGGCTTCTACGCCTCCGCCGCGCAGATCGGACCGCCCGCGGGAAACCTCCTGGCCAACGGCGTCCTCGCGGCTCTGGGCGTGCTCCTGACCGAGGAACAGTTCCTGTCCTGGGGCTGGCGCGTGGCCTTCCTGCTGTCCGGTGTCCTGGTCGCCTTCGGCCTGTGGATCAGGGCGAAGCTGGAGGAGACCCCGGTCTTCAAGGCCATGGAAGCCGAGGAATCCCGGCCCGAGGCGCCGATCCGCGAGGTCTTCACCACCCAGCCCCGCGCCCTGTGCGCCGCGATCCTCAGCCGGGTCGCCCCCGACGTCCTGTACGCCATGTTCACCGTGTTCGTCCTCACCTATGCCACCGACGAACTGGGCATGAGCCGCGGCTCCGCACTGACGGCCGTCCTGCTCGGCTCCTCCCTGCAGATCTTCCTCATCCCCCTGGCAGGCGCCCTGTCGGACCGGGTCAACCGCCGCCTGCTGTACGGTTGTTCCGCCCTCGCCGCGGGAGTGTGGCCCTTCGTGTTCTTCCTCGTGGTCGACGGCGACAGCTGGATCCTGCTCGTGTGCGGCGTCGTGGTGGCCCTGGCCATCCACTCGTTCATGTACGGCCCACAGGCGGCCTTCGTCGCCGAGCAGTTCTCACCCCGCCTGCGCTACACCGGCTCCTCGCTCGCCTACACCCTCGCGGGCCTCATCGGCGGAGCGATCGCCCCGCTGCTCTTCACGGCCCTGCTCAGTTCCTACGACAGCTGGGTCCCGCTGGCGCTGTACCTCGCCGCCGCGGCGGCCGTGACCCTCGTCGGGCTCGGTCTGGGCAGGGATTCCGCCCACGCCGAGAAGGAGGACGAGCTGCTCGCCGGTGCCGCTCCGGAGACCGCGCCCGTCAGCCGTGTCCCGTGACCACTGCCCCCACCCACCCCCTGCCGACGACGAAAGGCGGACCACCGTGCGCATCGCACTGAGCCAGCTCACCACCGGACCCGAGCCCGGCAAGAACCTCGCCCTCATCGAGGAATGGACCGCGCGTGCGGCCGAAGCCGGCGCGGACATCGTCGTGTTCCCCGAAGCGTCGATGGCCTGCTTCGGTACGCCCCTGACCCCGCTCGCCGAACCCCTGGACGGCCCCTGGGCCACTGGAGTCCGCGCCATCGCCGAGGCGGCGGGCATCACCGTCGTGGCGGGCATGTTCACCCCGGCTCCCGGCGGCCGGGTGGCCAACACGCTGCTGGCCACGGGACGCGGCGTCGAAGCGTCGTACGACAAGATCCATCTCTACGACGCGTTCGGCTACGCCGAGTCCGACACCGTCGCCGCCGGATCGAGGGTCGTCACCATCGACGTGGACGGCGTACGGCTCGGCCTGGCCACGTGCTACGACGTGCGCTTCCCGGAGCTGTTCCGGGCGCATGCCGACGCCGGGGCCGCCGCGACCCTCCTTGCTGCCTCCTGGGGCGCGGGTCCCGGCAAGGTCGATCAGTGGGATCTACTGGTGCGCGCCCGCGCCCTGGACGCCACGCTGTGGGTCGCGGCCGTCGACCAGGCCGACCCGGCCGCCGGGGGAGTCGAGGCCCGGGGCGCGGCGCCCACCGGAGTGGGGCACAGCATGCTCGTCGGTCCCGACGGGGCCGTACGCCACCGCCTGGAGGCCGGTCCCGAGTTGATGGTGACGGAGGTGGACGCCGACGAGGTCGCGGCGGTCCGCGAGAAGATCCCGGTCCTTGCCAATCGCCGTCTGGGGGAGCCGCGCTGAGCTGACCGGAGCCGCGACTCCCTCTCCACGCCGGGCCGGAGGGCTCGCGCCCGGGCCTGGTGTCCCGGACTCACGCGCGAGCCCTCCGGCCCGACACGAATCCCAGGCCGTGCGCCCGCCTATCCGGCCAGCAGAACCTTGAGCGTCGACTCCAGATGGCTGTCGATCGCGGCGCACGCGGCCTGCGCGTCACCGGCCGCGAGGGCCTCCACGATCGCCCGGTGCTCGTCGAGCACCGCGTCCTGGCGGCCTTGCTGGTTGTAGAGGGCCACGACACCGGCCCGCACCTGACGGCTGCGCAGCCCCTCGTAATGCCGGTCGAGGAGGGTGTTGCCCACGGCCGCCACGAGCGACGAGTGGAAGAGGTGGTCCACGTCGATGAATTCCTTGGCCTGGTCGGGGCCGCTCAGCGTGCGCTGCCGCTCGAGGAACCCGCCCAACTCCCGCACCGGAGCCTGGCCCGTGCCGATGACGTGCTGCGCCGCGTACCGCTCGACGATCCCGCGCAGCTGCATCAGCTCGGTGATCTCACGCCCCGACAGCGGTGCCACCCGCGCACCGCGCTTGGGCACCAACTCGACCAGATCCTCGGCGGCCAGAAGAAGCAGCGCCTCGCGGATCGGGGTGCGCGAGACACCGATCCGATCGGCGATCTCCTGCTCCGAGAGGAACTCGCCCTGCATCGCCGGGTCCGTCAGCACCGTGTCCTTGAGGTACGCGTACGCCTTCTCCCGACCCGACGCCACCGCTACCCCCAGAGATCGCATACACCTTGTATACGGAAGTTACCACGTGGCTCCGTATCCCGGCCTTGCCCGGACATGAAGTGCGTAACACGGCGGGTGTCGGGTGCTCTCGCGGTCAGCCCTCCGAGTGGTCAGTCCTCCGAGCGGTCAGCCCTGGGGGCGCTCGGCGTCGGCCCCGCCGCCCAGGACGTACAGCTCCGGCAGGTTCACCACGATCGCCTCCTGCGTGCTGCGGGCGATGACCACGACGGCCTCGTCGTCGGGACTGGGGTTCTCCTCGCGGTGCGGGACGTAGGGAGGCACGAAGATGTAGTCGCCCGGAGCCGTGCGGATCCGGATCTCCTCGGGTGTCCCGCTCGAGTCGTCCAGGAAGACGAACTCCGGGTGCCCCTTGATGACATGGATGGCTGTCTCGGACGCCCCGTGGTGGTGGTTGGAGGAGGCGGTGTCCGGGGCTACGTGGGTCTGGCCCATCCAGATGCGCTCCGAGCCGACACTCCCGCCGCTGATCGCGGCGAAGCGCCGCATGCCGCCCGTCTGCGCGGTGTCGCCGTCGAGGGCGTCGGCGCGGATGTGGTGAAGGCGGGCGCTCAGGGGCAGCGAGCCGCTGTCGTGGCCGGGAAGGTCAGGGTGGAACGCGTCGCGATGGGCGCCGGCCGACTCGTCGTCGGGAGAGGCCGGAGAGGTGGGCGCGGTGTGCGGGGCCATGGGAATCCTGCTCGTCGGGGCGGGCCGTGACGGCCGGGCCGGAATGGGGCGGGCGCACGTCGGTGTTGGTCATCGGCAACGGCCGCGGTGAGCCGTGGCGGGTGCTCGGCCGACGGGCGGCGTATCCAAGATCCTTGGGCGACCGTAGAGAGCCGGGGGAATGGATGTCAAGATGTGTCCATTGTCGTCGGGGCGGCCTTCAAGCGGCCCGCGCAGGGCGGTTGGCACGTACGAATGCTTCGGGAAGACGGTGCACATGCAGATCTCTGCCAAGGCGGACTACGCGGTGCGGGCGCTGGTCGAGCTGGCCGCCGACAGCGCGCGGCCGCTGACGTGCGAGGCCATCGCCTCGGCGCAGGACATTCCGTTCCGCTTCCTCAAGTCGGTGTTCAGGGACCTGCGGTCGGCCGGCCTTGTGCGCAGCCAGCGCGGTTGTGAGGGCGGTTACTGGATCGCGCGCGACGCGCGGCTGATCACGGTCGGCGAGGTGATGACCGCCGTCGACGGCGAGTTCTTCACCGTGCGGGGCGAGCGTCCCGAAGTGCTCGGTTACCCGGCTGCCGCCAGTGCGCTTCCGGACCTGTGGCGCGCCGCCGAGGCGTCGGCGCGGGCGGTCCTGGACGGCACGAGCATCGCCGCGCTCGCCGAGCGCGGCACAGAGCCCGCGAAAGGCGGGGGCGGCGAGAGCGCGCACGAGCTCTCCGCGGTCGGACCGGCATGAGCGCGCCGCCACCGGACACGAGCACCCCCGCGCCGGGCTCCGCGGCTCAACCTCTCGTCCAGGTGACCGAGTTCACCGATGCGGCCTGCCCGTGGGCCTGGGGCTCCGACCCCGTCTTCCGGCTGCTGCGGCACGGTCTGCGAGGGCAGATGCGGTGGCGCCGGGTGTTCGGGATCCTCTTCGACGAGGACGACGACCCGGCGCCGGATCCCGATGCCGAGGCGCGTTGGTACGAGGGCTTCATCAAGGACGTGACCGCACACACCCGTGCCCCCTATGCCGCCCGGCTGCGATGGCTGACCCGCACGAGCTGGCCGGCGTCCCTTGCCGCCAAGGCCGCCGAGGCGCAGGGCGAACAGATCGCGGAACGGGTGCTGCGCAGGCTGCGCGAGACGACCTTTGTGCTGGGAGCGCCCGCCGACACCCCTCAGGCTGTGGCAAGCGCCGTGCGTGGCGTCCCCGGAGTCGACCCGGACAGGCTGCTCGCCGACCTGGCACACGCCGACGTCCTCTCCGCGGTCCGCGCGGACTGGGCGGAGACCCGAAGGCCGCTGCCGGAGGTACGAGACCTGCGGGAGCCGGGACCGCATCCCGGGCGGGCCAAGGAGGTGGGCGAGGAGCGGTATCGCTTCGCCCTGCCGACCCTGTTGTTCGACGGTCCAGGGGGACGCTTCTGCGTACCGGGATGGCGGCCGCTGGAGAAGTACCTCGCGGCGGCGACCGCCGCTGCCGGGGAGTCGGTGCCGCTTGCCACACCCGTACTCGCACCCGTGTCGGCGGACGAGGCGTTGGCGCTCTGGCGCAGTCTCACCTCGCGCGAGCTTGAACTGCTCGCCGGTACGTCCGCCGCCCCGCGCGACGCGGTACGCGTCGAGACGGGCAACGGTCCGCTGTGGCTGCACCCCGACGAGGCGGCCACGCACCCGGCGACGCGGGCGCGCGGCTGACTTCGAACACCCCTTTGCGGCTCTGGGATTGAGGGAAGACGCAGGTCGTCGAGGTCTCGGACAATGAGACACCTGAAGGTGTCCATTGACATGACGGTGCCGCGGCCGTGAAGATTCGGGGCATGCCTTCGACGCACCCCGGCGTGGTCTGCCGCTACGTGGACTATCTGCGCACCTCCAGCGCACTCTGTCGCTGACCCGGCCGACGACCGGCCGCTCTTCGCGAAGCTCCGGTCCCGGTGTCCCCGTCCTCCGGCGGATGGCTGTGTCGCGGCACGGCTTCCCTGAGGTGCAGGCGCGGGGACTCTCGACCTCCCGCTGAGCCGGCTCCCACGGAACGCCTCAGGACACGGCTCACGGCGCGAGTGCGCCGCACCGCCGGCACTGCCCCGCGTCGACCACTCGCGTTCCATCGCTGCGATCGCCTCACTCACCGACGGCCCACGCCTGATCCGGCGCGACGGTCCGTTCCCCGGTGCGAGTGGCGCCGCTGACCCGATGCGCGAGGCCACTCTCTCCTGCCCTCCCCGCCTCCCTCGCCCGTGCCCCGCACACCGGGCGTCCCACGGTTTCGCCCGATCGCCCGAGCGGCATCGGCGCGGCCGAGAAAGGTGCGCACGCATGCCGAAGTCCGGCACACCCTCCCTCTTCGGAGCATCGGCCGACACCGACGATGCGCCGCTCGCCCGGCTGCCCGCCCCCGGACGCAGAGCCTTCCTCGGGATGTCGCTCGGCGCCGGTGCGGCCCTCACTCTCGCCGCCTGCGGGGGTGAGTCCACGGCGGGTGGCACCGGCGGGGGAGGAGTCCTCAAGTGGGGCTGGGACCTGCCGACTTCATGGGATCCGGTCACCTCGTCGGCCGGCTGGGACGTGCACTCGCTCTCCCTCGTCTACGCGGGTCTCACCAAGCTCGACGAGAAGGGCGAAGCCGTCCCGGCTCTCGCCCGCTCCTGGACGTACGACGACGAGGGCACGGTCGTCTCCTTCGCTCTCCGCGAGGGGCTGAAGTTCAGCGACGGGAGTCCGGTCGACGCCACCGCGGTGAAGAAGAGCATCGAGCGGGGCCGCGACTACAAGAAATCGCTGATCGCCGCTCAGCTCATCGGGGTCAAGAAGGTGACCGCAGTGGACGAGCACACCGTCGAACTGCGCCTGAGTGAACCGGACTTCCAGATCCCTGCCCTCCTCGCCGGCAAGACCGGCATGGTCGTCAACCCGAAGGCCTTCGAGCAGAACGCGGCGAGCCTCGCCACCAAGCCCGCGGGCGCAGGACCGTACACGCTCGCCTCCTACGTCGAGAACTCCAAGGCCGTTCTGCGCGCCAACCCCCGCTACTGGGACGCCGGGCACATCAGGACGCAGAACTTCGAGCTCTATCCGCTCCCCGAGGCCTCGACAGTCGTCGCCTCGCTCAAGTCGGGGCAGTACAACGTCGCGCAGATACCCGGCAGCCAGGTCGAGGCCGCCAAGGCCGCGGGGCTCAAGGTCCAGGTCATCCCGTCCATGGTGGTGGCCGTACTCGACGTGCACATCGGCAGGGAGCCCTTCACCGACCCCGATGTGGCGCTCGCGCTGAAGTACGCCATCGACCGCGACGAACTCCTGAAGACAGCGTCGTTCGGCTACGGCCAGGCCACCCGGCAGCCATTCCCGCACGGTTACGCCGGCCACGACGAGGCACTCGACAAGCTCTTCCCCTACGACCCCAAGAAGGCCAGGGAACTCCTCGCCAAGGCGGGTCACGCCGACGGGCTCAAGATCACGCTCGCCGCCCAGAACGGCGAGGGCGTACCGGAGTTGATCCAGGCGCAGCTGAAGAAGGTCGGGATCACCGCCAAGATCGAGACGATCCCCGCGGACCAGTCGACACAGATCGTGTACATCCAGCGGGCCAAGGCCCTGTACGTCGACCAGTTCGCCGGGCGGGACTCCGCCGTCCAGGGATTCCAGGTCCTCTTCGGCAAGGAAGGCCTGATGAACCCGGGCCGGACCGTCTCACCCGAGCTGGAGAAGGCCCTCGACGCCGTGCGCCGCACCCCGCTCGACGACCCGAAGTACCCCGATGTCCTGCAGAAGGCCACGGGCATCGCCGTACGGACCATGCCCAACGTGTTCCTGTACACCGTGCCGCGCATCCTCGCCCGCAGCCCCAAGGTGTCCGAGATCCCCGCCTACACGGTCGTCCAGCGATTCGAGGGGGTCACCGTCTCATGAGCGCCCCCGCACTCTCCGGCACGAAGACACCTCCCTCCGCCCCGGGCCGCCTTGAGGCCCGCCGCACGTGGGCGCCGCTCACCCGGCGACTGGCGGCGGCGCCCCGTCCACTGGGGCGGGTGCTCGTCACCACGGCCACGGTGTTCTTCCTTGCCTCGCTCCTGACATTCGCGCTCGGAGCCCTGTCCGACGCCAATCCAGCGGCAGCTGTCCTCGGAGACACGGCCACCCCGGCCGACATCGCCCGCATGGAGGCCGAGTTCGGGCTCGACCGCCCGTTGTACGCGCAGTACTTCACCTGGCTCGGCAGCGCGTTCACCGGCGACCTGGGCGTCTCGTGGTTCACCAGCGTCCCCGTGGCCGACAGCATCGGGCAGGCTCTCCCGGTGGACTTGTCCATCGCCGGGCTCGCCCTGCTGCTCGCCGTGGTGCTCGGGGGCGGCGCGGGCATCGCCGCCGCGCTCGACAACGGTGGTCGTATCGACCGCGCCGTGACGCTCGTCTGCTCCGCGCTCGCCACGCTGCCGCCGTTCCTGATCGGCATCGTGCTCATCGTCGTCTTCGCGGTCCAGTTCGGCGCGCTGCCCACCGGGGGATACGAGCCGCTCGGCTCCGGGATCGGACCCTGGCTGCGCTACGCGATCCTGCCCGCCTTCGCGCTGAGCCTGGACGCCGCCGCCTCCATCGCCCGGCAGCTGCGCACCTCCCTCGTCGGGGCGCTGCGGGAGAACTACGTGACCGGCGCCGAGATGCGCGGATTCTCCGCCCGGCGCGTCCTGTTCGGGCACGTGCTGCGCAACGCGGCGGGTCCCGCGCTGACCGTCCTGGGCGTGAGCGTGCCGGTCATCCTCGGCGGCGCGGTAGTCACCGAGAAGATCTTCAACCTGCCCGGGATCGCCCAACTGTCCCTGCAGTCGGCGGAGCGCCACGACATCCCCGTCATCCAGGGCACCCTCCTGGTCACCGTTGCCGTGGTGCTCGTCGCGAACGTCGCGGTCAACGCGGCGCTCGCCGCCCTGAATCCGGCCGCCCGCAGGAGCGCCACCGGCCGTCGCGACGGGGGCACTTCGGGGACCGCGGGAGGTACGGAATGAGGGTTCTTCGCCGTACGTCGCGTCGGCGCTCGGCCCGCGTCGCGCTCGCCGTCCTCGGCCTGGTCGCGCTGCTGGCCGTGGCGGGAGGCGCGCTCGCCCCGCACGACCCCCTGGGCCAGAACCCGACGGACATGCTGCAAGGACCCAGCGGCGGCCACCTCCTTGGCACCGACTACCTCGGGCGCGATGTGCTCAGCCGGCTTCTGGACGGCACCGGGCTCTCCCTGATCGGGGCGCTGGAGGCCGTCGCCACAGCGATGCTGCTCGGGATCGTTCCCGGGGTCGCGTCCGTATGGCTCGGCCGGACCTTCGAATGGACCGCGCAGCGCGCCGCCGACACATTGATGATCATGCCGTTCACGGTCTTCGCGATCGCCGTGGTCGGCGCCCTGGGCAACGGCATGCACCAGGCGATGGTCGCGCTCGGCGTGCTGTTCGCGCCTCTCTACTTCCGGGTCACCCGCGCCGCCGCGCTCGGTCTGAAGCAGGCGCAGTACGTGGAGGCGGCCGAACTGATGGGCTCCTCGCGGTGGTGGATCCTGCGCACCCACGTCTGGGGCAAGATCCTGCCGACGGTCGCGGTGACCACGGCCCAGATGGTCGGCCAGGCGCTGCTCGTCGTCTCCTCGCTGACCTTCCTCGGACTCGGCGTCCAGCCGCCCGCACCCACCTGGGGCGGAATGCTCGCCTCTGACCTGGGCTATCTCGCCCAGCAGCCGTGGGCGCCGCTCATCCCCGGCGCCGCGATCATGATCACTGTCGGGTCGCTCAACCTCCTGGCCGACGCGATCCGCGACAGCGGCGCACCGGCCGCGGCGGACCTCGGGGCGCCCGCGCCCGCCGCACCGGCCACCGTCCCGCAAGCGTCCGCGCCCGTTCCCGCCGAACCGTCCAACGCGCTCAATGTGTACGGGAGCGCGCACGTCACCCAGGATCCGAAGGAGGCCGATCGCCATGTCACAGCCGGTTGAAGCCGCCGACGAGACCGTCCGCGCGGACGGCACACCCGTCCTCACCGTCGAAGGCCTCGACGTCACCATCGGCGGCGCCGCACGCGCCGTTCGCGACGTGTCGTTGAGCCTCGGGCGCGGAGAATCCGTCGGCCTTGTGGGGGAGTCCGGCAGCGGCAAGAGTCTGACCTGCCGCGCCGTCCTCGGCGTCCTGCCTCCCGGATGCGAGGTGGGCCAGGGGAGCATCACCCTCACCGTCCGGGACGGTGAAACCGACGCGCCGACGGAACTGACCGCCTTGTCCCGCAAAGGCTGGAACGGCGTACGGGGACGACGCGTCGGAGCGGTCTTCCAGGACCCCGCCTCCTACCTCAACCCCTCACTCACCGTCGGACGGCAGCTCACCGAGCAACTGCGCGTGGGCCGTGGCCTGTCCCGCTCCGCCGCGCACGCCCGTGCCGTGGAGCTCTTCGCGGCCGTGGGACTGCACCGCCCCGATGAGCTCTGCCACCAGTACCCGCACGAGCTCTCGGGCGGCATGCTGCAACGGGTCCTCATCGCGATCGCCGTCTCCTGCGAGCCGGAACTCCTCATCGCCGACGAGGCGACGACAGCACTCGACGTCGTCGTCCAGGCGGAGATCCTCGATCTGCTGGGGACCCTCCGCCAGGAGCGGGGACTCGCGCTGCTGCTTGTCACACACGATCTCGCGGTGGTCGCCGAGAGCTGCGACCGAGTCGTCGTGATGTACGCGGGCGAGATCGTCGAGGACGGCCCGACCGCACAGGTCCTGGCCGCGCCCGCGCACCCGTACACACAAGCACTGCTGCGCGTCGCCTCCATCGGCGACTGGGGACGGCGCGAGCTCGACATCATTCCGGGCCGACCGCCGGAGACCGGCGAGAACCTTCCCGGATGCCGCTTCGCCGAGCGTTGCGCGTACGCCGAACCGGAGTGCACGGCAGGCCCGGTCGCGCTGCGCACGCTCGGCGACGGACGGCGGGCGCGCTGCCCGCTACCGACCAGGCCACCCGGCCTGCGGGAACCGGCGGATGCGGATGCCCTGCCGGCGGCAGGCCGGACCGTGGCAGCGCAAGGAGCCGCCCTGTGAGCACCGCACTGGCATCGCGGGGGAGCGAGCAGCCCGACGCGTCCACCTCCGGGGCATCGCTCCTGGAGGTCCGAGGGCTCGCGGTCTCCTACGGCCGCCGCGCCGGACGAGGGCCCGCGCGGCGCACGCGCGTGCTCAGTGATGTCCAACTCGCCGTGCGCCCCGGGGAGATCGTCGGCATCATCGGCGAGACCGGCTCCGGAAAGACCACCCTGGCCCGCACCGCCGTCGGCCTGGTGCGCCCCGACGCGGGCAGCATCACGTTCGACGGCCGCGACCTCACCTCGCTGAGCAGGGGCGAACTGCGGGACTTCCGCCGCTCGGGGCGCGTCCAGTACATGTTCCAGGATCCGTTGCGCTCCCAGGACCCGGAACTGACCGTCCGCCGGATCGTCGCCGAACCGCTCGCGGCCGTCGGCGCGCTGGACCGGCAGGAGCGCGCGGCGCGCGCCGACGAGGCCCTGACGCTGGTCGGCCTCGACCCGGAAGTCTTCGGCTCTCGCACCCCCGGTCAGATCTCCGGCGGCCAGCGCCAGCGGGTCTCGCTGGCCCGCGCGATCGTCACCCGCCCCCGACTGCTCCTGACCGACGAGCCGGTCAGCGCCCTGGACGCCTCCAACCGCAACCTCGTCCTGAGGCTGCTCGACCGGCTGTGCCGTGAACTGGGCCTGGCCATCGTGGTCATCTCCCACGACCTCAGTTCCCTGGCGGGTATCGCCGACCGTGTGGCCGTCCTCTACCGGGGCAGACTCGTCGAACAGGGGCCCATCAGCGAGGTCCTGGAACACCCCGGGCACCCGTACACGGCGCTGCTCACCGCGTCGGCGCCCAGTGTGCGCCGTGAACACCGTCCGCTGCCCGCCCAGTTGCGGGCGCCCGCCGACCGCGAGCCGTGGCCCGACGACGAGGGCTGCGTCTTCGCACCACGGTGCCGGTTCGCAGGACCGGACTGCCGCGAGGAGCCTGTTCCGGTGAGGGTCGCAGAGCGTGCCGCGGCCGAGACGGGTGACGGCGGAGTGTCGGCCCCTTCGGCTGAGGCACCGCCGTCAGCCGACACGTCGCTCACCGTCGCCTGTCACCACGCCGGCACCTGGCGCGACCACCTCGACTGACTGCCCCGCCCCCTTCCAGCGCCCCACCGGGGGACACCCCCGGCATCCGCCACCATCCACGCCCCAACTCCCGCCCCCAGCGACCGGAAAGCGGACCCAGCCCGCACCCCCCACCCCCCAACGGCCGGAGAACCCGTGACCCGCACCAGCAAGGCCCGCGCTCACCCCGGGGCCGCCGCCGACAGTCCAGCCCCCGCCCTGCCGCCCCTCGACCTCGACCGCCTGCCCGAGCTCACCCGCGCCCTCGCCGCCCGCGCAGCGGAGCACGACCGTGACGCCTCCTTCCCCGACGAGGGATTCGCCCTCGTCCACCAAGCCGGGCTGCTCACCGCGACCGTCGCGCCCCGGCACGGCGGCCCAGGGGTCGGGCTCGCCGACACCGTGCGCATCCTGCGCGCCCTCGGCACCGGTGACCCGGCCGTCGCCCTGGTCACCGCGATGACGCTGTTCGTCCACGCGGCCGAGGCCCGTATCCCCGCCTGGCCGGCCGGGGCGTACGAGGACCTTCTCGCCGACAGCGCCACACGGCCCGCCCTCGTCAACACCCTGCGCGTCGAACCCGAGCTGGGCAGCCCCGTGCGTGGCGGGCTGCCCGCCACGACCGCCCGCCGCGACGGCACCCAGTGGGTACTGAGCGGACGCAAGATCTACTCGACCGGCGCGGTCGGACTGAGCCGGATGCTCGTCTTCGCCCGCACCGATGAGGACCCCGTCCGCGTCGGCTCGTTCATCGTCCGCGCACCGAGCCCCGGCTTGAGCATCGAGCCCACCTGGGACCACGTGGGACTGCGCGCGAGCCGCAGCGACGACGTCCTGCTCGACGCCGTACGCGTCGAGCGGGCCGACGTCATCGCTCTGGCCGAACCCGGCGCGATCCCAGGGGCCCGCCCCGACCTCACCACCGGAGCCTGGAACGCGCTCGGCCTCACCGCGCTCTACCTCGGTGTCGCCGAGGCCGCTCGTGACTGGCTCATCGGCTTCCTCCACGAACGCGTACCCACCGCACTGGGCGCGCCCCTGGCCACGCTGCCGCGCTTCCAGACGGCAGTCGGCGAGATCGACACCGCACTCACCGGGGCCACCACGCTGGTCGACACCCTCGCGGCCCGCACCGACGCGGGCGACGAGAGCGCCGTCGGCCAGGCGGGCATGGCCAAGGTGCTCGGCACCCGCGCCGCCATCAACGCCGTGGAGCAGGCCCTCGCGCTGACCGGCAACCACGGACTGACCCGCGCCAACCCGCTCCAGCGCCACTACCGCGACGTGCTCTGCAGCCGCGTCCACACCCCGCAGGACGACTCCGTCCTCACCGCCGTCGGCCGCGCCGCACTCGACCGCCACACCGCACCGAAAGGCAAGTGACCATGACCAGCCCGTCGCCCGTCGAGTTCATCGGCATGATCGGCACCCAGCACGCATCCGAAACGCGGCCCGCCCAGGGCCCGTTGATCGACGCCGCTTACACCACCCGGTTCGCGCGCGCCCATGAGGACGCCGGATTCGACCGCGTACTCATCGGCTACAGCTCATCGCGGCCGGACGGGCTCCAGGTGGCCGCCCACGTCGCGGCCCGCACCGACCGTCTCGGCCTGCTCATCGCCCATCGGCCCGGCTTCATCGCCCCGACCCTGGCCGCCCGCAGCTTCGCCAGCCTCGACCACTTCACCCAGGGCCGCGTCGCCGTCCACACCATCACCGGCGGCAACGACACAGAACAGCGCCGCGACGGCGACTACTTGGACAAGGACGAGCGCTACGACCGGACCGACGAGTACCTGGGCATCCTGCGGCGCTCCTGGTCCGCCACCGACTCCTTCAGCCACGAGGGCCGCCACTACCGCTTCGAGGACTACACACCCGGAGTGCTGCCCTACCGCCCCGAAGGCATTCCGCTGTACTTCGGCGGCTCCTCCGAAGCGGCCTACCGTGTGGGCGGCAAGCACGCCGACACCTTCGCGCTGTGGGGCGAGCCGCTGGCCGAGACCGCCGCGCAGATCGCCTCCGTGCGCGACGCCGCCCAGGCCGCGGGCCGCGCCGAACCGCCCGGCATCAGCGTCTCCTTCCGCCCCGTGCTCGCGCCGACCGAGGAACTCGCCTGGGACCGCGCCCATCGCATCCTTGACACCATCAAATCCGGCGCCGGACGCCCCTTCTTCGACCAGGCCCGTCACCACACGGGCGCCACCTCACCCCAGAACGCCGGGTCCCAGCGGCTCCTCGCCGCCGCCGCCAAGCAGGACCTCCACGATCGCGCCCTGTGGACCCCCACTGCCACGGCAACCGGCGCGGGCGGCAACACCACCGCCCTCGTCGGCACGCCGGAGACGGTCGCTCAGGCACTCCTCGACTACATCGACATCGGCGTGAGCACGATCCTCATCCGCGGCTTCGACCCGCTCGACGACGCGATCGACTACGGCCGCCAGCTGCTGCCCCTCGTCCGCCAGGAACTGGCCCACCGCGCGGCCACGGCCACGCCCCTCACTCCGGCAGGAAACACCCGATGACCGACCTCGCCACCACCACTGCCGCCGCCCACACCTGGCGGCCACCCACCCCGATCGCACCGCGCGGCACGCTCGTCGTCCTGCCCGGGCGCGGCGAACACGGCCTCGTCTACGAGCGGCTGGGCCGCCGCCTGGCGGTCGACGGGTATGTCGTACATGCCCTGGACACCACCGTCGGCGACGCCCTGGAGGACGTACTGGCAGCCGCGGTGACAGCGGTGGGGCCCGACGCGACCACGCCCGTCGTCCTTGTGGGCAGCGACACGGGCGCCCTGCAGGCACTGCACCTGGCAGCCGGAGCCGATCCGCGGCTGCCGCTGGCGGGAATCATCGCGGCCGGGACCGCCACCACGTCTCCCGCGTCCCCCGGCCCCTCCGACTGGGACGCCGAACTCGGCGCGCGCACCGCCTGCCCCACGCACCGTCAAAGGCTCACCGACGACACACACTTCGAGCGTGGGCAGCTCTCCGCACCCGTGCCGGAACACCTCCTGCCCGACGCCCACCCCGATGACCTGCCCGCTCTGATCCTGCACGGTGCGGCAGACCCACTGACACCGCTCGCACAGGCCCGCGCCCTCGCCGAACGCCTGCCGCGGGCCGCCTTGGGCGTCCTGCACGAGGGACTGCACGACGTCCTCAACGACGCCTCGCACCGCACGACCGCCGCCCACGTCATCCTGTGGCTCGAGCGGCTGCGCACCGACGCGGACCTGCGCCCGATCCTGACGTTGGACCCGGAGCCCAAGGCCTGACGCGCCCCGCTCCGGGCCCGCACGACCCAGCTACCACGAGCCACCGCCCCGCTGCCGAGGCAGCGGGGCCGGCCCGGGGTGCCCCACCAGTTGAGAGGGAACCGCCATGACCACCTCCACCGACCGCCCGGCGGAGACGTCCGCGACACCCGCCACCGACGAGATGCTCCGCCGCACGCTGCGACGCCACGCCGCGGGGGTCACGGTGATCACCGTCCCGGGTCCCGCCGGTTTCACGGCCACCTCCTTCACCTCCGTGTCTCTCCGACCGGCGCTGGTCTCCTTCTACCTGGGGCTCAGCGCCTCCACCGCTCCGGCGGTGAGCGACGCCGACCGGTTCGCCGTTCATGTGCTCGGCACACACAACGCCGCGCTGGCGGGGCAGTTCGCGCGCAGTGGCGTCGACCGCTTCCAGGGCGTGGCATGGACCGCGTACGACGACGGCCTTCCCGTACTCGATGAGGCCCCCGCCTATCTGACGGCCAGGGTGACGCTGCGCCAGCGGGTCGGCGACCATCTTCTGGTCGTCGGCGAGGTCGAATCGGGGTCCGTTCGCCGGGATGCCGCGGCGCTGGTGCACCACGACGGGGCGTTCGGTTCAGTGACCGGAATCGACGACGTGCCGGGCCCACAGCGCTGATGCTGGTGGACCCGGCACAGTGTGGCCGCTCGTCCGATGGCGGCCTGGTCCGTCCGCCGGCGCGACGTGGCAACCTCCATCCAGGCACGGGCAGGGGCCCGCCGACGCACTCCGCACAGAGGTGGCACCCCTTGCGGCAGGAGTGCCGTCGCACGCCGAGAGCCGACTCCGGGCCCCGTGCGACACCGGGTCCCGACCGGCCGTCGCACCAACTGACGGGTCAGTGAAGCCGGTTACCGTGGAGGAGGTCCACGACCAAAACCGATGCCCCGTATAGGTCGCGCCTACGCGTGCTCGGCCCCGGCGGCGGAGTGATTCGGCGGGCTTGGGCCAGAGGTGAGGTTGCCCGAAGGCGCGGCGGCGCACTGTTCCTGCGGCCGTACCGCAACGGCCACGGACACTACTGGCTTGGCCTCGGCAGCAGCGCGACGATCACTGCCACGCCGCTCATCACTGGGATGATGAGGCAGGGGCGCCGGTGTAGGTAGGGGGCCTGTGATGCCGCGGTGAGCGAGTCCTCCAGCCGGGAGCGCAGGCCGTGGACGGTCTTCGGTCCGGGCTGCTTCGCCCACTGCTCCATGGCGGGACCGGGCCTGACACCTGGCAGGATCGCCTCCCATGAGTTCTGACCGGTGGAGCACCCACACGATCGAGATGGGTCCCGACAGCGTGACCAAGCGCTTCCGCGACGTGGATCGCGAGCGGTGCGAGCGCGAGTGGCGTGCCCTGAGGCTGCTCGACACATACGTCCCTGGGCTCGCACCACGGCCCGAGTCCGCCGATCCCGGAGCCGCAACGCCCACCGTGGTGATGTCCCGGCTGAGCGGCAGACCTCTGCGCGGGCACCCCGTCGACGAGCGGCAGATCGAGGCTCTGGCGGAGGCCGTCACCGCGCTGCACAGCGCGGTGCCCCCGTCAGCACTTGACGAAATCCCCCTCAGACCTGGACGCCAGGGCGAACTCATCGCCCACATCGACGCCTGGTCCGCGCACATCCCCGCGAGCACCTACGCTCGCCCCGGCAGCCCGGTGACCCGGGCCATGTCCGTGGGCCTTGCGTGGCTGGCCGAGTCGGGCCTCGACCCTTTGGACGAGCCATCGGTGCCCCCGGTCTTCGGCCCTGGCGACGGAAATCTCGCCAACTACCTCTGGGATGGCTCGCAAGTCCGGGTCGTCGACTTCGAGGACTCCGGCCGCAGCGATCGCGCCTTCGAGCTGGCGGAGATCACTGAACACGTGTCGAGCTGGGTGGACCACTCTCTTGATGTCCCGGCGTTCCTGGGGCACTTCGATCTGACGCCCGCTGAGGCTTCCCGGCTCCGAGAGTGCCGACGGCTCCTCGCCCTGGTCTGGCTCTTCCTGCTCTCTTTCGACGATCCGGACCATCCCAGGAACCCACCCGGCACCGCGGAACGGCAAGCCGGCCGTCTGCTGGAACTCCTTGACCGCACGGACACCCCTGCCACCACCCCGACCGTTTCAGGGTGAGTCTCCGTAGCGGGTGGCAAGCGCGGCGGCGCGGTTGCGCAGGGAGGCGCGCAACGACTCCGGGGCAAGGGCTTCCGCGTCCGTACTGAACTGCCAGAGCGCCCATTCGGCGTGTCGGGAGTCTTGGAACGTCACCTCCAGCCGCAGCCAGCCGTCGGGGTCGGGTTCTTCCGCGCGGACGGCCAGCGCGGTGTCCAGCAGGTCCTCCCGCCGCACCGGGTTCACCCGTACCAGCACGGTGATGTGGTCGCCACCGGAGAGGAACCGCGCGGAGCGGTCCCGCCAGATCCGGTCCAGATCAACCCGGTTCGGCCGCTGGGCCGTCTCGGGGAGCTCCTCGGCGGCCAGCACCCGCGACAGCCGGTAAGTGCGGTCCGCGCCGGATCTCGTGGCCAGCAAGTAGCCCCGGTCGCGTACGGTGACCAGGCCGATCGGGTCCACCGTGCGCCACTGAGGCGCCTGGTCCGTGGCCGCGTAGTGGATGCGCAGCTTGTGTCCGGCGAGCACCGCGCGCCTGACCTCGATCATTGCGGTGCCGCGTACCTCCTCAGTGACCAGGCGGCGTGAGAGCAGGTCGGTCTTCGGGTCGACGAGAAATCGCTGGGTCGCGTCGCTCGCGGCGGCCCGGTGGTTTTCGGGCAGCGCGTCGACCACCTTCCGCATGGCTGAAGCGAGCGCCGAGCCGAGGCCGAACACCCGCTCGCCGCGCCCTGATCCGGCGGTCAGTAAGGCGAGGGCCTCGTCGTGGTTCAGTCCGGTGAGCTCGGTCTGGAAACCGGGCAACAGCGCGAAACCGCCGTGCCTGCCGCGTTCGGCGTAGACCGGGACGCCCGCCGTGGACAGCGCCTCGATGTCGCGCAGCACGGTACGGGTGGAGACCTCCAGCTCGCGGGCCAGCGCGTCCGCTGTCAGGCGACCGTGTCGGCGTAGCAGTAGCACCAGTGAGACCAGTCGGTCGGCACGCATCCGCGAAGGCTAACGGAATACATGACTGAAGGTGTCGTGATTTGTTGGGAGGCTCGTTGACGCGACGTCAGAGCTGGTGGCTACCGAGCCGATGGACGTTCGTACTCGCGACGGATCGAATGGAGCTGAAGTGGCAGTGGAACGAACGTCGGTCAACCCGGTGACGTGGTCGGTGGAGATGGGCTTCAATCAGGGTGAGATCGTCTCCGGGCACACTCGGACCCTGTACATCTCCGGGCAGACCGCGATGGACGGTGACGGCAAGCCCCAGCATGAGGGCGATATGGCGGCGCAGTTGGCGCTGAGCATCAGCAACCTGGAGGCCGTGCTCGGCGAGGCCGGAATGTCTCTCCCCAACCTCGTCCGGCTCAACGTCTACACGACCGACGTCGATCAGCTCTTCCCGCACTACGGGGTGCTGGCGGCACGGTTGGGCGCGGCCGGGGTCGCGCCGACCACCACGATGCTCGGGGTGACCAGACTCGCGATCCCCGGCCAGCTGGTCGAGCTCGAGGGCACCGCCGTCGCGTGACGCGGCCTAGCCGCCCCTGCTGCTCATGCCGGTTCAACCGGCATGAGCGGCAGGCGTTGAGCCGTAAGATGTCGGCGCTTCGGCCCGTAGGGGGGAGCGACGTGGCCCAGACGATTGGCGGCGTCGACCGTCGGGCGGCCGACCGGGGCTACTGGCCGCGCTACGCGCGACCGACCCGTCGTCCGCACGCTGATCCGGAGAAGATCGCGGTGGATGCCGATGCCCATGGGCCGGGCATCGGTCGGACATTCGGCAAAGAGAGGGCGGAGGCCCTCACGGCCGCGCCTGCTCGGACAGAGTGAGGATTTCAGCTCCGTCGTCGGTGATGGCGATGGTGTGCTCACTGTGTGCGGTCCGGCAGCCTGTCGCGCTGCGCAGCGTCCAGCCGTCGGCATCGGTGACGAGCGTGGCGGTATCGGCCATCACCCAGGGCTCAAGGGCCAGCAGCAGTCCAGGGCGCAGCTTGTATCCACGCCCGGGCCGTCCGGTGTTCGCGACGTGCGGGTCCTGGTGCATGGTCGAGCCGATGCCGTGACCGCCGAACTCGGTGTTGATGGGGTAGCCCGCTTCGCCGAGGACCGTGCCGATGGCGTGGGAGAGGTCGCCGATGCGCGCCCCCGGTTTGGCGGCAGCGATCCCCGCGGCGAGCGCGCGTTCGGTTGTCTCGATCATCGCGACGCTCTCCGCGGGCCTGGCCTTGCCCACCAGGAAGCTGATGGCGGCGTCTGCGGCCACTCCGCCCCTGGAGACGGCCAGGTCGAGTGTCAGCAGGTCACCGTCGGCCAGCGTGTAGTTGTGGGGCCGTCCGTGAAGCACGGCGTCGTTGACGGCTGTGCAGATGTAATGACCGAACGGGCCGCGCCCGAAGGAGGGGGCATAGTCGACGTAGCAGGACTGCGCTTCCGCCTCCGTGATCATTTCCTTGGCCCACTGGTCGATGTCCAGGAGGTTCGCGCCGACCGTGCTGCGGCTCTTCAGTGTCTGCAGGATGTCGCCGACCAGCGCGCCGGTATCTTTCGCCCGGTCGAGCAGGGGGCGGCTCAGGATCTCAATCATGGGGGGCCTCTCGCGTGTGTCCAATAACTATACCGGTCTAACTGTACCGGTATTAGAATGGGCTCATGGTCAGGTTGTCGCTCACCCCCGCCGAGGTGGAACGCGGAGAACGCCTCGGTGTCCTGCTGCGACGGGCGCGGGGCTGCCGCTCCATGCTCGACGTCGCGCTCGCCGCGCGCATTTCGCCCGAGACTCTCCGGAAGATCGAATCCGGCCGCGTGGCCACCCCGGCTTTTCCGACCATTGCGGCACTTGCCGACGCTCTGGGGCTGTCCCTCGACGCGGTCTGGGCTGACATCAGCCGACCGGAGCGCACGGGTGAGGGGCGGTCGGCCTTGCCTGTCGCACGGCATGCGTCCTTGACTTCGTAACGCGTCGACTTCGTAACGCGTCGCGCTGTCCTCGGGGCAGGGCTGCATCGCTCCGTGTTCGAGATGCCCTTGAGCGCAGGCGGGCGGCGACGAGCGCGGCCCTCCGGCTGCTCCCGTCCGGACCAGGTGGTCCGGGCGGGAGCAGGGCAGTGGGGCCGGGCGGGTGGTCTGAACCCGGCCCGACCCTCGCCACCCTCGCCACCCTCGCCCTGGAGTGGAGGCCTGTCGTCGGGGCAGTGTCACTCCGCGTCGTGCCTGGTCGATTTCGGTGATGACGAGGAACGCCCCGGAGTTCTGGGTTATCGGACGGGCCCATGCCGTTCAGCTTGTCACCGAGGCGAGATCGTGTCGGAAAGAGAGCCAGGGTCAGCTGGACCGGCTCAGCCGGATACGGGGATGGCTTGCGGGTCGACCTCGCAGTGATCGACCGAGTCGACCAGGCCTTCGCCGCCGATGTTCACCCGTGCGGTGGCCTTGCCCTTCCCGGACACCTTGACCTTCGCGCTCTCCTCGATGATGGTGACGCCGTCTGCGTCCACGAAGGTGACCGACGCCCAGAAGCGGCCTTTCTTCCTGTTGTCGTTGGTCACCCTGACCGTCGCGTACGGCGCCTTCTTGGTCGCGCAGCTCACCAACTCGGCCTTCGCGTCCTCCAATTGCTCGCCGCCGGGGGAGCTGGAGGAGCTGGAGGAGGTGGAGTGGTGGGTCGGTCGCCGGTTGTAGGTGCCACCGCCGGTGCTGCTGCTTCCGTCGCCGCCGCTGCCGCCGCTGCCGTACGAATCGTCATGGTCATCGTCGTCGTAGCTCGAACCGGATGTCGTCGATCCAGATGATCCGGAGCTGCTCGACGACGAGCTGTCGTGGTCCTGGTTCGAGCTGCTGCAGCCGCCTCCGCCGCCACTACCGCTGCTGTGGCGACCACCACCGCCGTGACCCCGCCCCGTCGTGAAGCCGGTCAGCGCGAGTGCCGACAGCACCAGTGCCGCTGTGATCCTGAGTGTGCGCCCCCGAGTTGTCATTCGATCACCCTATCCACAGCCACCGACGGAGAGTGGCCCTGTAGGTGCACAGGCTCGCGTGCCGGGACCGCACCCTCGTCAACGAAGTACTCCGCGCCCGGTACGGCGCGCGGTTCACTCCCGGGCTTCGGTTCGACTAACTGCGGCGTCTGCTGGACCGGCGTGGAGTCCCTCTGCTGGAGATCCCCGAACTCCCGGCGAGCGCCCCGTACTTCCGAACCTTCTGGCAGCCCCACTCCCGCGTGGCCGTCTCCGGTATCGGCATGTACGGCGAGTACGGCACGCCGGACAGTCTGCGGAGCGGCGACGTGTAGAGCATCCAGACCCCTGTGACCCCTGTGGCCGCTGAGGAAGTGGAGCGGAGAGTGTCCCTCAGCCGGCGGAGCCGTTCACCGCGTTGAGCCACGTACCGATGGTCGGCAGAGCCTCCGGCCCGCTGTTCCGCTCCACCGTGCCGACCAGATCGGCGATGGAGACCGCCTGCAACGACGCCCGCCAGGCGGCGTCGGCGGCGGTCATCACGCGGGCGATGGGGCACGGCTCGGTGCAGTCGTCGGGAGGTGTCCCGAAGGGGCCTCGCTGGCGGATCTCTGTGCACACGAACGCCGGGCTCGCCCCGTCGACGGCGTGCACCACATCCAGGACCGCGATGTCGGCGGCGTCCCTGGTCAGTACGTATCCGCCCGTCTTGCCCTGGACGGACTTCACGAGGTCCGCCCGGGACAGGGCCTGCATCTGCTTGGCCAGATAGCTGGGCGAGACATCGTGCAGCTGCGCGAGGCGGGCAGCCGGGACCGGCTCGGTCGCAGCGGTCAGCACCACGCAGCAGTGCAGTGCCCACTCCACGCCGCCGGACAGTTTCATGCGCCCTCCCAGTTGACTCGGATACAGGTTATCCGAGTATTATCTCGGACAATAGATATCCGAGTTTGCTACGACAGCGGCACTCGGTTCACAGAAGGGTACGATCATGAACATCACGGTCATCGGCGGCACCGGACTGATCGGCTCCCAACTCGTCTCACGGCTGCGCGAGTCAGGCCACGAGGTGGTCGCCTCATCCCTGTCGACCGGAGTCGACCTGCTCACCGGCGTGGGCCTCGACCAGGCACTCAAGGGCGCGGACACGGTCGTCAACGTGTCGAACTCGCCCACGTTCGACGAAGCGTCCCCCGACTTCTTCCGCACCACCACGGGACAGTTGCTCGCCGCGGGGGAGCGCGCGGGCGTCCGCCACCAGGTCATCCTCTCGATCGTCGGAGTCGACCAGGTGCCGCAGCTCGACTACTACCGTGCGAAGACCCTTCAGGAGGACCTGCTGCGGCAGGGGCCCACCCCGTACTCGATCGTGCGCGCCACCCAGTTCTTCGAGTTCATGGACGCGGTCATGTCCTGGGAGGCCGACGAACAGACCGTCCGCCTTCCTGCCACGCGCATCCAGCCCATCTCGACGGCCGAAGTGGTCCAGGCCCTCGCCGACGTCGCCACCGCCGCGCCGCTCAACGGCACGCTCGACGTAGCCGGCCCCGACGTCTTCCGGCTCGACGAGCTCGGCAGCCTCACGCTGGCGGCCCGTAAGGACCCCCGCACCGTCGTCACCGATGAGAAGGCGGGCATGTTCGGCGCCGTCGAAGGTGATGTCCTTGTCGCGGGACCTGACGCGCGCGTTGCCTCCACCCACTACGAGGACTGGCTCGGCACCTCTCGCTAGTCGAGGTGCCCTGCCGCGGACAGGGCCCCTGCCACGCTCCGGTCTCGGTCGAACCGGTGAAGTGGCCCGTCAGGCCAAGAGCAGCATCGCGACCGTCACCATGCCGAGCAGTGCGACGTAGGCCCAGGCGTGGGCGCGGTCGGGGATTCGCGGCGGGCGCCGACGCAGCACAGCGATGACCGGCAGAGCCCCGAGGAGCAGCGCCGACGCGGCGCGCAGGTCGATCAGGCCCACCAGATGCACCTGCGCGTTCGCGGCGGCGGGCACCGCTGCCACCCCCAGGGACACCACGGTGGCGGGGAGCGCGATCGCGAGGGTGAGCGGGTTGGCCAGCGCGGTCGCCACCCGCATCGTGTGGCCGGCCCGCCGCATCGCGGGAACGGTCATGACGCTGCCGCCCACGCCGAGGAAGGCGGCCACCGCGCCGATCGGTGCGCCGAAGGCGGACGGCAGCGGTCGCGGATCCACGGATTCCCTCTCCACCGGGGCGTGCGGGCGCAGGAAACCGGGGCGCAGGAGCAAGTCGGCGATGGTGAGCGCGACGTACGCGATGAAGGCCCAGTGGGCGAGATCGTCCGAGGCCAGGCGCGTGGCCAGCGCACCGGCCGACGCGCCGAACGCCAGCAGGAGCAGCAGCCTGCCGCTGCCGCGGAGCGCGAATAGCACGCGCCGAGGTGTGACGACCGTCGCGAACCCCGCGTTCACCACCATCACCAGGGCAGAGGTGGCCGTCGCCACCCGCATCGCGTCCGCACCGAGTGCGGCGTCCGCCCAGACCACGACCGGCACCGCGACGAACCCGCCACCGAAACCGAACAACACGGTCGTGACTCCGGTGAGGAGCCCGACCCCGACCAACGTCACGAAGTCCATGGGTCCCACCCCACCAGCCGCGACGATCTACTCGCATGCGATGGTCGGCACAGTTCTATCGCGTGTCGGCCAGGAAGGCCCATAGGGTGGGCGGGTGAAGAACGTCCCGCTGGCCGATGTCGACCACGTCGACCGGGCCGTCCTGCCGATCGGTACCGACTACCCGCCCGGCCACGTCCTTGACTGGCACGAACACCGGCGCGCGCAGTTCCTCCACGGCGCCACCGGAGTCATGGTCGTCGACACCGCCGAGGGGACCTGGACGGTTCCGCCAGAGCGGGCCGTGCTCATCCCGCCCGCCACACGGCACCGGGTCCGCATGCTGGAGGTCAGCACCCGCAGCCTGTACATCGAGCCGCACGCCGTCCCCTGGTGGCCCGCCACCTGCACGGTCGTGGACGTTCCGCCGCTGCTGCGCGAGCTGCTCCTGGCCGCCGCGGAGTTCGAGGCCGACTACAGCCTCTCCGGGCGCGAGGGAAACATCGCCACGCTCCTCCTGTACGAGATCGCCGAGCGCGCCCCGCTCCCTTTCCACGTCGGGATCCCCGCCTCCGCCGACCTCGCGCGCCTCTGCCGCGAGTACCTGGCCGCGCCGGACGCCGACACCACCAACGCCGTATGGGCAGCCAGGGCGGCCATGAGCGAACGGGCATTCACGCGGCGCTTCCGCACCGAGACCGGCGAGAGCCCAGCCGTCTGGCGGGGGCGCGCCCGCCTGCTCGCCGCCGTACCCCTGCTGCGCACGGCGTCGGTCAGCGAAGTCGGCGCCCGCATCGGCTACGCCTCTCCCGCGGCGTTCACCGCCGCCTTCACCCGCGCCTTCGGCTTGCCCCCGTCCCGCTTCACCGCGAGCCGCCGAGGCGGCAGTCAGCTCTGACGCTGTGCGCGGACGGCGCGGTGAGGCGTCGACGGCGACCTGACCTGCGTGTTCGTGGAGAGCCCCCCGGCCGCCACCTGCGCAGCGGCATCGAGCCGCACTGATTACCCCCTGGACCCCGTTTTCAATCCCCGAGGACGCGCCAAACACCGCCGAAGCTGTGAGCCCACCCATAGGAGCCACGTCACATGCTAACGACGGTAGTAGACACCTCAAGGCCCCCGCGGACGGCCGTGAGTCTCCTGTGTGGCCCCTGACCAGGGCGTCCTGCGTACCGGGGTAGTACGTCACATCGTTGCGTCCCGCTCCGGCCACCGCTAACCCTTGCTGAAGTTCCGGAGGGGAATCGGGACCGAACCGAGCGAACCAGCTCGATTCGACCGAGCCCCCCCCACGCACTTCGCATTGGAGAGTTCCCCCGCATGGCCACGACCCAGACGCAGACCAGCACCGGCCGCACCACCCGCACCGCCCGACTGCGCAAGATCTCCGTCGCCGGCATCGCCACCGCCGGTGCCGCGGCCGCAGCCCTCACGCTGGTCCCCTCGCCCGCCCAGGCCGCCGAGCCGACCGCGGCGAGCACGAAGGCCACCCAGGCCGCCGCGGCCAAGAAGCCCCAGGCCGACAACCTCGACGGCTGGATCCGCGAGTCCCTGGACATCATGAAGTCCAAGGGCATCCCCGGCTCCTACGAGGGCCTGCACCGCAACATCATGCGCGAGTCCGCCGGTGACCCGAACGCCCAGAACGGCTGGGACGTCAACGCGCAGGCAGGCACCCCGTCCAAGGGACTGCTCCAGGTCATCCAGCCCACCTTCGACGCGTACCACGTCTCGGGCACCCCCAATAACCTGACCGACCCGGTCGCCAACATCACCGCGGCCGCGAACTACGCCGCCGACAAGTACGGCTCGATCGACAACGTCGACTCCGCGTACTGAGCCACCGGCCGACGCACCAACTGAGCCACCGGTCAACGAAAAGGGGCAGCGCATGCCGCACGAGAGCGACAACGAGCAGCAGGCGCACATGGCCGCAGGCCCCGCGGTGCCCGACTACGGGCCCGCGCGGGTACGAGGCTCCCGGCGCAAGCCGCGGAAGAAGACCCTGCGATACGTCGCATGGGGCGCCCTGGGAGCAGTCCTGATCGGCGGAGGAGGCGCCGCCTATGCCTGGCAGCACCTCAACGGCAACATCCATGGCACCGACATGAACGCCGTCCTCGGGCACGACCGGCCCAGCCAGCAGAAGGACGGCTCGATGAACATCCTCCTGCTCGGGTCCGACTCCCGGGCGGGAACCCACGGCCAGTACGGCAGTGGCGTCAGCGGAGCCCGCGCCGACACGGCGATGGTCCTGCACGTCGACAAGACCCACAAGAAGGCTTCGGTCGTCAGCATTCCGCGCGACACGATGGTCGAGCGGCCCCAGTGCGCGAAGCCGCAGGGCGGCAAGGCCGCCGGCGCGCAGCAGGCCATGTTCAACTCGTCGTACCAAGTGGGCGGACCGTCGTGCACCGTGAAGACGGTCGAGAAGATGTCGAACCTCCGCATGGACCACTACCTCGAAGTCGACTTCAAGGGATTCCAGAAGCTCATCGACGAGCTCGGCGGCGTGAACATCACCACCCACAAGGCGATCAAGGACCCCAACAGCGGCCTCGCCCTGAACGCGGGCAAGCACACGCTGGGGGGCAAGCAGTCACTGGAGCTCGTGCGCACCCGGCACGGCGTGGGTGACGGCAGCGACCTGGGCCGCATCCAGCTCCAGCAGGCGTTCATCAAGGCGCTGATCCACCGCGCCGACACCGTCGACCCGCTGGGCAGCCCGGCCAAGTCCTACGACCTGGCGGACACCGCCACCAAGAGCATCAGCGCGGACTCCGGCCTGGCATCGGCGGACAAGCTCCTCGGTCTGGCCAAGGAGCTCAAGGGCATCAGCCCCGACCACACCAACATGGTCACGATGCCGGTCACCTACGACTCCCAGGACTCGGGCCGGGTCCTGCCGCTGGACAAGGCGTCGCAGCGGGTGTGGACCGCGCTGCGCCAGGACCAGCCCATACCGAAGTCCGCGACGCGGGACTCCGTGGGCGACAAGACCGATTCGCCGGTTTCGGCGGGCGCCTGACCCGTACCCGGCCCGGGTCGCCGCGCCTGGCTGTGCCTAGTCGCCTCCCGTACGGCTGAGGGCTCCCGGCCACCACGCTTTCGGACCGATGTCGCGGACGAGAGCCGGTACCAGGAGCGACCGTACGACCAGGGTGTCCAGCAGGACTCCGAAGGCGACGATGAACGCGATCTGGACGAGGAAGGCCAGCGGGATGATGCCGAGCGCCGCGAAGGTCGCCGCGAGCACGACCCCGGCCGAGGTGATGACGCCACCGGTCGCGGTCAGGCCGCGCAGCACCCCTTCGCGCGCCCCGTGGCGCAGTGATTCCTCGCGGACCCGTGACATCAGGAAGATGTTGTAGTCCACGCCGAGGGCCACCAGGAAGACGAAGCCGTAGAGCGGTACGGAAGAGTCTGTCCCGCTGAAGCCCAGACGTGCTGGAAGACGAGGGCGGAGACTCCCAGAGTGGCCACCGTCGGCGCCGTGCACCGTGTGGACGGCGTCGCGCAGCCGGGCCACGGTGTCCTTCGCCGCGTCGCTGCCCCAGCCAGGGCAGCGACGCGGGTGTCCGATACCGCCGCGTGATCATTCTCAGGCGGCTCGGCTGACGTCCAGCCGTTCGGACGACGGCTCGTATCCAGCTGCCCTGTAGGTGGCGACGGCGGCAGCGTTCGAGCTCGGGGTGCTGACGAGTGCGCTTGACGCACCCAGTTCACGCAGCGCCGCCGCAGCGGCGACGCTGATCGCCGTCCCGTAGCCGCGACCGCGATGGTCGGCGTGCACGCCCACGGGCTCCAGCAGGCCGGGCTTGCCGGGTCCGGCCGACCAGACCGTCGCGGCGGCCACCGCGTTGCCCTGGTCGTCGTAGCCGATCAGGCAGCGGGCGTCGGCGTAGACCGGCCCGGCCGCGAGGACGTGCCAGATCTCCTCGGTGAAGCTCGGGCTGCCGAATGCCGAGCGGTGCACTGCGGTCCGCACCCCGGCAGTCTCCGGACCGGCTACCTCGATCCGCAGGCCGGAGTCCTTCACCGGCTCGGCGAGGTCGTGGCGCAGCGGCGTCCACGGCTCGTCCAGATTCCAGCCCGCCTCCAAGAGGACCTCGCGGAGCAGGGCGCCGTTGGGGATTTCGAGGCCGACCTTCCCAGGCGGCAGGACCCCGCGCTCCGGATCATTGAGGTCCGCCAGCAGTTGGCGCGCCAGATCACCGTCCTGCCGCAGGTCCGGCGCGGTCGTCAGGCGCAGCACATCAGGGGCGTCCAGGTATCCGACGGCAATGATCCGTCCGTCCACGCTCCAGGTGCGGACGGCCGCGGCCAGCCTCTCCGCGCCCAGCGCCCAGGCCCAGCCGAGGTCTCCCGGATGGAGTTGCAGCGGCGTGCGGTCGTCCTGCCATACGCCCAGGGCATCCACGACCCCGGTCAGACCGTCGACGCCGGGCTCGTTCAGAACAATCGTCATGTCCCGCACCTCACACCATCGCGGCGACCGGCCGCACCTGGATTTACTCAGCCAGTCAGATCGACAGGACACGCCCTGGCCGAGCCCTAGCCGCTCTCACCGCGCTGCGGCTCAGGAGTGAGGAGGGGAGCAGGGGGCGTATAGCTCACCCCGTACACACGGGCGAAGCGGTTGGCGGATGCCGCCGACCCACCGAGCCGCTCGAGAAAGAACGCCCGCGCCATCGACTCCATCTGCTCACCGCTCACATACACGACCCATCTGTTGGACGCGGCGTTGAACCGCGCCCCGTCCACCGCCGACTCCAGACCCGACGCCGGCCCACGACGCAGTCGCCCTCGCAAAGCGAGGAATCGCCTCAGCGTGTCCAGATCCGAGCGGCGCAGGCCCACCTGCTGCAACCCGGGTGAGGGAGCCTCGATACTCGGCGGAGCCGCCCGGGCCCGTGCGTACAGAAGCGCGTCCCATCCGTCGTCCGTCAGCTGCACCGCCCACGAGACCGTCCGGCCGGCCTTCGCCGAGAGCTCCGCCTGCTCCTCGCGGGGAGCCACCCGGGCCAGCCCGAGTCTCACCAGGGGGTCCATGGCGCGTTCATCGAGTCCGGGTCCTGCCGTGGCCCATCCATCGGTTGTGCGCTGCATGACAGCCACGCGTTGCAGCAGCGTGTAATGCTCAGCCGAGCGCCGCATCCTTGCCCCTCCCGCCGAACAGTGCGTTGCCGCGACGCTAGCGTGCGCCCCGGCCCGAAGGGGCGTTGTTTGAGATGGTCTACGCCCCGAAAACGCGGTCGATGCCGATGCGCGGCGCCGGTTTCAGAGCGACGTAGCTGGCTACCCGAGCAAAGCGATAGCACAGCGCTGTGCGACGTAGGCGCCGGTCGGTTGGGACAGACAGCCACCGGCGCCGCCCCATGCACGGAGTCAGCAAACTATGGCCATGGATATGGGGAATCTGCGATGCTCACCTCATCGGCCGGGCTGTCGGCCCGACAGGTTCTGCGTACGTAGATGAGAGGTAGAGCAGGTGGCTTCCTCGTCGGAATCTCTCAACACATCGGCACTGAATCCTCATCGGAATACCGATCAGCAAACCTCCGGCGATGACTGTGCGGATGAGGCCGCCGAGATCAAGGCGCTGCGCACCGAGGTCAATGAACTGCATCGCGCCATGGAGTCTCATCCGTCCATAGATCAGGCGCGGGGCATGCTGATGTCGCTGGGGCCGTGTACCGCCGAAGAGGCTTGGGAGATTCTGGTCGAGGTGTCGCAACTCTCCAACACCAAACTGCGCGCGGTGGCGGAGGAGCTGATCGCCACGACGGAGGGCGAGCCGCTGCCCGGCCCGGTCCGCGCGGCTCTGAGCAAGGCGCTGGCCAGACGGTAGACAGCGGAGGCTGAATCCAGCCCTCCAAGGAGCCCCAGGGCCCTCGTTGGAGGGTCCTCTACGGTGTGGCGATGCCACGCGCCTCCCTGCTCCTCGTCATCGACATGCAGAACACCCCGGTCGCCATCGCCTACCGGGCTGCCGAGACCGTCGCGGTGATCGCCGGGCTGCGCGAACGCGCGCATCCGGGTGCTGCCCGCGGCTGAAGTGGACTTCGCCGCGTCCTGGAAGTCGCACGTCGCGCCGCGCGACTTCCAGGGCGCGGGCCGCACGGGGCGAGGGCCCGGGGGTGGCCCTGGCGGGAGCCCGGCGGCCCCCGAACGGGGTGCGCTACGAGGAAGGGGAGGCCCTAAA
>NZ_JBHVXJ010000009.1:83779-344486 GCF_042881845.1 Streptomyces sp. NPDC058257
CTTCCAGGGCGCGGCGCGACGTGCGAGAGCGCCGGTCGGTGGCCTGGCTGCGAGCCGGGAGACCACCGACCGGTGAGCGCTACGAGGACTGTCAGGCCTTCAGCTCCGCGAGGTCGGTGGCGTCGAGGCGCAGCCCGGCCGCGGCGAGGTTCTCGGCGAGGTGCGCGGGTGAACCGGTGCCGGGGATGGCCAGCATGTTCGGTGAACTCGCGAGCAGCCAGGCGAGGGCGACCTGCGAAGTCGTCGCGTCGTGCCTCTTGGCGACCTGCGCGAGGCGGTCGTGCTCGATCGGTTCGAAGCCGCCACCGAGCGGAAAGAACGGCACGTAGGCGATGGCGTGCTCCACACAGCGCGCGAGCACGGCGGCGTCATCGTGACGATGCACGTGGTACTGGTTCTGTACCGCGACGACCGGCGCGATGCCCCGTGCCTCGTCGAGTTGCGCCACGTCGACGTTGCTGACCCCGAGGTGGCGGATCAGCCCCTCCTCGCGCAGTTCCGCCAGCGCCGCGAACCGGGCGGCCACGCTCTCGCCACCCGGCTTGTTCACTCCTCCGACCCGCAGGTACACGAGGTCGAGCCGGTCGAGGCCGAGGGCGCGCAGGTCCTCGGTCACCAGGGCGCGCAGCTGCTCGGGTCCTGCCTGGCCGCTGGGCACGCCGTCCGCCGCGAGCAGCGGGCCGACCTTGGTGGCGATCAACAGTTCGGCCGGGTAGGGCTCGAGCGCCTTGCGGATCAGTTCGTTGGCGCGTACCTCCCCCCGAACGTAGAAGCCAGCCGTGTCGATGTGGTCGACACCCGCGTCGACTGCCTGCCGCAGTACCGCGATACCGGTCTGCGGGTCGCGTGCGGGACCGGTGAAAGTGCCCGCGGGCAGCCGCATCGCGCCGAAGCCGAGGCGGTTGACGGAACGGTCGCCACCGAGCATGAACTGGCCGCTCGCTGCGGCCGTGATCTCTGTAGTCATGTCCCCACCCTCAACCCGCGAGGACCGTCGGCGGGCCATATGGCAACGTGTTGCCACGGTCATGAGCGAGACTGGGAGCGTGACCGACCACACCACGCTGACGGTGCACGGCGAGAAGGAGCTGGCCGCGCGGACCGCCGCGCTGTTCGGCGAGACGACGCGGGAGTTCTTCTGCGCCGCGAATGACCTGCACACCTGGGCACGGCCCGAGGCGAGGAAGGCGATGGTGCGCCGCCTGCGCCCCCGGGCCGCTGAAGGTGTGGCCGTGCGCAAGCTCTATACACCGGCCGTACTGGCCGACGAGGAACAGCGGTTGCACCTGTTCGATGTCGCGGACGCCGGTGGGCAGGTGCGCGTGCGTGCCGCGAGCCTGCCGCACGAGACGATCATCATCGACCGGCGGGTGATGATCCTGGCGGGCCGCAATGGCGCACGCGGCCGCGAGTTCACGATCACGACCGCACCGGCTCTGGTCGGGGGTGTCCACGCCCTCATGTGCGCCACGTGGGATGCCGGCACGCCTCTCGCGGACTACCTGCGGAGCGAGAACGAGGGCCTGGACGCCGACTCGTTCACCGTGCTGCAGGCGCTCGCGGCCGGACTCACCGACGCCGCGGGCGCGCGCCGCGTCGGCATGTCCGTACGGACCTACCGCAGGCGGGTGGCCGATCTGATGACGGTGCTGGAGGCCGACTCACGGTTCCAGGCCGGCGTCAACGCGAGCCGACTCGGCCTCACCGGCCGCTGATCCCGGTCGCATCCTTCGTCAGCGCGTCCATGAAGAGATCGACGAGCGGGCGGGCCTGCTCTTCGGTGCCGTGCTGCGCTGCATAGGCGATGCCGCCCATGAGGAGCAGGACATTCTCGGGGGCGACGTCGGTCCGCAGACTGCCGTCCCGGGCGCCGGCCGCGAGGAGCGTGGCGACGGCGTCGGTGAGGAGCGTGCGGCTGTCGGAGTACGGGTCGATCCCGGAGGCGATGACCGCGTTGAGGGCTTCGGACATACCGCTCTTGGCCGTGGCGTAGCGGATGAAGTGCTCCATCCACATCCGGGTGGCCTCGGCGGCCGGATGGCGGGCGAGGAGATCGTCCACCTTCTCGCACACCTGGGTGAGCTGGCGTCGGTAGGCGGCGTCGATGAGGACTTCCCGGGTCGGGAAGTGCCGATAGAGGGTGCCCACGCCGACCCCTGCCTGCCTGGCGATGGCGGCAGGCGCGGTGTCAAGACCCTGTTCGGCGAAGGCCTGAGCGGCGACCTCGAGCAGGCGCTCCCGGTTCTGCAGCGCGTCACTCCTGGTGCGGCGGGGTGCGGCGGGCATACGGGTTCCTTCGCTGTGGGTCGCCGATTGCTTTCCGGAACGTATTCCGCTTAACCTCTAAACGGAATACGTTCCGGTAACACTCTACTCCAGGAGCATCCCGTGCCCGCTCTCTCCGACAAGGCCGTACGCCACTGGTTCATCACCGGGGCCTCCGGTGGTCTGGGCCGCCACCTCACCGAACTCGCCCTCCGAAACGGCGACCGCGTCACGGCGACGGTCCGCCGGCCTGCGGCTCTGGAGGACCTGCGCGAAACGTACGGCGGACGGCTGGCCGTCGAGGTCCTCGACCTCGCCCGGCCAGCCGACGTCGGCGGAGTGGTCGCCAGGACACTTCGGTCAGGTCCGGTGGACATCGTGGTCAACAACGCCGGATACGCGGTCGTGGGCGCCGCCGAGGAGATGACCGCCGAGCAGATCCGCGACCAGATCGAGGTGCTCCTGCTCGCCCCGATGATGATCACCCGGGCCTTCCTGCAGCCGATGCGGGAGCAGGGTGGGGGCCGGATCATCCAGATCTCCAGCGTGGGCGGCCAGATCGGCATCCCCACCCACAGCTCTTATCACGCGGGCAAGTGGGGCCTTGAGGGCTTCACCGAGAGCGTCAGCCGCGAGGTCCGCGACTTCGGCGTTCACCTCACTCTGGTCGAGCCCGGCGCCACCCGCACCGGCTTCGCCTCGGCCCTGCACTACACCACCGAAACGGCCGCCTACCGTGACAACGCCGTCGGCCGGACCAGGCGCCAGCTGGAATCCGCCGACGAGAGCGCGTTCACCGGCGACCCGGCCAAGCTTGCCGCCGCCATCCACGCCACCACTCGCCACCCGAGCCCGCCCCTGCGCCTGGCCCTCGGCTCCGACACCTATGACGCGATCCACGCGGCACTCACCGAACGCCTGACCGCACTCGAGGCTCAAAAGGACCTAGCCGAGTCCGTCGCCTTCGCCAACTGACTGTCCTCGGTGACCCCGTTCCGCACCGTGAACGCGTACAGCAGCGCCCTGTCCTCGGCGACCGAGACATGGAAGACCGGGGTCTGCCGGCGCGCCTCGCTCCACGCCACGATCGCCCGGCCGCCACCGGCTGAAAGGGCCGTCGCGGGGGAGACGAAGCGCTCCGTGGAGAACGCGGTGGACGGGTCCTCGTCGAACCCGAAGCTCCCCCCGCTGCGGCCCGCCCGACCCTCAGCAGCGCCTTGGAGCTACGGGTGACCGTCGGCAGCAGCGCCCAGGCCTACGGGCCGGGGAACTCGCGGGCCAACGGCCAGAGGACAGCGGCCGCAAACGGCGGCTGCTATCGCTTCCGCCCGCTCACCCGCTGGCCCGCCCCTCCGCCCTGCGATCGGCGCACGACTGCACGCTCGGCGGCGCCCGCACGACCCCGAGAGCCGATGGGAAGACGGTCGACTGACGGGCAGCTACGAAGGAGACGGGCGCGTGAGCCGGTGCTTCGTACGGATGAACACCACAACGCCCCTACGCGTCCCAGTAGTTGAGCGGCGCAGACCCCACGCTGTGCCCCCGGCGGTCGAGGACCCGCCCCGCGTGCTTGACCGTGCGCAGCACCACGGCGCGCTCCGTGATCCGCAGATCCAGGTGTGCGAGGCGGCTGTTGAGCAGCGCTTCGGTGGTGTGGACCTCGGACAGGTCCGGCAGCCAGATGTCGAGCATCAGATTGTGCGCGCCCGCGGTGATGCTGCACATGCGCAGGCCGGGCAGGGTACGCAGCGCGCTCACCGTCTCGTCGAGATGCTGGGCGGGCACCGAGCCGAAGTAGACGACCGAGACCGGGAAGCCGGTCAGCGGCCGGGCCAGCGCACAGCGCAGCGAGAGCCGCCCGGTGCCGGTCAGGACGCGCAGTCGGCGCCGCACGGTCGCGGCGGATGCGCCGACGGTCTCGGCGAGGTCCGTCAGGGGCATCCGGCCGTCGGCGCCGAGCGCGAGGGCGATCCGGCGGTCGAGGGGCCGCAGCGGTTCGTCGGGCAGCGCGGGCCGTTCCACGGCGAGCGCGGTTCGCTGCTGCCGGGTGAGACTGCGCAGCCGCCACGAGGCCCCCTCGAAGGGCGCCGCGGTGATGACATGGCTGCGTACGGCGCGCACGCCGGGCAGCTGCGACACCCGCTCGCCGGAGAGGCGGGCGAGGCCGTCGAGGTCGACGGCGGCGACGATCGCGAGCAGATCACGCTCGCCCGAGGTCTGTTTGAGGCTCAGCACATGGGGGTCACGGGCGAGCTGCCCGATGGTGTCCTCGCTCAGTCGCCCGCCCATGTCGATCTCGACCTGGGCGTAGACGCCTTCGTCGTGGCCCGGGGACAGATAGCCGTCGACCCAGGCGATGCCCGCGCGCACCATGCGGTCCCAGCGGCGGGCGACCGTCACCGCGTCCACCTCCAGAACCTCGCCCATCCGTACCCAGGGCACCCGGGGCTGGATCTGGAGGGCGTGCACGATGGCCAGATCCAGCTCGTCGAGGTGGTGAGCCGACTGCTGCGTATCCATGAGAGGTGCCGAATCCTGCGTCGATGGCCTTGTGGTGAAGGATTCCGGCGATTTTACACAGTCGTCATCCCTGATGCCGAGGATCGTCGGCCATGAGCCACGCACAGTTTTCCTCCCTGCGCATCATCCGGGCCCGTCTTGTCGACGGCACCGGAGCGGACCCCGTGACGGACGCCGTCATCGACATCGACGAGGACGGCACGATCGTCCACGCGGGACCGGCGGCCACGGCACCGGAGGCTCCCGCCAGGGCCCGGACGGTGGACGCGGCCGGCCGCACGGTCCTGCCGGGGTTCATCGACACCCACGTCCACCTCGCCATCGAATCGCCCCGGCAGATGGTCCGCCGACACGAGAGCGACCAGACCCTGGAGACGTTCCGCACCGCCGAGCGGTTGCGGATCACCCTGGACGCGGGCATCACCACCGCCCGTGACCTGGGCGGTCTGCCGGCCGGCTACCGGGACGCGGTCGCGGCGGGCCTGACCACAGGACCCCGGCTGCACACTGCGGTCCGCATTCTCAGCCACACCGGAGGCCACGCCGACTTCCGTTCGGAGTGCGGCTTCGACCCCAGCGCCGGCGTGGGCGAGATCGCCGACACCCCGGACGAGGTGCGTATCGCGGTGCGGCGCCTGCTCCGCTCCGGCGCCGACGTCATCAAGGTCTGCGCGACCGGCGGGATGAGCAGCCCCTACGACCAGCCCGACGACGAGGGCCTGACCGTCGAGGAGATCCGCACGGTCGTCGACGAGGTGGCCCGGCACGGCGGCCGTCCGGTCGCTGCCCACGCGCAGGGCACCGCGGGCATCGTCAACGCGATCCGAGGCGGCGTGAGCAGCGTCGAGCACGGCTACGGCCTCACCGCGCAGGCGCGTGAACTGGCGGGTGAGCACGGCACGTTCGTGGTGCCGACCCTGTCGACGGTGTTCGACGGCATCGACCGCTCGACCATGCAGCCCTTCCACTACGAGAAGAAGATCCGCTGGTCCGGCATCACCCGGGAGAACATCGCTGCGGCCATCTCCGACGGCGTACGCATCGCGATGGGCACCGACGCGGCGATGGTGCCGCACGGCCGCAACCTGCGCGAGCTCTCCCACCTCGTGTCACTCGGCATGAGTCCGGCCCGGGCCATCGAGACGGGCACCCGCAGCGCCGCCGAACTCCTGGGCCTCTCCGCGGAGATCGGCACGCTCGAGACCGGCAAGCACGGCGACCTGGTGATGTGCGACGGCGACCCGATCGCGGACATCTCGCTGCTGTCCGACCCGGCGCGCGTCGTGCTGGTCGCCCAGCGGGGCGCCGTACGCAAGGACACGCTCGGCCTGGCACAGGCCACCCCCGCCCCCGCGGTCAGCGGCGCACCATCGGAAGGAGCCACCGGATGAGCACCTCGGTCACCTCCGCGAAGACACCGCCGGGCGGGCCGCCCAAGAGGTCCGTGCTCGACAGGGTCATGAACGGCATCGAGCGCGCGGGCAACAAGCTGCCCCACCCGGTGCTGCTCTTCCTCGGCCTGTTCCTGATCATCGGCACGGTCTCGACGGTCCTCGCCGCCACCGACGCCACCGTCACGGTGCCGGGCGAGGACGAGACACTCGCGGTCAAGGGCCTGTTCAGCGGCGAGGGTGTGCGCTGGCTGCTCGAGAACTTCATCCCGAACTTCACCGGCTTCCCCTCGCTCGGCACCGTCCTGCTGATGATGGCCGCGGTCGGCGTGGCCGAGAAGACGGGCCTCCTCGAGACGGCCGTACGCGCCTCCATCGCACGGGCCCCCAGGCGGCTGCTGCCCTACCTGGTCGCCTTCGTGGCCTGCCAGGCGCACCTGATGAGCGACGTGGCGATCCTGGTGATCCCGCCGCTGGCCGCACTCGCCTTCAAGAACGCGGGCCGCAATCCGATCGCCGGCCTCATCGGCGGCTTCGCCTGCACCTGCGCGGGCTACGCCGCGGGCTTCTCGATCGGCGCGCTCGACGCGCTCTACACCGGCATCACGCATCAGGCCGCCGCGGTCGTGCCCAGCGGCGAGAGCGCCCCCACGCACATCCTCATCAACTACTTCTACACGGCAGCTGCCAGCTGCGTACTCGCCCTGATCGGCGGCTTCCTGATCTCCCGCGTCCTGGAGCCCCGGCTGCCCCAGCCGGACCCGGACGCCGAAGCCCAGGCTGCGGCCGAGGAGGCGAGCCAGGCCGAGACCGAGGCCGAGGGCGAGGCAGGCACGGACGCGGCGGCCGCCGCACGCCCCTCCGTCGTCGTCACGGCCAGGCAGCGCACGGGCCTGCTGCGCTCAGGTCTCGCCGTCCTGCTCTACGCGGCCGTCGTGGTCATCTGTTGGCTGCTGCCGGGCTCCCCGTTGCGCGGCGAGGGCGGCGCGCTGGTCCCGTCGCCGGTCCTCGACGGCATCGTCCCTCTGTTGTTCGTCGCGTTCGTCCTCGCCGGTGTCGTCTACGGCCGCACCGTCGGCACGCTCAAGCGAGCCGAGGACGCTCCCCGCATGATGGCCGAGTCGATCACGGGAATGTCCGGCTACATCGTGTTGATCCTGGTGATCTCCCAGGTCATCGGCGTCTTCGATTGGTCCAACGTCGGCACGCTGCTCGCGGTGAACGGCGCCAACCTCCTGGAGTCGGCGGGCCTCACCGGCTTCACGGGCCTTGTCCTGTTCGTCCTCCTGGTCTGCGTCCTGAACCTGTTCGTCACCTCGGGCTCGGCCCTGTGGTCCCTGGTCGCGCCGGTCTTCGTCCCGGCGTTCCTGCTCCTCGGCATGGAACCCGCCGTCACCCAGGCGGCGTTCCGGATCGGCGACTCCGCGACCCAGATGATCACGCCGCTCAATCCGTACGTCTTCCTGATGCTGACGATCCTGCGCCGCTACGAACCCGGGGCACAGCTCGGCACGGTCCTGTCCCGGCTCTCGGTGTTCGTGGTCCCGTTCCTGATCGCCTGGCTCGCGGTCCTCGGCCTCTTCTACGGCCTGGACCTGCCCCTCGGCCCCGGTGCGGACATCCACCGGTGATCCATCCGGGGACGGCGTGAATCTGCTTGTCCTACCGAACCGACGAACTCTAGAGTGGAAGCACTTCGACGAGACGCTCCCCAGAAGCACGCCGCAGAGCGAGAGCGTTCCACCTCACTGAGGTGCCGAAGGGGCGGCAGCCTGCTTTGCCGACCCTTCCTTCGGAGGTCTCCGCCATGAATATCGGTATCGGTCTGCCCATCGGCGACCCTGCCACCCTGCTCACCTGGGCCCAGCGCGCCGATGCGGGTCCCTTCAGCACGCTCGGCCTGCTCGACCGCCTCGTCTACGACAACCCCGAGCCCCTGGTGGCGCTCGCCCTCCTGGCGGGCGCCACCTCTCGGATCCGCGTCCAGACCGAGGTGCTGCTCGCCCCGCTGCGCGACACCGCCCTCCTCGCCAAACAGGCCGCCACCTTGGACCAGATGTCCGGTGGCCGACTGGTCCTCGGCCTTGGCGTCGGTGGCCGGGACGACGACCACCAGGTCTCAGGCATCGACATACGCACCCGAGGGCGGCGCCTCGACGAGCAGATGGCGGTCATGCGCCGCCTGTGGTCCGGCGAGCCGTACGGGGACGGCGTCGGCCCGATCGGTCCCGCGCCCGCCCGCCCCGGCGGCCCCGAGGTGCTCTTCGGGGGCTTCAAGCCCGCAGCCATCGAACGTGTCGCACGCTGGGGCGACGGCTTCCTCGCCGCAGCTCCGCCCTCCTGGGCGGGCGGACTGTTCGACACCGCCCGCAAGTTCTGGAAGGAGTACGGCCGTGACGGCGAACCGCGCATCGTCGCGCAGATCAACGTCGCGCTCGGCTCCCAGGACGTGGTCCATGACGCCCGGACGAACATGCGCGCCTATTACGCCTTCACCGGCATGGCCGACCGCATGGTTGCCGGACTGTGCACCACACGGACCGAGATCCGTGATGCCATCGCCGGTTTGACCGACCTCGGCGCCGACGAGGTGATGCTCTACTGCTACGGCCTCGATCCGGACCAGGTGGACCGTCTCGCCGAGCTCCTGTGACGGTGCGGCGAGGTGAGGTGACAGGTGTCCGACCGGAAGCAGCACCTCAGGTGGGGCCGAAGGCGCCTCTGCACCCGGCGCACCCCGAGCCCGCCCGCCGCACTCGACGCGACGCCTATCCCGAGCAGTTCAAGATGACGGTCGCCGACATCGAGAACGCCATCGAGGTACCGGCCGTACCGCCGCTGCTCCGCTAACCGGTTGCCGGCCCAGGCCCGGTGCAGCAGGATGCGGGAATGCGCTTCTCGGTCAACATTCCGAACTTCGGCGACTTCGCTGATCCCAGGGCCGTGGCGAAGTTGGCAGTGGCGGCGGAACAGGCCGGATGGGACGGGCTGTTCGTCTGGGACCACGTGCTGCATCGCAAACATGCGGGCAGGCCCTTCGGGGATCCCTGGATGCTGCTGACCGCCGCCGCCCTGGCGACCTCCCGGATCAGGCTCGGCACGCTGGTCACCCCGGTGGCCCGGCGGCGCCCGCAACAGCTCGCCCGCCAGGTGGCGACTCTGGACGTCCTCAGCGGCGGCCGGGTCACCTTCGGCGCGGGCCTCGGCGGGCCCATCGAGGACGAGTACGCGAGCTTCGGCGACACCTCGGACCCGAAGGTGCTCGCCGAGCGCCTTGACGAGGGCCTGGACCTGCTGCAGCGCTACTGGTCGGGCGAGCCGGTGAACCACGAGGGACGGCATTACCAGGCACGGGACGTTACGTTGCTGCCTGCCACGGTGCAGCGCCCTCGCCCCCCGATCTGGGTCGCCGGCTTCTGGCCGAACCGCCCGCCGATGCGCCGGGCGGCCCGCTGGGACGGCGTGGTCCCCCTGTTCACCGACGCCAAGCACGGCCACCTGCCGCCCATCGAGCAGGTCCGTGACCTGGTGGCATACGTGCGCAAGCAGCGCGAGGACCGGTCCGGCGCCCCCTTCGACATCGTCCTCGGCGGTGCCACACCGGGCGACGACGCCGCCAGGACCCGTGACCTGATCGGCCCGGCGGCCGAAGCGGGGGCCACTTGGTGGGACGAGCGTCAGATTCAGACGAGCGAAGACCTGGACCGGCTCACGCCGGTGCTGCGCCGCGTCGAGCAAGGCCCACCGGTCTTGTGAGTCAGGCGGCCGTCCTCAGCGCGGCCACTCCCGGCCCGTCGAGCTCGTCCAGCGCTTCTCGCCGCCCGGACACGGCCAGAAGCAGGGAAAGCGCGGTCCCACACACCTCGGGACCTTCCCCGATCGACAAGTCGACGTCCGAAGGGACAAGCCGGAGACCGGCCACCCGCTCCTTGGCCCCGCCGAAGGACGCCGACGTACGGACCTGCAGACGCAGCGATCTGACAACAGCCTCTGGCCGGTAGGTATGGGTGAGGCCCAAGGGCCGACGGATGTCCTCACCGTGGACGACCTCCTCGACGAGCCTGGTGTCGAGGGGCGCCGGAGGACCCGACCTGCGTGACGCCACCTGACGCAGTCGCTCCAAGGTCTCCTGCGGTGAGCCACCGCGTTCGCGCTCCACCCCGCGCGCGTTCTGACGGTCGAAGTCGAAACGCGCCCGGACCATGGCACTCACGAAGCCGAGACGTGTCGTGCGAGCGGTGTCGACCAGATGGGCCACCACGTCGTGCACCGTCCACGCGCCACACAGCGACGGGTGATCCCACCGCTCGTCGTCCAGGCGCGTGAGGTCCTCGATCAGCGCCGCGCGCTCCGCGTGCACCAGCGACCAGACATCATCGTTCACGGCTGTTCCTCTGCTCGACCCCAGTGTCCGACATCTGACAGGGGAGACCCGAGGCACGGCAGAAACTCATCGCCGGGCGGACGGCGACGGCGAGAACCTGTGACTGGCTCCGCCTCCGCGGCCAGTACGACCACAATGGGCCGCACCAGTACCGAGGAGAAGCACGATGGCCAAGTACCTGCTCCTGAAGCACTACCGCGGCGCCCCGGCTTCGGTGAACGACGTCCCCATGGACCAGTGGACGCCGGGGGAGATCTCGGCCCACGTGCGGTACATGAGCGACTTCGCGGACCGGCTCGTGGGGACCGGCGAGTTCATCGACAGTCAGGGACTCGCTCCCGAAGGGACATTCGTCCAGTACGACGGTGAGGGGCGCCCGCCGGTGACGGACGGCCCGTTCGCCGAGACCAAGGACCTCATCGCCGGTTGGATGGTGATCGACGTCGACACTTACGAGCGTGCCGTCGAGCTGGCCGGGGAACTCTCGGCCGCCCCTGGCGCGGGCGGCAAGCCGATCCACGAGTGGCTCGAACTGCGCCCGTTCCTTGCGGCGACGCCCACCATCACGGAGTGTGACCTCATCCATGAACGAAGCCCTGCTCCGAAGCCTCACTCCAGGAGTGCTGGGGACCCTCGTCCGCCGCGGAGCTGACTTCGCGGCGGCCGAGGACGCCGTACAGGACGCACTGATCGAGGCGGTCCGCGGCTGGCCGACCGACCAGCCGCGGGACCCGAAGGGCTGGCTGGTCATCGTGGCCTGGCGCAAGTTCCTCGACGCTACCCGCGCGGACACTGCCCGTCGCCGACGTGAGGACCGCGTCGACGAGGAGCCGGCGCACGGGCCCGCGCCATCGGCGGACGACACGCTCCAGCTCTACTTCCTGTGCACCCACCCTTCGCTGACGCCGTCGTCCGCGGTCGCGCTCACGCTGCGCGCCGTCGGTGGGCTGACCACCCGCCAGATCGCCCAGGCCTACCTGGTCCCCGAGGCTACGATGGCGCAGCGCATCAGCCGGGCCAAGCGCACCGTCTCCGGTGTGCGTTTCGACAAGCCCGGCGACGTCGCCACCGTGCTGCGCGTCCTCTACCTGGTCTTCAACGAGGGCTATTCCGGCGACGTCGACCTCGCCGCCGAGGCCATCCGGCTCACCCGGCAGCTCGCGGCAGCGACCGGCCACCCCGAGGTGGCGGGACTGCTCGCCCTCATGCTGCTCCACCACGCCCGGCGCGCCGCCCGGACCGCGTCCGACGGCAGCCTGGTGCCGCTCGCCGAGCAGGACCGTGACCGGTGGGACACGGAGACGATCGCCGAGGGTGTCGAGATCCTCCAGGCGGCTCTCGCCCGCGACCGCCTCGGCGAGTTCCAGGCCCAGGCCGCCGTCGCGGCGCTCCACGCCGACGCGCCCACCGCCGAGGAGACCGACTGGGTGCAGATCGTCGAGTGGTACGACGAACTCACGGACCTCACCGACAGCCCGATCGTCCGGCTCAACCGCGCCGTGGCCGTGGGCGAGGCCGACGGACCGCGCGCCGGACTCACGGCACTCGCCGCCCTTGATGACTCACTGCCTCGCTACACCGCTGTGGCCGCGTATCTCCACGAGCACGACGGCGACCTGGCGACGGCGGCACGACTGTACGCCGAGGCGGCCCCCAAGGCATCCAACCTTGCCGAGCGCGACCACCTGACACGCCAGGCCGCCCGGCTCAACAGTTCGACATCAACGTCAACGGCGATTTCTTCACCCGACAAAAGGCCCTCCCGCTCCTCAACGGGGGCGCCTCAGTCGGATTCACCGTGGGTGCCGGAGAAGGCATCGGGTCCGCCATGACAGCTGCCGAGAGCACTCTGGTTCCCCTCATACGGTCCCTCGCGCCCGAACTCGCCCGCCTGCATCACCGGTGACAACGTCTACCTCACCGTTGCCGGAGGCATCGGAGTTCACGCCCAACCCTGACAGGCAGTCACCCACCGGTACCCGACGGAGAGTTCAGGAGTCGCCGGCCGACTGCAGGAGCTGATGGATGAGGGGCGCGATGCCCTCGGCCGGGCGTACGAAATCGACCTGGCCGGTCTCGATGGCGGATCTGGGCATCCCGTGGAACGTGGCCGTCGCGGGGTCCTCCACAATGACGATGCCCCCGCGGCTCTTGACCGCTTCCACTCCCCGGGCGCCGTCGCCGTCGGATCCCGTGAGTACGCAAGCGATGATCAGCGGCCCGTAGACCTGCGAGGCCGACTCGAAGAGGGGGTCGGCGGCCGGGCGTGCGAAGTTGACCGGGCCCTCCTTGGACAGGGACAACTTGCCGTCCGCCTCCACACACAGATGGTGGTCGGGCGGCGCGATATAGACCTCTCCCGCTCTCGGGCGCTCGCCACCTTCGGCCAGTTTGACGCGAAGGCTGGTGTGGGGCGACAGGACGGCGGCGATGCGCGTCTCGCGGGAGCGGCGCAGATGCTGGGCCACCAGCACGGACGCCGGAAGCCTCGCGTCCAGGCCACTCAGCAACGTCCGGAGGCCCTGGACACCCCCGGCGGAGGAGGCCACCATCACGATCGCGCTGCGGTCATGGGACTCGTGCGGATGCGTGCTGTTCACGCGAAGACCCTAGCCCGGCCGCCCCCTCCTGTGAGTCATCGCGGCCGAAGCGGACTTGAGTGTCGGCGACAGACGCCGTATCGGCGAGCACCTCTGCGAGGTGCTCGCCGATACGCAGTGGGTCAGCTTGTGGAGGGCTCCGGCTGCGGTGCTGCGGCCTGCTCTGCCGAGGCGGCCGTGCTGTAGAAGACGGAGGAGCCCTGCTTGGTGCGGTGGGCGCGGCCCTTGGCGACCAGGCCTTCCACCGTGGTGCGCACGACGGTGGTCTTGATGGTGCGCTCGGGGCGGGCCTGGGTGAGCGCGGTGGTGATCTCGGCGGCCGAGCGCGGTTCGCTCTGCCGACCGAGGTGGTCGTGGATCAGTTCGACCAGCGACGGCCCGGCCGTCGGCGCGGTCGCCTTCTTCGCGGCGGCCTTGGGCGCACTCTTGGCCGGCTCGTCCTGGGCCTTGCTCTGAGCCGGGGCCTGCGCCTTGACCTTGGTCTTGGCCTTGGCGGCCGTGGGCTTCTTTGTCCGGGCGGCACCGGAGTTCTTCGCACTGCTCCGCGGAGCGGGCACAGCACCCTTGCGAGGTGACGCCTTCTTCGCGGCGGCCGCCGGAGCGGCGGGGGAGCCCAGGGCCTGCTGCATGCTCAGCAGTACCGCGTGGTCGCTCTCCAGCGCCTGCAACTGCTCCTGCAGCGCGGCCACATCGACCCCGACGCGTTCTTGTTCCTTACGGTTGGTTTCCAGGTCCGCGGCCACTTGGGCGGCGTACTGGGCCTGCACTCCGGCATTTTCCGGCTTGGTGTCTGACATCGTGGTGACCTTTTCGTGGGCGCACGCAGTCGTGCGGATGGCGGGGCGTGCTCACGACTGAGCACTTCTGGTGAGGGCACATCTGTTTGCACCCCTGAATGGTGACTGCCCAACCTGCAACAGCAGTAACTCATGTGCGGTTAGCGAAGGTTACGTGCTGGAGTCCATGTGCGGATGCATTGGGTGAAGATTTTGGTTTCGTCCGGAACAGTGACTGTCTCTTGTCGGCCTTCCGGTGACGGCCGAAGCCATCCGCCGGACCGCCTCGGTGAGCACCTCGGGCGAGGCGGCCAGGTTGAGACGGACGAAGCCTTCGCCGCCGGCTCCAAAGGCCTTCCCGGAGCTCAGAGCGACACGGCCGCGATGCAGGAACGCTTCGGCCGGGTCGTCGCCCAGGCCCAGTTCCCGGCAGTCGAGCCAGGTGAGGAAGGTGCCCTGTGCCGGTGTGCAGCCGATGGCGGGCAGGTGTTCGGACAGGAGAGCGGCCAACAGCCGACGGTTGTCGTCGAGGCCGCGAAGCAGTGCGTCGAGCCAGTCACCTCCGTCCCGCAGGGCCGCCGTGTGGGCGATGACGCCCAGGTGACTGGGGCCATGACTTACCTCTTCGGGTATGCGTGCGAGGTCGTCGGCGGCTTCGGGGCCCGCGATGGCGAGGGCCGCCTTGAGCCCGGCCAGGTTCCAGGCCTTCGACGCCGACATCAAGGACAGTCCGTTCTCCGCTCCCGGCACGCTCAGGAACGGCACGAATGATGCGCCCGCCGCCACGATCGGGGCGTGTATCTCGTCCGCCACGACACGCACACCATGCTCGCGCGCCAGGTGCGCGACCCGCGTCAACTCGTCGGCGGTGTGCACGGTCCCGGTCGGATTGTGCGGGCTGCACAGCAGATACACCGGCCGGTTCGTACCTTGTGCCGCACTCCGCCCCGCGCGCCTGAACGCGTCCTCCAGCGCGGCGAAGTCGATCCGCAGGTCCGCACCCAGGGGCGAGTCGACGACGGGTCGGTCCAGGTTCCCGACGAACTGATAGAAGGGCGGGTAGACAGGACAGTTGACGACGACGGGGTCACCTGGCGCGGAGACCAGCTTGAGCATCTCGACGACGCCGAGCATCACGTCGGGCACGATCGCCGTGCGCTCGACGGCAAGTCCGTCCCAGGCCCACCGCTTGTGGGCGAACTCGGCCAGCGCCTCGGCGTAGGCACTACCGGCGGGATAGCCGGTGTCGCCGAGCGCGACAGCATCGGTTATCGCCTCGGCGACAGGCTCCGCGAGCGGGACATCCATCTCGGCCACCCACAGCGGCAGTACGTCGTGCGGATAGGTCCGCCACTTCAGGCTCGTACGACATCGCAGTTGTTCCAGCGAGAGCCGGCTCAGCGGGTTCGTGCCGTCCGGCACGACGGGATCGCGCGACACATTCTCCATACGTCAAAGTAGGCAGACCCAGGTGGATTCCTGCCTACTTCGACGCGATCAGATGTCAGCCCGGGGCGTACGACGTGATCAGCGCAGGGCCTTCGCGAACTCGGGGACGACCTTGTCCAGAGCGTAGGAGACGGAGAGGACCGAGTCGGTGGCGAAGGCGGAACTGAGCGTCGACTTCGGGTCGAAGACGACATCATGTCCGGCCTTGACGGCAGGGATCTCCTTGTAGAGCGGGTCGTTCTCGATCTTCGACTTGGGGAGGCCGATCGGCGCCATGACCAGCAGGTCGGAGTCGAGCATGTCGAGGCTCTCGCGGGAGACCGTGACGGAGAAGGACTTGCCCGCCTTGGCGTCGACCTCGGGGTTGTTCTTGAAGCCGAGCCGCTCCAGGAAGTCGACGCGACCGCTGCTCTTCACGTAGGCGCCGTAGCCGACGCTGGTGCGCGAGCCGGACGTGGCGGTCTTGCCCTTGAACTCGGGGTGCTGCGCGGTGGCGGCCTTGAACTTCTTCTCCGTCTTGGCGATCAGCTCTTCGCCCTTGTCGTGGAGACCGAGCGAGTCCGCGACCATCCTGATCTGCGTCTCCCAGTTGGTCAGGTACTGCTCGCCGCCCTTGGGCACGCCGATGGTGGGCGCGAGCTTGCTCAGGGTGTCGTAACGCTTCTGGTCGCCGCTGGACTTGGTGTCCAGGATCAGATCGGGCTTGAGGGAGGCGATCTTCTCGTACTCCGGCTCCAGCGTGCCGATCTTGGTCGGACTCTTCTTGTACAGGCCCTTCGCCCATGTCCCCACGCCGTCACCGCCGAAGGCGAGCCAGTCGCTGGCGCCCACGGGCTGGACGCCGAGGGCGAGCGCGGTCTCCGCGTCTCCCCAGCCGAGCGCCACCACGCGCTGCGGCTTCTTCTGCACGGTGATCTCGCCGAACTTCGTGGCGACCTTCACCGGGAAGCCCGCCGTCGAGGCGGCGGAACCGCCCTTGTCGTCGTCGGAGGACGAGCACGCGGTCAGACCGCCGGTGAGGGCGAGGGCCGCCACGGCCGCGGCGACGGAGTTCCGACGGCGACCGGAGGAACGAACGGAGAGGGGGCCGCGCGAGGCCCGCGTGAACAGCGACTTGAGACGTAGGGACATGTAGTTAGGGTACCCTAAGTTGATCGGTGAACGGGATACGATGCTCCGGTCCACCGGTCATGTCCGGTCAGCCACGCGGTGGCGGCCGATCGGGACGATGAGCGGTGTGCCCGACACCGGGTCGGCGACCAGCGAAGAGCGCATCCCGAAAGCCTCGTTGACCAGTTCCTCGGTGACGACGTCCCGCGGTTTCCCCTCGGCGATGACGTGGCCGTCCCGCATCGCCACAAGGTGATCGGCATAGCGGCAGGCCAGGTTCAGGTCGTGGAGGACCACCACGATCGTGGTGCCGTGCTCCTGGTTGAGATCGACCAGGAGGTCGAGCACGTCCAGTTGATGGCTCACGTCAAGATAGGTGGTCGGTTCGTCGAGCAGGAGGATGTCCGTGCGCTGGGCCAGTGCCATGGCGATCCACACGCGCTGGCGCTGGCCGCCCGACAGCTCGTCCACCGGACGCCCCGCCAGGTCCAGGACGTCCGTGGCGAGCAGCGCGTCGGCGACGGCGGCGTCGTCCTCGGTGGTCCAGCGCCGGAACCAGCCCTGGTGCGGGTACCTGCCGCGGCCCACGAGGTCGCTGACGGTGATGCCGTCGGGCGCCACGGGGGTCTGGGGCAGGATGCCCAGGCGTGCGGCGACCTCGCGGGTCGGCATCGTGTGAATGCTGCGTCCGTCCAGCAACGCGCTGCCGGACGTCGGGGTGAGCAGCCGTGCCATGGCACGCAGCAGCGTCGACTTCCCGCAGGCGTTGGGGCCGACGATCATGGTGATGCCGCCGGGTGGGATGTCCAGGCTCAGGCCACGGACCACTTCGCGGCCGTCGTAGCCGAGGTGGATGTCCCGTGTGCCCAGGGTGTGTTTGCCGGCGCCCATGTCCTCGTCCTTCTGTTCGTCCGCCACCGTCATCCGGCCCTTCCCGTGCGATTGGCGCGGGCCAGCAACCACAGCAGGTAGGGGGCCCCGATCAAGCTGGTGACCGCGCCGACCGGGAACTGGCTGGACCACAGCAGGTGTTGAGCGGCGAAGTCGGCAGCCGTCACCAGCAGCGCGCCGGTCAGCGCGGCGGGTACCAGTGCGGCACCCGAGCCCGGTACGAGACGCCGGGCCACCGGCGCCGACACGAACGCGACGAACGCGACTGGACCCGCCGCCGCCGTGGCGACCCCGGCCAGCGCGACCGCACAGCCGAGCAGCGCGAGTCGGCCGCGGCCCACGCGGGTACCGAGCCCGGCCGCTGTCTCGTCGCCGAGTTGCAGCGGGCCGAGGTCACGCGCGGCGACAGCGGTCAGGGGCAGCAGGAGCACGAGCGCGCCGAGCAGCGGCCACACCTGCTCCAGGGTGCTGCCGTTGAGGCTGCCGGTGAGCCACACGAGCGCGTTCTGCGCCTCGGTCACCTCGGAGTTGGTCAGCAGGTACGAGGTGACGCTGGAGAGCCCCGCGCCGATGCCGATGCCGACGAGCACGAATCGCTGACCGGACACGTTGCGACGCCAGGCGAAGGCGTAGATGACGGCGGCACTCAGGAGCGCGCCGCCCAGCGCGGCGGCGGACAGGGCGATACCGCTCACCGCGAAGCCGAGCGAGGCGAGGACGGCCGCCGCGCTCGCACCCTGGCTGATGCCGATCACGTCGGGGCTGGCCAGTGGATTGCGCAGCAGCGCCTGGAAGAGCGCTCCGCTGAGACCGAAGGCGACGCCGACGAGCAGGCCGAGCAGCACACGCGGCAGCCTCAGTTCCACGACGACGAAATGCGTGCCCGGATCCCCGCCGCCGGTCAGTGCGCCGATCACGTCGCCGAGCGGCACGGACATGTCGCCGAAGCTCAGCGCGGCACCGAACACGGCCGCGGTGGCCGCCAGGAGAACCAACTGGACCAGCGCCACGCGCGTGCGGCGAGCCCGCCGCACGGCATGAATGCGACTCACCGCCTCGGCCCGCGACACATCGCTCCTGTCGCCGGCGACGACCACACCGGCCTCGTCCCTGCGCCCGCCCACTACTCCCACACCCCGCTCACAGTTCGGACAGCTTCCGGCGGCGCACAAGGAGCACGAACGGAATCGCACCGATCGCGGCGGTCACGATGCCCGCCTGCACCTCGGAGGGCGGGGCGATCACCCGCCCCACGATGTCCGCGGTCAGCAGCAGCGCCGGGGCGATCAGTGCGCTGTACGGCAGGACCCACCGGTAGTCGGGTCCGGTGAACAACCGGGCGGCGTGCGGGACGACGAGCCCGAGGAACGCGATCGGCCCAGCGACCACCGTCGCGGCACCGCAGAGCAGCACGACGGCCACCGCGCAGGCGGTGCGAGCCAGGCCGATCCGCTGACCCAGGCCCCGCGCGAGGTCGTCACCCAGGGACAGGGCGTTCAGGCGAGGTCCGAGGAGCAGTGCGACGACGGTGCCGACAGCGATGAACGGCAGAGCCTGCCACAGCACGGGGGCGTCGCGCCCGGTGAGCGAGCCGACCTGCCAGAAGCGATACTGGTCGTACGACTTCGAGTCGGTGAGCAGCATCGATGTGGTGAGGGAGAGCAGCGCCGCACCGGTCGCCGCACCGGCGAGCGCCAGTTTGACGGGCGTGGCGCCCTCCCGGCCCATGGAACCGATGCCGAACACGACGACGGAGGCGACGAGGGCGCCGAGGAAGCCGAACCAGATGTAGTGACCGGGATCGGAGATGCCAAGGATGCTGATCGCGAAGACCACGGCGGCGGAGGCACCGGAGTTGACGCCGAGGACGCCCGGATCGGCGAGGGGGTTGCGGGCCACGCCCTGCATCACCGTGCCGGCCAGGCCGAGCGCGACACCGGCCAGGAGACCGGCCGCGGTACGTGGGATCCGTACTTCCTGCAAGATCAACTGACCCTTGTCGGACAGATCCGGGTCGAAGATGCCGGGCAGCAGATCACCGGCGCCGACATCACCGGAACCGACCAGCAGGCTTGCCCACATGATGAGCAGGAGGACCGCGACCAGCAGGACGAGACCGGCGCCGAGGGCGGGACCGCCACGGCCACGGCCGGGCGCCGCGGAAACCGTCGCTCCCGGGCTCCTGGCGCCGCCCGAGGGTTCGGAAGTGGCTGCTGCCTTCATGGCCACCGCCTTTGGGGCACACGCCCTGTGCGGCTGCTCCCAGCCATGAATCAATTGCTCCTTGTTCAGGCAGGGGCACACTCACCTGCCATTTTATACTCCAGTAAGGTGAGCCTAACATTACATAATCGCCAGTCTGTTCGTCTTCTTGCCTGTTCGCCGACCTGTGAGGTTGCTCCCCGTGCCCGACGCCGCGATACCCGCAACCGTCCCGTCCCCAGGCGGCAGCGCGACGGCGCCGCACGCCTGGCAAGAGCTCCGCTCGGGCGAAGAGCTGACGGAGTTGCTCGGCGCGCCGCACCCGATCGTCATCGACAAGGTTCACGACGAGCTGACCTCGCAAGACCTGGAGATCCTGGCCCGCTCTCCGTTCTGCCTCCTCTCCACATCGGACGCGGCAGGCAACTGCGACACCTCCCCGCGAGGCGACGCGCCGGGTTTCATCCACATCCTCGACGCGCGCACCGTCGCCCTTCCCGACCGCCCCGGCAACCGGCGAGGCGACAGCTTCCGCAACATCCTGGAGAACCCGCACGTGGGGCTGCTCCACCTGGTGCCGGGCAGGGCCGACATCCTGCGCATCAACGGCCGGGCACGGATCCTGACGGACGCTCCGTTCTTCGACTTGATGACCGCCAAGGGCAAGCGGCCCCGCCTGGCGATCGTCGTGGAGCTGGACGAGATCTATCTGCACTGCTCACAGTCACTGCGGCGCGCCGGAATCTGGCAGCCGGAGACCTGGGCGCAGGACACGCCCAGGCCCTGAGCGCGACCGGTGTCGAGCCCCCGCTCAGCCGTCCCCGTCGGGCGGTGTGCCGCAGCTGGGACCGCCAGGACCGTCGAATTGCACCGAGCTCAGGAAGTCCCGGTAGGTGGGGAAGAAGTTCCCCTTGCCGGTCGGGCCCGAGGAGGTCACGACCGTACAGCCGCTGTAATTCGCGTCGGACCAGAGGTAGATGGTCGAGGGCGTCCGGTTCCAGTCCGACTTGGCCCGGTCACCCATGCCGAGGGCCGCGAGGTCCGGAGTGCTTCCCTTGAGCGTGATCATGTCACCGGTCCCGTCGAGGCCCGAGAACATGCAGTAGGAGCCAGCGGGGCACCGGTCGTATCCGTCGGCCGCGTGCGCCGTGGAGAGCGGCGCCATGGTGGCGGCAGCGGCAGCCACCGTCACAAGTAGTACGGAGAGCTGCTTCCTCATTGCGATTGCCCTGCGCATGATTGTCCGCCTTAGTTCTCAGGGCTCGTGAGTCCGAAAGCCCGTGGGCCCGTGAATCCGTGAGGCCCGCGCACCGCCACAGCGGTGCGCGGGCTGTTGTCACGTCAGGCTCGTTGCCCTGTTCGGTGATCGGCTATCCCTCGCGTCCCCCGCAGGAGTGATACACACATGCGGGGTCACATCTGGATGATCAGTCCACGGGCTCGATCCATACGTTGCGGAAGCGGACCTTGTTGCCGTGGTCCTGGAGCCGGATGGCGCCCGCCGCCGCGGATTCGGGATCGCCCGCTCCGGTCTGGCCGTCGACGGCCACGTTGTCGTGGACCTTCTTGCCGTTCCACACCACGGTGATCCTCGCGTCCGCGGTCTTCTTCCCGTCCGCGCCGAATCGGGCGGCGCGGAAGACGATGTCGTACGTCTGCCACGTCTCCGGCGCGGTCGAGGCGTTCAGGTCGGCGGCCTTCTTGGTGTAGATGGCGCCGGCCTCGTTCGCGGCGAGCTTCTCCACTCCGTACGAGTCCAGGATCTGGACCTCGTACCGTTCCTGGAGGTAGATCCCGCTGTTCCCGCGATCCTGCCCGGTGACATCGTCCGGCAGCTTCGGTACGCGGAATTCGGCGTGCAGCTTGAAGTCGCCGAAGGCCTGCTTGGTGCGGATGTCCCCGCAGCACACCTCGATCGACTTGTCGGCCGTGTGCGGCCATTCGACGCTGCGGCCGTCGGTGTGCTGCCAGGCGGTGGAAGTGCTGCCGCCGGAGAACAGGTCGATGCGGCTGTCCGGTCTGCGTACCTCGATCATGTCGAGATTGACGTGACCGGTGTCCTCGGGCCGGTAGGAGTAGGAGATGGTGTTGCGGCCTTTGCGCAGGGCGAGTTTCTCGGTCTTGGTCGACCAGCGCTTCCACGTCTCGGTCGACGGGAGCTCCGTCCGGCGTGCCTGCCCGCCGTTCACGCTGACGCCGAGCGTCTTGGTGCCGGCGGACGGGTTGGGGCCGTTGGAATAGCGCAGGCCCACGGCGTAGGTGCCCTTGGCCGGAGCCTGGACGTCGAAGGTGGCGGTGGCCCCCGGGTCCTTGAAGCTGTCGACGAAGCCGCCACCGGTGTACCCGGCGTGCTCGGTGTCGATGTCCGCGCCGCCGGAGAGCCGCGCCGACTCGGCGTCGTACGACGTGACCGGCTCGTCCTGGCCCGGGCGCGCGTTGAGCGTGTACCAGGCCTCGGTGGACCACAGCTGCTCGTCGTCGGCCGAGGAGAACGGGCGCGGTGAGCGTACGTGGACCACCCGGTCGCTCTTGAGCCCGGGGATGGTCAGCTGGACCGTGCGGCGGTCGCCGGAGATTTCGGCGCCGGTGACGGGCAGGGTCTCCTCGTCGACCTTGGGGCCGCCGTACGCGGGGGTGGGGGCGTAGCGCCACTGCTCGACGGAGTAGGCACCGCTGGTCAGCTTCTCGATGGTCTTGTCCGACAGCGGCTTGGTGTAGGTGAGTTTGAAGCCGTCGCGGGTGGCGCGCATGGTCTTGATGTCGAAGGCGGTCTTGCCGTTCGGGGTGAGCTTCTGCAGGCCGAAGCGGAGCTTGCCCTCCTGGCCCCAGTTGCCGTCCGCGCCGAGCCCGCCGGTGTAGATCGCTCCGTCAGGACCGGTGGAGATGCGGGTGATGCCGGACTCAAGGCCCTGGGTGTGCCGGAAGACCGCGCCCTGGAACTCGCCGTTGACCTTCTCCAGATCGGCGCGCTGCAGGCCGCCGTAGGTGACGTCGCCGAACATCAACTGTCCGGCGAAGGCCCCCTTCTTCACGGTCATGGGGGTGCTGGGGGAGTTGGCTATCTCGTTCTGCGGCAGCCACAGCACCGGCTTGGTGACACTGTTGTCGTCGAACGGGCCTTCGGGGTTCGTGTAGTGGTTGAAGAACCGGTCCTGCTTGACGTGCACGAGCTTCGACGCGGGCAGCCAGCCGCCCTGGTTGTCGGTGACGAACAGCTCGTTGTCCGGGCCGCGGCCGATGCCGTTGGGGGTGCGCAGACCACCGGCCAGGTAACTGACCTTCCCGCTCGCCTTGTTCACCTTGATCGTGGTGCCGCGGTTCGCGGCGGGCTGCGGATCGGTCGTCGCGCCGCCGTAGTTGATGGCGACGGACAGGTTCAGGTAGAAGTTGCCCTTCTCGTAGAGCAGCCCGAATGCGAACTCGTGGAAGTTGCCGCCGTACGGCCACTCGGCGATCTTCCGGATCTCGCTCGCGTCGTTGTCGCCGTCGATGTCGGCGAGCTCGGTCAGCTGATGCTTCTGAGAGACATACAGCTTCCCGTCGACGTACTTGATGCCCATCGGCTCCTTGAGTCCATCGGCGATCTTCTTGTACGTGACCTTGTCGGGGCCGGTGTCGCCGGTGACGTTGTCCAGGACGTACACCTCGCCCTTGGTCTCCTGGCTGCCGCCCCATGTGGTCACCGCGAGTCGGCCGTCGGGCAGCCAGTCCATCGCGGAGACCTGCGGTTCAAATCCCTTGGGCCGCAGGTCGGTCAGCTTGTAGCCGGGATTGACCGAGGTCAGGGGAAGGCCGTCGCCGGGAGTGTCGTAGCTGCCCTCGCACTCCTTGCGGCCCGGCGCGGTGACCCGCACCACGCCGGCGTCGGTGCTGAGGACGGAGTTGGGCACGAGGGTGAAGGCGTCGGCGCCCGGCGGCTTCCACTGCAGGGTGACCTGCTGGTCGTTGCCGCGGTCGAAGTGGTCGATGCGCAGCGGATGGTAGCCCGGGGCGAGCGTGATCTCGCCGTCCTTGGGCTCGGCGCCGTGCAGTCCGTCGTGGTCGATGACCTTCTTGTCGCCGATGAGGAGGCGGGAGCCGTCGTCGCTGATCAGACGGAAGGTGTACGCGCCGTCGTCGGGCACTTTGATGTTGCCGATGATCTGCGACACGAAGTTGTCGGTGAAGCCGAAGCCTTCGGTGGAGGACCAGTCGACGGTGGGGATCAGCTTGTCGACGTTGGGGGTCTGGGCGGGCTTGAGGTCGCAGAGCTTGCTGAGCGGGGACTGGATGTCGAACACCCGCAGCGTGACGCCCGGCTCCTGCGGCGGAAGGTCGGCGAAAGGCCTCTCGTCGGCTCCGGCGGTCGGCGCGGTGAGCCCGCCGGCGAGCAGCAGCCCGAGGAGTACCCCGGTGGTTCTGCCGCCTCTGCGCGGTCTCAGACGCGTGCGTCGGCGGATGCGGCGTGGGGTCGTGGCGTGCTCGTGTGGCTTCACTCTGTCTCCTGCTGGGCGCTGTGAAGCGGCCCGGGCCGCCTCGGCCCGCGTCCGCGGAGTGGAGTTCATGCACATACCGGTGGTGCGGGCTGCGGCTTCTGGCCGTGCCTGACGCAGACTTCCGTACGAGAGCGACGCCCAGCGTACGAAGCGCGCCGTGCATCGTCCATACTTTGTCCTTAATAAGGAGAAACTGGCCGGGAGTTGGCGCGGTAGCGGTGCGGCGGCGTGGGGGATGTCCGGGCAACCGGAACCGCACATGAGCCGCTCGGCGTCTCGGCCACGGGAGATGGCTGATCCCCACGGGAGATGGCTGATCCCCACGGGCGCGGGGGCCTCGGAACATACAGGGCGAATGGGGCAGGTGGGGAATGGCGTCGCTCGCGGAGCTTCTTCGGGAGCTCAAGGAGCGGTCCGGGCTCAGTTATGGAGTGCTGGCCAAGAGGCTTCACATGAGTACGTCCACGTTGCACCGGTACTGCAACGGGAACGCGGTGCCGGCCGAGTTCGCGCCGGTGGAGAGGTTCGCCCGCCTCTGCAAGGCGAGCCCGGAGGAGCTGGTGGAGGTCCACCGGCGATGGATCCTGGCGGACGCGGATCGAGGGCGGAAGGCGGAGCTGGCGGCTGCCAGCGCCCCGGAGTCCGATCCCGGTCCTGAGTCCGATCCCGGTCCTGAGTCCGATCCCGGTCCTGAGTCCGATCCCGGTCCTGATCCTGAGTCCGAGCCTGCGACGCAGTCGGGCCCCGCCCGCGTGACCGCCTCGACGCCGCTGCCCCCTTCGCGCAGACGGCGGATCCTCGTCCTCGCCGCTGCCGTCGCCGCGGTCGCCGGGATCTGCTCCCTCGCTCTTGCCATGAACGGCGGTGGTGACGGTGACAAGCACGAGCAGAGCCTCGGGCCCAGCGCCCCGTCGGATCCGAGTGCCTCGCCGTCCGATCGGCCCGGCAAGGCCGGGCCCGACGGCGCGCACGGCGAGGGCTCCGGCATGCCGCTGACGGCGCGCACCAGGCCGTACGCCTACGAAGACGACTGCGAGCAGGAGTTCCTGGTGAACCGCGAGCCCGACGAGGTGCCGGAGCGGCCCACGGCGCGGGACGCCCCCGGCTGGGTCGGCGACCTCGGTGCCGTCTCGGCCCGCAACCAGTACATCGAGGTCACCGTGCAGGGCATGGGCAGGGACACCGTCGTCCTGCAAGGGATGAACGTCCGCGTGCAGAGCACCGGCGCACCGCTGGCCTGGAACAACTTCCAGGTGGGTGCCGACTGCGGCGGCAAGGTGGATACCAAGGCCTTCACCGTCGACCTCGACGCCGCGACGCCGCGTGTCACGCAGAAGGACGACCGGCGCGACTTCCCGTACAAGGTCAGCGAGAACGACCCCGAGGTCTTCTACATCGCGGCCGGCGCCGACCTGCACGACGTGCGCTGGTACCTGGAACTGGAGTGGTCAAGCGGCAAGCGGCACGACGTGCTGCGCATCGACGACCAGGGCAAGCCGTTCCGCACCAGCGGCCGGGAGGGACGCCCCTTGTACAGTTGGTGGGGCAAGTGGGAGAGGGAGCCGCAGGACGGCTGAGCCTGCCGAATCACGGTGTCGCTGCCGCTCGGCGACCGGAGGCGACCCGCATCAGGGCCGAGACCCCACCCCCGCCGGACTGCACGACCGGTCGGACCTGGTCGACCCGCCCTGTACCCCGACCGCCGACCCGAGGGACAGCCGAGCGTCGGGGCCTCTACCGGCGCTACCGGCGCTACCGGCGCTACCGGCGCGCGAGAGCGGAGGACTCCCGGCTATCTGGGCGATACGAGTGTGGCCTTGGGTGCAGGGGGATGTGCCGTGACCTCGGGCTGCTCCTGCTCCTGCTCCTGGTCCTGTTCCTGCTCGCGCTGACGCTCTTGCCCTGGCCCTTGCCCTTGCTCTGTGAGGAGGTAGGCGCGACGCCACCCGAGGAACGGGCGTTCGATGCCATGGAACGTGACGACGGCCGCAGCCAATGTGATGGGCAGAACTGCCGCTGTCGCTGTGATGAAGGCATCCACCACAGGGCGCCCCGTCAGCTCGATCCACCAGCGGTGGGAGATGATCGCCGTAACCACCATGTAGTGGAGCAGATAGACGGAGAAGCTCATTTCGCCGACTTTGGCGACAGCCCTCGACACGAGCCCCGTCGAGGTGAAGGTGGCCACGTAGGTCAGTACCACCAGGGACCACAGGGTTCCTTCCACGTCGACCCAGAGCAGACGTGTGGCGTGCCCCTCGTGGAAGGAATGGGTCTGGTTGAAGGCCCAGACCGCACCTGTGACCAAGGTTGTTGCGATGCCGACCTTCAGCGGTCCCTGGAACCGCTTTCGATGGTGCACGAAGAACCAGGCGGCCACCATGCCCATCAGGAACTGATCGATTCTGCCGGCGAGGCTGTAGTAGAGCATCGAGTTCACGTTGATACTGCCGTCGGCCGAGGCCCACACCAGTGTTCGGATCACGGCAACGCCGGCCAGAACCTTGAGCAGAGCCGCAGGGCCGTGCTTGGTGAGGAGCCTGCTGAACAGCGGGAACATCAGATAGAACTGCAACTCGACCGCGATGGCCCACCACATGCTCGACACGGCCCCCAGATTGAGGGATCCGGGCAGGTTTCCGAGGCCGACCAGGGACTGGAGCACGGCCAGCAGGTCCGCACCCTGCTTGTGCGCGCCGACCCCCAGGATGATCAGCGCGATGTAGAGCGGGAAGATCCGCAGAACCCGGTTGCCCAGGAACCGGCCATAGTGAACGTCCTTTCCCAGGGTGCCGATGGTGAAGATGAATCCGGAAAGGACCATGAAGAGGGCCACTCCGGTGTGTCCTTCCAACACCATGGTGGCCAGGGGGTTATCCGTATACAGCCAGCCGTGCGGGTCACCGTTCGGGATCTCTCTGAGGTACGGAGAGATCATCTGCGTGCCGTGACAGAGGAGCACCAGCACGGCAGCGTAGGCACGCAAATGATCCACGGACACGAGGTACTGGCGATTGCTGCTGCGCATGAATTGTCCCCGGCCTCTCATCACCAACGTCGCGACGGCCTCGCGACGGCGAACGGATCAGGGACGACAGGACCATGCGCGGCAGTCCAGACAGCGCATATGCGTGGGTTCTCGTCTTTTTGTCAGAAGATTTCACTCGTTCGAGGGGCGCCTGCGATATGAAAATGCCGCCAATTGCCTCCAGATGGTCGACTGTCGGCGCTCGCTGGCGCCTCAGCGTGCGATGCGCACACCGGAAGATCTACTGACGCAGCCACAGGGAGTTGAGGGGCTTTCAACAACCTTGGTGTAAAAAGAGGCTGGCCACCAGGCGGTCGGTGTGGAGATCCGAACGGCGCGGCACAAAATCAAAACCCGGAACAAGGCGCCGGAAAGCGCAGCTTGAGAAGGGCGGCTCTTATCCTATCTACCAAGTCCGTCAACTGCTCGGCCGCTTGGGTGCAGGCTCGCAACCTTCAGTGGATCTTGTCGTTGGGACGGTGAGTGGCCCCGTTTCCCGCATTTGCGTCGTGTTGGGCCTCGGCGACTATCCGCATGGACTGCGGTTACTGGAGCGTCGGCATCTTGCATATCTCGTTCCTGATCCATAATTCATTTGGCTTCGGTGGCACGATCCGTGCCACTACCAACCTCGCCAACGCGCTCGTCGAGCAGCATGACGTGGAGATCATGTCGGTCTACCGGCACAAGGATTCGCCTGCGTTTCCCGTTCATCCCCGGATCCGGCTTCGACATCTCGTGGACCTGAGAATGGGGACCCCGGGATATGAGGGTGACCTGCCTGAGTCTCAGAGGCGCTCCGTCGTATTTCCCCGCAACGAGACGCAATACCCGTACTACAGCAGATTGACCGATCAGCGAATTGCTCAGTACTTGAGCACTCTGGCGAGCGACGTCATCGTGGGTACTCGACCAGGCCTGAACGCACATATCTGCTTGCAGGCCAAGCGAGGGCCGCTGCGCGTAGGGCAAGAGCATCTGACCTTCCGGAATCACACGCGAGCGCTACGGCTTTCACTGCGTCGTCTGTATCCGCGACTGGACATGCTGACGACCACGACCTTGGCTGATGCGAACACCTACCGGAGGCACATGATGCTTCCAGGAGTACGCATCGAAGCATTCCCCAACCCCGTCCCGGCGCCACGAAGCGCCCCGTCGGGCGACAGGGAGAAAGTAGTGGTCGCCGCCGGGCGGCTCGTCCCGTCGAAACGGTACGACCTCCTGATCCGGGCCTTCGACAGAGTGCGCCATGTGCGCCCGGACTGGTGTCTTCGCATCTTCGGTCCGGGGATCGCCGGAGGTCACGGAAGGCAACTACAGGGGCTCATCGAGCAATTGGGGATGCAGAAGCATGCGTTTCTCATGGGCGCGGTCTCGCCCTTGGAATCTGAGTGGCTCAGAGCGGGGTTGGCCGCGAGCGCGTCCGACCACGAATCGTTCGGCATGACGATCGTTGAAGCGATGCGGTGTGGCGTGCCCGTCGTCTCCACCGACTGCCCACTGGGACCGAGAGAGATCATCTCCGATGGCGTCGACGGGCGTCTCATTCCCATGGGCGACGAGGGATCCCTGGCCGCGAATCTACTGGAGCTCATCAACAGTGATGAGCTGCGTCAGCGGATGGCTGAGGCGGCACGAGCCGCCTCAGCGCGCTACGAGCCGGCACTCGTCGCGGACCGCTTCGCCGATACCTGCGCGCGACTGACGGGGCGGCATGGCCCGAGCGGGGCTCTGAGAGCCGTCCTCCACCAAACCCGGGGCTCAGTGATCGGCGCGGCCTACGGCATCAAGGACGCCGTCAAGAAGAGACTCAACTGAGGTACGGGGCTACGCAGTTGTAGGACCGTAGCGGGCGGCGATGTCCTCGGAGCCTGCCCACAGGCTGTAGGTGGGGGACTGTGGCCAGCCCTTGGGCGAGTCCTGCCACTCTTCCTGCCGCCCGTACGGCAACAGGTCGATCAGCGGGAAGGTGTGACTGAGCTGCTCGGTGCCCCGGCCGTTGGTGTGCCAGGTGCGGTAGACGGTGTCGCCGTCGCGCAGGAAGACGTTGACCGCGAATCCACCGCCGGGCGGTGCGCCCACATCGGTGCCGAACGGGCTGTCCGCGGTGGAGTACCAGGTCATCTTGTTCCCGACCCGCCGCCTGTAGGCGAGGGCCTCGTCGATGGGCCCTTGCGTGACGATGACGAACCTGGCGTCGTAGGCCTCCAAGAACTCCGGTCGGGTGAACTGGGACGTGAACCCCGTGCAGCCCGGGCACTGCCACTTCTTTCCGGGGAACCACATGTGGTTGTAGACGATCAGCTGAGACTTGTCGCCGAAGATGTCGGTGAGCGGGGCCGGTCCGTCCTCGCCCTGAAGGGTGTAGCCGGGCATCTCGACCATCGGCATCCGGCGGCGTTGCGCGGCGATCGCGTCGAGTTCCCGGGTCGCCGCCTTCTCCCGGACGCGCAAGTCGTCCAGCTGGCGCTCCCAGGTCTCGGTGTCGACGACAGGGGGCAGTGCCTTGAGGGTCATGAGTACCTCCGGTTCGCGGTTGTACGTGCAGACCGTGCCCGTTCACCAAACTCATCGGGAGCAGACGCGGGCGCAGCTCTGGTCGCTCTCCCCGCCTCCCGCCCACGGCCTCCCGTCCACGGCCTCAAGGACCGATGGGGGAGCACTATGTCTCGACGCGGCCGCGACCGTCTTGCACACTGACCGCCACAGCCAGTCGGGAATCAGTGAGGGATCTTTGGAAGACTCGCTCGCAGGTGAGCCGCAGCAGGCCGGTGGGTCGCCGTCACCGGCGGCTGGCGGGGGAGGCGCCCAGATGCCCCGGTCCCGCCGTGGCGCGGAGTCGGGCACGGGGCCCGTACTTGGCCGCGCCCTGCGGATCCTCGGTGCGTTCAGCGCGAAGTACCCGGAGATGACGTTGAGCGAGCTGTCCCGGAGGTCGGGGCTTCCGGTGTCGACCGTGCACCGGATGCTCGGCGAGCTCATCGCCTGGGGAGCGCTGGAGCGCGGTGACGAAGGGTGTTACCGCGTCGGCCTGCGCCTGTGGGAAGTCGCCTCGCTCGCACCGCGTGGGCAGGGCCTGCGGGAGCGGGCCCTGCCGTTCCTGGAGGACCTCTCCCAGGTCACCCGCGAGAACGTTCAGCTCGCTGTGCGCGAGGGCACGGAGGTCGTCTTCGTCGAGCGCATCGCGGGGTCCGGTGCGGTGCCCGTGCTGACCCGCGTGGGCGGGCGCTTCGCCCTCACGGCCAGCGGCGTGGGCCTTGTGCTGCTCGCGCACGCCCCTGCCGAGGTGCAGGGAGAGGCGCTCGCCGGCCCCATCGAGCGATTCACGCCGGGCACGGTCACCGACCCGCGTACATTGCGGCGCATGTTGGCCGATGTGCGGACCAACGGCTACGCGGTCAGCGATCGGCAGGTCACGATGGACGCCCTGTCGGTCGCAGCGCCGGTGCACCGCGGCGGCACGGTGATCGCCTCGGTATCGCTGGTGGTCCGTCATGGCAGCGCCTCCGCGCCCGGTTTGGCCCGGCTCGTCTGTACGAGCGCCCGGGCGATCTCCCGCGCCTTGACCACGCCGTAGATCGGAACTGCGCCGTCCGTCCCGTCAGGCGGGCCGGGATCACGCAGATGTTTCCCGGCATCCGGAAAGCCCCCTGGTGACCCGGGGGCGCCGAGCCCACCATTGGTCCGCACCGGCCGACGTACTCCCGCGCCAAGCGGCCGATGAGCCACCGCCTGCCGCAGATCAGGAACGCGCGCCCATGTCGTCGGCACCACGCGCACTCAAGCCCTGCGACGCTCCACTCCGAAGGGAACGATCATGACTGCTTTCGTACGAAATCAGTGGTACGTCGCCGCTTATGGCCGCGAGGTCGGGCGCGAGCTGCTCGGACGTACCGTGCTGGGCGAGCCGATCCTCCTGTACCGCACGGAGGACGGCCGGGCGGTGGCGATGTCCGAGCGCTGTGTGCACAGGCGTTTCCCGCTGTCGCAGGCGCCGAGTCGGCTGGACGGGGACCGGGTGGTGTGCGGCTACCACGGTTTCACCTACGGCACCGACGGCGGATGTGTCTTCGTACCCGGCCAGCGACGCATCCCACGCACGGCGCGCCTGAAGACGTACCGGTGATCGAGCAGGACTCCTTCGTGTGGGTGTGGATCGGCGACAGTGAGCCCGGGGACAGTCTGGCGCCCCGCGCTCCGTGGATGGACTCGCCCGAGTACACGGTGGTGTCGGGCATGGAGCCGATCGACGGCGGCTACGGTCTGCTGGTCGACAACCTCATGGACCTGTCGCACGAGACGTACCTGCACGGTGGCTACATCGGCACACCGGAGGTGGCCGAGACGCCCATCACCACCGAGGTCGACGACAAGGCCGGCATCATCCGCGTCAGCCGCCACATGGACGACGCGGCATGCCCTCCGTTCTACGCCAGGTCCACGGGGATCGAGGGACGCATCAGCCGCTGGCAGGACATCGAGTACCACGCACCGTGTCTCTACTTGCTCCACTCGCGCATCGCGCCGGTCGGCGCGCCCGGCCCGAACCCGGACGGCAGCGACCCGCACGCCTTCCATGTGGAGGTCGTCTACGGCATTACCCCGTCGACGGAGAAGACGACGTACGACTTCTGGGCCGTGGCGCGCGACTTCGCCCTCGACGACCAGAACGTCACGGAATTCCTGCACGACAACAACCACACCGTGGTCATGCAGGACGTCGTCGCCCTCAATGTGCTGCAGAAATCCCTGGACACCGAACAGGCCGGCTACCAGGAGCTGAGCATCAACATCGACACGGGGGGACTCGCAGCCCGCCGCATCCTCGCCCGCCTGGCCCAGGAGGGGACCGGGACGCGGGCGACGGCGGTGGCCCGGTGATCCCGCTGCACCCACCCGCCCTCGCCGGTGAGGACGTCCACCGCATCCACTGGGTGCTCGGCACCGATCGGCTCCTGGCCGTCTGTCACTGCGGTGCGCAGCGGGAGTTCGAGGATCCGGTGGTGCTGTGGGACTGGCTGCTCGGCCACCCCGGGGACCACCGCCCCGGCCCTGCCCCGGAGTCCGCCCCGGAAAGAGAGTCTTCATCATGAACAGCACGAGCCTTCCACCCGCCGGGGGCGAACTCGACCTGACCCTGGTGCGCAAGGAGTCTCTCGCCGAAGGCGTCGTCCGCCTCAGCCTGACCCACCCCACCGGCGAGCGGCTTCCCCAGTGGAGCCCGGGCGCCCACATCGACCTGGTGCTGGGTCCCGACCTGGTGAGGCAGTACTCGCTGTGCGGCGATCCGGGGGACACCTCCCTCCTCCAAGTGGCCGTGCTGCACGAGCCGGAGGGCCGGGGCGGCTCCCAGTACGTGCACGACATGCTGGCCGAGGGCGACACGGTCAGGGTGAGCGTCCCCCGTAACCGGTTCCAACTGATCGACTCCCAGCGCTACTTGTTCATCGCGGGCGGCATCGGCATCACCCCGATCCTGCCGATGATCGCCGCCGCCGACCGGCGGGGAGCCGACTGGCGGCTGGTGTACGGCGGGCGCAACCGCGCCACCATGGCCTTCGCCGAGCAGCTCACCACGGACCACGCACACCGGGTGGCACTGCGCCCCCAGGACGAGACCGGCCTCCTCGACCTGGAGGGGCTGCTCAACAGCCCCTCCGCCGGCACCCTCGTCTACTGCTGCGGTCCCGAGCCCCTGCTCGACGCGGTGGAACAGCGGTGTGCCGCCTGGCCGGAGAACACGCTGCACGTCGAGCGCTTCACGCCGAGGGTGCGGCAGGACGACGCCCCTCCGGCCTCTTTCGAGGTGGAACTCTCCCGCACCGGCATCACGGTGACGGTCCCGCCGGACAAGAGTGTCCTGGAGAGCGTCGAGGAGGCCGGCGTGCAAGTGCTGTCCTCATGCCAGGAGGGCACCTGCGGCACCTGCGAGACCGCGGTCCTCGACGGCGCGGTGGAGCACCGAGACTCCCTTCTCACCCCTGCTGAACAGGCGTGCAATGACACGATGTTCATCTGTGTCTCGCGCGCCGCCTGCCCGCGCCTCGTCCTGGATCTGTGAGCCTCCACTGACGTCGGCCTCGCTCTGGCGCGGACCGTTCCGGCAACCGGCCACGTCGCTCCTGTCCCGGTCGGCGGTCTGATCCAGCATTGACCCTGGCGACGGAACCACCTGCGGCCCGGCCACGGTTCGACGAGACGGCGCAACGGGCAACCCTGAGGCAGGTGTGGCGGCTGTGAGTGGGCTGGCGCGGCTTTGCCGTCAGAGGGCGTGAGGGCTTGTCCGCGTCGGCTCGTCGAAGCGCCAGGCGCCGATGTCGCGGTAGTGGATGGGGCCTGGGCCACGGCCGGTGTTGCTGGCTACGAGGTGCAGACGTTCGGCCTTCCATGGGCGGCCGGTGAACCCGGCGAGCCCGGCAGCGGCTTGCACCGCACATGACGGGGTGTCGCGGCGGGCGCGGGCCAGAGTCAGATGCGGGCGGAACGGCCGGTGCGCATGGGCGATACCGCAGTTGTCGGCGACGGCACGCACCTGGGTGGCGAGCTGGTGCAGCTCTTCCAGGTCGCCGTCGATCCCACTCCACAGGACTCGCTCGTCGAAGTGTCCGCCGCCGCGCAGGGCCAGGGTGAGGGGGCTGCGGGCGGCCGCGAGGCGGGCGAGCGGTGCAGGCAGGAGCGGGACCACCGGTGTGGGTACCTCGCCGAGGAAGGCCAGGGTGACGTGCCAGTCCTCGATGCGATTCCACCGCATACGGGGATGCGCGCGATAGGCGGGCCCCAGTGCCTGTTCCAGTTCCTGCTTCGCGTCGTCGGGCGGTGCGAGAGCGATGAACACACGAACGGTCGCGGGCTGAGTCTCTTCGTTCACAGAGATCTTCGTACCGTATCCGGGCGGGCGGACAGTGACCGGCCCCGGGGCCGATACCGAACGCCGCCGATCGTGCACCGGGTTGTGCGTATCTCTTGTCGGGAGAGTGCCGTCCTGGATCGGCCTCTGCTACGCAGGAAATGGCCTCGTACAAGGGCCGAGGGCCGACGGGCGAGACCGGAGGTCGCGGCCGGTACGCCGCAGGCTGTCAGTGGGAGGGGAACATGGCCGATTCCGTGGGTGGGGAGGGGCCGCGGGTGCCCGTGACCGATCCCAGGCTGGGGGTCGACGTCGCTGCGGGGCGGGCGGGGAATCCTCGCCACCGGCTGGTCACGGTGGGGGATTCGCTGACGCAGGGATTCCAGAGCGCGGCGATCTTCAACACGTCGTTGTCGTATCCGGCGATCGTCGCGTACGAACTGGGGTGTCTCCCGCAGTTCCGGTATCCCCTCTACGGGGGGCTTGGCGGGCTGCCCTTCAACCTCGAGTGGTTCCTGCGTGACCTGGAGGACCGCTATGGGCGGGGTGTGGACTGGTGGGAGGTGCCGCTGGCCTTGTTCCGGGCTCGCCAGGTGATGGACCGGGTGGAGGACTACTGGGAGCGAGGGGCAGGCCTGACCGTGCCGTCGACCACGGCGATCATGCACAACCTTGCCGTGTTCGGGTGGGATCTGCGCGATGCGCTGTCGAAGTCGGCGGACGAGTGCCGTAAGCGGATCGACGTGCCCAAGGACGACCTCGTGAATCAGATCGTGCAGAACGCCGGTGAGCGCGCCGCCCTGAGGGTGCTGCCCACCCAGCCCCGGACAGCGGGGGCCCTGACCCAGCTGGGTGCGGCGGCCGAGCTGGGCAAGGACATCGAGGGCACCGACGCGCAGGACGGCATCGAGACACTGGTCGTCTTCCTGGGCGCGAACAATGCCCTGCGGGCGGTGACCGACCTGCGCGTGGTGTGGAGTGAGGACGCCGGCTTCGACGACCTCGACGCCAAGCGCCACTTCACGGTCTGGCGGCCCAGGCACTTCACGTCCGAACTGCGCAAAGTGGCCGCGGAAGTCGCCGACATCAAGGCACGCCACGTCATCTGGTGCACGGTTCCGCACGTGACCATCGCGCCGATCGCACGCGGTGTGGCGGTCAAGGTCCAGCCCGGTTCGCGGTACTTCCCCTACTACACCCGTCCGTGGATCAGCGACCGGGACTTCGACGTGGGCAGGGACCCGAGCATCACCGCGGAGCAGGCGCGGCAGGTGGACGATGCGATCGACGCGTACAACTACGCGATCACCGATACCGTCCGCGCTGCCCGGACCGAGGGGAAGGACTGGTACCTCCTTGAGACCTGCGGCCTGATGGACCGCCTGGCATCGCGCCGCTACATCGAGGACCCGCTGGCGCGTCCGGACTGGTGGCGGCCCTATACCCTGCCGCCGGAACTGCAGGCACTGTCACCGCCGCCGAACTCGCAATTCCTCGCCAGCAAGGGCGGACGGCGCGCGGACGGCGGCCTGTTCTCGCTCGACGGTGTGCACCCCACGACGGTCGGATACGGGATTCTCGCCCAGGAGGTGATCAACGTGATGCGGCTGGCGGGCGTCCGGTTCTTCCGCCCCGACGCGAGCACCCCTCATCAGGACCCGGTGCTCGTGGACTTCGGCCGGCTCATCCGCCACGACACACTGGTCAACCGTCCGCCGGGAAATCTGGGCTCGGCCCTGGGCATCTTGAGCTGGGCCGATGAGGCCCTGGACCTGTTCCGGCGGCTGTTTTCCACCCTGTGATGGATCGTCAAGTTCGTCGGGGGAGAGCGGTGCCTCTGGCGCTGCCGGTAGTGCTGGGCCGAGTCGGTTCTCAGTGTTCTGGGCCAAGGACGACCGGCAGTTCCCGGTGTCCGTTGGAGATGAACGACTCCGCGGGGCGCAGTGCGGATGCGGGAACGGCGAGAGTGAGGTCGGGGAAGCGGGTGAACAGCGCCCGCAGCGCGATCTGGGCTTCCATCCGGGCCAGAGCCGCGCCTAGGCAGACGTGGACGCCGTGGCCGAAGGCGAGATGGGTTTTGTCGGCCCGGGCCAGGTCGAAGGAGCCGGCGCTCGGGCCGTGGAGGTTGGGGTGGCGGCCTGCTGCCGCGTAGGAGGCGAGGATGGCCTCGCCCTGGCGGATCACGAGTTCTGGTGTCAGGGCGATGTCCTGGACGGCGTAGCGCATCGGCAGGTGCGCGACGGGTGCCTCGTAGCGCAGCGTCTCCTCGACGACGTCTGCCCAGGCCCTTGTGCCCTCGCGGACCTGGGCGAGCTGTTGAGGATGGCTGAGCAGCGCGACGACGGCCTGGTCCAGCAGGTTGACGGTGGTCTCGTAGCCCGCGCTGATCACCAGAAGGAGCGTGTCGAGCAGTTCTTGCTCACTCAGCGCGGAGCCGTCATCGTCCCGGGTGGCTATGAGTACGGAGGTCATGTCCTGGCCGGGCGCGGCGCGCTTGGCCGCGACCAGATCGGCCAGGATCGCGTACGCCTCCTGGGTGTTCGCGGCGGCCTCATCGGGGCTGAGCGTGGTGTCGAAGACACCGTCGACAGTACGGCGGAAGCCGGGCCGGGAGTGGTCGGGGAGCCCCATGAGTTCGCTGATGACCCGGATCGGGAGCGGATAGGCGAACCGCTCGCGCAGGTCGGTGGGTTGTCCGGCGGGAAGGGCGGCGAGTTCATCGAGCAGCGTGTCGGTCATCTCCTCGATACGCGGCTGCAGGGCGGCGATACGGCGCGAGGTGAAGGCCGGGCTGACCAGGCGCCGCAGCCGCCGGTGGTCGCCGCCGAAGGCGGTGAACATGTTGTCGACGGCCACCCACAGTGCCAGCGGCCAGGTGCCGAGGATCTGGTCGGGGAACATCGGCCAGTGCCGCCGGGGGTCTTTGGAGACCCGCGGGTCGGTGAGGAGCTGTTTGAGCAGGGCCGGGTCGGTCACCGCCCATGCCTCGACGCCCAGGACGTCGACGCGGGCAGCCGGGCCGCGTGAGCGCAGCTCGGCGTCCTCGGCGTGTCGGTCGCTGCCTGCGGCGTCCAGGACAAGGATCTGCGGCTGGTCCATGCGAGAGCTCCTCAGATAGGGGCGACAAGCGGCGCGGTGCGGGCGGGCGGCGGACAAGGAAGCCAGATCGCGGTGGCAGAGGGCGGAGACAGCCTGCTCCAACCCGCGAAGTACGTCCAGGAGTTGCGCAGTGGCCCGCTGAGGGATCGGGCCGGCGCCCGGCCGGGCAGGCCGGTGCTGGGACGCGATCGTGCCACCGGGCCGCACCACTGGGCCGCAGCGGATACCGGCCGTTTTCTCGCCGACCGCGGGGCCGACCACGACACATTCCGTCGTCCGCTCCGGCAGCGCGGACCCTCCCGGTGATCGGGGAGCGGGGCCAGCAGTGTCCCGTAACCGCGTCCCGCGCGACTCCGCCCCGTGCCCTACGCGAGAGGAGCGCTACGCGAGACGCGTGCTGACCTGTTGATCAGGCTGACCTCGCTGATGAGGAGGAGCCGCCCTGACCGGCGCCGGCGAGCGAGCGGCGGGGCGGCGGTTCCTGGCCGTCGCCGACGGTCCGAGGCTGAGCTTCGTCGAGCTTGCCGACGTCCTGCGCGACCGGCTCGGCTAGCTCGCCGCGCGGGCTCCCGAACGGGAGGCTCCCGGCAAGGCTCTCCCGCGACCGGTCATCCACAACGACCGGGCCCGCGAGGAATTCGGCTGGCAGCCGCGCCCCGCCCCGCCTCATCCCGCCCCACCCCGCTGCGACGACGATCGTCGACTCGGCCAAGTGCCTGCGGGACCTGAGGCTTCTGGAGGCGGGGCTGTGACAGCCGCCGGGGCGGTCTAGGAGGGGCCGTCCGGGACGGTCTAGTAGGGGCCGTTCACGTTGTCGATCGAGCCGTAGCGGTCGGCCGCGTAGTTGCAGGCGGCGGTGATGTTGGCGACGGGGTCGAAGCTGTCCGTGGAGGTGCCGGGCACGTGGTACGCGGCGAATGTGGGGTCGATGACCTGCAGGAGCCCCTTGGAAGGTGTTCCGGCGGCGGCGTTGGAGTCCCAGTCGTTGGTGATCTGAGGGTTGCCGGAGGACTCGCGCATGATGTTGCGGTGGATGCCCTCGTAGGTGCCGGGGATGCCGTGCTGGGCCAGTACGTCGAGCGACTCCCTGATCCAGCCGTCGAGGTCGTCGGTGTACGTCTTCTTCGCCGGGGCCGCGGCGGGCTCGGCGGTGAGGGTGTCCGGGCGCTCGGAGCGGTCTGCCCGCTGAGCGGGGGCATTCTCGCCGAGGGTGAGCTTGAGACCGGGGTGGATCATCTTGGGGCTGTCGCCGAGAGTGCTGCGGTTGTCCGCGTACAGCTTCTTCCAGCCGCCGCTCAGGGAGTGCTCGCGGGCGATCTTGGCGAGGGAGTCACCGGCGGCGACCACGTACGTCGTGGAGGCCGCGGCGGGCTTGGCGGGGGTGCCGGCCGGCGCCGCGGCTGCGGTGGTGGCGCCGAGCACCGGGAGGACGAGCACGGCGCCGCCCGTGCCTGCGACGGCGATGTTCCGGGTGAGCGGGCTGGACTTGGGGCGGCGGTGCTTTCCCTTTGCAGGCATGACGATTTCCTCTCCGTCGCCTGCGAGGTGAGCTGTCGGGTTCGGACGGGAGATGTCCGGCCGCACTGTGAATGCGACTTCACCCCGGAGCCGTTCCGGAATCCGGATCGGCGGCTTACCTGGGTCCCCCGCTCCTGCCGTGCGTAAGTGAGTGGGATGGGTTTCCGGACAGCGGCAGGATTCGGCGTTCCATCCGGATTGACGGTGACGTTAGGCGAGGAATGCCGGAAGGAACAAGACACGAATTCGCATAGGCAATGCACGAGGGTCCGTCTCCCGGCGAACAGAACAGTTCGCACTCATTGATCAAAAACCCCAAATTTCTTAGTGCGCAACGGAAGTGCGCCCAGCGGTTCGCAGTTGTTCCCAGCGGTGCCGTGGCGGGAAGCGTGACCCAATTCACTGAAGGGAATGCGGCCCCATGGTGCACCAGACGGCTTCATTCGGCATCAATGGCGCGCAAAACGGACAATAGCCCCCGCGTGACTCTGGCGGCGTGAAGGGCTGATTCACTGAGAAAGCCGGACATAAGGGAAGATGTATTGCGTATTAAAACGGTCAAATCGTTGCGTGATTGCATCGATGCTCACACGGCTATGCCCGGCCCGTACTCGGCAGACCTGCCACGGCGGCACGGGTGCCGACAGGGGGCTTGTGGTGGCGGTTCACCGCCCTCGCTTTCGCGAAACAGGCACTCCCTCGGGTCCGCAACCACAACCAGCAGAACCTGGCGGGAAACGGTGCTCTTGGGCCAGGTCCTGCTGTGTGTGCCCCCTGACGGCGACGCCATAGGGCTCCGGCCGGAATCCGCCGCTGCCTTGCCCCGCACTCGGCAGGTGTACCCGGCCCGGAGTCGGCGGGGCCGCGGCAGAGAGTGGTCACTGCGCCGAATGGTCCTGACCCGTCGGCTCAGCGGCTTCGGAGGGGTCAGAGGCTTCGGAAGGGGTGGAACCGGCCGATGTTCCGCGCCAACGGCTAACTCCATCTCCGTCCCCGGGCCGCTGCGATCTCTCGGGGACAGGGGCTTCTCTGTTCCTGTATCCGTGCGGAGGTACGGTGTCGGCGGAGCCGGTGCTGTCGACGCCCGTAGGATCAACCCTCGGTGGCTTTCCGTCATTTCACTTCCCCCTCCCCGCAGGGCGAGGCCGGCTGTTCGGTCCGGTCCGCCCCTCTGGATGTGACGGCATATCAATTCTCTTTCGAGTGCCGTGCATCGTGAATTCACCCCGGAACTGAGAATTCCTTTCGGCTGACAGCCAGGCGAGCCGAGAGGGCGCCCTGGAGGCAATTTCCGCAACTCCCGCCCGGGGGAGGGAAATCCCGGGATCCGACCCGGCAGGAGCGGCCCGCACCTCTTCTCTGAGTATTCTTCGAGGCTCGGGCCGAAGATCGTGACGCGCCCGGCGGAGTCCGGGGTCCGGGGAGTACGGAGCTGTAGTGTGGTCGCCGGTTTCGATGCGGGCGGAAGGCACAGGCATGGACGACCAGGACGCAGCAGGCCGCGCATATCTGCCCATCGCCGAGCACGGCCTGATCGGGGACCTGCGCGGTGCGGCACTGGTGGGGACCGACGGGCGCATCGACTGGTTCTGCGCGCCGAGGTTCGATTCCCCCAGCATCTTCGGGGCGATCCTGGACGCGGAGAGTGGCGGGGTCTGGGAGCTGACGCCGCTGTGTGCAACCGCGTCCCGTCAGCAGTTCTACGTTCCTGACAGCGCGATCCTCGTCACGCGTTTCCTCACCGAGGAGGGCATGGTGGAGGTGCAGGACTTCATGCCGGTTCTGCGCCCCCACGACGAGCGGCACCGCCAGCGGCTGGTGCGGCGCGTGGTGGCCGTGCGCGGTGCCATGCGCATGCGCACCCGGATCGCTCCGCGCCTGGACTACGGACGGGCCCGCCACCGGATGCTGACCGGCGAGGGCGAGGTCAAGTTCATCTCCGGGTCACTGACGCTGGTGCTGCGCAGCGATGTGCCCCTGTCGGCCAAGGACGGCGAGGCCCACGGTGAGTTCGAGCTCGGCGAAGGCGGCCAGGCCCTGTTCGTCCTGGACGTCGGAGCCGGGCCCGACGCCGACGCCGACGCCGACGCCGACGCGGCGCAGGGGAAGTGCGCCGCCCCGCCGGATCGGGATGAGGTCGACGAACTGTTCGACGGCACGGTCGCCTTCTGGCGCGGCTGGCTGAAGCGGTCGACGTATCAAGGGCGATGGCGCGAGATGGTGCACCGCTCCGCCCTCACCCTCAAGCTCCTGACCCACGAGCCCACTGGCGCGATCATCGCGGCACCCACGCTGGGGCTGCCGGAGCGCATCGGCGGTGAACGCAACTGGGACTACCGCTACGTCTGGATCCGTGACGCCGCCTTCTCGCTCTACGCGCTGCAGCGCCTGGGTTTCACCGACGAGGCCGAGGCGTTTGTCGCATGGCTGACGCGCTGTCTGGCCAGGACCGGCGCCGACGAGGCGGCGGGCCCGCTGCGCGCGATGTACACCATCGACGGTGACGCGGAGCTGCCGGAACGCGAACTCGCACACCTTGAGGGGTACTGCGGCTCGGCGCCGGTGCGCGTCGGCAATGCTGCCGCACGCCAATTGCAGCTGGATGTCTACGGCGAACTGGTCGACTCCATCTACCTGTTCAACAAGTACGGGACGGGCATCTCCTACACGGCTTGGCAGGACCTGACCCAGATCATCGAGTGGCTCCTGGAGAACTGGGACAGCGAGGACGAATCGATCTGGGAGACCCGCGCCGGCCGTCAGCGTCATACCTATTCGCGACTCATGTCATGGGTGGCTGTCGAGCGCATGGTGCGTATGGCACGCCAGCGTGGCCTTCCCGCCGACCTCCCCCGGTGGATCGCTGCCCGAGACGCCATGTACCGCCAGATCATGGAGCAGGGATGGAACGCGGAACGCGGCAGCTTTGTGCAGCGTCTCAGTGACCAGGACGGGCCGTCCTGCGACGTGCTGGACGCGTCACTGTTGATCATGCCCATGGTCAAGTTTGTCGCACCGCGTGATCCGCTCTTCCTCTCCACCATGGACGCCATCCAGGAGGCCCTGGTCGTGGACTCACTGGTGTTCCGCTACGACCCGGCCGAGGCTCCCGACGGCTTGGACGGCACGGAGGGGACGTTCTCGATCTGTTCCTTCTGGTGGGCGGAGGCCCTGACCCGCAGCGGCCGGATCGAGGAGGCGCGGCTGGCCTTGTTGAAGACGTTCACTTTCGCCAATCACGTCGGCTTGTACGCCGAGCAGATCGGCACCACCGGCGAGCAACTGGGCAACTTTCCGCAGGCCTTCACCCATCTGGCGCTGATCAGCGCGGCGGTCAACCTGGACCGTTCCATGGACGCCGCCGGCGCGTGAACGGCGCTGGGCGGCTCCCGGACCGCGGAATTCCCGCGCCGGTCCGCTCTTCACGCGGTGCGCCGCCGACCCGAAACGCGACACTGCCCGGAGCCGCTGCCGTGTCCATCTGGCCGAGTCCCTGCGGGAAGGGCGCCAAGAGCTGGTGGTCGGCGTGGCAACGACGCACTCGACCGTGCGGGACGTGGAGACGAGCGTCATCATCCACGCCTAGCCACTGGACCATGCGTCAGGATCGAAGGCTCGACCGGTGGCCGGTATGCCGCCCCTTCTATCTCCAACTTGTGTTGTTCCTAGAATGGCGAGGTGAAGGACATCGACGCGATCGCGGTGCTGCAGGATCCTGTGCGGCGCCGCCTGTACGAGTACGTGGCGGGGCAGGGCCGTGAGGTCGGCCGCAACGAGGCCGCCGAGGCGGCAGGGGTGGCGCGCACGCTCGCCGCGCACCATCTGGACAAGCTGACGGAGGCGGGCCTCCTCGAGAGCGGCAGCCGCCGCTTGACCGGCCGTTCGGGGCCGGGGGCGGGCCGCCCCGCCAAGGTGTACACGCGAGCGCGGGCCGAGCACTCGGTGTCGCTGCCCGCCCGCGACTACCGCACAGCCGCCGAACTGCTCGCCGAGGCCGCCGAACAGGTCGGCCTGGACGCCGCGCTCTGCGCGGCCGCGCGCCGCCGGGGCGAGACTCTGCGCGGCTCGGCGGCGCCCTGTGGCGGCCTCGACGAGGCGGTGGAGATGTTGTCCGCGCGCGGCTACGAACCGCATAGGGAAGTCGCCGAAGCGAAGGACGTGGAAGGTGCCGACGTGGCGCCTCGCGTGGTCCGTATGCGCAACTGCCCTTTCCACGCCGTCGCCGAGCGCTTCCCGCCGCTCGTCTGCGGGATGAATCTGGCGCTCCTGGAAGGGCTGCTCGGCGAGGGCGGTCCCGTCCGTGCCCGTATGGATGCCAGGCCGGGGGAGTGCTGTGTCGTACTCGAAGCTTCTAAAAACAATATTGATTGACATAGAAAAGCGGGCCGTGCTGGGATGAGGCCATGACCGCATCCGCGCATGCCGCGCACCTCGCCGAGCTCAACATCGCCACGCTCCGCCACCCGTTGGACGACCCGCGCATCGCGCCGTTCGTCGAGATGCTCGACCCGGTCAACGCCGCAGCCGACGACGCGCCCGGCTTCGTCTGGCGGCTCGTGGAGGAGGGATCGCCCGATGCCACCGGTCTGCGTCCGGCGGGCGAGAACGTCATCGTCAATCTGTCGGTGTGGGAGACCCCGGAGGCGCTGTGGGACTTCACCTACCGCAGCGGGCACTTGGAGGTGATGCGGCAGCGCCGTGAGTGGTTCGAGCGACACGTCGAGGCGCACTTGGTGCTCTGGTGGGTCCCCGCAGGTCACCTCCCGACGGTCGGCGAGGCCTTGGGCCGGCTGGCGGACCTGCAGGCGAACGGACCGTCGCCGCGCGCGTTCACCTTTGCCTCGTCCTTCGCCGCGGCCGAGGCCGCCGAGCATCTTGAGGTCGCGGCGCCGACGCGGCCCGCGCCGGCCGGAGCGACGCTGACACCGGCGGGGGACGCGAACTGACACATGGTTGCCCGCGCGTCGGCGGCCTGCTGGCCCTGGTGAGAGGGCGGCGCGTTCAAGCGCCATCGCGGCCCCACCCGGCACCGGTGCCCTCGATGTTCCGGGCAAATGGTGTGCCTGGTCCACGACTTCGCGGCACCACGACGCCGGGACATCAAGGCGTGGACGGCCGTTGCCGCGCTCCCCGACGCGGAATCGCGCTACGAAGGCCGGGAGCACTGCGGCTGCACAAGGGACGCCAGGTTGCGCCCCCGGACCTGAGCGACTCCGAGCACGCGGTATCTCAGCCGCACGAACGGGCACCCCATGAGTCGAGATGCTGCGCCGCCCTGATTGGCAGACACCGGCCTGACAAGCGGTAGGTGACTCCCGTCAGCCCTCTCACGCGCCGAGTTCCTCCAGAATCTGTTCCTGGTGGCGGTGGCCGATCGTCTCGTAGCCGATCACGGTGACGAACGGCGCGAGCATGACGACGAGCAGGCACACCGCGATGGCGACGCCGGCCGCGGCCAGGAGGACTGCCGCGATGAGGACGGCCAGCGTGAGAGAGATCAGAAGCAGGTGGAATCGGTCCGCCGTGGACAGCAGCAGCGTGTGCAGCAGATAGACCATCAGCAGATAGAGGCCGACCGGGAGGGCCAGGGAGAGGACCACAGCCACGTCGCTGAGCTCGGAGTGGTGCTCCAGGTGGAGGCCGGCCACGTGCAGTCCCGCTCCGGCGCTGGCGATACCGATGAACAGGGGGATGTGCCCATAGCCGAAGAGGTATCCGCGGCTGCGGCGGTGGACGAGGACGTCGCCGAAGGGAGTGGCGAAGTAGACCCACCACATGCCGAAGGTCAGTCCGACGCCGGCGACCACGACGGCGATCGCGTTGCCGCTCCAGTGCGTGCCGTCCGCGCCGCCCAGCAGGTCACCCGAGGAGGCGACGGTCCCGACGACGCCCTCGCCGAGCACGATGATGGCAAACAGGCCGTAGCGCTCGGCGACGTGGTGGGGGTGCCAGGGGGTGCCGTCCGCAGTGCCCTGGGTAAGCATCGGAAGCGCCAGTTCCAGCGCCCCGAGGACGACGAACGCGATGAACACGGCGGCCAGTGGGAGATGAGTGAAGGCGACCGTGATCCAGGCGAGCTGCACGATCACGGTCCAGCGGATGTTGGCCATGCCGACGTTGTGGAAGGCGGGGGAGTCGCGGGCGGCACGCCACCACTGAAGCACCAAGGCGACGCGCATCACCACGTATCCGAGCACCATGACCCGCAGTTCGAGGTGTCCGCCCTCTTCGACGGAGTGGAACATCGCGGGCAGGCCGAGGGAGAAGACGACGACGCCGATCATCTGGACCATCGTCAGGGCCCGGTAGAGCCAGTCATCGGTGCCGAAGGCGGAGGCGAACCAGCTGAAGCTGATCCAGGCGACGCTGATCGCGAACATCGCGAGGACGAACGCGGTGACCGCCTGCCCTGCGTGCCCTTCGGCGATCATCTCGGCGAAGCGGGATGAGGCGGTGCCGACGGCGACCACGAAGGTGAGGTCGAACAGGAGCTCCAGCGGCGTGGAGACCCGCCCGTGCTCCTCCGGGTCACGCCCGATCATCGGGACCAGCCGATGCGAGAGGGCGGCCTTGCCGGGGGTATCGGGTTTGTGAGCGTTGCTGGGGTGCTGGGGGTCACTCATGTCCAGCATCATTTCGCACGCCGTTCACTACAGCCTCGCGCCGCACGGCCCGGTTGAGCATGTCGATGAAGGAGAGCAACGACTGCCGGTGAGTTCCAGCAACGCCGCCGGGGTCGCGGGAGCGCCGACGGAACGGGCGGAATCGCGGTCACGATGCCGACCGTTCCGTGTTGTCAATCGTCGCGGTGGCTGGACAGCTCCCGGCGATGGTCCCGCAGGCGGCGGACAGCCAAGGCACGAGTGGCCCGCGTCTCTACCTCCGTTTCGCCTTCGAACCCTGTGGCGGTGAGCCCTCTGTCCTGTCGTGGGGAGAGCCGGTGCTGTCCATCCTTCTCCAAATCGGGAAGATCACCGGGCACAGTGTGGCGAGCAGATACACACCGCCAACCGTGAGCAGCGTGGAGGGCCGTCCGGCCGAATCCACGAGGAAGCCCGCAGCCGCTCCGCCCAGCGGAGTGACCAGTTGGACCGAGGCCGTTGTCGCGCTCAGCACGCGGCTGCGCAGTTCCTCCGGCACCGCCTCGTACGTCACTGTGGCCATGATGGGGTTGAGCACACCGCAGGCGAGGCCCTCGAACGCCATGGTCACGGCCAGCGGCGTGAAGCTGTTGGTGGAGGCGGCCACCACGAAGCGCGGCAGGCCCACGATGAGGAACGCGACCGTGAACACGGGCCACCGCCGAAAACGGCTGCCCACGGCCCCGTAGACGAGCGCCCCTGCGAGTGCGCAGACTCCGAACGCCGCGTTCAGGAGACCGAGGTCGATGGAACCGCCAAGCTCCTCACGGGCATGCACGGGGAGGAGCACGGCACTCCATCCCTGGTCGAGGCCCCTGGTGACCAGCGTCATCAGGCACAGGCCCAGCAGCAACGGCGTGGCCGCCACGAAGCGATGGCCTTCCGCGAGTTCACGACGGTAGGCACGCAACGACGTCGGTTCGACCCGCCGCTGAGCCTGTGCCTGAGGCAGGCCGCGCACCCCGAACGCGAACAGTGGCGCGGCCACGGCGAAGGTCACGGCATCCACCAACAGGACGTTCGCGGCTCCGAGTACGGCGATCAGCGCACCTCCGACAGCCGATCCGGTCAGCGCCGCGCAGCGTGCCGCGCCGTCGTACAATCCGGCAGCCCTGGTCAGCGGCATTCCGGCGTGTTCGGCGAGCGTGGGCAACAGCACGCCGCGGGCCGTTTCACCCGGCGAACGGCACAGCCCTGTCACCGCCATCAGCACGCACAGCATCCAGAACCGCAGGATGCCGGTGAACTGCAGCAGCGGGATCGCCGCAACCGCGATCCCGCAGGCGAGATCCGAGGCGACACTCACCCGCCGTCGCCCGATCCGGTCGATGACCGGACCACCGACGAGCGCAGCGAGCACCACAGGCAGCAGCGTGCAGAACGCGACCACCCCCACCTTGGCGGCGCTGCCCGTGCTCTGCAGCACGAACCACGGCACGCCCATGTACGTGAGGCAATTCCCAGTGATCGAAACGAGGTTGGCGGCAAGAGCCGTTGTCAGGGGACGGCGATCACCCGTCATGAAGTCTTCGGGCACTACGGTGGTCTCCCATGAGGGGAAGCGCCCACCGCGAACCAAGCAATTCAGCCGGTGGGCGAGGCGAAGTGGTCAGCGTCTGGCGCGCATGGCGAGGCGCACCGCGATGCGGTGTCCACGAGCAGCGCCTCCAACACTTCGCCGGGATGACCACCCGGCACCTCCCCGCATTGTCACCTCGGCCACCGGCCCTCCGCAACGACGATCCGTTCGCAACGGGCGGCCCGTGCGGAGAGTCGTACGAGATGCGCGGATGAAGGCAGAACCTGCCGACGACATGAATCCGGGGCGACGCCGGTCTTGAGCTCTGCGGCCAGGTAGCGGTTGACTGCCCGTCCTTGCTCCGGGTGTGGGCTCAGCGGCCGTTCAGCGGCTTTCCGTACTTGTGAGCCGTGGAGAGGTAGGGAAGGCCGAGCGAGCGGGGCGAGAAGGCCGCCGAGTGGGCGGCGGAGGCGCGGGGCAGGAGCCACACGGCGCCCAAGGAGGCGTTCTCGCCCGGGGATCCGACCGTGACATCGGGGACGCCGTCGGCGTTGTAGTCGTCCGCGGCGACCGCCGCACCGAATGTGTCGTCCACCTCGGCGGCCCCTGGTGTGCCGGGCGTGTCCTGGTTCCATGCGGTGGACGCGGCCGCGCCGGTTGCGTCGAGCAGGCCCCGCGCCCCGCCGTGGAGCACCCAGGCGGCGCCTGCCCCCGTCCTGTTTCCGATGGCCTCACCGGGCGCGCCCGCGATCAGGTCGTCGCGGCCGTCGCGGTTGACGTCGGTGACGGCGAGCGCGGCACCGAAGCGGTCGCCGTCCTCGGCCACTCCCGGGACGCCCGCCGTGTCCTGGTTGAGGGTCTGGGTGCGGCCGCCGAAGGAACCGTCCACGGAACTTCCGTAGTGGACGTGGATGCCGCCCCCTTTCGCGATCTTCTCGGGGCCGCACGGGTCGTCGATGTTCTCGTCGGCGATCTCACGGCACTCGCCGAGCGCCAGGTCGTCGTGGCCGTCGCCGTCGAAGTCGCCTGCTGCCAGGGCGCTCACGCCGGCGTTGTCCGTGTTCCAGAAGTCGGCCATCTCGGACCGGGCGGCGTCCCACCTGAACAGGCGCACATGGGACTGTGTGTGGGGGTTGCCCGCGGTCCAGTACGCCACCGCCAGGTCCGCCGTGTTGTCGCTGTCGAAATCGCCGGTGGCAAGGACGGGGGCGCGGCCTCCCATGGGGGCGGCGACGATAGTGGTGATCATGCTGTCTTCGCCCTGGATGACACGGGCGACGACTTTGTCCGTGCCGCCGATCACGATGACCTTGTTGCTGCCGCTGCCGCTGCCGCTGCCGCCGCCGGTCAGGTCGGCTGCCGCGACCGATCTGCCGTACGCGGCCGACGGCGAGGGCCCGGTGAGGACCGATGATCCCGGCCCCGGCCCGTCCTTCGAACCGCCTACGGCGATGACCATGCCCGCGTCCGTACCGCGGTCGGTGACGTCCTCGCCAGGGACACCGGCGAGCAGTTCGGCGATGCCGTCGCCGTTGAGGTCGGTCAGGGCCACGGACGCGCCGAAGCGATCGCCTGCCTCCGGGGATCCGGGTACCTCGGCGGTGGCCTGGGTGACGCGGATGCTTCCGTGGGAGCCGACGCCCTTCGGGCCGCCCCAGACGACGTTCACGTAACCGGCCTTGGCCTGGCCCGCGACGGTGCCGTCAGGGACGCCGACGGCGAGGTCCGCGTAGCCGTCGCCGTTGAAGTCGCTCAGGGCGGGGCGGGGCGGGGCAGCGGTGGCGCCGGACGGGAACACGAACCCGGCGGTGGCCGCGGCGGCTACCGCAACGGCGTACGTCAGGATGCGGCGGCTGTGCGGCATGAGGGCTCCCACTCGGTCGACGGGATGCGCGCTATCTGGTGTGACTGCCGAAAGGCGGAGCTGGTTGTACGCGGTTGCGCCGCCGGTGAAGTCGAACGGAACGTTGATGTTCGGGAGGAGGCCAGGCGGCAGTAGACAGGCCGCCAGAGGGCCGAGTGCCGGCGGGGCGGGCGATAAGGCTGCTGCCGGGGGCCTTGACCATACTCATGGGAGCCCCACACAGCCGTCTAAGCCTGCTCGCCTGCCGCTAGTCGTCCTAGCTTGTTCTTTAACTTCCGGCGTCGAATGGTCCGTCGAACTTGATCACCCGGTTCGGTAACTGCCGTACACGGAGGCGGCCTTCGGCTGAAAATGTGCTCCGACCAAGGAACACACACATTCAGCACGAAGACCGTGAGGATGAGTCTGCTGCATCACGACGCCCGGCGAGAGTCGTTGGCGCAACTGTCATGCTTCCGGGGCGAGTTCTACGCTAGCCTGACCGCTCGTTCGGACGCTCTGTTCGAGCTGACTGATGCTGTTCTGTGCGGTGACGGTCCGGTGCGGTCACTGGCCGAGCTCTCGCTGGTGGGTGAACACCGCCGCGGCCATGGAGGGCTCTATGCCGCGGTGGCCCGTGGCCGACCACATCCGCAACCGCAAGAAGCACGGCTCCCGTGGCGGTCGGCCGCCGGCGTTCGACAAGATCGACTACCGCGAGCGGCACGCGGTCGAGTGCGGCATCAACCGACTCAAGAGGCACCGGGCGGTGGCCACCCGCTATGAGAAACTCGCCGTCCGCTACGAAGCGACTGTCCTCGTCGCGGCCATCAACGAGTGGCTGTGACCAGTACCTTCACCCACACCGCGGGAAGATCGTCAGCGGTGGCCCAGCACGTTGACCACCTGGCCGTTGGGGTCACGGACAAAGAACCGGCGCACTCCCCACTCCTCGTCCTGCAAGGGGTGCACGATCTCCGCACCGCTCTCCCGCATGACCGCATAGGCCGCGTCCACATCGTCCACCTCGACACTCATGTCGGGCGTGACCGGCGCGGTCTTGTCGCTGGACATGAAGCTGACCTGCGCCGCCGGGCTGGACGGGGAAGCCAGCGTCATGATCCAGCCGTGATTCATGACCTCCTCGAAGCCGAGCAGGCCGTAGAACTCCCGGCTCTCCTGCGCAGCCTCCGACTGGACAGTGGGTACGACACGACGAACGGTCATCGACAACTCCAAGTGAGAACAGACGTGCCTTGAGGCTCCCCAGGAGTACTACGCCGCACCAGCCGCCGCACGCACTTTCGATACACGTCGTAGCCGTCCTAGTCGCCCCGGCCACTTCGCCCCGGCCACTTCGGCACCGCGCTGCAAGGCGGCGGATATTGCCTCCGCCACTTCAACCGGGGCCGGACAGGCGGATGCGGCCCGCATTGCCGCGGCATGCCTGAGGGCCACAGCGCAGGGCGCCCCGCCTCCGCGCGGGGCGACGGCCCCGGACACTCTGCCGCGCTGAGTTGTGCTGAGATGATCCGAACGACTGCCTGTGCCCGGGATCAGCCACGTATTGTGCAGACGGATACGGCGTGTTGTGCAGACGGATACGGCGTGCGAGACATCCTGGAGGGGCGCCATGGTCGGTGTTGAGGACGTGGAGAGCGCGGCGGCGCGGATCGCCGGGCATGTGGTGCGCACTCCCACACTGCCCAGCCCGGGGCTGACCGCGTTGCTCGGGGTACCGGTCACGGTCAAGCTCGAGTTGTTGCAGCGCACTGGTTCGTTCAAGGCGAGGGGAGCCGTCGCCAAGCTGCTGGCGATGACCGATGAGCAGCGCGCGGCCGGGGTGGTGGCGGTGTCCGGCGGCAACCATGGTGTCGCCGTGGCGGAGATGTCGGCCGCGCTGGGTGTGCACGCCACGGTGGTGATGCCGCGCACCGCACCGGCACGCTCGGTGGGGGCTGCCCGGGCCGCCGGAGCCGACGTACGGCTGACGGCGACCATGGCCGACGCCTTCGCGACCATGGACCGGCTTGAGGCGGAAGGGCTCACCCTGCTGCACCCGTTCGCCGACCCGGTGGTCATCGCGGGGCAGGGCACGGTGGGACTCGAACTCGCCGCAGACGCCGGTGAATTGACGGACGTCCTGGTCTCCATCGGCGGCGGTGGTCTGATCGCCGGTGTGGCGGCGGCGCTGCGGGCACGTCGGCCGGACGTGCGCGTGTGGGGCGTGGAGACCACCGGAGCCGATGCGATGACCCGGGCGCTGGCCTGCGGTGGGCCGGTTCACGTGGATGTGGATTCACGCATCAGCACGCTGAGTGCGCCCACGGTGTCCCCGCTGACGTACACCATGGTGCGTGACCTGGTCGACGAGGTACTGGTCGTGCCCGAGGCGGAGGCCTACGCGGGCGTGCTCGAGCTGGCCGAGCACGCCAGGGTATGGGCGGAGCCGGCGGCGGGCTGCCTCCTGCCGGCCGCCCGCCGTGTCCTTGCCAAAACCGGCGAGGCGACCAGGCTCGGCCTGGTGATCTGCGGCGGCAACGCATCGGTGGAGGACGTGACCGCTTACGCGGGAACGAGCCTCTGAGCCGGGCCGGATCAGTCAAAGGCGGCTACAGGCCGCGCGGCGGAGCCGTCGACGCACGCAGTACGGGAGCGGCCGGCAGGCGCGAGGTGACCGTGCGCCGGTGGCCGTCGAGCAGCTCGTGCAGGCGGGTGACGGCAAGTGCCCCGGCTTCTCGGAGCGGCACGTCGAGCGCGGTCACCGGAGGCGTGGTGGCGCTGAGCGTACTGAGGTCGTCGGCTGCGGCCAGGCTCACGTCATCGGGTACATGCCGTCCGGCCACGCCGAGGCCGTGCAGCAGTCCGAGTGCCAGATAGCTGTTGTAGGCGAGGACGGCCGTGGCGTCGGCGGGCAGCGCGCGTGAGGCCTCGATTCCGGCGTCGAACGTGGGCGGCAGGGGCCCCAGGACGCGGACACGGGCGCCGGCCGCCGACGCCTGTGCGGTGAGCGCGGTACGTCGCTGTTGGTCTGCCCAGGAGTCCGCGGGACCGGAGACGTAGGCGATGTCGCGGTGGCCCTGTGCCAGCAGGTGGTCAAGGAGTTCGGTCAGGCCCGTGGCGGTGTCGGCCACCACGGCGGGCAATCGGCCCACCTGGCGGTCGACGAGCACCAGCGGGCGCCGGCGGAACCGCTCCCGCAGTGCGGCGTCCGTGCCGACCGGCGTCACCATGATCAGGCCGTCGGCCTGCTCGGAGAGCCGGTCGGCGAGGGCGGCCTCACGCTGCGGTTGATACTCCGAGACCGCGATCAGCAGATGGCTCTCGGTCTCCTCCGCCGCCTGCTGTGCGCCCATCACCAGCGGCGCGAAGAACGGGTTCGAGAGGGTCGGCACGATCAGGCCGATCAGGCCCGTACGTCCCGTGGTCAGCGCGCGAGCGGCGGCGTTGGGTTGGAAACCGAGCCGGTCGGCCGCGTCCCGAACGCGAAGCCGCGTGCTCTCGGCGACCAGTTCGGGGCGTTGCAGTGCCCGCGAAGCGGTGGCCTTGGACACCCCCGCCGCACGCGCCACGTCCAAGAGCGTCGCCAATGCCGTCCCCTGCCTCATGGGCCCGGCAAGGATCGAAGATCCGCCCGAGGTCCGTGTTCACTTTCGCCTGCCGTCGTGCCATGATACCCGCAACCGGTCTTTGCAACCGGTTTCAGAGACCGGTTGCAGAGACCGGGCCAAGCCGGGTTCCCTGCGCGCCCGCACTCTGACCGCGCCGACAACCGCGTGCCCGCCCCTCACCCCGCCGAGGTCCCCATGCCCACCACCGCTCCGCCGCCCGGCGAGCAGACCGACGCCACCACCTCGCCGCCCGTCTCGCTCGTCGAGCGGCACTTCGGCGTCCGCGGTCGCGGCAGCAGCCACCGCACGGAAGTCGTGGCAGGCGCCTCGATGTTCATGGCCGCCGCCTACGCCGTCGTCGTGGTCCCCGGCCAGCTGGCCTCCGCCGGTGTGCCGCACGGCGCCGCGACGACCGCCGTCATCATCGCCATCGCCCTCGCGACGCTGGCCATGGGCCTGTTCGCCAACCTGCCGTTCGTCGTCGCCCCGGGACTCGGCGGCGTGGCCCTGATCGCGTTCACCATCGTCGGACAGGACCACGTCCCCTGGGACACGGCGCTGGGCATGGTGTTCTGGTCCGGCGTCGCCTTCCTGCTCCTCACCCTCTTCGGCATCCGCGACCTCGTCACGCGGCTCATGCCGATGAACCTCAAATACGCCATCAGTGGCGGCCTGGGCCTCTACATCGCCCTCATCGGATTCCGCGACGCCGACCTCGTCGTCGGCAACGCGGACAAGGCCGCGCTCGCGGTCGGCGACTTGTCCAAGCCCACCGCGCTGCTCGCCCTGGCGGGCCTGTTGCTGCTCACCGCCCTCGCCGCACGCAAGGTGCCGGGCGCCTTCCTCATCACCATCGCAGCGGTCACCCTCGTCGGCGTGCCGCTGGGCGTGACCGACGTCCCCGACAGCCTCTTCGCGGCCCCCGACTCACCCGGCCCCCTCCTCTTCCACATCGACATCCTCGGCGCCCTCAAGCCCGAGTACTTCCCCTACATCTTCGCGTTCTTCGTGTCCGAATTCTTCTCCATGACCGGAACCCTCCTTGCCGTCTCCGGGCGCGCCGGTCTCCTGGACAAGGACGGCAACATCCCCGGCTCCCGCCGCCCCTTCCTCGTCGACTCGGTCTCCGTGATGGGCGGTTCGGCCGTGGGCGCACCCTCGATGACCGCCTACCTGGAGTCGTCGGCCGCCGCCGACGCGGGCGGCAAGACCGGCCTTGCATCGGTATGGGCCGCGTGCGGCTTCGCCCTGCTGCTGCTCGTCACCCCGTTCGCCACCCTGATCCCCTCCGCCGCCACCGCACCCGTGCTGATGTTCATCGGCCTGAACATGCTCGGCGCGCTCAAGAACGTCGACTTCAAGGACCCCACGAACGCCATCCCGGCCGCCCTGACCGTCGCGACCACGCTGTTCTTCGGCAACTTCGGCACCGGCATCGCGACCGGCCTCGCGGCCCACGTCCTGGTGAAGACCGTCAGCGGCCGGATCCGTGAGGTGCCCTGGCCGCTGTGGATCGTCATGATCCCGTTGGGCTACTACTTCTACACACTCGTCCCCTGACCGCCCCACGGCCGCGACGACAACCACCCTCCGGGGGCGGTCCGCACCCGCCCGCGCGTGACGACACCCTTTCAAGGAGCACGAGCACATGAGTGAGCAGCACGACCTCCGGATCAGCGGTGGGCGCGTGATGTCCACCTTCACCGGTGAGGAGTTCGCCGCGGACGTACTGGTGCGGGGCGACCGGATCACCGCGGTGCTCCCGCCCGGTACCCCGGCCACGGCCCGTGAGGAGATCGACGCGGCCGGCATGCTGATCGTCCCCGGCTTCGTGGACGCCCACATGCACATCGAGAGCGCGTTCCTGACGCCTCAGGAGTTCGCCGCCGTGACGCTGGCCCGCGGCACGACGACCGTCCTCGCCGACCCGCACGAGATCGTCAACGTCGCAGGCCGGGACGCCATGCGCTGGATGATCGACGCGGGCCGCCAGACCGCCCAGACCCAGCTGTGGGGCGTTCCCTCGTGCGTACCCGCGCTGGAGGGCCTGGAGCACGCCGGGGCAGCTCTCTCCGCCGACGACATCGCGGACATGCTGGAGTGGCCGGGTGTCGTCGCACTGGGCGAGGTCATGGACTACCGCGCCGTCGTCGCGGGCGACCGCCGCATGCACGAGATCACCGCCGTGGCCCGCGCGCACGACGCGATCCTCGACGGCCACTGCCCGAACCTGACCGGCGCGGAACTGAGCGCGTACCTGGCCACCGGTGTGGACTCCGACCACACCAAGAACCGCACCGAGGTGGTCCTGGAGAAGGCACGCCTGGGCATGACGATGATGCTCCAGGAGAAGTGCCTCACCCCGGACGTGGCCACAGCTCTGCTGTCCTTGCCCCAGCTCCCGCCGTTGTGCCTGGTCACGGACGACCTCGCGGCCGACCACATCGTCGAGCGAGGCCACCTGGACCACATCGCGCGGGTCGCCGTGGCCGCCGGGTTCCCGCCCCATGCCGTCCTCAAGGCCCTGACCTGGACGCCGGCCCAGCGTCTGCGGCTCCACGACCGCGGCGTCGTCTCGCCGGGCAAGCGGGCCGACCTGGTCCTGCTGCGGGGCGAACTCGCCGCGTTCGAGCCCGCACTGGTGCTGGCGGGTGGCCACATCGTGGGCCGCGACGGCGCACCGGTACAGGAGACACCCGCATCGGAGACCCTCGCCGTACCGCCCCTGGACAGTCGCGTGGACGTAGAGCCCCAGGACGAGGACGGCTTCCGCTGGCGCGTGGACCTGCCGGACGGCACGCACCGCTTCCGGGCCATGAGCGTCAACCCGCGCGACACCTACACCGAAGCGACCGAGGTCGAGCTCCCGGTCTCGGGCGGCGAGGTGCACTGGGAGGGACGGACCACACTGGTGCGCGTACGCAACCGCTACGGACGCCCCGGCGTGGTCTTCGCCCCGCTGCTGGGCCGGGATCTGGGGGAGGGCGCCGTGGCATCGACGTACGCCCACGACAGCCACAACCTCCTGACGATCGGCACCTCACGTGCGGCGATGGCCGCGGCCGCCGCGACCGTCGTCGCGGACGGGGGAGGGGTGGCCGTCGTCCGGGGCGCCGAGGGCGCAACCGTGGCGGCGCGCATGCCGCTGCCCGTGGGCGGCGTGCTGTCCGCCCGCCCGGCCCACGACGTCGCCGACCAGGCCGCCGCGGTGCGCACGGCTCTGGAAACCTGGGGCTGGAACCACCTCAACCCGTTCATGAGCGTGTCGACCCTGACCCTCGCCGTCTCACCCGCCCTCAAGATCACCGATCGCTCACTGGTGGACGTGGCACGCCGTGAACCGGTCACCGCAACGATTACTGACTGACCGGAGAAGGCCGAGCGAGCCGCCGGAGCAGCCGGACTTGAGGCGGTTGCACTGCACAGGTCCGGCTGCTTGTTCACGGCGCGCGCCCCTGGCCGGCTCAGGGGCGCGCCGGTGTGCCCGCGTCGTCTTCACGCAACTGGCCCTTGATGACTTTTCCCCCGGCATTGCGGGGAAGTTCGGGAACCAGCCTCAGATCCTTGGGCATCTTGAAGGAGGCGAGTTTCCCGTCGAGGAAGTCGGTCAGCCGGGTCAGTGACAGCTTGCCCCGCGGCGCCAGGGTGACGAAGGCGACCGGCACTTGGCCCCAGCGCTCGTCCGGCCTGCCGATCACCGCGACGTCACGGACCGCGGGGTGTTCGGCGATGACGTTCTCCAGTTCGGCGCAGTAGATGTTCTCGCCGCCGCTGATGATCATGTCTTTCGCGCGGTCGACGACCCAGACGAACCCCTCCGAGTCCTGTTTGACCAGATCTCCGGAGTGGAACCACCCGCCGTGGAAGGCAGCCGCGGTCTCCCGCGGCTTGTTCCAATAGCCCTGCGTCACAGTCGGGCCGCGATAGACGATCTCGCCGACTTCGCCGGCCGGGACGTCGTTCATGGCGGCGTCGACGATGCGGTACTGGAGGGTCGGGATCGGCCGGCCGACCGATCCGAGCTTGCGCAGGGCGTCGGCTCCGCGCAGGACACAGGTGATCGGTGAGGTCTCGGTCTGGCCGAAGACCGCCACGTTGAGAGCCCGGGGAAAGCTCTCGCCCATGGCGCGCAGGGTCGCGTCGCCGGCGGGGGCGGCTCCCCAGCTGATGACGCGCAGCTTGAGGTCGCGCCGGCGGATGTCGGGCTGGGCACAGATCAGCTCCCACTGCTGCGGCACGTTGAAGACGATCGTGGCGCCCTCGCGTTCGTAGGCATCCAGTACGGCGGCGGGGTCGAAGGCCCCCAGGGGATGGATCACCACGGTGCTGCCGACCAGGAAGTTCGCGACGATCGAACCCAGGCCTGCGATGTGGAAGAACGGCGCGGTGAGGAAGCCGACGTCGGAGTCGTCGAAGATGTCCATCGCCCGGATGCAGGTGATCGCCTGTATCTGCAGGTTGCGGTGGGAGAGCATCACGCCCTTGGGCCGGCCGGTGGTCCCCGAGGTGTACATGATCAGCGCGGTCGACTCCTCGCTGATGTCGGGAAGTTCCATCGGTTCGTGCGCCGAGAGGAACTCCTCGTAGGCGAAGGGCGCTTGGGCTCCGGCCGCGCTTGCTGCGACGTCGCCCTGTTCGCCGATCACGATGACCGTGCCGGTCGACGCGGCGGTCGGCACGGCGCGCAGCAGCGGCAGGAGCCGTGCGTCGACGACGATCGCCGCGGGCGTGCAGTCGGTCAGGATGTAGTCGAGTTCCAGGGGCGCCAGCCGGAAGCTGAGTGGCACGGCCATGGCCCCCAGGGTGTTCGCCGCGAACAGGCTTTCCACGAACCAGGGGTGGTTCAGCGTGAGCATGGCCACGCGGTCACCGGCGGCGACCCCGCGGTCGGCGAGGGCGGCGGCCAGTTGGAGCGAGCGGCGCGACAGCTGGGCCCAGGTCGTGGTCTTGCCGAGGTGGCGCAGGGCGGGCTTGTCGGGTCGCATCACAGCGTGGGTGGCCGTATGGGCCATCCAGTGGTGGCGAAAAGTCCATGCAGGAGCCGAATCAACGGGCATGCCACTCCTCGGGTTCCGGATGGGCGGGGGAGGGGTCGGCGGCCATTATGCCCGCGATACGACCGCTCAAGAAGCTTTTTGTTAATGAGGAATCACATCGCGGTGCAGGAGCGTCCGCACCGGGGGCAGGCGGAGCAGTGGCTTCTGACCGCGGATCGTCTTGTGATTCACTGACGCTCATGGCCCTGTCTTCCCGTTTGTGTGCCCGCCGGTGAGCGCCGATCCGATCGCGGCCGTGCGACCGCGCAACCGCAGGCAGCTCATCGTCGAGGCGGCCGGCCGGGTGTTCAGCGAGCACGGCTATCACGCGGCGTCCATGGAGGAGATCGCCTCCGCGGTGAGCATCAGCGCGGCGGCCCTGTACCGGCATTTCCCCAACAAGTACGCCCTGTTCGCCGAGTGCGCCAACGTCATGGTCGACCGGCTCGTCGCCGTGCTCGACGAGGTCGCGCCTGACGCCGGCCCTGCCGAGGTGCTGGGCGCCGTGACCCGGATCGCGGTCAACCACCGTGCCTCGGGCGGCCTCTACCGGTGGGAGGCCCGCTACCTCGAGCACGAGGATCGCCGGCTCCTGCGGGGCAAGTTCGCCCGAGTCGTCGCCCGGGTCGGCGAGAGTGTGCAGCGCGACTGCCCCTCGCCGCGGGCGGAGTTGCGCGCCGCGGCGTCCCTGGGTGCGATCGGGTCCATCACGACCCACCACGTCTCCATCGCCCAGCGCCGGGCCGAGGAAGTGCTGCTGGCTTCCGCCCTGCGCACGGCCGCGACCGATCCGGCGACGGCGCGCGGCCGGGCGCGCCTGGTCGAACTGCCCGCCCAGCCGGTGCCGCGCACCCGGCGTGCGCAGATCCTCGCCGCCGCCATCCCGCTGTTCGCGCGCGACGGGTTCGCCAAGGTGACCAACGGGCGGATCGCCGAGGCGGTGGGCCTGGTCCCCTCCGCCATCTACCGCCACTACCCCAACAAGGTGGACATCCTGGCGGCGGCCTGTCTGCAGGCGGCCGGACTCCTGGACCAGGCGGTCGACCGCAACCTCGACGGGGTGAGTGACCCGCACGACGCCGTGGTGGCACTGGCGGCGACCTATGTGGCCTACAGCTTCGAGCACACCGCGCTCACATGCGTCGCCGAGGCCGAAGTCATCGGTTTGCCGACCGATCTGCAACAGCCCCTGATCCGCGCACAGCGCGACCACATCGCCGTGTGGGAGCAGCAACTGCGATTGGTGCGACCTGAGTTGGACCCGCGGCAGGCGCGCGTCGTGGTGCATGCGGGGTTCGGCGTCGTGGTCGAGGCGGGCCGCCGACTGCGCTGGCAGGACACCCCCGAACACCGCAGCGCCGTCACGGCTCTGGTCGTGGCCGCCCTGGGGGTGGGCTGCCGCTGACCGCTGACCGCTGACCGCTGACCGCGCTCTGCGCCGCATCACCCCAGGAGCGACGGAGCGGAATCCGCGGTCGGCTCCGGGGAGGGCGAGCAACCCCCTGGGCCGGATCGGTGGGCGCAGGACCCCGCGATCCGTTCCGGGAGGTCGCGGGGCGTGACGCGCAGGGGGCCGTGGGTTCAGGCGCCGGGCCGATTGGCGGTGGGCAGGGTGATCGGGGTCCGTGTCGGCGAGGTGCCGTTGTTGAGGAACAGCATGGCGATGCCGCGCACGACCTGGTCGAACAGGTAGAGGCCGTCCGGCACGATGGGGGACAGTCCTTCACGGAACCTGACATACGTCGGCCAGGCGGCCTTGATCAGGACCCGCGACACCCGGTCGTGGGGCAGGTCGAGCCAGTCGGCGTACGTGTCGCTGATCAGATAGCGGACCATCTCGCTGACGAAGCCGGTGGTCAGGCCCAGGGTGGGGTCCTCGACGTATCCGAGGAGCGTCTTGGCCAGGCTGATGCCCTCGGGTGTGGGGGCGACCTTGGGCCACAGCATCTGGTCTGCCTGCGTCTGCGCGTCCGCCCAGGTGGCGGGGATGAACTGGTGCTGCACGCCGAGCAGATGGAGGGCGACTTGCCAGGCGTGCAGGTCGGCTGCCTGCTCGCGGGCGGACAGTTTGATGCCCCACTTCGACAGGTTGTTCTGCGCGACGGTGGCCACGGAATGGAAGGTGACGAGGATGTCGCCGTTGCTGATCGGCTTCGGCTGGTCCGCGCTCTCCATGAAGCGCTTCGACGTCAGCAGCAGGCTGCGGACCGTCGAGTGCACCAGGCGCGTCTTGTTGGCCGAGACCAGGAAGTGTCCCGACGGCTGCCAGGCGGTCGGGCTGTGCAGGTCGTAGCCGAAGGTGAAGGTCTTGGCCGCGCGTTCCTTCATGTCGGCGCCGCCGGCGGACCAGTAGACCGCCCTGGCTTCCCGGGGGATCACGGTGCTCAGAATCCCGCTGCCGAGGCTCTCGGACACGAACAGGTAGCTGTTGAGGCGCTTGTAGAGCTTCTCGGACGCGGCCAGCAGCGCGGGATCGGCCCATGAGGGCAACTGGTTGACCTGCTGCAAGTAGTCGGTCAGGTAGCCCGGCATGCCGGAGGGCAGGGGGTCGCTGTTGTCGACCCACGCTTCCCAGGCCTTGTTGACGGCCGGGATCGAGCCGTCGGCGAGGAGCCGTGCCGCCACGTCGTCCGTGTCCGGGTCCCAGACCGAGAACGGGTCGGTGACCGAGTCGGTTCCGGCGATCGAGCCCTTGGACGACCAGGACCATGCGCCGGGCGCGCTCGTCACGCTCGCGAGTCCCAGCACGGCGCCGATCGACAGAGCGCGCCTTCTGGTGAGATTGTCCATTTACTTGCCCGCCTTCCGTGTGTGCGCTACATCGTCTTGATTACCGGCCTGACATGGAGACTTCGGACCGGTCATGAGGTTGTTCCGTGCTGTGATTTTTGATTAACATAATGACGCGTCAGGTCATCGGCAAGACCTCTGCACGGTCCGGAAACCGCTGCCGTCGCCCCTGCACCACGCGGCAACGCCGTGACCTGGCTCAAGCGCCGCCGCATCCGACCCGCATCCGTCCGGCACCCCGAGGAGCCCCATGAACACGGAGCAGGACCAGACCGAAGCGCCGCCGCCCCCGCCTCCTCCGCCGACGTCACCGTCCGCGGCCGACTCACGGCCCGCCTGGGTCTCCGGCGAACTGCTCGAGCGGTGGTGCGCGTGGGTACACCGCGACCCGACCCGCCGGGAGCCGCACGCACCCGGGCCGGTGACCGCGCTCGCGCCGTGGGACCTGACGCCCACCGCGCCCGTCCCCCTCTGCACTCCGCAGGACGTCGAATCCGCGGCCCGCGCGGCCCGGTCCGCGCAGCGCGAGTGGGCGCGCACCCCGCCGGCATGCCGGGCAGAGACCGTGCTCGCCTTTCACGACCTGCTCCTTGAGCGGCAGGACCAGGTGCTCGACCTCATCCAGTGGGAGACGGGCAAGGCCCGCTACCACGCCTGGCAGGAGGTGGCGCAGGTGGCAGCCATCGCGAGGCACTACGCCCGCCGCGCCGCCCGCTATCTGGCCCCGCGTCGCGTACGCGGCATGGTCCCCGGCCTGACCAAGGTCAACGAGCTGAGAGTGCCCAAGGGCGTGGTCGGCATCATCTCGCCGTGGAACTACCCCCTGTACCTGGGGGCCGGCGACGTCCTCCCGGCACTCCTGGCCGGCAACGCCGTCGTCTCCAAGGCCGATTCCCAGACCGCACTGACCCTGTTGTGGACACGGGCGCTGCTGCACGAGGCGGGCCTGCCCGCCGACCTGTGGCAGATCGTCGTCGGTGACGGGCCCGTCGTGGGCACCGCCGTGACCGACGCCGTCGACTTCGTCTCCTTCACCGGCTCGACCGCCACCGGACGCACCGTCGCCCAGCGCGCCGCGCGACGGCTGGTGGGAGCCTCGCTCGAACTCGGCGGCAAGAACCCGCTGATCGTTCGCGAAGACGCAGACATCTCCGCCGCGGCGGCCGGCACGATCACGGCCGCCTTCGCCAACACCGGGCAGATGTGCATCCACATCGAACGCGTCTACGTGCACGAGAAGGTCTACGACGCCTTCCGTGCACAACTCGTCCGGGCCACGCGGGCGCTGCGCCTGGGACGGTCCTACGACTACGCGGCCGACCTCGGGCCGCTCGTCTCGCCGGCGCGGCTCGCCGCGGTCCGCGCCCACGTCGATGACGCCCTGGCCAAGGGGGCCAAGGCGCTTGCCGGGGGCCGGGCCAGGCCCGACATCGGCCCCCTGTTCTACGAACCCACCATCCTCGAAGGCGTCACCGCCGAGATGCACGCCTGCCGGAGCGAAACCTTCGGCCCGGTCCTCGCGCTGTATCCCTATGCCACCGACGACGAGGCGCTGAGACTGGCCAACCAGGGAACCTACGGCCTGTCGGCCTCCATCTGGTCCAAAGACACCCGCGAGGCCGCCCGCATGGCCGCGCTCATCCGCTGCGGATCGGTCAGCATCAACGACGGCGCCGCCGCCGCAGCCGGCAGCATCGAAGCCGGCATGGGCGGCACGGGCGACAGCGGCCTTGGCCGCCGCCACGGAGCCGAGGGCATCCGCAAGTACACCGAGAGCCGGACCGTCGCCGTGCAGCGCCTCATGCCACTGGGCCCGTCACCGAAACAATCGGTCGAAAGCTTCGTCAGCCGCACCAACAGCCAACTGTCCCTGCTACGTCGGCTGCGTGTCCGATGACCAACGACATGATCTCTGTACGCGAGCGGTGGCGAGCCCTGCGGACAGCGGCAGGTCCGGTCGACCCGGACGAGCTCGACGCCCTGTGGACCGACCTAGAAGTCGTCGACGCCTCATCAATTCTGGGCTCCTGGACGGGGTTCGCCTTCTCCACCGGCCATCCCATCGAGCAGGTGCTGACCCAGAGCCGCTGGCACGGCAAACGGTTCATCGCCCTGGACGACGCCAAACCGCTGATCTGCCGGGCCCAGGACGGCAGCCTCTACTCCGACACCACCGCGGGCCGAGGCGAGGCCAGCCTCTGGAACATCGAATTCCGAGGCGAAGTGACCGCCACGATGGTCTACGACGGCATGGCGGTGTTCGACCACTTCAAGTGGGTGGACGACACCACCCTCCTGGGCGTGATGAACGGCAAGGCCAGCGCGGTCTCCGCCGGCGGGCACCTCTTCTACTTCGGGTTGGAGCGCGAGTGAGAATCACCGCGCTGCTCTCGCGCGGCTCCGCGGCCGGCGAACTCGTCGACGCCGAGCTTGACGACCCCCGGCCCGACGAGGTGACCGTCCGGATCGAAGCGGTCGGGGTGTGCCACACCGACCTGCTCACCCGCAAGAAGCTCGGAGAGCAGCCCGCTGTCCTCGGCCACGAAGGCTGCGGCACCGTCGAACGCCTGGGACCGGCCGCCGACGGGCTCACCCTCGGGGAGCGGGTCGTGATCTCCTTCGCCTCGTGCGGAGGATGCGCACAGTGCCGGGCCGGCCTGCCCGGGTACTGCGCCTGGGCGGCCGCGCTCAACGGTTCGGGACGGCGGCTCGACGGATCGCCAACCTTGCGTGTGGGTGACGAGCCGGTCTTCGGGGCCTTCTTCGGTCAGTCGTCCTTCGCCACGGTCGCACTGACCGATGCCCGCTCCTGCGTCCCTGTCGGCGACGCGCCACCCGAAGTCGCCGCACCCCTGGGATGCGGATTCCTCACCGGCGCGGGCGCGGTGCTGAACGTCCTTCGCCCCCTACCCGGCGACCGCCTGCTGGTCATCGGCGCCGGTGGCGTGGGCGCCGTCGCCGCACTGACGGCGCTGTCCGAAGGTGTCGAAGTCGTCGTGGTGGAGCCCGTCGCGGCACGCCGCGCCCTGCCCGCCCAGTACGGCGCCACGACCGTCGGCTCCCTGAAGGAACCGATGCCGACGGTGACCCACGCACTGGACACCACAGGCCGCGCCGAGTCGATCACCCGCGCGCTCACCCTGCTCCAGCCGAGCGGGGTCCTGGCGCTGGTCGGCCTCGGGCCTGCCGAAGTCGCCCTCGACGTACGCTCCTTGATGCTGCGCGGGCTACAGGTGCGAGGCTGCGTCGAGGGCGATGCCGAACCCTCGGCCCTCATCCCGGAACTGATCCAGCGCTTCCGACGCGGACTCCTGCCCCTCGACCGCCTGGTGACCACCTACGCCCTGGCCGACTTCGACCGGGCGGTGGCCGACCAGCAGGCCGGTCGGACGCTGAAGCCGGTCCTCCTGCCCGGCACCTGACCGCGGGCACCATCCTTCCCTCTTCGACAATGATCTGGAACAGGAGTCCTGATGGCCGACGTGATCTCCGCCGAGCGGTCTCTGTACGAGGACGAGCACGAGCTACTGCGGGAGACGGCCCGCGCCTTCGCCGACAAGCACGCCGAGCCGCACGCCGAGCAGTGGAGGGCCGAGGGCAAGGTCGACCGTGAGCTCTTCCGCGAAGCCGCCCGAGCGGGGATCCTCGGCTTCAACATCCCCGAGGAACACGGCGGCGCAGGGGTCAGCGACTACCGCTTCAACGCGGTGATCGGCGAAGAGTTCTCCCGCCACGCCGCATCGGACGGGCTCGCCTCGCTGACGCTGTCCAACGACATCGTCGTCCCCTACTTCACCGACCTGACCGACGACGACCAAAAGGCCCGCTGGCTGCCGGGTATCGCCGCCGGAGAGCTCGTCGTCGCGGTCGCGATGACCGAACCCAAATCCGGCAGCGACTTGGCCGGCATCGCCACCACCGCCGTCCGCGACGGCGACGACTACGTGGTCAACGGCAGCAAGGTCTTCATCTCCAACGGCCAGAACGCCGACCTCGTCGTCACCGCCGTACGCACCGGACCGGACCGGCACGGCGGGATCAGCCTGCTGGTCATCGAGGCGGCCCGGTCCGGCTTCTCCCGTGGGCGCAACCTGGACAAGGTCGGCCTGCATGCCCAGGACACCAGCGAGCTGTTCTTCCAGGACGTCCGGGTACCGGCGGCCAATCTGCTGGGCCAGGAGGGCACGGGCTTCAAGGCCCTGATGCGCAACCTGCCCCAGGAGCGGATCTCGATAGCCGCCAACGCGGTGGCGTCCGTCGAGGGCGTACTCGAACGCACCCTGGAATATGTCAGGGAACGCAAGGCGTTCGGCCGCCCGATCGGCTCGTTCCAGAACACCCGCTTCGAACTGGCCGACATGGTGACCACCGCTCGGGTCGGGCGCGCCTACCTGGACGACCTGCTCGCCCGCCACTCGCGGGGCGAACTGAGCGCGGTGGATGCCGCGTCGGCGAAGTTCTGGGCCACCGAACGGTACGTCGACATCGTCGGCCGCTGCCTTCAACTGCACGGCGCCTACGGCTACATGCTCGAATACCGCATCGCCCACGACTACCTGGACTCGCGCATCACCACCATCTACGGCGGCACTACCGAGATCATGAAGGAGATCGTGGGCCGGGACCTGGGCCTGTAGGGATCCGTGGGCCAAGTGCTGCTAACTGACTTTCACCGCGATCCGCCTCTGGCTGCGCTTCCGCGTGCCGGGTGCCCCTTACTCGTCGGGATGGCCGTGATGCCCGAGCAGGCCAAGTGCCGTCAGCACAGTGACACAGAGCGTCATCCAGCCGATGAACGCGCCGCCGCCGTACAGCACCGCACCAGGCACCGGTGCCCCTGCCTCATGCGAAAGCACCCCTGCCACTACCGCTACCAGCAGCGACGATACGAAGGACAGGAGTGCGAGAAGTACCTGAATGGGAAAAGTCAGCCTCACCAGTCGATCCCTTCACCAAGGTGATCGACCAGTCGGCGGGCAGCCTCAGCTCGACCACCGCATGCGGATGGCCTGCTGAGGCTCTGCGACGATTAGAGACTCATCGTGCTCATTGCCTGTCGAGATGGAAGCACTGTCCCCCATCGGACACGTCGCCAGGGCTTGTGGCTCTCGAATGAGCAACGCAAAGCCTAGCGGCGGGTGTTGAAGATCGCCAGTATGCGCTGCTGGCACGGCTCGCCACGGACAAGGCCGATCCCCGCACTCCCCGCAAGCCATCTCCGCACGGCAGCAGACTCACGCCCATCAGTGCGGCGGCCGACACGACGAATATCAAATTCGCGCGCAGGTCCCTGATGCCATAGAGAAAGGTCAGGGGGGCATGACGGGCGCGGCGCCGTACTGCCTGAACGTCCGTGGGACATCGGTGACAGCGCGCACGCAGACCGGCTGGAGAACTGGAGTGAGCAGCGAAAGGCAGGAAAGCTCCTGGTGTCGCAAGCGCGTCCGGTCGTGCGGGGTGGGGTCAGCCGACGCCGTTCTCGGGATGGGCCGGCTTTTGCAGCCCCCAGTACTCACCCGAGCAGTCCGATGGCAGGGGAGGGAAGCGGTGGGTTTTCACGTCTGTGCTCCAGTGGTGCTCTCCACCGCAGTCACATTCGTAGATTCCGCTGGCAGGCACGATCTCTCCGGGGTGCCATGCCGCCTTCTCCTCGCTCATTGCTCCTTTCTACGACAGAACCGCGCACTCCGCGACCGGGCCGTCAGTGGAGCAGACCCGTGGCCCGAGGCGAGCTCATCAGATTCCCTGCCGTGCACGGCAGGGACCGGGGAAGGTAGGTCTGGTGCCTGGCCCTCAAGGGCCTGACCGGTCGGGCGAGCGGCTGTCCAGGGCTCCTCTGCGTGATCCGGCGTACCACCGTGCCTGTGTGCATGGCCGCGGGGGAGAGGGGTACGACCCTTCCCGTACGGAGTGTCACGGAAGTGACCCAAGGGAAAAGAGTGTCGGAAGTGATTCGAAAGCTGCAGGCGGTCGCGCTGGACTGCGCTGATCCGGTACGGCTCGCGGCGTTCTACGCGGAACTGCTCGGCGGCCGGGTGGTCGAGGATCCCGGGGATTCCGACTGGATCGAGGTGCACGGGTTCGAGGGCACGCCGCTTGCCTGCCAGCGGGTGGATGGTTACCGCCCGCCCGAGTGGCCCGGCCAGCAGCATCCGCAGCAGCTTCACCTGGACTTCGACGTGGACGACCTCGACGGGGAGGAGAAGCGGGCTCTCAGCCTCGGCGCCACCGTGCTGGAGCGAACCGACCAACTCAATCCGGAAGCCAACTGGCGGATCTACGCGGACCCTGCCGGCCATCCGTTCTGCCTCTGCGTGCACTGAGCCCAGCGAGCCCAGCCTGTGAGGCAGGGGCGGCTCGCCCGGAAGCTCGGGCGGGGCTGAGAGGCGGCACCAGACACCCGTCCGCGGTCTCCGGTCCGGGCACAGGGCCTCGTACCGCGTCGGGAGCTCGCGGGACGGGCGATGTCCGGGCGGCGCAGCCAGTGAGGCGCCGCCCGGAGAGCTGGACCCTGCGGGCCCGCGCTGCCCCTCGTCGAGTAGGCATGCCGGTCAGCCGAGGCCGCCGCTGCCGAAGCTGCCGCCACCCGGCTTCTTGTGGTCCTGCGGGTCCTGCGACGGGCTGCGGTGTGTGCCCGGAGTGCCGTAATTGCCGTCGAGTTCAGTCGGCCTGAGCCGACCGCCGTCGCGTGGCACTTCGTTGGGCTCCCGAAACTCCTGGACTTCCCGCACGGGGCCGTCCTCGGGCAGCTTCGGCTGCTCGTCCGGCCGCGGTGGCGCGGGTTCACGCGACCGAACTCGACGCCCCCACATAAAGGCGGCCAGAAGAACCCCGACCACGACCAGTCCGACGATCCACATGAGCAAGGCCGTGCCGGATGATGCGGCTATTTCCCACTGCATGGATTCCATAGCAGTGTTGTACCCGGCTTCCTCGACTCGTACCAGCCGAACCTATGAGAGGGGTCGGCTGATATCTGATCGCATGAATTCCTGCCGTCCATTGGCTCCCGGTCCGGAAGGAATTCCCGCCGCAGCGCCTTTCCGGCAGCGACAGAGCCAGATGGTGAGAAGAGTGTGCGCGGGCAGAACCCCGGGCCCGGTTATTTCACCCGCAAGGGCGAGGCAGCCGAATTAGCTTCCCTGTACTCCTGGCTGAAGGGGTTGGGTGAAGCGGTTGGGTGAAGCGCAGCATGTTGCCGGAGGGATCGAGGAAGACGCAGTCGCGGACGCCGTCGGCCCGGGCAATCGGTTCTTGCATCACTTCAGCGCCCGCGGATTCGATGCGCTCGAACGTGGCGTCGCAATCGGTGGTCGAGAAGACGAGACGGCTCAGCAGGCCGAGGGCCATCAGGCCCCAGAGCGCCTGCCGGTTCGCCGACGAGACGACCGGGTCCCCGGTGGGTGCTTCGAGGATGATGTGCGTAGTCGGCTGCGCCGGCGAGCGGACGCCGACTCGCCGCGTACCCGGGGGCCCAGCCTCGTCGCGGACCTCGAAGCCGAGGGCGTCACGGTAGAAGCCGAGGGCTTCGTCCACGTCGTGGACGGCCAGGGCACAGGACGCGAGCTCGAGATCCGTGCCGGTCACCGAAGGTCCCTGTCTGCGGCGGAGAGAAAGACGACATCGACAACGCTCGGCCGCTCCGGGTCGGTGTCGACGGCGATATGGGTGATCTTCCCGTCGTGGACGGTGAAGGTGAAGACGGCCTTCGGCTGGCCGCGATGCGACCAGACGGCCGCCGGGGTGCCGTCGACCAGGGCGAGTCGGGCCGCCTGAGCTCGGCCTGCGAAGAATGCCGCAACCTCGTGGGAGCCGCGGTGTCGCCGAGGCCGGGTTCCAGCAGGATCGCGGCGGCGGGGATATCGAGGTCGACGGGGTGCTCGCGGAGGTAGAGCAGAGAGAGGTAGAGCAGAGAGAGGTAGAGCAGGAGGGGTCCAGCCGGAAGGCGCAGCTGCCAAAGGGGGCGACCGCTCGCCAGTCGGCATAGTGCCGACGCGGGCCGCTGCACGCCTATGGCTGTATTACTGACGGGTCAGTACGGTGCTTCCCAACCCCCCTAGCCCACAGGAGAGTTGGGAGAGCCGCATGATGCCAGCCTCACGCAGACGATCAATGGCCGCGGGTACGGTGCTCGCGGTGACGGTGCTCGGGCTTCCCGGGTCCGCCGCAGCGCAGGGCGAGAACGCCCCGAACGCCACCCGCTCAACCCACTCCGCGGTGCAGGCTGCCGGGAAATCCCTCGGCGCCGCGCAGCACGGCAAGGGCAAGCACCACGGTCAAGACGGCCAGCATCCCCGCAAGCACCCGGGAAAGAAGAAGACCCCCGGCGCGCTCCTCAGCTCGAAGCCGTCCTCATTCCAGTACACGCCGGGCGTTCCGACCCCCACCAAGGCCTGGAAGATCACCTACCGGTCGACCTCCGCCAACGGACGGCCCAACGCGGTCTCCGGCACCGTGATCGTCCCCGATGACGGCAAGACCACCCCGCGCCCGCTGATCACATACGCCGTCGGCACGGTCGGTCTCGGCGACAAGTGCGCGCCATCCGCCGGATTCCCGGGCGGCACGACAGCCGAGGCCCCGCTCGTCAACGCCGCGCTGGTACGAGGCTACGCCGTCGTCGTCACCGACTACGAGGGCCTCGGCACCCCCGGCGATCACACCTACATGGTCGCGAAAGCCCAGGGCAGCGCCGTGCTCGACGCGGCACGTGCCGCCCAACGCCACTCCGGGGCGGCGAAGTACGGGGTGGACGCCAAGGCGCCCGTCGGCATCATGGGCTACTCGCAGGGCGGCGCCGCGAGCGCGAAAGCCGCCGAAATGGCGGCGACCTACGCTCCCGAGTTGAAGGTCAAGGGAACGGCGAGCGGCGGCGTTCCCGCCGATCTCACCAAAGTCGCCGACTCGCTGGAGGGCGGGGACAGTGCCGGATACCTGCTGATGTCCGCCGTCGGCCAGAACGCCGCCCACCCGCGCCTGGCCCTCGGCAAGTATCTCAACGCCGAAGGTCGCAAGCTTGTCCGAGTAGTGCGGAGCGAATGCGTCGGTACGGTCCTGGAGGCTGGACGCGGCAAGGCGATCGAGGACGTCACGACGTCCAACCCGCTGGAGCGGCCGGACTGGCAGCGGGTCATCGCCAAGCAGTTCATCGGCTCCCAGCGCCCGTCGGCGCCCACGTTCGTGTACCACGGGGATGCGGATGAGACGATCCCCTACGCGGTGGGCCAGAAGCTGCGGGCCGACTGGTGCGCGAAGGGCAACGCCGTGCAGTGGACCTCCTTCGCCGGGCAATCCCACGTGGGAACGGCCATCCAGGGCAACGGCCCGGCACTTGAGTGGCTTGGCCGACGTTTCGCCGGCGAACCCGCATCCGGCAACTGCGGTACCTGAGCCGCACGGCTCCTGATCGCCTCTCCGCCACCGTCCGGGGCAGCGGCGGAGAGGCGCAGATGTCTGTCGGCGGGCTCGGGCGTCGTTACGTCAGATGGGGCTCGCCCGCATTGCCCGGCCTGCCCACACCGCGGGCGTCGACGATGCGGGAATCCCTCGGCGCCCGCGCGCTTGGTGCCGGGTACTGGGCGTACTGCGCGTACTGGGCGTACTGGGCCCAGGTTCACCGCCGGGGGACGACCCGCCCCCCGGCCCGCGGCGATGGACGCAGCTCTCGGGGTGGCCGCCCGCGAGCGGCGTGCGCTGGTCGCCCGCCGTCACGAAGACCAGGTCGCCGAAGAGCTCGAACCAGGACGCGCGGCTCGTCTGCGGCGCCGGGGCTTGTGCCCGAGGTCGCCGGTCGGGTGTTCCACGTCCTCGGGCGGCAGAGGGCGGCAGAGGGCGAGCCTTGGTGGGTGGCGAGTCAGGCCGGACTGTCTGCGCGCCCCACTGGATCTATTCGGCCCAGGCACGCTCCAGCTGGCTTCGGAAGGTGGCGGGCTTTCGCCCGATCAGCTCGGCCAGCGTCGAGTCGACAGCGGTGAACTCGCCATTCCGCGCCGCGGTGAAGATGCTCAGCATCAGGTCCGCGACAGGGGCCGGGGCGCCGTGCGCCAGGGCCTGCTCTCGGAAGACGTCGTCAGGGAGGACGGAGCGGGTGAAGGGCCGTCCGGTGGTCTCGGACGCGATCTCGGCGATGGTGCCGAAGTCGAGCGCCGCCGGGCCTGTGAGCGGCGGGGTGGGCCCCTCGAAGCGGGGCTCCTCGGCGAGGATCACCGCAGTGGCCTCGGCGAGGTCGTCGTGGCCGGTCCAGGCGACGGGGCCGTCGGCGGGGAGGGCGACCTCGCCCGTGTGGCGGCTGGATTCCAGGAACTGCAGGGCGCTGGAGTCGTAGAAGCCGTTGCGCAGCGCGGTCCAGGGCAGGCCGGTGGCGTGCAGCAGATCCTCGGTCTGGGCGTGGTCCCGGCATGCCTGGAAGCGGGCGTCGTGGGCGGCGCCCATCTGGCTGGTGTAAAGGATGCGGCCGACGCCGGCCTGCACGGCGGCGTCGATGGCGGTGCGGTGGCCGCTGACGCATTCCTGGCCTGTGCGGTCCAGGGAGACGAGGAGCAGTTGCTCGGCGCCCTCGAAGGAGTGCACGAGTGACGTGGGGTCGTCGAAGCTGCCCTGCCGGACACGGACGCCGCGGTCGGCGAGGTCCCTGGCCTTGCGGGGGTCGCGGACGCTGATGCCGACGCGGTCGGCGGGGACACGCTCCAGGAGGCGCTCGACGGTGCGGCGGCCGAGCTTTCCGGTGGCTCCGGTCACGATGATCATTGATTTCTCCGTGGACTGTTTCCGATGGAATCACTACCACGGTAACACTGGTAATTCCGTTGGAACCAGTTCCTCGCTATCATCGCTTCATGGCTACGCGCGACTCAACCGACAGCCCTCGGCGCCGCATCGTCGAGGCCGCCGTCGAATTGCTGGAGAAGGGCGGTCCTGACGCGGTGAGCACCCGCGCGGTCGCGGCCGCGGCCGGAATGCAGCCGCCGGCGATCTACCGCCTCTTCGGCGATAAGGAGGGGCTTCTGGAGGCTGTCGCCGAGCACGGCTACGCGCAGTTCCTGGAGAGGAAGCGCGCGCAGCTCGACCCCGCCCCGCAGGACCCGGTGGACGAGCTGCGCCGCGGCTGGGACATGGTGGTCGAGTTCGGGGTCTCCCGCCCCGAGCTGTTCGCGGTGATGAATCGGGCCGTCGGCCGGGGATCAGACGCAGCACACCGCGCGGGCCTGGAGGTCCTCCACGGGCGGGTGCGCCGGCTGGCGGCCCGGGGCTGGCTGCGGGTCGACGAGGAGCTGGCCGCCCAGATCATCCAGGCAACCGGCCAGGGCGCGGTCATTACGTGGCACTCCACGCCTGCGGACCGCCGCAATCCGGCGCTGTTGACCGTCCTGCGTGAGTCCATGGTCGCGGCTGTCACTCGCGCTGAGCCGGTGGTCCCCGCCTCGGAGTCCGGTCCCCGCGCGGCGGCCCGCGCGCTGCGCGCCGCCCTCCCCGACGGCGCTGATGTCCTGAGCGACGCCGAGCAGCGCCTGCTGCGTGAGTGGCTCACGCGCCTGGCGGCCGACGGTCGCGCGCCACATGCCTGATCACGCGTCAGGCACCCTCGTGCGGGTTGAATCGTCCGAGGGGAGATTGTGCGATGAAGCGGCCTCCACGGGGTGAGGCAGTGGGTGACCACACGACTCCGGCAGGCTTGCCCTTGCCCATGACGTGCCGCCGTCCTTGATCACGTCTCCGCCGCCCACTGTTGACAACGCTCGTGGTCGATACAACTGCACAAGCCAGCGGGTCCCCCGCCCCGTGACGCCCGTCGATGACGGGGCATCACGGAGCTTCGGACTTCACAGACCGGCCGACCCCACCATGCGCGGAGCGCCGCGTCCTTCCGGCGGGGTCACGGTCACCGTCGTGCCCGACGGCTCGCGCGTCACCTGGTAGGCAGCGGCAGGGCGGCCGGTGTGGTCGGGGACATCGACCGTCACCTGGTGTGCGTCGGAGGTGACGAGCAGGGTGAGGTCGTCGAGCCAGTCTCCGTCGGGTCGTTGTGTGTCGGAGCCCAGCGGCAGGACCGCTCCCGGGCGGACGTACAGGGGCAGGCTGTCGAAACCGTGCCGCTCGCGGCGCCAGACCGGGCCCTGGACGTGTTCGCCGGTCAGGAGGTGGGTCCAGGTGCCCTGGGGCAGGTAGTACTCGACGTCGCCGTCGGCCGAGAAGACCGGGGCGACGAGCAGGTCGGGGCCGAGCATGTACTGCCGGTCCAGGCCGCGGGCGGTGGGGTCCTCGGGGAACTCGAGGAGCATGGGCCGCATCAGTGGCACGCCGGTGTGGTGAGCTTCGGCCGCGGCTCCGTACAGGTAGGGCATGAGCCGGTGCTTGAGCCTGGTGAACTGCCGTGTCACCTCCACGGCTTCCTCCCCGAACTCCCACGGCACCCGGTAGGAGCTGGAGCCGTGCAGGCGACTGTGGGAGGAGAGCAGGCCGAAGGCGAGCCAGCGCTTGAAGACCGCCGGGTCGGGGGTGCCCTCGAAGCCGCCGATGTCGTGCGACCAGAAGCCGAATCCCGACAACGACAGGGACAGACCGCCGCGCAAAGACTCCGCCATCGCGCCGAACGAGGAGAAACAGTCGCCGCCCCAGTGCACGGGATACTGCTGGCCGCCCGCCGTCGCCGAACGCGCGAACAAGGCAGCCTCGCCCGTGCCGCGTTCCTTCTCCAGGAGCTCGAAGACGGTGCGGTTGTACAGGTGCGTGTAGTAGTTGTGCATACGCTCCGGGTCGGAGCCGTCGTGCCAGAGCACGTCGGTGGGTATGCGCTCGCCGAAGTCGGTCTTGAAGCAGTCGACGCCCTGGTCGAGCAGCACCTTCAGCTTCGCCTGGAACCAGGCGCAGGCCTGAGGGTTCGTGAAGTCGACGAGCGCCATGCCCGCCTGCCACAGGTCCCACTGCCAGATGTCGCCGGTGGTCCGCTTCACCAGATATCCCGCGGCGGCGGCCTCGTCGAACAGGTCGGACTTCTGCGCGATGTACGGGTTGATCCACACGGAGATCTTCAGTCCCCGTCCCTTCAGCCGGGCCAGCATGCCCTCGGGGTCGGGGAAGACATCCGGATCCCACTGGAAGTCCGACCACTGGTACTCGCGCATCCAGAAGCAGTCGAAGTGGAAGACGCTCAGCGGAATGTCGCGCTCGGCCATGCCGTCGACGAAGGACGTCACCGTCTCCTCGTCGTACCGCGTGGTGAATGAAGTGGTGAGCCACAGTCCGAACGACCACGCAGGCGGCAGTGCGGGGCGGCCGGTGAGGGCGGTGTAGCGGCGCAGGACGTCTTTGGGGGTGGGGCCCGCGACGATGAAGTACTCCAGCGTCTGGTCCTGGACGCTGAACTGCATCTGGCCGACCGACTCCGAGCCGATCTCGTAGCTCACCTTGCCGGGGTGGTTGACGAACACGCCGTATGCGCCGGTGGGGGAGAGGTGCAGGCTGAAGGGGACGTTCTTGTAGGCCTGTTCGCTGTTCGTGCCGCCGTCGGCCTGCCACATGTCCACGACCTGGCCGTTCTTGACGAACGGCGTGAAGCGTTCGCCCAGACCGTAGACCTGTTCGCCGACGCCGAGCGCCAGCCGACCGGCCATGTGATGTTCGCCGTCGCCAGTGGTGAAGAAGGCTGTGCTCTTGCGGCCCGCCGATGTCACTTCGTGGCCGTCCGCGTCATGGAACGACAGCGTCCAGGGTGCGGCCTTGTCCAGGCGTGCGGTGAGGGGGCCGCTGGTCAGCTCGATGATGTCGCCGTCGCGGCGCACTTGGCCGACCCCGGTGTCGGCGCCCGGCAGGCCGAAGTCCGGGCCGAGGTGGCGTTTGCCCGCCAGGTGTGTGGTGCGTACGCCGATGACGCCCTCGGCAGGGGAGAAGCAGTCGACGGTCAGCAGGGGCGAGTTGAGGGTGTCGCCGCGCCGCTCGACGCGCTTGATCGCGGCGTGGGCGGTGAAGCGGTCGGCGTCGGCTCGGACGCTGCGGACCTCGGTCGCGTACGAGGCCTCGACCCCGTCGCGCATGAGCCAGAAGCCGTCGGTGAACTTCATGATCTTCCTCAGGGTGGTGCGGGGCGGCAGTTCGGGTCGCAGGAGCCGTCGGAGGCAGGGGGCGGCCGGTGCCAGGTCTCGGGTCGAGGGAGACAGGGCGGGCGAGGTGTTGTCGTGGAGCAGGGCGCGGCGAACTTCCCTGCCGATGACGGCGCTGGTCGGTGGCGTGGAGTCCCTCAACTGGCTTGTGATCTTGAAGGTGAAGTAGCTGCCCTCGCCATTTGATCGTACAGAAAACAAAACGGCAAGGGCTCTTCCTCGGTGCGATCGCGGAAGCGCTTCGATTGCTGATAGCACCATGTGATGACGCTTTTGTGGGACGTGAAGTTGGCTCCGGGGGCTAGCGTCGAAGCGCTTGGTGCCGTATTAGTCATGTCGGAAAACAAACCCGCAGCAAAGGGCCGCACCATGTCCGACCACTTCACCCCCACCCCCGAAGACACGTCCACGTTCGGTCTGTTGACCGTCGATTGGCGGGGTGACGATCCCTTCGGCGACGCCACTCGCCCGGCGCCGAACCTCGTCGACTCCGTACGCCGGCGCGCACCGACGGGGCCGACGGCGTGATGGAGTCCGCGAAGAACCGCATGCGCAACCCGCCGATCCTCAAGGGGAGTTCGGACGCACTCCGGTCCGCCCCTCAGGTGTGGCGAGCGCCGTATGACTCCCGCCCCGATCAGCCTGCACAACCCACAGCCACTGAGGGCCTGGCCGAACTCATGGCCGGCCAGGGCGCGTACGAGAACCACGACGTGAACGCCGCCGCCCGGCGCCCCATGGCCGTTGAGCGCCTCGACCAGCTCGCCATGGAGCACCTGCTCGGCGCGCGCTGATCCGTGCACCCCGCGATCGAGCCCGTACGGCCCAGGCCGGATCCGTACCGGGACCTACGAACACCTGCGAACACCCCCGGCGGGACACGGGCGTCCCGCCGGGCCGGCCACCCCTCCCAGGCAAGGGCAACCACCGTGACAGCAGCACACATACCGCAGCGCGCGCGTGTCAGGCGCCGCCGTGCCGGTCGGCGGGCGACGGTCCCGCTCACCGTTGTCTCCGCGCTCGTGGCCACCGCGGCGCTCGCCGGTTGCGGCCAGCAACGCGACGACGACGTCTACACCGTCCTCAACTCGTCGACCGACGACTCGTATCACGGCTGGGACGCCGCCACCCTGACCCGCTGCAGCAAGCGGCTCGGCATCACCATCGAGCAGCAGAGCGTGCCGGCCGCCCAGGTCATGACGAAGTCACTGCGCATGGCGTCCTCGAAGTCGCTGCCGGACGTCATCCAGTTCGACGCCTCCGAAGTGCCGACGTTCGCCGCGGCCGGCGGCCTGATCGACCTGCGCACGCTGGGCCTGTCCACTCGCGGCATCCCGCGGGGCATCGTCGACTTCGGCTCCTACCAGGGCACCTACTACGGGGCCGCGCGCACGGTGAACACCCTCGCCCTGTTCTACAACAAGGACACCTTGCAGAAGGCGGGTCTCGAAGTGCCCACCACCTGGGACGAGATGCGGCAGACCGCCAAGAAGCTCACCCGGAACAGGCAGTACGGCATCGCCCTGAGCGCGGGCGGGGCGGAGGACGGCGTCTTCCAGTTCGCACCGTTCATGTGGTCCAACGGCGGTGACGAGTCGCACCTCGCGAGCAAGCAGGTCGCCCAGGCGCTCGACTACTGGAAGGGCCTCATCAAGGACGGCTCGCTGTCCAAGTCGACCGTCAACTGGACCCAGGCCGACGTCAACGACCAGTTCATGGCGGGCAACGCCGCAATGATGATCAACGGTCCGTGGCAGGTCGAGACCCTCAACACCAAGAAGAACCTGGACTGGGGCATCGCCCGGATCCCCGTGCCGAAAGCGGGTGACGACTCCGTCGGCCCGCTCGGCGGCGCCGTCCTTACCGTGCCCAAGACCGGTGACACCGCGCGCGAGAAGACCGCCGCGAAGATCATCGGCTGCATGGCGGGCGAGAAGGAACAGATCACCTACGCGCGCAACAGCTGGATGGTCCCGGCCAACGAGAAGGCCGCCGCCCTCTGGCGCAAGGAAGTGCCCGAACTCGACGCTCTCGCCGACCAGGTGGCCACCGCGCGCTCGCGCACGGCCAAGGTCGGCGCGCGGTGGTCGTCCGTGTCGCTCGCCCTGCAGAGCGCCTTCCAGTCCGCCCTCACCGGGCAGTCCAGCGAGGCCGCGCTGAAGCGCGCCCAGCAGCGCGCCACGAGCGGGAAGTGACGTGACGAACATGTCGGCCACCACAGCCTCCGCGACCGCGCCCGCCGCCGATCACCCGGCGACCGCCACCAAGAAGCCCGACCCGGCACGCGTCCGGCGCCGCCGCAGGCTCTCCCAATGGGGCTTCATCGCGCCCGCGGTCCTCTTCATGCTGCTCTTCTTCGGCTACCCGCTCGTGCGCAACATCCTGATGAGCTTCCAGGACTACTCGCCCTCTACCTTCTTCGACGGCAAGGCCCCCTTCAACGGCACCGAAAACTGGAGCAAGGTCTTCAAGGACGACCTGTTCGGCAAGGCGCTGTGGCACACCGTCGTCTTCACCATCGGTTCCCTGATCGGCCAGTTCGGCATCGGCCTCGCGCTCGCCGTGTTCTTCACCAGGAGATTCCCGCTCAACGGGATGCTGCGCTCCTTGATCCTGCTGCCCTGGTTGGTCCCGATGGTCGTTTCCGGCGTCGTCTGGCGCCGCATCCTGGACCAGGACACCGGCGTCCTCAACTCCTTCCTCGACACTGTCGGCCTGGGCGGCGCCACGCCCTGGCTGACCAGCCCCGGCATGGCCCTGTTCTCCGTGATCCTGGTGAACATCTGGATCGGCATCCCCTTCAACATGGTGATCCTCTACGGAGGCCTCCAGGAGGTGCCCAAGGAGCTGCACGAGGCGGCGTCCCTGGACGGCGCGTCCGCCTGGCGCACGTTCCGCTCGGTCACGCTGCCCCTGCTGAAGCCGGTCATCACCGTCGTGCTGGTCCTCGGCTTCATGTCGACGGTCAAGATCCTCGACCTGATCCTCGCCCTGACCGACGGCGGCCCCGCCGACTCCACCCAGACCCTGGGCACCCTGACCTACCAGAACTCCTTCGTGCAACTGGACTTCGGCGCGGGCGCCGTCGTCGGCAACGTCCTGATCCTGATCTCCGCCGTCTTCGCGGTGTTCTACCTGCGCGCCAACCGCTCCGAGGGGAAGTGACCGGCATGGCGACCACCACCGTCACCCAGACACCCGCCGCCCAGAAACCTGCCGCCCAGGGGCCTGCCACCAGGGCGAAGCGCCGCTGGGGTGCCACCGCTGCCGGCGTACTCATCCTGTGCGTGATGCTCTTCCCGCTCTACTGGATGCTCAACACCGCCCTGCAGCCCGCATCCGGTCTCCTGGAGGTCCATCCCGTCCCGCACGGCGTGGACCTGTCCGGGTTCACCTCCGCGATCCGCGAACAGGGCGGCCACCTGCTGACCTCGCTCGCCGTAGCCTTCGGTGCCGTCACCATCTGCCTCGCGATCGCCGCCCCCGCAGCCTACGGACTCGCCCAGTTCCGCCTCAGCGGCACCCGCACCATCGTCTTCGGCACGCTCATCACCCAGATGGTGCCGGGCATCGTCATCGCCAACGCGCTCTACAGCGCGTACGTCGATCTCGGCCTGGTCAACTCCTACTTCGGCCTCATGCTCGCCGACGCCTCCCTGGGCATCCCCTTCGCCATCGTCCTGATGCGCTCCTTCATGGTGGCCATCCCCCGGGAGGTCATCGAGGCCGCCGAGGTCGACGGCGCGGGCCGGCTGCGTACCTTCGCGCAGGTCGTGCTCCCGATGAGCCGCAACTCCCTGATCACCGCAGGCCTGTTCTCCTTCCTGTACGCGTGGAGCGACTTCATGTTCGCCCTCACGCTCAACACCACCGACGACGTCAAGCCGGTCACCCTCGGCATCTATCAGTACATCGGCGCGCACGTCGGCGACTGGGGCTCCGTCATGTCCGCGTCCGTCCTGTCCGCGATCCCGGCAGCGGTGCTGCTCGTCCTCGCCCAGAAGTACATCGCCGCCGGTATCACCGGCGGATCCGTCAAGTAGAGCCATGTCCGTCAAGTAAGGCCATTCATGAGCGACTTGCCCCTCTTCCCCTCCGGCTTCGTGTTCGGCGCGGCCACCGCCTCGTACCAGATCGAGGGCGCCGTGCACGAGGACGGCCGAGGCCCCTCCATCTGGGACACCTACTGCCACACCCCGGGCCGCGTCGACGGCGGCGACACCGGCGACGTGGCCTGCGACCACTACCACCGCTACCCCCAGGACGTGGCCCTGCTGCGCGACCTGGGAGTCGACTCCTACCGCTTCTCCATCGCCTGGCCCCGCATCCAGCCCACCGGGTCCGGCCCCGCCAACGCCAAGGGCCTGGACTTCTACTCCCGGCTCGTGGACGAACTCCTGGCAGCCGGCATCGAACCTGCCGCCACCCTCTACCACTGGGACCTGCCGCAGGCCCTGGAAGACCAAGGCGGCTGGCGCGTGCGGGAGACCGCCGAACGCTTCGGCGAGTACACGCAGATCGTCGCCGAGCACCTCGCCGACCGCGTACCGCGCTGGATCACCCTCAACGAGCCATGGTGCAGCGCGTTCCTCGGCTACTCCGTCGGCCGCCACGCCCCCGGCGCACAGGAGGGCACCGGCGCCCTGGCCGCGGCACACCACCTGCTCGTCGGCCACGGCCTGGCGATGAAGGCGCTGCGCGCGGCCGGTGTCCGGGAGGCGGGCATCACCCTCAACCTCGACCGCAACGTGCCCGCGAGCGAGACGCCCGCCGACCTGGCGGCCGCCCTGCGCGCCGATACCCAGCACAATCTGGTGTGGACGGAGCCGATCCTGGCGGGCCGCTATCCGGCGACCGAAGAGGACACCTGGGGCGAGCTGATCACCCGCCAGGACTTCCGCCGCGAGGGGGACCTCGATCTGATCGCCCAGCCGCTGGACTTCCTCGGCATCAACTACTACCGCCCGATCGTGGTCGCCGACGCCCCCTACCGCGAGCCCGACCCCTCCCACCGCGTCGCCACGGACAACCGCTACAGCGAGACGCCCTACCCGAACGTGCGGCGCACGGCCATGAACTGGCCCGTGGTGCCCGAATCCTTCACCGACCTGCTGACCGCGCTGAAGGACACCTACGGCCAGGCCCTCCCGCCGGTCCACATCACCGAGAACGGCTCGGCCGAGCACGACGTGGTGGATCAGGACGGCGGCATCCACGACACAGACCGCGTCGCCTATCTCCACAGTCATCTGACAGCCCTGCGAATGGCCATGGACGCGGGTGTCGACGTACGCGGCTACTACCTCTGGTCGCTGCTCGACAACTTCGAATGGGCACTTGGTTATGCCAAACGGTTCGGCATCATACGCGTCGACTACGACACCCAGCAGCGCATCCCCAAGGACAGCTACCACTGGTACCGGCGGCTGATAGCGGCACACCGCGTCTGACACCCTCCCGCAGCGCTCGGCGCACCGACACCGCCAGGCCCCCCCTGCCCAGGGCCGGGATGTCAGTCCGCCGCGCGCTCCACGTACGCCGCCGGGTCCGCCAGGACCTCGCGCACCCCACGGGCCGCCGCGCCCCGCGCCGCGTCACCGGACGAGGACGAGGCCCGCAGCCGCTTGCTGCCCGGCGTCCACAGGCCCGACACCACCCGGGCGGTCAGCTCCTCGTCGGCGGCGGGGGCGAGCCACGGCATGAGGTCGCGGAAGACACCGCCCAGAATCACCGCGTCGGGGTCGATCAGATTCACCGCTCCCGACAGAACCCGGCCCAGCCGGCGCCCGGCCTCCTCGATCGCATACCGGGCCTGCGCCTCGCACTCGCGGGCCCGGCGCTCCAGCTCCGCGAGCCCGGCCAGGCCCGCGCTCTCCTCGAGACCCGCCGCCCGCAACAGCGCCGCCTGTCCCGCGTACTGCTCCAGACAGCCCCGCGCACCGCAGCGGCACTCGGGGCCGTCCGCCTCCACCACCACATGCCCGATCTCACCGGCGAACCCGTGGGCGCCCCGCAAGAGTTGGCCGTTGAGCACCAGGGCGCCGCCGATACCGATCTCGCCGGTCAGGTAGATGAAGCTGGTCACGGGGTCGTCGCCGTCGCCGAACCACAGCTCGGCCATGGCCGCCAGGTTCGCCTCGTTGTCGGCGCTGACGGGCAGTGCGCGGCGCGTGGGACGCAGCGCCGTCAACGCCTGCGCGAACAGCCCCTCCACGGCCACCCGGTTCCAGCCCAGGTTCGGCGCCTGGCGCACCGAACCACCGGAGACCAGGGCGGGCAGGGCCAGGACGGCACCGACGGGACAGAGCTTCTGTTCCGCGGCGGACTCAATGGCCCTAGTCGCGAGCCGCGCCGCCCGGGCCAGGACCGTGGCGGGCGGGGCGCCCCGGTTGTCGGTGCGTTCCACCAGGCGAACGCGGTCGGTACCGGCGAGGTCGATGACGCACACCGTCACATAGTCGACGTTGATCTCGACCCCGAGCCCGGCGGACCCGGTCCGCGCCACCTGCAGCGCGGTGCCCGGCCGGCCGGCCTGGCCGCTGAACGTCTTGCCCCACTCGGTGAGGAACCCGTCGGTCAGAAGCTGGTCCACGAGCGAGGACACCGCGGCCCGGGTCAGTCCCACCTGAGCGGCCACGTTGGCGCGCGTCGTCTCACCCGCGTCATGGACCGTGCGCAGCACCAGACTCAGGTTGTGCCGCCGCACGGTCGCCTTGTCGGCCTTGGCGGGCGTGGCGGAGGGATCGTTGCTGTTCATCGTGGGTCCGACCCTATGTGAAGGGCCGCGACGACCTGCACATCCATGGCGGGACCTGACCCGGAACCGATCACCGATCACCGGACCGAACACTCAGCGAGAACCAGGCCGTGAGCGAAGCAGGCACGTCCGGTTCACGGACGCTCCCGGCTTCGACGGCGCCCCGCCGGGAGCGGTATCGGCTCGGCGCCGGTGACGACGGTGCTGGTGAGGGTCCCGATGCCTTCGACGGTGAGGGTGACGGTGTCGCCGGGCTTGAGGGGCCGCGGGATCTGCTCGCCGCGCAGGCCCCACAGTTCGGCGAGGCAGCCGCCGTTGCCGCACGTGCCCGAGCCGAGGACGTCGCCAGGGACGACGCGGGTGCCGCGGGAGGCGTAGGCGACCATCTCCTCGAAGGTCCAGCTCATGTTGGACAGCAGATCCTTGCCGATCACCTGACCGTTGACCTCGGCGGTCAGGGCCAGACGCAGAAACCCTTCGCCGTCGCGGTACGGGTCGAGCTCGTCGGCGGTGACGAGATAAGGGCCGAGGGTGGTGGCCGTGTCCTTGCCCTTGCAGGGGCCGAGTCCCACCTTCATCTCGGCGGACTGGAGGTCCCGGGCGGACCAGTCGTTGAAAACCGTGAAGCCGATAATGTGGTCGCGAGCCTGCTCGGGAGTGAGGTCGCGGCCCTCGCGGCCGATGACGGCGGCGACTTCGAGCTCGTAGTCGAGGACGGCCGAGCCGGGCGGCATCGGGACGGCGTCGTCGGGTCCGTAGATCGCGTGCGGGTTGGTGAAGTAGAAGGTGGGCGCGGCGTGCCACTGGTCGGGGACGCCGCTGACACCGTCGACCGAACGGCGCACACCCTCCACGTGCTCCTCGAATGCGACGAAGTCCCGTACGGAGGAGGGCTGGAGCGGAGGCAACAGCCGCACCTGGGAGACGTGCGGGCCGGGCGGCACGTCGAGCGCGGCGGCACCGATCTGGAGAAGACCGGCCAGACCGCCGCTGGAACGGATCAGCTCGGCGAGCGACGCGGCGCCGGGCAGAGGGCAGAGGATGCCGTCCTTTCCGACGACGGCGACGCGGGTGCGGTGCTGGTGTGCGTAGGTGGCGAATCGCATGGGCACTCCTGGCGAGACGGCGCCGGGGACGCGGCGGTGAGCCAGGACATGGACAGGGCCGCCGCCGCGTTCCCGGAAGTCGGGGTGGAATCAGACCGGCGGGGCGACGAACACGCCGCGGTCGATGTCGTTGAACGACTCCTTGGCGACGAGTTCGTTCATCGAGTTGGCGGTGCCCCACTGGTCGGTGACCTCGGGCTGCGAGAAGTCGTAGACGTGCGGGTGCCAGGTGTCCTCGTCGAGCAGCTCCAACTCCGTCGTGTACTCGACGGTGTTGCCTTGCGGGTCGAGGAAGTAGGTGAAGGTGTTGTCGCCTGCCATGTGCCGACCGGGGCCCCAGATCTTCTGGTAACCGGCGCGCATCACCCGGCCGGAGCCGCGCATGTACTCGTCGAGGCCGCGCATCTCGAAGGAGACGTGGTGCAGCGCCGTGTGGGGGCCCCGGGCGATGGCCATCGAGTGGTGCTGGTCGCTGATCCGCATGAAGTGCATGACCTCACCCATGTGCGGCGAGGACAGCGTGTCCGAGAGGGTGAAACCGAGGTGACGCTCGTACCACTCCCGGGTGCGGTTCAGGTCCGGGGAGTTGAGGACGACGTGGGAGAGTTTGACCGGGATGGCCTCCTTCTCCTCGATCTGGCGGTGGCGGCGGACCTCGACGTCGGCGGATACCTCGATGGTGCGCCCGTCGACGTCGAAGAAGCGGAAGCCGTAACCGCCGCCAGGGGTATCGACCTTGCCGGGCTGCGAGATCAACTGCACGCCGCCGGCCAGCAGGCGCTCGGCCAGAGTGTCGACGTCCGCCGCCGACGCCGCACCGTAGGAGACGAGGTCAAGGCGCTTCTCGTCGGCCTTGCGCAGGCGTACGACGTACTGCTCGGGAGAGCCCTCGGCGGCGAGGAAGGAGATGCCGGAGTCCTCGGCGACCTCGGTCAGGCCCCAGACGCCGGAGTAGAAGTCGAACTGCTTGTCGTAGTCGGGCACGGCCAGGTCGACGTGCCGCAGGTGCGTGAGCAGACGTCCGCTCATGGGGATCAGTCCTTCCTAAGGAGAGTGGCCGCGTTGCCGCCACGTATGGCGTGGAGCTCGGTGTCGGACAGAGCGGCGGCACGCAGCGCTCCGACCGGATCCTCGGTGCCCATGTCGAAGGGGAAGTCGGAACCGAGCAGTACCCGGTCGGCCCCGGCCGCGCGCACCAACTCCCTCAGCGCGTACGGGTTATGGACGAGCGAGTCGAAGTGGAGACGCTTGAGATAGCTGCTGGGCAGGTGGGCGCAGCCCGATCCGGCGTCCGAGCGGGTCGTCCAAGCGTGGTCGGAGCGGCCGATGTGAGTGGGGAGGTATCCGCCGCCGTGCGCCGCGATGATCTTCAGCCCGGGATGGCGGTCCATGACTCCGGAGAAGATCAGGTGAGAGAGGGCGACGGCGTTCTCGGCTGGCTGGCCGACAGTGTTGGACAGATACCACTGGTCGAGGCGTTCATCGAGGGTGCAGCCGAAGGGATGCAGGAAGATGATCGCGCCGGTCTCCTCCGCCTGCGCCCACAGCGATTCGTACGCCGGGTCGGACAGCTCGCGACCGGGCGCGTGGCTGGAGATCTCGATCCCCGACAGCCCCTGGGCCAGCGCGTGTTCAAGCGCCTTCACGGCGGTCTCTGGATGCTGGAGCGGTACGAGGCCGAGGCCGCGCAGCCGGTCCGGCGCGGCCGAACAGTGCGACGCGGTGGCCTCGTTGGCCAGCCGGTACACCTTCTCGGCCGTATCCTCCTCCGCCCAGTAGTGGTAGTGCGAGGGGGAGGGGCTGACCAGCTGGACGTCCACGCCCTGGGTGTCCATCACCGCGAGGCGGACGGACGGATCGGTGAGGCGGGCGATGCGTTCGCCGATCATCGGACCGTTGACCTTCAGGGCGGCCGGCCCGTTGCGGCGGGCGTCGAGGGCCTTCGCCTCGGCGAGGCCGGGCAGGCCGTCCACCAGCGCCTCGACCTCGGGCAGCAGGACGTGGGCGTGCACGTCGACGGTGGGCGGTGTCGTCGTCACGGCAGCTCCCGCAGCATGGCCATGGTGCGGCCCATCAGGCCGGGCACGTCGGCATCACGGACTCCGTCGAGCTGCCACTGACCCAGCTGCACGGACGCCTCCACGACAGGCCGTACGCGGGTGATCCGCCGCTCGTAGTACGCCTGGAGCAGGGCGTCGTCCCAGGTGTCGGCGGCGGACAGCATCTGGGCGAGCACCCAGGCGTCCTCCATCGACAGGGCCGCGCCCTGGGCGAGGGTGGGCGGACAACAGTGCGCGGCGTCGCCGACGAGGACGACGCGGCCACGGTGCCAGGAACCCTCGACCAGCATCCGGTCGAACCAGGTGTAGTTCACCTGTGCCGGGTCGGTGATGTGCTCGGTGATCTCGGGCCAGTGTCCGCCGTAGTGCCGTGCCAGGGACCTCATCTCGTCGGCGTACGAGGCCGGCGGGATCGAGGCGCGGTCGCGGTTGGCCTCGACGACGTACGCGTAGAGCATGCTCTCGCCGGTGGGGCAGTAGCCGGCGATGTGGGCGGGGCCGCCGTAGGCGAGGTCGGTGCGGGTCACTCCGGCCGGGCGAGGGGCGGCGATCCGCCAGATCGCCATGCCGGTGGGCTCGGGCTTGTCCCGGATGCCGATGGCCGCGCGGGTGGCGGAGCCCAGGCCGTCGGCGCCGATCACCAGATCGTAGCGGCTCTCGGTGCCGTCGGTGAAGCGAGCGGTGACGCCGTCGTCAGAGGTGCCCTGCTCCAGGGATGTGGCGCGGACTCGGAGGCGTACGGTGGCGCCGCTGGCGCGCACCGCGTCGATGAGGATGCGCTGCAGCCGCGAGCGCTGCATACCGAGGGTGGCGGGCAGGTCGTCGCCGCCCGTGCGCAGGTCCTCGGCGACGTGCAGGACGGTGCCGTCGGGGGCGGTGATGCCCACCGCCCCGAAGCCGTAGCCGAACCGCTCCACCTGCTCCCACACGCCGAGTTCACGCAGCACGCGCAGGGCGTTGCCCTGGAGAGTGATGCCGGAGCCCGCGGTGGCGTTCCAGTCGTCCTTCGTCTCGATCAGGTCGACCGCGACTCCGGCGCGGCGCAGCAGGATCGCCGCGGCGTTGCCGGCCGCCCCGCCGCCGATGACGAGGACGGTGCGGGGTGTGGTCATAGGGGAACTGTTCATAGGGGAACTCCTGTGTTCCGCAGAAAGATTGAGGACTACTTGACGGCGAGCGGATTGACCGGCGAACCGACGGCGCCGGTGATGGGCAGGGGAGCGGCGGTGAGCCAGAAGCCGTACTCGCCGTCGCGTGCGCAGTCGGCGGCGAGTGCGTCCAGATCCCACATCTCACCGATGAGCAGGCCCACATTGGGGATGGCGACCTGGTGCAAGGGCTGGAAGGCGTGCTCGAACTCGTTCGGGCGGACCTCGAATCCCCAGGTGTCGATCGCGATCGCGGCGATCTCGGTGCGGTGCAGCCAGCCGGCCGTGGTGAACGAGAGGCCGGGTGCCGGACCGCCGGCATAGTCGCCCCAGCCCTCGCGCCGGGCGCGCGTGAGGCGTCCGGTGCGCACCAGCACGATGTCGCCCCGGCCGACGGTCACGCCGTGCGCCTCGGCGGCCCGGGTCAGATGCTCCTCGGTGATCGCGAAGGCGTCGGGCAGTTCACCGTCCTCGCCCACGACTCGGCCCACGTCAAGGAGGACGCCACGTCCGGCGACGTGCGGGGCCATGTGCTCGATGCCGGTGACGAGGTCGCCGTCGGAGGTGACGACCTGCTCGGCGGGGCGTCCGTTCCATGCCTTGCCGTGGTCGAATATGTGGCCGAGCCCGTCCCACTGGGTGGAGCACTGCAGGGGCATGGCGATCACGTCGTCGGCGCCACCCAGGCCGTGCGGGAAGCCCTGGTTGCCGAGGGCGGCGTCGGTGCCGGTGTCGAGCATGGTGTGCACCGGATTGGTGCGCCGCCGCCAGCCCTTCTGCGGGCCGTCCATGTCGAACCGCTGCGAGAGGGAGAAACTGACGCCCCGTCGTACGAGCGCCGCGCCCTCGCGGCGCTTGGCCGCGTCGAGGAAGTTGAGCGTACCGAGCCGGTCGTCCTCGCCCCAGCGTCCCCAGTTCGAGTACGCCTTGGCAGCCTCGGCGATCGCGCCCTCGGGATCGTTCCGGTCCAGAGGCCGGGCTCTCACGCCGCCTCCGTCACACAGCGGGTGCGCTGCGCGCCGAGTCCGGTGATCGAACCGTCCATCACGTCGCCGTCGCGCAGCAGCCGACCCCAATGCATCCCGTTTCCAGCAGGCGAACCGGTCAACACCAGGTCACCGGGAAGGAGTCGAGCGCTCTGTGAGGCGTAGGACACCATGCGCGCCACGTTGAAGATCATGTCCTTGGTGGACTCGTCCTGCATGGTCTCGCCGTTCAGCTTCAGGACCAGCCGCAGGTCGTCGGGGTCGGTGATCGACTCGGCGGGAACGATCCACGGGCCGAGCGGAGTGAACCCCGGCGCGTTCTTGCTGCGCAGCCAGTCGGTGCCGATCTGCGGCATGTCCCGGCGGAAGACGGTCGCGCGGTCGGTGAGATCGTTGGCGATCGTGTAGCCGGCGATGTGGTCCAGGGCTTCCTCGACCGACACCCGGTGCGCGGGCCTGCCGATGACGGCCGTCAACTCCAGCTCCCAGTCCGGCTTCTTGGCCCAGCCGGGCAGCACGACATCGTCGTACGGTCCCGTGATCGCGCTCGGCAGCCCGATGAATACGTACGGCAGATCCTCCGTGGTCCGCCGGTCCATGATCTTGGCCGCCTCCGCGCGCCGCTCGTCCTTCGGCCGGTCGTCGCCGGGGGCGCGGTGCGCGACGTGGAGGTCGATGACGTGCTGCCGGTAGTTGGCGCCGGACTGGAAGACCTGGCGCGGCTCGACCGGAGCGTGCACCTGGAACTGCGCGAGTGACCTGTGTGCCAGGGCGTCGTCGCCGGCCAGGGACCGCAGCCGCGGCAGCACCGCGGGCCAGTTCGCCAGGAGCCGTCGTACGGTCAGCCGCTCGTCGTCCAGGGCGTCGCGCAGATCGACGACGCGCTCGCGGGGCGTGACCAGCGCGGGGAACGCGGGACCGTCCGGGGCCGAGAGTGTTGCCAGGGCGAAAGGGCCGGCGAAGAGCGGGGATGCGGGGGCAGGCTTCACGGACATGTCCTCCTGATTGCGGTGGGACTAATCTGGACCCGCCACCAGTGATCAGGGAAATAGATTGTGTGGATGCCATTCATCCACCAGAGAGATTCCTGCTGGTCAGAGTCGCCCGAAGCCGTACAGCAAGGGAAAATCCGTGAACCTGGCCCGCCTGGACCTCAACCTCGTCGTCGCCCTGCGGGCCCTGCTGGAGGAGCGCAACGTGACCCGCGCCGGGCAGCGCGTCGGACTGAGCCAGCCCGCCATGAGTGCCGCGCTGTCCCGGCTGCGCCGTCACTTCGACGACGACCTGCTGGCCCGCGTCGGCGGCCACTACGAGTTGACCGCTCTGGGCCAAGTGCTCCTCGACCGCACCTCCACCGCCTACGACGTCCTTGAGCGCCTCTTCTCCAGCCAGGCCGAGTTCGACCCGGCCGAGGAGAGCCGTGAGTTCAAGCTGGTGGCGTCCGACTACGCGGTCTCCGTCTTCGGCGCCGAACTCGCCCGCGTCGTGCACGAGGAGGCCCCCGGCATCAGGCTGCGTTTCGCGCAGACCCCGCCCACCGTGGTCGACGACACGGCCTCCCTGCTCAGCGCGGTCGACGGGCTGCTCATGCCGCACGGCGTCATCAGCGGCTTCCCCGCCACCGACCTCTACGAGGACCGATGGGTTTTCGTGGTCGCCGACGATCACCCGTCCATCGCGGACCGGCTCACCCGGCAGGACCTGGCCGACCTGCCGTGGGTCACCTACCAGCGGACGTACGACGCACCGGCCGTGCGTCAGCTCGGGATGCTCGGGGTGGAGCCGCGTGTGGAGGTGTCCGTCGACAGTTTCCAGCTGCTGCCGCTGCTTGTGGCCGGCACCCGGCGCATCGCCATGGTCCAGGCCCGGCTCGCCCGCCTGCTCGCGCCGATCACCCCCGTGCGGATCGTGGAACCTCCCTACGAGGCGGTTTCCCTGCAGGAAGCCCTGTGGTGGCATCCGGTGCACACACACGACGCCGCGCACATCTGGCTGCGGGAGACCGCGGCACGCGTCGGTTCGAGACTGCCCCGGCCGCACGGCGGATGAATCAGGATGGTGACGGAGAAGGACGAAGGCGGCGTGCGATGAAGCCATCGCACCACGAGCCGGTCGGCTCCCGTGCCGCGCGCGTCCTGGAGGCAACGCCGACGAGACGTACACCCGCACCGTGATCTTCTCCGTGGGCGGAGGCCGAGATCGCGCGCCTCGTCAACGGCGTGGTGCGGTCGGGCAGCACGTCGATGTGCCGGCGCGTAGCGGCATCAGAGCGCGGGTGGCGTAGCGGCAACGGTGCAGGGGGCGGGAAGTCGTCCACCCGTGGCGTCGAGGGTGTCGTCCGCCGTAGCTGCATTGGCAGCAGACAGGCCGGCTTGGGGCCCGGCTGAAGCATCAACGCCCCGGTGCTACCCGCCAACGCGCGTGCCGCCGCCTTTCCCACACGCGTGGGGGCGGCCCCACGCCAGTGGGGCAGGGAGTGGCCGCGCCCCGAGGTCTGCGCTGTGCTGCTGGCGTGCTGACTTTCCCCCGGCACCTGCTCGTCTCAGGTCGTTGCCCGGGGCGGCTGTCATCCGAAGTCGTCGGGGACGATGCGGAGTTTGTCTGCGACGCGGGCGAGGGCCTTCTGATCGGTCGTGTTGAGCGAGTCGAGGACCATGCCGCGTACGGCGCGCAAGTGGGTGGGCGCTGCCAGGTGCACGATGCCGAAGCCCGCGTCGGTCAGCTCGGCGAGGGTGTAGCGGCCGTCGTCCGGGTCGGGTGACCGCACGACCCAGCCGCGCTGTTCACAGCGTTTGATGACGTTGGACAGGCGGGAAAGTGACCCGCTGGCGAGGAAGGCGAGCTCTCCCATCCGCAGCTTGCGCTGTGGGGCCTCGGAGAGGTGGCTGAGCACGAGGTACTCGAACAGAGTGAGGCCGTGTTCCTGCCGCAGCGGCGACTCCAGCTTGGCGGGCAGCAGCAGGACAAGCGAGATCAGCCCCGTCCACGCCGCCTTCTCCTGCTCGTCGAGCCATCGCAGCTCCTCATCGCCTTCGTGTTCGCTCATGCCGCCCATGGGTTCTTCCGTACTGCTCACGCCTCTTCCCGTCCTTCCGGCGAAGTCCACCATCACTTCACGCTTGAAGTTGTTGTTTGCTAGTCTGACTTTACGCGTGAACTCATGTCAGAGGAAACGCGCCCCTGTGGACTGGAAGAGGGAGCATTATGAGCACCGTCACCTTCGGCATCACTCCGGGCTTCGGCGAGAAGCTGCACGAGGCCCTCGGCTACAGCGGGGCCGTCCGCGTCGGCGACCGGGTCGAGACTTCCGGCCAGGCCGGGGTGGATGACGACCTGGTCTTTCCCGACTCGTTGGAAGACGAGATCGTCCAGGCTTTCGACAACGTGGAGCGCACGCTCGCCACGGTCGGCGCGACTTGGAAGGACGTCATCCACGTCAACTCCTACCACAAGGTCGCACCAGGAGATGACGCCATCGGCGACGACCACAACACAGTCATGGCCGATCAGTTCCGCCGACGCCTCGACGGCCGCGCGCCGATCTGGACCGAGACCGGCGTCACGGTCCTCGGTCTCGCCGCCATGCGCGTGGAGATCCGCGTCACCGCCATCGTCGGCTCCGGGAACTGAACCGTCGCCTCCAGTGACGGAACTGTCGGGTCGGCTCGTCCGCCCACAGCTTCACGAGCGCATGCGGGCAGCGTGGTCCGCTCGTCCTCACAGACATCGAGCATGGCGAGCGGCAGAGGTTGGCCCTCGACAACACAAAGGGGCCACGACGAATGCCTGAAGCGCCGCCGGACGCGGTGCTTCAGGCATTCGTCGTGGCTCGTTGACCGGTCGCCGGTTTCAGGACCATGGCAGGACGAGAGCGCCCCAGGCCACCACGGGCCCCGCGGCGACGATGCCGCAGGTGTAGCCGAGGACCTGGCGGTAGAAGCCGCGTCGTTCCACTCCCCGGGCGTTGCTCAGGACCAGTGCTCCATTGGTGGAGAACGGTGAGACGTCGACGATCGTGGTGGAGACGGCGAGGGCGGCTATCAGGCCCGTCGAGCTGAGGTGGCTGGACAGCAGCAGCGGGACGGCGATCGGGATGATCGCGGTGAGGATCGCGGTCGAGGAGGCGAAGGCGGAGGTGACGGCGACCGTGAAGCAGAGGAGGAGGGCCACGACGAGCGGGGCTCCGAAGTCGGCCGCGTGCTGGGAGATCTTCTCGATGATCCCGGCGTGTTCCAGCATCGCGATGTAGGTCATCATGCCGCCGACAAGCAGCAGGGTGTGCCAGCTGATGCCGTCCACCGCCTTCTCCTGACGCTTCATGTCCAGGAGGGCAAGCAGCGCTCCGGCGGCCAGGGCCAGGACACCGATCTGCATCTGGAGGCCGAGAGCACACACCACCAGGGCAGCCAGGGCGGCGAGGGTGGTCCACTGGTGCCAGGTGGCTCGCCGTGTGGCCGTGTCGCCGTCGGCCGCCTCCTGCTCGGGCCGTGCGGTCGGGTCCGCCGTCATCGTGCGGCGCCTCAGGGCGGCGAAAGTCAGCACGGACAGCAGCAGGTTGACGGCGAAGCTGGCGAAGAAGAGGGTCGCAGGGGCGACGGACAGGCCGGTGTCGTCGACCATGCCCAGTACCAGTGCCCCCGAGACGGCCATGGGGGAGAAGGCTCCGGCGTGGGCGCCGCTGATGACCATCATTCCTGTCATGAGCGGGTTGATGTCGTAGCGGAAGGCGAAGTTCATCGCGATGGGTACCAGGATCGCCACGGCGGCGGGGGTGAAGGTGCCCAGCGACGTCAGCACACCGGCCAGAAGGAACAGCACCCAGGGGATCAGGGACGTACGGCCCCTCACCAGGCGGACTCCGGCGGAGACCAGAAGATCGACCGTGCCGTTGCGGCGGGCCACGGCGAACAGGTAGGTGACGCCGACGATGGTGAGGAAGAGCTCCACGGGGAAGCCCTCGAATATCTGATCCTCCGTCATGTTCAGTGCGGTCGTACCGATTGCGAACGACGCGACGAAGGCCAGGATGCCGATGTTGATCGGCAGGACGGTGCCGACGACGAACATGACGAGCAGTGCGCCGACGGATACCAGCTCAGGAGACATCATTGTCCTCTTTGTCCTGCAGGGGGCGGGGCGGGGGAGAGGGCCCGGTGACTGCGGCTCACCGGGGAGGGGCAGAGGTCAGGCGGCGGTCGGCAGTGCGGGATCGCGTACGAGGATGCGGGCCTGGCACAGCACACGCGCGGCCCGGGCGACGGTGACCCGGTCCGGTCCGGCGCCCGAGGACTCCACGGACAGCACGCCTGCGGGGGTGCCGATGCGCAGGACACCGCGGTCGGCGGCAGTGGATGCCTCCGCCACCACGGTGCCCGCGGTGAGGTTGGCGGCGGCAACGGCGACCGCGGAGGTGAGGCCGATGGCCGGGTGCGGGGAGTTCATCGACAGCATGCGTACGGACACGTCGTACTCGTGCGCGCCCACGTGTTCGCCGAGGGTGGTTGTGTAGGCGACGGGAGGGCCGACGAGGCCGACCTTGGGCACCGCGTCACCGGGTGCGTCCCCGAGGTCCGCCAGGCCCATGCGCACTGCGGCGGTGTGCCGGGCCGCACGCAGCCAGGGCACCTCCGTGCGCATCTGATCCAGCGTCTCGGCTCCGGTCCTCTGGGCGCGCAGCGCGTCCACCAGGACCACCGGGGCTCCGGCGTCCACCATGCTCACGGTCAACGACTGCTGGCCGACCGGCAGTACCTGAGCCGGCCAGCCGGTCGGCAGCAGGCGACCGGTAGCGGCGCCCGAGGGGTTACGGAAAGCGAGCCCCACCGGCACGCCGCCGGCCAGCGTGCCGGGGACCGTACGGTCCCCGAACTCCTGCACCCGGCCTCCCGGGGTGTCCACCTCCGCTTCCAGGACGGCGCCCGTGTTGATGTTGCGCATGACCACGGGGGTGCGTTCGTCCCTGAGCGGCACCAGACCCTCGGCCACCGCGTAAAGGGCGATGGCTGTCGCGCAGTTGCCGCAGTTGCTGCCCCACTCGACCGTGCCGGTCCCGATGCCGACCTGGGCGAAGAGGTAGTCGATGTCGACGCCGTCGTGGGCGCTCGCGCCGACCACGGCCGCCTTGGACGTGGTGGGGGTGGCGCCGCCGATGCCGTCGAGCTGAACGGGGTCCGCCGCGCCATAGGCGTCGACCAGGATGCGCTCGATGCGGTCGCGGTCGGCAGGCATGTGCACCTGGGGGAAGAGCCAGCACTTGCTGGTCCCACCGCGTACGAGAGTTGCGGGAACGTGCATGTCAGAGCGTCTTTCTCTCAAGCGCACCGGGTGCGGGGCCGCTGCGTCGGGCAGACTCTCGCAGAGCCGTTGGCTTGAGCACAATGTCTCGTTTCTTGAGGAGGGTTTAGCTGGTCTAAAGTCGCTGCATGCTCAATGTCCGCCGACTCCTGCTTCTCGCCGAGGTCGCCGAGCGCGGTTCGCTCACCGCTGCCGCCGAGGCGCTGTCCATGACCACGTCCGCTGCCTCCCAGCAGATGTCCCTGTTCGAGCGCGAGGCCGGACAGCCGCTGATCGAGCGGCTGCCGCGCGGCGTGCGCACCACCGCGGCCGGCACCGCGCTCGCTGAGCGGGGCCGTGCCATTCGCCGTGAACTCCAGGCAGCGGAAGCCGACCTGGAGGCGTTCGGCCATCTGGACCGTGGTCTCGTGACTCTCGGATCCTTCCCGACGGCCAGTGCCTCGCTGCTTCCGTTGGCGCTGACCCGTTTCCGCCGGGCCCACCCGCAGGTGCGCACGGTCGTGCGTGCCGGTGTGCTGGCCCAGCTGAGGGAGATGCTGCACACCGGTGAGGTGGAGCTGTCGCTACTGTGGGACTACGAGTGGAATCGCGTCGACGACGACCAGTTGATCCTCACACCGCTCCTCGAAGATCCCACGGTGCTGGTCGTGCCGACCAGTTCGCCGCTGGTCGCCTCCGACCGTGTGCGACTGTCGGACCTCGCGGAACAGGAGTGGATCATCCGTGCCGAGAACCATCCGGTCGCGGACGTGCTCCGGCGTGCCTGTCGTCAGGCGGGATTCGAACCGCGCATCGCCTACGCCTCCCACGACTATCAGGAAGCGCAGGCGATGGTCGCCGCCGGCCTCGGCCTGGTTCTTGCGCCCCGACTGGCCCTGACCAACCGGCGCAGTGACGTACGCCTTCTCCCCTTGTTCCATGACCAGTCTCCCGACGCCGTCCCACCGGTCCGCCGCATCCTGCTGGCCACGCCGGCTCAGCGCGCCGCCACGCCCGCGGCCCAGACGATGGCCCGCGTCCTGCACGCCGTCGCGCGAGGGTTCACCGCCCCCGGCCTTGACCGCTCTCAGTTGGGTGCGGTGCGAAAGCGCTGACACGCCGTCAACCACCCATCGAACGGCAGGAGTGGGGCTGAAGACGGCCTCGGTGAGCCAGTCCAGGTCGAGAGTGAAGTCGCGGGGCGGGTAAAGGAGTTGGCGCAGACGGCGACCAGCATGGCGCGATGGCGTCGCGTTCACCAGAAAGCCGCGCCGCACGTTCACCCGCGGGTCATTCGGGCACGGGCACCGAGAAGTTCCGGGGACTCTCAAAGGGGAGGGCGGCGTGATGGAAGACCCGTTGTGAACGATCCGCGAAGTACTCCTTCACCGGCACATCCCGTGGAGTCTCGATTGCGTCGTTCCGGCTGCACGAGGGCAGGGGGCGTCAGGTGATACGCAGGATCACCTTGCCGGTGTGCCCGGGCCGGTCGAGGAGTTGCCTCGCACGTTCTGCTTCGCTGAGGTCGAGGACTGAGTCGACGACAGGACGCACGTCGTGGGTTCGCAGGAGGCCGGGCAGGGCTTCGCGCAGTCGGGCGGTGAGGGTGTGCAGTTCGTCGGCCTGGCGGCCGCGGAAGGTAGTGCCGATCAGCTGGATCCGGTGGGAGGCGAGCGTTTCGAGGTCAAGGTGGGCGTGCGTCCCGGCGAGCCGCCCGATCTGCACGATCCTGGCGCGGGGAGCGGCGGCGCCGAGGAGGCCGGTGAGGACGGGGCCGCCCAGATGGTCGAGGCATACGTCGAAGGCGTCCGGACCGAGCGCCTTGGCGATGTCCGCGGAATCTGTGTTGATGACCCTGGTGGCGCCCAACTCGCGCAGAAGGCTCGCCTTGGCTGTGGAGCGGGTGGTCGCGATGACCGAGCGGGCGCCGAGGGCTCGGGCGAGCTGAACACCGATGTGACCGACGCCGCTGGCGCCACCCGTGATGAGGACGCGGTCGCCGGGCCGGAACTGGGCAGCCCCGGTCAGGGCGTCGTATTCGGTGAGGAGTGCGCTGGGCAGACCGGCGGCGGCTGCGAGGTCCAGGGGCTCGGGCGCGGGCAGGAGGAGCCGGTGATCGACGGCGACCAACTCGGCGCAGGCGCCGCCCGTCTGAGCCATGACGTACTGACCGGGCGCGATGCCGGTGACTTGGTCACCGACCGTCCGCACTCGACCGGCCATCTCGAACCCGACGCGATCCGGCGCCACGTTCCAGTCGGCGCTGGAGGGGACGTAGGCACCCTCGAACATCAGGAGGTCGGCGCGGTTCAGCCCCGCGTTGGCGACCTCGACCAGCACCTCGTCCGGGGCGATGGCGGGCGGCGCGATGTCGGTCACGGTCCAGGTGGACGGTGTGCCGGAGGTAAGGAGTGCACGCATGGGGCGATTGTCGCCGACCCGCCGCCGTCAGGCGCCCCTACACGGGCAGCGGGCCTGACCACAGGAACGATGGTGCCCAGGATGTGCGGGAGTTCGCGCGGTTGACCGGCTCAGCCATCATCACCTGCTACACCAATCAGCCTCCTACAGGGCTCGTACTGCCCGGAACCGATCATGTGCAGTCTGGCGGGGTAGCCTCGATGCATGGTCAACATCAACTTCAGCTCTTCGGTCGGTATCTGGTGGACCAGCGATCGGTGGCCGATCGCCGACGTGATCTCCCGGGCACGCGAGATCGAGCAACTCGGCTACGGATCGCTGTTCTACGGCGAAGCCGGAGGCAAGGAGACCCTGACCCAAGCCGCCGCTCTGCTGGGCGGTACCGAGCGGCTGGTCGTCGGGACGGGCATCGCCAATATCCACGCCCGCAGCGCCCCGGCCAGCGAAGCAGGCGCCCGTACGCTGGGGGCGCTGCACCCGGGCCGGTTCGTGCTCGGGCTGGGCGTCAGCCACGCTCCGCTGGTGGAGCACAGTTATGCCGGCTCCTATGAGAAGCCCCTGAGCACCATGCGGGAGTACTTGCGGGGCATGGACGCGGTGCCGGACGAGATCGAACCCGGAGGACAGCGCCCGGCCCGGCTGCTGGCCGCGCTGGGTCCGAAGATGATCGAGCTGTCGGCCACGGCTGCCGACGGGGCGCACCCGTACCTGGTGACTCCGGAGCAGACCGCGAGGACGCGCGAACGGGTGGGGAGCGACAAGTGGGTCGTCAGCGAGCAGGCCGTCGCGCTCACCACCGACCGTGAAGACGGTCTGAGCCGGGCGCATCAGCACCTGCACATGTACTCGCAGCTGCCGAACTACCGTAATTCCTGGCTGCGTCAGGGGTTCGATGAGTCCGACGTGGTCGTGGGCGGCTCGGACAAGCTGGCTGACGCCATGGTCGCCATCGGCGACACGCAGGCACTGGCTGCGCGCGTGCAGCAGCACCTGGACGCGGGCGCCGACCACGTGCTCGTACAGGTTCTCGGCGAGAATCCCTCGTCCGACCCGTTGCCCACGCTGCGCGAACTCGCCCCGGCCCTCAACCTGCGCGGCGCATAGCCGGGCACGTCGTCGGACTCCCGGAGAGGACCGACAGAGAGGCGGCCCACCTGCGCGAAGGCTCACGAGGCGGATTGCCGCTCGGCCAGAGAGTGGCGACGGCCCGGGAGCCTTTCAGGCGATTGATCGCCCGCTCGACGGTGTTGCGCTTCTTGTAGCGGTCCTCGTCGACACTGCCCGCGAAGACGCCGCCCGGGGCGGAGCAGGGTCCCTGCTGTTCCGCGCGGCGCTCGGCGCGTCGGTGGCCCGGGGTATCCGGGTGCCCGCCTGCGTCCCGTCGTACGCCGAGACGCAGGCCCTGCCCGACGCCGCCGCCCCCTGGGCAGCAGGCCGGGTCAGTAGGCGACCTTGCCCGTTCCGTCGTTGCCGCCGGAGAACTCCAGGTAGAACTCCCAGCCGTTCGGGACGTTGGCGTCGAGCACCTTCCACTCGCCCGCCTTGGCGTACTGGTAGGCCTGGCAGCCGTGGCGGTAGCAGATCTTGACGTGCCGGTTGTAGTTCACCTTGATGTTGATGTCCGCGCAGTTGCTGGTGGTCCTGGCCCAGGCGGTACCGGCCGGCCAGATCGCCGTGGTGCCGTTGCCCTCGGCCTTGTAGTTCTTCGCGCTGCCGTAGCAGGACTGGATCTGGGCCCCGGACTTCGGCGCGTCGGCGCTCGCCGTCGCGGCGGTCGCGGCGGCCATTCCTCCCCCGAGCATGACGGCGGTCAGAGCGATCGGAGCCAAGCGTGAACGTATGCGCATGAGTGGTTCCCCCTGTTTCGGCTTCATCCGTGGTCACCGGCGTACTCGCCGACGAGCGGAGAAGTTACGCGACGCTGCGGCGGGACACGTCAACCCATGGGTGTCGATAGCGGGTAAACCTGGGCGTTAGCCGGGTGCGGAGTAAACCAGCGCGGCAGTGGGCGCCCCGCGCGAAGCGGGACGCCCACCTCTCAGCGGCTCAGGCCCTCAGGCACGTGCGCGCTTCCCGACGAGATGCAGGTAGCCGAAGGAGGCGATCGTGAACTCGGCCGCCGCGATGAGCTTCCGCACCGTGCTGTTCTTCTCCCGCTCCGGGAGTGCGTAGTGCGTCCAACTCTGCTACGAACCGCCTGAGTTGAAGCTCATTGAACATGGTGTCGCCGTGGCGGTTCACGGCACGCAGGATGCTTCCCTCCGGTGCCGACTCGCACAAGGCCAGGGACGTCTCCTTGTGCTCCTCGTAGGTCTTGGCCATGCGGGCCGTGCACTTGGTCTTCCACGTAGATGACGAGGGGGCCTTGACGGCGTCCTCGATCTTCTTCAGGCCCTTGAAGGCCTGAGAGACGAGAGACCGTGCCGCGCTTGGGGCAGCTGGACTCGGACCTCCCGGCCCCGGCACGGACAACCACACGGAGCGGACCGTGCCGCCTGACGCTCACGTTGCCGTGTCTGCGCCTGTCGCTGTACCGGGGACCCTGGTGGCCTTGCGCCGACCGGATTACGCCCAGGGAGCGGCGACATCCATGTTCTTCGCTCGCATGTCTTTGCTGGCGAGCAGCTTTCTGCATACGGCCTTGCCCAGGCCGGGCATGCGCATCAGATGTCTCATCCCGGCGCGTACAGCCAGTTCCTTGCGGTCCAGCGGGGTGAACATCCGCCGCCCGGTGACCAGCGCGCTGTCCTGCTGGGCTCGGACGAAAGGCCGCATCCGGGACTCCCAGGCCCGCAACGCGCCGCTCACATCACCGTGGTGGCGTTGCAGCATGGTGCCCAGCAGTTCCCCGCCCGCGATTCCGGCGGACACTCCCATGCCGGAGTACAGCGTCATGCACCAGGCGGCATCACCGGTCAGGACGACCCGGCCGCGGTGCCAGCTGGGCATCTTCACCTGCTGTACCGAGTCGAACAAAGCGTCAGGGGCCTGCTCATAGCGGTCCAGCAGGCCCTCCAGGAGCGGGCCGGCGGGTTCAGGTCCGAAGGCGGCGCGGATGGACTCGATGGGCGGTCGGCTGAACTCGGTGTCGACGTCCCGGGTGCGGTAGGAGAACAGCAGGCTCGGCGGCCGATCGGCGAAGGGAAAGGCCCATGCCGAACGCCCCGGCTCGGCCAGGATGAGCCCCTCCGACGGCCCGAATCCGTCGACCGGCCTGTCCAGGAGAGTGACACCGATCATGTAGTTGAGGGGGTGGAGATCGTATTGATGGGCAAAGGCCAGCTTCCGCACCGTGGAGCGCATGCCGTCGGCGCCCACGACGAGGTCGAAGCGTTCGACGACCGACGTGTCGGCCGCGGTGTCGCGCAGCGAGACCTGTGCGCCGGACTCGTCCTGGACAATGCGGGTGGGCACGGTTGCGTAGCGGATCTCCACGTCATCCGGCAGCGCTGCGAACAGACCCTGTTCCACATCGCCGCGCAGCAGGGGGCGAGGGCCCCCGGCCAGAGAGCCGAGGTTCACCCGGGGACGACGGTTCCCGCTCCGGTCCACGTCGTACAGGGCGACCTCCGGGCCTCCACGGTCACCGATCTTCTCCAGCACGCCCAGCCGCCGTGCCGAGGCGATTCCCGAACCGAACAGCGCGATGTAGTAGCCGCCCTCCCGCCGGGCGGGTGCCCGCTCGACCACGACCGGCTCCCAACCGATCTGCCGAAGGCGCACCGCGGTGGCGATGCCCGATATCCCCAGGCCGACCACCAGTGCCCGGCCCCCCTTCGCCGCATTCGACATGGCAGTTCCCTTTCATTGGCATGCTTGGAAATCGGCCTGGCCCGAACGGGGTGCACGGTGTACCGCGTGTGCCGCGCGATTCGAGCGTCAAAACGTGCTGAAAAGAGCTCACTTCGCGCCGGACAGCCAGGTGATGGCGGCGGTGCGAGAGCCGTACTTGGCGCCCAGCGTGGCGGCTTCCTTGACGACGACCGCAGGACGGCCCGCGAGGTACTGCCGCCGCGCACTGTCATCGCGCCGGGACAACTGGATCACACCATCGTGTCGGCCCAGGGTGAGCCCCGTCCCGAAGTACCCCATGGAGTACGGCCTGGGTTCGCGGCCCCGGATCAACCGGGCCAGAGTGTCGGCGGCGTGGGCCCCCTGCGGGCCCGCTGTCTGACAGGCCGCGCGGGAGCCGGGGACGGCGGCGCAATCGCCCACAACGAAGATCCGCGGATCGCTCACGCTGCGCAGATACGGGTCGATGAGGGCGCGGCCGCGGTCATCGACCTCCAAGCCGCTTCGTGTTGCGAGGTCGGGAATGGTGCCCAGGACGGCCCAGAGGGTCAGATCGGAACTCAAGGGTCGATCGGGGTCCGACCGCAGCCGCACTTGGTCGGCACCCTCTGCCTTCTCGCAAGGCGACACGGCTGCGACGGTGTCCTCCAGCACCGACACCTTCAGGCGCTCCAGGCCGGTGCGCACTCTGCGGCGGGCTCCGTCGGAGAAAGTGGCAGCCAGCCGGCTGCCCACCAGCCGTATGTGCAGGTCGGGTCGCGCGTCGGCGATCTCGGCGGCGGTCTCGATGCCGGTTGGGCCAGTACCGATGACGGTCACTGTGGAGCCCGGGGCAATACTCGACAGCCTCGCACGGGCCCTCTGCGCTCCCTCCCACGTGCCCACCGGGACCGTTCCCGGCAGCGGTGAGACCGTGCTTCCCACGGCCAGGACCAGGTGGTCGAACTCGGTGCACTCTCCCGTGTCCAGGACCACGCTGCCGTCACCTACCTTCGTCACGGCTCCCAGCCGTGTTCCGATGCCCTCACGCAGCATGCCCGCGAGCGGTGTCGCGACCCTGCCGGTACCGGCGATCTGCTGGTGCAGCCGCACACGTTCGATGAAGTCCGGGCGAGGATTGATGACGGTGATCTCCGCCTCCGGCACCTTCTTCGCCAGGCGGTTCGCCGCCAGGGTTCCGGCGTATCCGGCACCTGCCACGACGATTTTCACGGCTGCCTCCTGCGTCGATACGGGGCGGCCCGGGGTGGTCCGCCGTACGGGGTGATGCGCTGGTCCCGCTGCTGCCGGAGCTGATCGCGGGTGGCAGTTGCGGTTTCGTGTAGTACGACGAGGCAGGCCATCGGTTTGTGAGGCCGACGTTCAAGGCAACGCCGCCGTACGCGCCGTGGGCTACTGGGAGAAACCACCAACGGCTGGGAGGTACCGGTGATGGCTAAGCATCCGCAGAAGGGCCCGGGCGACGGCAGGCCGGCACGCGAGAAGAACTGGGGCGGGGAGACAACCGGGGAGGTGGCCGACGACGCGAGCAGCTAGGCAGATCGCGGCTCGATCTCCAGGTCAGACTCCAGGTCAGACTCCAAAGCCAAGAACAAAGGGCTGGCCCACCCGGCTCGGCCAGGCTTACAAGGACGCGACCGGCGGCAAGTAGATCTCTTGCCCAACCCGGGCCGGGCCTGCGCCTCTTGCCGGCGGGCCCGGTCGTCGGGCGGACCGTCGCAGGGCGCACGCGGCCGGGGCCGGCACCGAGCTCCTCCGGGCGCTCAACCGGCCGACTCGTCCGCTCACCGGCCTACTGAAGCGCCCGGTGTCTGCGATGGTGTCAGGCACTTAATGGGGAGCCGATGGCGGTCGCCGGGCAAGGACCTCGCGGGCGAAGTCGGCGAGGGACATTGCCTTGGCCCGGGCTGTGGTGCGTAGCCAGGCGAGGGCGTCGTTCGTGCTGATCTGCTGGGCGACGGCGAGGATGGTGACGGCGGTACTGATGTCGTCCTGATCGGCGGTGGACCTGGCCTGCTCGCTGATGTCGCCCCCCAGGTCGGCCAGTAGCACAGCGGTCGCGATCTGGGCGAATACCTCCGCGTCGGCGGGTGGTTGTGTGAGTCCCCTGCCGCGGTGGTAGAGGGTGAGGGTACCCACGGTCGTGGTGGGGGTGGACAGGGGATAGGCGAACGCGGCACCGACGCCGATACGGCACGCGGCATCCGTGAACAGCGGCCAGCTGGAGCTGAGCTGGTCGAGCACGGGTACCAGAACAGGCTCGCCGGTGGCGAACGCGGCCAGAGACGGGCCGCTGCCGGTGATCCACTGCAGTTCCTCGGCCTGCTGCCCCCACGAGGACGTGACAGCGAGCTGGACGTTGTGAGACCCGCTACCGTGCAGGGTGATCACGGCGGCGTCGGCACCGGGCAGTTCCCGTACCGCACAGCCGCACACCGCGGCGAGGCATCCGCTGCCGGGTAGGCTCTGGCGGGCGGCATGGGTGATCCTGTGCCACAGCGTGTCCCGCCGGGCGAGACCGGCCGCCGACATGCCACCGGTGCCGCCCGCACCCGTCGGCAGGTCAGCCGACTTCGCCCGTCCGGTCGCCTGGAGGGCGCGCTGGTGAAAGGCGAGGGCCAGCAGCGCGCCGCGCAGCAGCGGGGCCGGCTGCCCCGCACTCTCCGTTGCCCTGATCCCACCGGCGTGGCGCAGCGACTCGTATACCGTGGTGATGTCCTCGACATGATGCAGAGCGCCCACGACGCGGCCATCGGCGTCGACCAGCGGGGAGTTGACAGGACTCCAAGCCTTGACGCGGAAGACGCCGGGGGCGGGGGCCTGGGAATCGGGAATGTCGTAGCGCTGGATCCCCATGTCGTGAGCGGTGCCGCGGCGCATGACGCTCTCCAGCGACGCGCTGAGGTTGCGCACGCCGGTCGAACCGGTGTCCCCGGGATTGTCCGGGAAGGCGTCGAAAAGGAACGCGCCGATCAGTTCCTCGTGCGAGCGTCCGGTGGCACGCAGGTAAGCCGGGTTGACGCCACGGATGTAGAAATCCGTATCCAGCAGCAGATACGGCGCCGTGGTCACCTTGAACACGAGGCTCTCGGACGTGGCCCGCAGCGCGTCATGCATCAGCACACACCTCCCGGCATCGGACGAAGACGGCTGCTTGCACAGCGTAGCCACTCGAGCTGGACGCCAGCAGCCGTATGCAACACCGGTCACTTGTCCATGCCCTGGTTCGACCGAGGCTCCTACGGTGCCGGTCCACCGGATTCGACAACGCGCACTACAGAAAACGAACATCGTCGAACGGGCTGCCCCGCTCAGGCTCGCTACGCGGCTGGATGCGGATGCTGAAGGGCGCCGCTTCGATCCTCCGACGCGAGTGGCTGGTGAGGACGCAGACCGCAACAACCGTATGGGTGTGTGTGGTTGGAGCCTGCGGACCGGGTCGCCGCGCGGGTGCGTGAGACGATCGGGAAACAGGCCGCAAGGGGAGGGATTTCATGGGGGGCAAGGGCCGGCTGCATGTCAGTACGGAACTGGCGGGGGTGCTGGAGCGGATCGACGCGCTCGGCGGAATGCTCGATGAACGGGCTGATGCCGCCGAGGAGTTGGGGAGGCTGCCGGAGGACACGGCGCGGGCACTGTTGGACACGGGGATCGTGCGGGCCGAGCTGCCGCTGAGCCTGGGCGGGTACGAGTTCGCGCCGCGGCAGCTGATCGAGACGGTGGAGCGGGCGAGCTACCACGACGCCTCGGCCGGGTGGACCATGTTCGCGCTGCGGCTGATGACCGGGACCACCGCGGCGTACCTCGCAGGGGAGGCGGCGGCCGAACTGTTCCCCGACGTGCCGAACGGGAAGCACGCGCTGCTCGCCGGGCATGGCACGCGCCCCGGCCGGGCCGTCCCCGTGGAGGGCGGCTACCGGGTCAGCGGCGCCTGGCAGTTCGCCTCCGGGATGGCGCACGCCACCCACATCCACAGCGCGATCCAGGTCGAGGGCACCGATGAACTGCGGGTCCTGGCGATGCCGAAGTCGCAGGTGACCCTGGACGGCAATTGGGACGTGCTCGGGCTGCGCGCGACGCACAGCATCGATTACCACTGCACTGATGTGTATGTGCCGCACGCGTACACCTATGTCGCGACCACCAGAGCGCCGGTCAACGGCGGCGCCGTCTACCGCCTGGGCTTGGTCAACATGTCAGCGATCGGGCACACGGGCTGGGCCCTCGGTGTTGGCCGTCGGCTCCTGGACGAGCTGAAGCGGGTCGCCGCGGCGCGGACCGGCTCGCGGGGCGCCGCGGTCGACACCTCCCAGTTCCACGCCGAGTACGCGACGGCGGAGGCAAAGCTGCGGGCCGCCCGGGCCTGGGCGAACGCGGTCTGGCAGGACATCGAACAGACTCTGGACCAGGGCGAGTTGCCAAGCGCGGAGCAGGACACTTTGATCCGTCTCGTCCTGAACCACACGACCTCGACCGTGTACGAGGTGGGCCGCACCGTCCACCGCTGGGCCGGCTCGGCGGCGATCCGCCGCGGCCCGGTGGACCGCTTCCTGCGCGACCTCGGCACGGGCACGCAGCACATCACGTCGAGCCCGGTCGTGCTCCAGAACTGCGGCAAGTGGCTGAGCGGTGCTCGGCCGGGCGCCCGCTGGAGTTTCCTGGATCTGGCCTGACCGTCCGGGGCTGGCGCCCGGGGCCCCGCCCGGGGTCGGCCTGCCAAGGCTCCGCTCCCCGCCGTCGTGCGGTTCTGACGGACCCCCGCACTTCTTGCCGGACCAACTGCCCGGTAGCTGCTTCCCTCGCGTGAGCTGTTCCCTCGCGTGCGGGGACGATTGTCTGCGACCGCGGCAGGGTTTACCTTTTACGCCCCCCCCTTCCGGTCGGCCTGCCAGGCGCTGGGCCCGGCCGCCCGTCCCGGCACTCCGGCGGGCAGGCCGCACATCGCGAGGACACTCGCCTCGGTTGCCCAGCTGTGAGTCGAGCACCCGGTCGGCCCGGTTGTGGCCGCAGCAGGTTCGCCGGGAACCCGATGTCTGTACGGTGCCGTGCATGAGCGAGGGCATACCAGGGTTTGACCGGTGGCGCGAGTGAGCCTTCGCCAGGCTGACCGGCGACGGAGCGACTAGCGTTATGGCCTATGAGCGCCTTGTTGCCCGTTTCTGCGGTCTCGCGACTGGGCGGTGCCGTGGTCTTCGGGGCGGTGGCCGGCACGGTCGTCGGCGTGTTGAGCGACATTCCGATGGGGGTTCTCGCCGGTATCGCCATGACAGAGCTGCTCTTCCTCGTGGCGGGCTGGAGGGTGCTCTGGCCGATGAACGCCGAGGCCACCCGTGACAATGCCCGCCGCGAGGACTTCCGGCCCGTCGCCGAGGAGCTCGTGGTAGTCGCCGCCGCCCTGTCCGGCCTGGTCGCCATCGTGCTGCTGCTCCTGCTCGGCGACTCCGGCTCCGGCCACGCGGCGGCCGCGGTCGCCCTTGGAGGTGTGTTCATGTCGTGGGCGGCGCTCCATCTGATGTACGCCGCCCGATACGCGTACATGTACTACACGGCCGGGGGCGGGATCGACTTCAACTCCGACGACCCGCCTGCGTACCGGGACTTCCTGTACTTCAGCTACAACCTCGGCATGACCTATCAGGTGTCCGACACCGACGTCTCGAGTGCGACGATCCGTTCAGTGGTCCTACGGCACTCGGTGCTGTCCTACGTCTTCAGCACCAGCATCCTCGCCACGACCATCAACCTCGTCACTGGAATCGTCACCGGCTGATCCCGGCAGAGATACGCAGCGGCATGCGGGAGGCCCACCGCCGGCGCGAGCGTGCCCAGGCCCTCGCCGAGCTGGCGGACACCCTGCGCGACGCCGTGGTTCCCGCTTCGCGAACGAGTTGCCCACCGGCCTTGAGACGGCCGCTGTGTACCGCCCGAACCCCCGGTGCCGCGGGTGTGGGCGGCGACTGGTTCAGACCCGCGTGTTGCTCCGCGGTCGGGTACTCCTGGCGATCGGCGATGCCCGAGGCAACGGTCCGGACGCGGTCACCCGCATGGCCATACTCCGCTACGCCTTGGCCGGCCTCACCTTCACCTTCACCGATGAGCCGGTCGAGCAGCTGACCGACTGGTTCAACAATGTCGCCTGTGATGACGGCCCCGAGTTCACGGACACCGCGATCGTGGCCCGCTTCAACCCCAACGCCTCACTCCTGCGGTGGTCGTGTGCCGGACATCCCCAGCCTTTCCCGGTGACCTCCTTTTCCACGTACGAGCCCAACGCATGGATCCGTGCTTCGAACTGGCCCGCCTGCTCACCGAGCGGCTGGGCGCGGCGGCCACGGTCGTCGACGAGGTGCACGCCTTCAAGTACCTGGACGAGCGCGATCTGCTGGGCTTCGTCGACGGCAGCGAGAAGCCCGAGGGGGAGCCGCGGAAGACGCCGTGTACGACGGCGACGAGGACCCCGATTTCAAGGGAGGCAGTTAGGTGATCGTCCAGAAGTATCTGCACGACATGGCGGTCTGGAACACTCTGTCGTCGGACGAGCAGGCGCGGTGGAGACGGGTCGGAGACTGCTTGACCGAGCCAGGGTGAAGCTCAGCGCGGGCTGTCAGGCGTCCGCGTGCTCGCTGAACTGCTCAGAGGTGCTGACGGATGGGCGAGATCGCTGATCTTGTGACGGCCGCAACCCGCTGTGAAGGTGTCTGAAGGCCTCTCTATTCTGAACCTGTTCAGTCGGGTACGGGGCGGGGATACGGATGAACGCTTCAGCGAGGCGGTGGTCGGTTCTGATCGCCGCGTTGGCATGGGTCTGTGTTGCTTGCGCCAATGCGGGCGGAGAGGCAGCCCGTGTTGACCAGTCTGCGCTTGCGGGAGAGTGGAGCAATGCGGGTGGCGAGCGGCTTCGCCTGGGCGCCGACCGCAGTATGGCGTGGGAGGGTCTTAACAGTGCGGTGTTCGGAGGCATTTCATGCCCTGACCGGGCAGCCGGGCAATGGACGTTCTTCAGCCTGACCGACGACGAGGGTCTCTCTTTCACCGACGATGCGATCACAAGCGGCGACGCCGTCTCCTTGAACATCGATGACGCGGAAGACACTTGCGTCTTGTCAGCCGAGGTCCGGCGCGACGGGCAAGGGCTCAACCTTTGCTTGGCAGTGGACCCCGATTCGAGCTGTTCCACCGAAGAGCTTCTCCGCCGTGAGAGCTTGCCCTCTCATGTCCCACGGTCCAGTGATCTTCCACGGCTCCGACCATGCAGCCTGACGCCACGTGAGGGTCAAGCCTCACTTACGGCAGTAGGAGCCGAGCGCGAAGCAACGGCCCGAAGCGACTCCCGCAAGCCAGAGCGATGGTGTGGTGTTCAGAAGCCTGGAACCGAAGAGAGCAGCGCCGCGGCACCCGAGTGACAACAAAAGTCACTGACATAGATGACGATGCCCGCCCAGAATGACTCCCTCGAAATCTGACACAGCCACGGACCACGGACGGACGCCGATCGACGAGTGCGGCTCGCTGCCGCCCGAGGATGTCGCTCGTCGACGCCCGGGAGGCCTGGCGAACTCCTGCGTTCCTCAGGTGTTCGCCAGCTCTCCGAGCAATTTCCAAGTACGACGTCGGTCCGCCTCGCCGCCGAGTTCCGTCGAGGTGAACACCACCTCGGTTGCCCCGGCTTCTCGATACCGGCGCACCTCGGCGGCGATCTTCTCCTCGTCGCCGATGACGGCCAGGTCGACGGCTCGGCCGGCGCCGGAGAGCCCGATGACACGCTGGTAGGAGGGGAACTGCTCGTAGAACGAGAGAGCCCCGGTCGCGGTCTCCCGTACCGCCTCGGCGTCGGCGGTGACGACACCGGGCACAAAGGCCACGATCCGGGGCGCGGGTCTGCCCGCAGCCTCGGCCGCGGCGGTGACGGCTGGGACGATGTGCTCACTGAGCGCGCGCGGACCGGCCAGCAACGGCAGGATGCCGTCCGCGAGTTCACCCGAGACACGCAGCGCCTGCGGGCCCATGGCGGCCACCAGGAGCGGTACCGGTGGCTCGGCGCCAGGTACCTGCGCCGACAGCGGGGTGGTGGCGGTGATTAGCTCGCCGTGGAAATCGGAGCTCCCCGTCTCCAGCAGTTGGCGCAAGGCGGTGAGAAATTCGCGGAGTCGGCCGATGGGACGCTCGTGCGGGATACCGAAGGCCGCTTCGGTCAGCTGCTTCGTTCCTAGCGCGAGGCCCAGGTGGTAGCGGCCACCGGTCGCGGCCTGGGCCGTCTGGGCCTGGCTGGAGACAAGGAGGGGATGACGGCCGAAGACCGGAATCGCCGCGGTGCCCACGTGCAGTCCCGGCACCTCGCGGCCGACGATCGCGGCGAGCGTGGGGGAGTCGTAGGCGAAGGTTTGGCCGAACCACGCGGAACGCAGTCCGGCCTGGTGAGCCTCCCGCGCGAGTTGCACTGCACCGTCGACTCGGTTCTGAAGTGAAAGCGCTACTCCGATAGTCATACTCACGGCAACTATCAGTCGCACGGCCGCCATTCCGGCTCGTATGTGACAAGCTCATGGCGGCTTTGTAACGGCTGTCGGGCATCGAGGGCCTGATCGCCCTGGAGTCCGTCCAGGTCGTCCGCTTCGACGGCGCACAGGTGGCCCCCGGTGAGTGCTTTTCTGCTGATGGCTCTCGGCGGCGCGGTCGGTGCGGTCGGCGCGCCGCTAGCCGTCGATGACGCTGATGCCGTTCGAGTGGCCCCAGGCGTAGGTCTCTTTCAGTGGCCCGTGCGGGTCGCGGGTTCTGACGAGTCTTCCGTCGGGCCGGGTCCAGGGGGCTCCGGCGTCAACGCAGTGGCGGTGAAGGTCGGTGAGGAGCGTGCCGACGGCTTGGCCGATTGTCCACGACCTGTCCGGCTTCCGGCGCTCCCAGGACGAGGCACTGTTGGCTGCGACTTCTTCGAGTGCCCAATCCCCCTACTCTGCGAGCGTGTCCAGGATTTCTGCGGCCGGGATGGGATCCAGAGGACCGACGTGTGAAGCCCCGGGAAGATCGTGCACGCGGAAGCTGTTACCGGGTGTGAATGCGTCGGCTTCCGCGATCATTCTGTCCTGGAGTGCGGTGGCGATTGTCCGGTCGCTGCCGAAACGCAGGTAGGTGCGGGGAATGCGTCCCCAGCTACCGGCCCGGCCGACCGCGCGGCCCGCATAAGCGGCGACGGGCTCGTCGGTCTGCATGCCGGCCAGGAGCCGGCGGAATTCGGCGTCGGGGTAGTCCGCGCAGATCATCTCCTTCAGGAGGGCCAGCTCACGGCTGTCACCTGTCCGGAAGTTCAGCCGTAGTACACCGAGCCGGTCCGGGTCACCTACCGTCAGCTCGACCGGGCTGACGGCGTTCGCGTTCTCGGGTGCCGCCGTGCAAGCGTCCGCTGTGGGCAGGACGCGGCTGGGACAGAAGGCCGCCATGTAGCAAATGTGGTGAAGCAGATGCGGGACCGCATCGCCGACACGGCTGACCGATACGCCACCCAGGCTGTGCCCGACCAGCACCACCGGGCCGTTGCGTGCCGCCCGCCGCACGATGCCCGTGACGCGCGCTTCATAGTCCTCCAGCCCGAGGCCCTTCAGCGGGGAGGGCTCGGCCGCCATCGCTTTGAGGTCCTGCCGCTGATACGACTCCGGCACGAAAGCCTCCGCGCCATGCCGCGGCTGGTCCACCATGACGACACGGTGACCGCGCAGCGTCAGCTCCCGCGCGATCGGCATCCAGAACGCGCCGGCGCTGTGGGTACCGTGCACCAGCACGTAGGTGGTGAGCCCGCGACGCGGGTCCGCTGCGGCCGGCGAGGTTCCCAGCCCGCTGGCCAGTGCCATGCCCCCCACCGCGATTCCCAGCCCACGCAATGCCGTCCGCCGGGTGGCGCCTGTCCGTTCTTCGTTCGTCGCATTCATCATGAGCACGACGCTATGAAAGGCCCACTCGACTCACCAGCGGTCTAGCACCACCACGGGGATAGGCCCAACACCACCTTCCAGTGCAGACGTTCCGCGTGCTCTGGAGGCGTGGAACTCCCGTTATCACGGACAGAAGGTCATCCTGCTCGATAAAGCAGCTGGCCGCCCTCCACGACCGCATACGCCCCTTCGCGGCAGTCGTCGGCAAGAAGCGCACCGCCCTACCCGACCGCCGGGCCCAAGTAGGACGGGTTCTCCCAACTGACCCATTACAGCGCCGGACTGCTCGACGACCTTCACGCGGCCCGGGCTGGCGTCGCCCTCCCGCACAGTTCACGGGCGGCGGAAGACAGAGCCATGGACCTGAAGCTGCGGGCGCTGCCGGGCTCCTCGTACGCGGCGAGAAGTCGGGGAGCCGGCCTCGGTGACGCGAGCTGGTGCAGCGGGCGTACACGACGACGCCTGGAAGTTGGCCTTGCGGACGCTGGTCACCTCGGTCACCCGGAACAGTGCGGTGATTCCGTCCTCGCGTACTACCTGCACCGCGTCATCTGCGCGGGCCGCTCACCTCGGTGGCGGAAACCGCCAGTGCCTTCCCGCTGCGGAGGTAGAAAGGCACGCCCGCCCAGCGCCAGTTGTCGACGAACATACGGGTCGCGAAGTACGTCTCGGTCCTGGAGTCCGGCTCGACACCCTCGACATCCCGGTAGCCGTCGTACTGGCCGCGAACGGTGTCGGCCGGTTCCATCGTGCGGGTGGCGTGCAGCGCCCGCCACTTCTCCAGTCCCTGCGCCTGGGCGTTGGTGGCGCTCGGCGGGTCCATCACCAGGAGGGCCAGGACCTGCAGCATGTGGTTCTGGACCACGTCGCGCAGACAGCCCACCGAATCGTAGAAGGAGCCCCGCTCGGCGACGTCGAAGTCCTCGGCGAGAGTGATCTGAACGTTGTCCACGTACGAGCGGTGCCAGATCGGTGCGAGCAGCGTGTTGGCGAACCGGGAGACCATCAGACTCTCGACCGCGCGGTTGCCCAGGAAGTGGTCGACGCGCAGGAGGTGGTTGTCGTCGAAGTGGGCGCTCAGTTCGTCCTGCAGCTTGCGCGCGGAGTCGAGGTCGTCTCCGAACGGCTTCTCCACCACCAGGCGGGCGTCGCGGTTCAGGCCGGTCCCGGCCAGCGAGGCGGTGACCTTGGTGAACAGTGACGGTGGGATCGCCAGGTAGTGCGTCACGAACCCGAACCCTGCCACGGCTTCGCGCGGCCTGGCGAAGGTGGCGTCGTCGGCGAAGTCTCCGGTGACGATGGACAGCCCCGCCGCGAACCGGGTGAAGACCGCCTCATCGATGTCCGTGCCCGCAGCGACGACCGCCTCCCGCGCGTGCTGACGCAGCGCGTCGTCGACCCAGTCGCCGGCCGCTACCCCGATGACGGGCACGGTCACCTTGCCGGACTCGGCCTGCCGGTACAGCGCGGGCAGCAGCATCTTCTTGGCGAGGTCGCATGTGATGCCGAAGAGCACCAAGGCATCGGAGCGTTCCATGTCGGGAGGGCTGAGGTGGGAGTCGCTCATCGTGAGCGTCCTTTCGCGGGAGTCACCGCGCGTGGCCGTCTGCGGCCGGTGTCGACGCGTCGGCCTCGTGTCCGAAGCGGGACTGCAGTGCCGACTGGATCTGTTCGGGGTCGCGGCCCTTGGTCTCGGGCAGATAGCGGCCGACGAAGAAGAAGGCGACGGCGCAGATCCCGGCGAAGATCCAGAAAGTCTCACCCTGACCGATGGCAGCTGCCAGGGGCAGGAACGCCAGACTGACGATGAAGTTGGACACCCAGTTGACCGCAGTGGCCACGCTGGAGCCCTCCGCCCGGACGGACGGCGGGAAGATCTCGCCGAGCAGTGTCCAGAACACCGGTCCGAGACCCCCCGCGTAGGCGGCGATGTAGATGACCATGAACAGCAGCGTCAGCACCGAGCTCATGCCGACCACGAACGCGAGCCCGAGCATGAAGATCGAGACGGCCATGAGGGCGAGCGATACCAGGACCATGATCCTGCGGCCGGCCCGGTCGACCAGCCGGATCGCCGCCAGCGTCATGACCAGGTTGATCGCGCCGATGAACACGGAGTAGAAGATGGAGTTCGACGCGTTCAGACCGGTCTGCTGAATGATGGTCGGCGCGTAGTAGATGATTGTGTTGATGCCGCCGAACTGCTGTACGGCGGCGAGTGTGAGCCCGACGACGAGGGCCGGGCGCACGTCGGGAGTGAAAAGCCTTCTGGTTCCCGTGTCGGCCGTTCCGGAATTCCGTTCCTGCTTCTCGCGTTCTTCGGCGATCCGGTTCTGGGCCCGCGCGACCAGTGTGTCCGCCGTGGCTTCGTCGGTGACCAATGCAATTCCCTTGCGCGCCCTGTCGGCCTGGCCGTGGGAAATGAGCCACTGCGGAGATTCGGGGAGAAACCACACGGTGGCCGCCACCATGAGGGCGGCCGGAATCGCGCCGACGGCAAACATGGCCCGCCACATCTCGCTGCTCGAGAAGATCAGATTGACCAGATAAGCGATCAGGATCCCGAGCGTGATCATCAGCTGGTTCATCGTGAGCAGCCGTCCACGGATCTTGGTCGGCGAGATCTCGGACAGATACACCGGTACGGTGGCCGACGCCGCTCCGACCGCGAGGCCGAGGATCACCCGGCCCGCCATGAGCATCGGGTATCCGTTCGCTGTGCTCGCGATCGCGGTGCCGATGATGAAGACCACGCCGATCATGCCCAGTGCTTTGCGTCGACCGAGTCCCTCGGACACCTTGCCGGCCCAGGTGGCGCCGATCACCGCGCCGATGAGGAGCACGCTGACCACGCTCCCCTGCTCGAAGGAGTTCAGGTCGAAGTCCTGCTTGACGTAGAGCAGAGCGCCCGAAACGACCCCCGTGTCGAAGCCGAAGAGAAAGCCTCCCAGAGCAACAGCGGCCGCCCAGAGGGTGATCTTCCGCTGCCCCGCCGGGGACACCTCGGTGACTGGCCCGTGGGTACCTGGTTCTCTGGAGAATCCCTGAACCATGTCACTTCCTCATGTCTCGCTCATACCGTCCAGCCAACGTCACCACCTTTCGAGACATAGGGGGATGAAAACGAAGCAATCGAGTGGTGTGGGATTAAGTCCACCCTCGCGGTCCACCTGCGCGTCGACACCATAGAACAGGCCATCGCCCGCTCCGGCCTGGCCCAGCACCCCGTCGGACCGGCCGGCTACGTCATCGGATACGCCTTGGCCGAGGAACGGCGGCATTTTCAACATCGCCAACCTCACCAAGATGTAGGTTCTCAAATTCCGTGTCATCTTCTCAGCGGCCGTGTCATGTGGATGGCACTTATGACACCCACATGAGACAGCGCAGGTCAGAGGCCGTAATCCTCGCTAGTCCGGGAGCGGCGATGCGGGCGGGAGTGCGCTGTGGGCCGCTCCCGCCGGTGACGAAGACCGCTGTCACAGTTGGGAACCGCCGCCGTCCACGGCGAGTTCGGCGCCGGTGGTGAAGGTGGCGTCGAAGGCGAGGAAGGCGACTGCCTTGGCGATCTCGTCAGGGGTGCCCACGCGCAGCATGGGGATGTCCGCGGCCATCTGTGCCTTCGTCTGCTCCACCGCTTCCGGGGGCATCGTTTTGTCCAGGATCCCGGAGTCGATCGGGCCGGGGCTGACCGCGTTGACGCGGATCTTCTTCGGCAGCAGCTCGCGGGCCAGGCTGCGGGTCATCGACCGCAGCGCCGCCTTGCTCGCCGCGTATGCGCTGAGCGCGGGAAGGCCCAGCACATTCACGACCGAGGTGGTGAACACCACGCCGCTGCCCTCGGCCAGCAGCGGGACGAGTTTCTGCACCGTGAAGTACGGGCCCTTGGTGTTGATCGTCAGCAACTCGTCGAGGAGTTCCTCGCTTGTCGCCTCGAACGGTGCGAATCCGGTCACACCGGCGTTGGCGAACAGGGCATCGACCGTGCCGAACTCGGCTTTCACACGGTCGGCCAGCGCGTCGATGTCGGGCAACGACGACGCGTCGCTGCGTACCGCGCTCGCCTTGTCGCCGAGCTGCTCGCGGGCGGCATCCAGTGCGGCCTGCTTACGCCCGGTGATGAGCACCCGTGCCCCTTCGCCCACCAGAAGCCGCGCGGTGGCCAGGCCCAACCCGCTGCTGCCTCCTGTGATCACGACGTTCTTGCCCTCGTACTTGCCCTCGTACTTGCCCACGGTGGACATCCTCTGTTCCAGGAATCGACTTGCGGATCGTGTCCCTCCGAGGCGGCCTCGGAGGGACAGCATTGAGTCAACAGCCGTCTGCGGTAGGGCGTCCAAGACCTGTTTCGTGCCACGTCATGCAGGATCGGTATCACGAGTAGGGTGTCTGCATGTCCGATGGAGTTTCGCCCGCTCCGGCCCTCGATCCCGGCCTTGACCTCGACTTGAGGCTGGTGCGGTACTTCACGGTCGTCGCCGAGCATCTGCACTTCGCCCGGGCGGCGGCGGCGCTGCACGTGGCCCAGCCCTCCCTGAGCCGTCAGATCAAGCGGCTGGAGGACGTCCTCGGCGTGCGCCTGCTGGAGCGCACCACCCAGGGCAGCGCTCTCACCGCGGCAGGCGCGGCCTTCCTGCCCCAGGCGCAGGCACTCCTGCACTCCGCCCAGCAGTCGGTACGGGCCGCACGCGCCGCGGCGCAACCGCGCACGATCACCATCGGGTACGTCGAAGACCTCGTCATCACTCCCGCGGTGCGGGACCTGCGCCGCGGTCATCCTGACGCCCACGTCCGCACTCGTCATCTGGACTGGAACGAAACCCGCGCCCTTCCCGACGGCCGGGTCGACGTGCTTGTCGCCCGCGCGCCGCTTCCCATCCCGGACGATGACCTGAGTGTGACCGCCCTCTACGACGAACCCCGGGTACTCCTCGTGCCCGCATCCCACCACCTCGCCGGCAAGGAGTCGGTCAGGCAGGACGACTTTGCCGACGAAGCCCTGCTGACCTGTGCCGGCATGGCCGCGGTCTGGAGCGGATTCTGGCTGCTAGACCCCCGGTCGGACGGCAACCCGGCACCACTCGGTCCGCTGCTCGTGGACACCTTCGAGGACAAGCTCGAAGTCGTCGCGGACGGCCGCGCCGTCGCCGTGGTGCCTGCGTATGACCGGCGCTACACACTCCGGGACGATGTCGTCGCCATCACCGTCGACGACATCGAACCCTGTCAGGTGGTCGTCGCCAGCCGGGCAGACGACCGCAGCCCGCTCGTAGCCCACTTCCGGGAGTCCTCGCGCCGGTTCCTGGAACCCCGGTAAGAGGAAATGACACATCCCTGAGACGGCCGTCCAGCGCGACGGCCCGAGATCCCGAGATAAGGAGAAGGACACCAGGTCGCAGCGCCTGTCATCCATGCAGATCAGGATCGTCATAGACGGTGCGGCAGGATGATTTCGTGTTGCTTCGTCTCGTCTGCCTGACCGCCACCAACCTGTTCTCCGCACCGCGATTGCCACCGATGAGCGATCGCGAGAAGCACACTGAGATGCTCGCCCTACGCCACCAGATCACCGCCCTGGAGCGACAACTCGGCGCGGACCGCATCAAGTTCACTCCCGCGGACCGGGCGTTCCTCGCCGCTCTGCTGATCCCCCCAGTCACCCGCCGGATCCGGACCCTCGGCACCACTGCCCAACCCACCGCGGCGAGGATGCCGATGCTGGGGTTGCCGAGCTCGAGTTCGTGGGCCTGCCGTGTACGGCGCCGGAGCTCGCCGGCCTGCGAGCTCCGGCGCCACCTTCGGACGTCAGGTGCCGTCAGGGTTGTCTGACACGGTCACGCTGACCGGTGTGCCCGCCTCGACGGTGCGGCTGACCGTGCAGAGCCGGTCGTGTGAAGTCTTCACGGCCCGGGGCAGGATCGTGCGGGCGCGCTCCCCTGACGGCCCATCCGGGAACGCGACAGAGAAGGCGACCTCGAGCTCCGACATCCGGTTGCCGCCCTCGTCCTCGACCTTGCTGCCGCTCACGGTGACGGAGAACGTCGTCGGCTCCTCGTGACGACTCGTGGCCACCTCCACGTCGGCCGCGGTACAGCCGCCGATCGCCGCGAGGAACAACTCGACCGGCGTGAAGTCGGCACCCTCGCCGGTGCCGAAGCTCAGCGTGCCCCCGCGAGGATTGGTCACGGTGAACCGGCCCGGGCCGGCCCGCTCGATGGTGACAGAACGCAGCGAATTGTCAGTCATGGCGACGACAGTACTGTCACGCCCCGCGGCCCGTACTGAGGCCGCGCCCGCCCGTACGCCGTGCCGCGCCTGATCGCCCGGAGGACGGCTCCGCAGGGCAGGGAGTCCCCGGGAAGCGGGAGTGAACCGTGCGCTGTCGGCCGTTGCCGGAAATGGGAGGCGGCCACACCGGTGCCGCGGGGGCGGGGGCGGGGAGCGGGATTGGGACGACCCACGGTCAGGTGAGGGCTCCCGAACGGGCGGTGGGGGAGGCCGTGAGCCACGGGCCGGTGCGCTAGGCCCGGCAGGACACGTCATGCCCGGGTAGTCTGCCGTCGGCCAGATAGGCGTTGACGTGCGTGTCCGCGCACGAGTTGCCGTACTCGCCGTAGATCCCGTGCTGTTTGGCGCCGGGCAGGGTGACCAGGCGGGAGCGGGACCACTGTTCACGTACCTGCCGCGCTCCGGCGTAGGTGCTACGGGTGTCGCCCGTGGCGTTGACCAACAAGGCTGGGACGTCGTTGTCGACCACGGTCGGTGCTTCCGCCGGGCGGTCCCAGAACTCGCACGCTGTGATGTTGTACGACAGCGGGGCGGCGAAGGGGTGTTTCTCGCGGTTGGCCTGGATGTCGCGCCAGTAACTCTCGGTGCCGCGCTCCGTCGCGACATCTCCGCAGAGGATGGCGGCCTGCGCGCTGCCCTGCTGCGAACCGGCCTTGGTGGTCATGGCTGCCAGCAGCTCGGACAACCCCGCTCCAGGTTCGACGTGCTGCCCGTCGGCGGCGTGCGCGAGCGTTCGGGTCGCGGTGGCCAGGGCGGCCCGAGGCTTGTCCAGGTCGCTGCCCAGGCCGCTGAAGTAGACCAGGGGAACGAAGTGTTCGTCGACCCGGAAGTCGCCGACCCGTAGAGGCCTTTCGGCCGCGGCTTGCTGGATACGGCGGACGGTGGTCAGCACAGCGTCGGCGGTGCGGCCCAGGGCGTAGGTATCGTGGCGGGCGGCAGTCCAGGCGGCCCAGGCGTGCAGCGCCTGTTCGTTGGCTTCCGTGGAGTCGGCGAGGAGTGTCTGGGAGTATCGGTCGGGGTCGAGGACACCGTCCAGCACCATGCGGTCGGTGCGGCCGGGGAACAGCTCGGTGTAGACCTGTCCGAGGTAGGTGCCGTACGAGTAGCCGAGGTAGGAGATCCGCTGTGCGCCCAGCGCGGCCCGGACGACGTCCATGTCCCGGGCGGTGTTGCGGGTGCTGGCGTAGGGCAGTACCTCTGCGTTCGTCTCTCGGCACCGCTTCGCCAGGTCGCGCTGACGGGCGACCGAGTGCTTGAAGCCGGTCCGGCCCTTGCCGGCCGAGAAGACCGTGGAACCGATGTCCCAGCCGCAGTCCAGCGGAGTGGAGCGGCCGACGAAGCGCGGGTCCAGGCCGATGAGGTCGTACTTCTTGGCGACCTCTCCCATGGCTGCGCCGACCGTGAGCGGCATGTCGAGACTCGGCCCGCCGGGGCCGCCGTTGTTGAGCAGCAGCGGGCCGACGCGGTGTGCCGGGTCGGCGGCGCGGAGCCGGGATATGGCGACGGTGAGGGTCCGGCCGCCGGGGTCGGTGTAGTCGAGCGGCACGGTGAGGTCGGCACACTGGGCGCCGGCGTCATCGAGTTTCTGTCCTGTGGGGTCGTCGGGGCCCAGCGCGCAGTCGTGCCAGTCGACGTCCTGGGCGTGGTACTGCCCGAGTCCCGACGGCTCCTGGGCCGCATGCGACGCTGTGGCGGGTGACGTTCCCGCTGTCACGGCCAGCATCACGACACCGGCAACGGCCACTTGCCCACCTCTGGTCATTTGCATATACGGCACGCTAGGGGGCGCGATCGCCCCGTTTCGCTGCGGCCAACCCCCGAGTCGTGCCTAGGGTTAGCCCTACTGCGGGGGAGTGGCGTGGGGACCATCCGTCCCTGGGGGCTGGTACGCCAGCTTCAGTCTTGACCTCAGCCTCAGCTTCCTTCGCCTGCTGTGCTGAGGGCTGGGATGTAAGGGCAGGCACCTGTAGAGGTGACGCCATGGCCCCCGCTCACAGAGCAGGGGCCCAGCGTCTTTCGTGTCAGTCACGCTTGTGCGGATTTCCCAGGAAGGGGAAGTCGGTGCGCAGGTCGGTGTGGGGCCGCAGCCCGTCATGGGGCACGGCGCCGTTGCTGAGTTGGGCGACCCCCATGTTGATGACATCGTCGGTGAGGTTACGGCCGTTGGGGAATCCTGCGGCGCTTGTGTAGTCATACGTCAGAAGGTCGGGGAGCAAGCTTTCCGCGAGAGCGGTGGCCCGGTCCTTGGGGTGGCCCGCGTGCTCGAAGACATGCGCGAACTTATCGAGGAAACCCTCGCGGTCGTCGGACGGCTCCTGCTGATTCCAGACTCGCTTGTCGGCGTCGTTCTGGTTGAAATTGTTGTCGATCCCGGGCTGCCCGGCCCGGTCGCCCTGGACCAGTCGGCCCTCGTGCGGGACCAGGACTCTAGCCCAGACACCCACCTGCGGGTTCGGGCCGAGAGTGCTGTTGGGGACTTCCAGCACGATGCCGAACACGTTCTTGTCGGCGAAGAAGTCCTTGCCGGTCCAGTGGAACTTGTCGTTCGCGCCGACCGGATCGGCGAAGAACGGGTCGCTGCGGAGCCCGGCGAAAAGCCTGAAGTCGCCCGCCACGGTGATCTGCGGCTCGGAGCCGAAGGTCACTTGCGCGTCGAGAAGGACCGTGTCCCCGGCGTCGAGGTCGGCCGCAGCCTCCCGGCCGGTCGCCAGTTGCAGGGTTGCGGTCTGCGCGCTGTCCTGCACTGGTGAGAAACGTATACGGAAGGCGATGTCGGTGACCGCGTCGGCGTCGGTGTCCACGCCGACTTCGTAGACCGACTCGTGGTCGACGGCGTCGTCGGTGATCGGCGAGGTCGGATTGATGTTGATCACCAGGATCGTCTTGCTCGCATCGCCTGGCTTTTGAAATACGTAGAGATCGGTGATGTGGCTCCTGGGATCCAGGCTCGTGGGACTGATGCCCAGGCCGGAGACGTGGTGTGCCATTCCGGAACTCCTGTCGGGTGGCTGTGGCGGTGCAGTGGTGCATCGGGCCGTACGGCGCGGAAGACTCAGGCCCCCGGCGCTGCCCTCCCATCCGGGACGATCACCCGTTGCCGACCTGCTTGCCGGTCGTTGCGTCCCTCCTGGCTTGAGGAACGTCGAGAGCAACGGTCTTCCTGTCGCCGTCGGCTGCATATCCGTCATCCGGCGTATTCGCGGTGGCCGGGCCGGCGACCACATCCGGTCACCGACACCGGAGCCACATCATGACCACCTCCGAGGTGAGCGCAGGCCGCCACGGCCACAACGCCGTAAGCCCCCGCCGGTGTGCCGAGCCGCCCCGACCTCGCTACTCCTCGAACCCGCTACTCCTCGATCTTGATCACGGTGCGATCGGCGGTGGGCAGTGGGTCCGTGCGTACCGTCAGCACCCGCTTCGCGGCGTCGTACTTCCACGTGGTGCGCTGTCCGTTCACGGTGACCGTCGCCGGGCGATCGGCGTTCACGTACCGCAGGGTCCAGGTGCGCTCCTTCACACGCTTGTCGTACGTGCCGCGCTGCGGGTCGATGGTGACCTCGCCGTCGGCCGTGTGGACGCTCGTGGTGGCGTGCTCGCCCTTGGCGTACTGGGTGCCGTCGCCCGCGTCCTCGTACAACCGGAACGAGCGGTGGCCGTCAGCGCCGACCGTGAGGGTGAGCCGGTCCACGGGGGACTGGTCGGCGTAATCCTTGTACTCCTGCTGCGCGAGGACGCCGCCCGAGCGGATCAGGACCGGCATCTCGTCGAGCGGCGTGGTGATGTCGACCGACTTCGGGCCGGTGTAGGTCTTGCCCGTGAAGTAGTCGGTCCAAGTGCCCGGCGGCACCCACAGCCGCGACTTGCCGCCCGGCTTGGTGACAGGAGCGACCAGAACGTCGTCGCCGAGCGTGTACTGGGTGGCGTTCTCGTACGCGCCTTCCTGCTCCGGGTAGTTGAGGTACAGCGGTCGCGCGATGGGCAGGCCGGTCTGCTGCGCCTCGCGGGCCAGGGAGTAGACGTACGGGGTGAGCGCGCCGCGCAGGCGCAGGAACCTCTCGCCGGACTTGCCCGCCTCACCGCCGAACTCCCAGGGCAGGGAGGCCTTTCCGCCGGAGTGCACCCGGTCGATCGGCGAGAAGGCGCCCAACTGCATCCACCGCGCGTACAGCTCGGGATTCTTGTCCTCCGGCTCCCCGTGGAAGGAGCCGACGTCGTGGCTGACGTAGGGCAGACCGACATTGCCCTCGGCGGAGTTGATCCGGGACGCGAAGCCGAGGGTGTCCCAGGTGGGGTAGGAGTCGCCGGTGAAGTGCATCGTGGAGCGGTGGTCGGCCCAAGGGCCCGGGGCGATGCCGCCGCCCAGGCGCTGGTAGGAGGCGCCGATACGGGAGAAGGCGAAGCCCCGCTGACCGGTGGCCTCGGCGGTGTGGGCCGCGTACAGCTGGTTGATCAGGGTGTCGGGTGTGATGCCCTTGCCGGTCGCGGCCGAGGCGTCGCAGCACCAGTCGTTCCACCACAGGCGTACACCCTGCTGGTCGTAGGGGGTGTGCAGGTCGAAGAAGGCCTTGGCCTGGGCCGGGTCCGACCAGTCGAATCCGTAGCAGTCCGCACTCGAATAGCAGGAGATCTTCGGCAGTTTCCCGCCGGCGGTCTCCATCGTCTTCGCGAAGGCCGGGTCGGAGGCGTCGATGGAGGGGTGGGTGTTGAGGGCGATCGGCAGACCGCTGTCCTTGGCCCACTTCATGAAGGCGTCCGGGTCGGGGAACAGGTCTTTGTTCCAGCCGCTCCAGCCGTTCCACCAGCCGGATCCCTTGTAGTCGGTGTCGACGACCAGGGCGTCCAGCGGCACCTTGCTCGAACGGAACTTCTCGAGCAGCTTCTTGTAGTCCTCGAAGGAGTAGTCCTTCCAGCGCGAGAACCACACGCCGAACGCCCAGCGCGGCAGCAGCGGCGCCGGGCCGGTCAGGGCTCGCAGATCACGCAGGCCCTGCTTGTAGTCGTGGCCGTAGCCGAAGAGATAGCCGTCCTGGTACGCGTCTTCGGAACGGTCGGTTCGGGGTGTGGGCTGCTTTCCGTCGCCGTTGGTGAGGGCGGTGGCGGAGTCGTCGAGGAGGTACCAGCCGTCGCGGGAGAGCACCCCGTCGTTCAACTGGTAGGGCGCGGCGGGGGTGTTGTCCAGGCCGCGGGTCCAGCCGCCCAGGTTGGCGGTGTTGCCTTGGGTGGCGGGGGTGGGGAAGGCGGTGCTCGCGGACTTGGTCAGGGCGAAGGCGTCGATGTTGGCCTTGCCGGTGTCGCCGTCGCGCTGGGCCAGGGTGATGTCGGCGAGGCCGCGCTTCAGCTTCACCGTGACGGGCTTCGATATCTGGTACTTGTCCCAGTCGCCGGTCGGTTCAAGGCTGACGCGCCGCCGCTCGCCGCCGGCCTCGACGGACATCGTGCGATCGGTCGACTGGCCGTCGGAGGCCTTGGCGTTGGAGTAACGCAGACGCAGTGTGTACGTCCCGTCCGCGGGCACGCCGCGCACCCGCACCTTGGCCGCCGCGCCCTCCTTCTCGTAGCCGTCCACGACACCACGGCCGTATGCCTTGGTGGTGTGTCCGGGGAACGACCACTTCGCGCCGCCCTTGGCGGTCCCGTACTCGGCGTCGCACACCGCGCCGAAGGCGCAGGTCGAGGTGGATTCGCCGAACTGCGGGTGGCCGGTGGTGAGTTTGTTGCCCGCCTTGAGGCGGACCTCGGTGTTGTCCTGGGCGAACGGACCGGAGCCGAGCCGGTAGCGCAGCGTCAGTCCGCCGGTACGGATGACCCGGTGGCCGTCCTCGACCTTCGACGTGTACGCAGGCGGGTCGAAGTCGCGGTGGACGGCGTTGACCGTCGCACGGTCCTCGAAGCGGCCGTCCTTCGCGTACTCCATCCGTATCAGGGTGGGGGTGAGCACCTGGAAGCGGACCGGACCGTCCACCACCGTGCCCTTGGCGGCCTGCCGCACCGTGCCCTTGGCGGCCTGCCGCTGTGACACGCTCGCGTCCGCGGTCAGCGCCTGCGCGCCCGTCGTCGCAGCCAGTGCGACCAGCGCGCCGACCACCAGGGCGGCCGTGGCCGTGCGTGCCGCCGTGCCGGTGCCGTGTCTGCTGCCTCGCCTGAATCTTTCAGTTCGCATGCCGCGTGGGTCTCCTGGCGATCGTGAGTCGGGGGGTGTCGGCTGGTGCGGGACCGGGGAGGGCCCGCCTGGACGTGCCGGGCGGGCCCTCGGTGTCAGTTCTTCTTGAGCGTCAGGATCTGCTCGGCCGCGGTCCGGCCGTCACCGACCGGGCCTCCGGTGCGGTCGGACCAGGCCCGGGTTGGCGTGGTCTCGGCGAGCCGGCCCGCGTTCGACGACATTCCGATGACCAGGCCGCTGTAGCGGTTGACCAGGTGGAAGGTTCCTGTGGACCGGTCGTCGGCGGTCTTGCCGGGAAGGACGAACCACTGCTGGCCCACGCCGGGCTTCCCGCCGGGCGCGCCGGTCACGGTCGGCTTGGCGGCCCAGGCACGGCCGGCGTCCTTGGTGGAGTCGACGCCGAGCAGCTTCTTGGTGGCGGAGTTGGCGATGCGGTACGAGCCGTCCCCGTTCGGGGTGAACACCCACCGGTTGCGGGTGGATCCGTCATCCGCGGGCCGGGAGGTGGTCGCGCCGTTCTCTCCGGTCTGGGCCAGAACGCGTCCGTTGCCGTTGCTGATGGTGTACGCGGCGCCGGCGGTGACGGGTGAGGCCGGGTCGCTGGTCCCGATGGTGGTGTCGTAGTACTCGCCGTCCGCGTTGTTCGAGCAGAAGAACGAGCAGTAGCTGCGGAAGGTCTTGCCGACGACCGTGGACCCGGTCTTGCTCACCGGGTCCAGCATCCAGCGATACCAGGACCCCGACTTGTAGCCGCCCGAGTCACCGACGAGCTTCCACTTCTGGGTGGCGAGGTTGTCGGTGACGTAGAAGCGCTGCGGCTGCGTGGCGTCCTGCTTGATGGGCTCGGGTTCGCCGACGTACAGCCCCAGATGGGCGTTGTAGGCGATGTTCATCGTCAACAGGTCGGACTTGGCGGGCAGTTCACCGGCCGCCTGCTGCTCGGCGATGGTGCCGTCGTTGGCCGGGTCGTAGTCGTGCTCGACGGGTGTGTAACCCGTGCTGTTGTCGGCGTCGACCGGCTCCATGTTGGACTCCAGGCCGCCGATGCCGGGCTGGGACCACGAGCCGTCGTACCACTTCTTCCAGGATCCGGGCTTCAGCTTGCCGGACATCGGGGCGCGTGCGACATGGGCCCGGCTGGCGTCCGTCCAGCCGCCCGGCACACCGCCCTTGGGGATGGCGCGGGAGTTGTAGTAGACGTAGAAGTAGCCGGATGCGGTGTCCACGAAGAGCCGCGGGTCGCCGTTGCCGTAGTGGTACAGGTCGTTGGGGAATGCCGCGTCGTCGCCGCGCTTGGTGCTGTAGGGCGAGGTGAGGACGTGGTCCTTGATGTCCCAGGTCTTGCCCTGGTTCTTGGAGACCGCGTAGTCGATCGCGTCGTAGTGCAGGCCGTCACTGAAGGGCGAGGGGGTGAACTCGTTGTGCACCAGGCCGTACCAGTCGCCGGTGTCCGGATCCACCCACACGCCCATCAGGTCACAGAAGTTCTTCTGCGAGTAGTGCGAGGTGTCGGGGGCGTACGTGGCCTCACGGCCGGTGGGACTGTTGTTGCACCGCCAGGTGGTGTCGTTGTTCTTGTCCTTGGAGTTGGCGGGATTCACCGCGTCACTGAGGGCGGCGTCACGCGTCGCGCTGTCGAAGTCCTTGCCGCGGTAGAACGACCAGGTGCGACTGTCGTCCGCGCCGTACAGGGCATGGGCGGACTGGTAGTGGAATGAGCCGTCCTTGTCTATGTAGGTGCTGGCGGGCGTGTCGTCGGGGTTGGTCCACGGCCCCTTGGACCCGATGGTGACGCTGTACGTCGGATCCGCGGAGGCCGACGCGGAGCCCGCGGGGGAGCCCGACGCGGATGCCGGTACGGACGCCAAGGTGCCGGCCAGCGCCGCGGCCGTCGCCGCGAGCGCGGCGACGATCCTCGTCCTGGAACGAACGGACACAGGTACTCCTCTCGTGCTGGGCCGCCGGGGCAGCGGCCCACGGATGGATGGGCTCACCCATGGGTTCACCAGTCGAAGACCGCCCAGCCGCGGTGCGGCAGTTCGTGCTCGAGCTCCAGCGGGCCATCGGTCGGCCGGGTGGCGGCGCGTGCCGGCACGTCAAGCGGCGCGAGCAGCGTGGCCCGCACGGATGAGGGGGGCGAGGGCAGGTCGATGCGTGGACGGGCGGGATCGGCGCTGCCGTTGACCACCGCGAGGCGGTGCACGTCGCCCGCGCGCGAGGCATGCGGGATCAGGTGCGGGGCGCCGCTCACCAGCGGCAGTCGGGGGGTGTCGCCTTCCAGGAAGCGGACCGAGGCGTGGAGCAGTCGCTGCCCTTCGTCGCCGCGGGCGAGTTCGGCGGGCGCCGTCGCGGCAAGGACCGCGACCCGTCCACCGAGCGCGTTGACGAAGTGGCAGCGGCCGGCACCCCAGGTTCGGCCGTCCGGCGTCCGGATCCGCGTCAGGACATGGGCGCCGGCCAGTGGTTCGAGCCGGGCCAGCGCGGGCTGGACGTCGACGCTCAGCTGCGCGCCCTCGTCCGTCGCCCCGGCCTTCTGCGCCACCTGCTCGACGGCGTACGGACCGGGTGGCACCCGGTCGGAGCGGGCGACCAACTGCCCGACCCGTACGCCCAGCAGACCGGCGAAGCCGCGCTCGGCGAGGATGTGCGCGGCCCCGCCGTCCAGGAGCAGCCCCCCGCGCAGGAGCTCGCGGATCTCGTCGTCGTCGAAGACATCGGCGAGACGGCCGAACAGGGCCTGGACCGGGGCGCGTTGTGCGATCACCGGGACCCCGTAGCCGAGGAGGAAGTCCGCGGCCGCCGCGGGGTCGGCCTCCAACTCATCGAGACGCCCCGTCACGGTCGGCAGCCGGGCGGCGGCGTCCTGCCGCCAGGGCAGTCCCACGCCGAGCGGGACGGCCCGCTCCGGGCGGCGCGCGGCCAGCCAGTCCAGGGCCGGCCGTGAGCGGCGCAGCAGCCGGTCGACGCGCGGGAAGCCGTCGGCTCGCTCGGCGTGCGTGGGGTGGACGTTCAGGAGCAGCGCGTCGGCCCCCGACAGTTGGGCGGTGACCATTTCCGACCACGTCTGGGTGTCGGACTTGGACCATGAGGTGTGCGGCCAGTTCTCGATCTCGGGCTCGCAGGCCACTTGGCGGGGGCGCAGGGTGCGTTGCAGCTCCAGGGACCAGAGTGCGGAGGCCAGTCCGCGCGCCGGGGCGTCGGAGTAGGGCGCGAAGTGTGGCCGGTGGGTCACCCGGCGGCGTACCGACAGTGCGGTGAACAGGGCCGCCCAGTCGCGCCCCTCCACGGAGTGCAGCGCGGGCTGCGAGCTCATGAGACCCAGCTGGGATCCGCCCTCGGAGCGCTCGTGCACCACCCGCGCGAGGCCTTCGGCGACTTCGAGCTGCGCCGTGCGCCACACCTGCTGCAACAGGGCGCGCCAGGGGTGGGGCGGGCCGGGAGCGGTGACCGCCGCGACGACCTGTTCCCGGGTGACCGGCTCGCCGACGAGGGCGGCAAGACGCTCCAGCATGAGCGGCTCGAAGCCGCCGCCCCAGGTGAGCGGGGCGTGGTTGTGGATGCGGAAGTCGTCCTCGGCCCACAGCACCCGGAAGCCCAGACCGGCGAAGAGCCCGTAGTGGGCGTACAGCCAGCTGCGCCACTTCGGGCAGGCGAACGACGCCTGGGCGGTGGCGATTTCACCGGTCGGTGAGACCATGGGCGCGAAGCCGAGGCTGTCGACCCGGCCCCGGTCGGCGTGCCCGACGGTGACCCAGGGGTTGAGACTGACGTCCAGACCGGCGTCGGTCAGCACCCGCCCGGCCTCGGCCGCCGCCGCGAACCAGCGTGCCTCGTCCAGGCCGGCGAGATGGCCGGTGTGCAGCTGCTCGGCCCCGAGCAGGAGCACCACCTCGTCGACGCCGTTCTCCCCGCACACCTTGGCCAGGGACCTCGCCCGGTCGCCGATATCGTCCCCGGGGCTCAGCTGGAAGCGCAGGTGGTAGCGCGCCCGTCGGGCGAGGGGGCTCACTTGAGGCTCCCCGCGACGAGCCCGGAGCGCCAGAAGCGCTGCAGGCACAGGAACAGGACGACCAGCGGGATGACCGAGATCAGCGCGGCCGTGATGACGACGTTGTACGGCACCGCCGAGCCGATGCCGCGCTGTGCCTGCCAGCCCACGATCCCGACGGTGACGGGCTGCAGCTTGTCGTCGGCCAGCATGAGAACCGGCAGCAGATAGTTGGTCCAGATGGTCACGAACTGGAACAGGAAGATCGTCACCAGGGCGGGCGACATCAGCCGCAGTGCGATGGTGCCGAAGATCCGCGCCTCGCCGGCGCCGTCCACCCGGCCGGCCTCGAGCAGTTCGTCCGGCACGGAGGCGGCGGCGTAGATCCGGGCCAGATAGACCCCGAACGGGCTGACCACGCTGGGCAGCAGCACCGCCCAGTAGGTGTTGACCAGGTGGACCGGCGAGAACATCAGATAGAGCGGGATGGCAAGCAGCGGCTGCGGAACGAGCACCGCGGCGAGCACCACGTTGAAGGTCAACTCGCGCCCACGGAAGGAGTATTTGGCCAGGGCGTATCCGGCGAGTGCCGAGATCAGGGTGCTCAGTGCGGCGCCGCCGACCGCGTACACGGCGCTGTTGAGCAGCCAGCGGGAGAAGATTCCGCCTTCTTCGGTGAACACGGCCCGGACGTTGTCCACGAGCGCGAAGTCGCCGAACCAGAAGCCGTTTCCGGTGAAGAGGCCTGAGCTGGTCTTGGTCGCGGACACCAGCAGCCACCACACCGGCAGCAGGAAGTAGCCGGCCGCGAGCGTCATCACGGCAATGACGATCCACCGGGACAGGGCCAGGGGCGGCCGGGGGCCGCGCACCGGCGCGGCGGGCGTCTGCTCGGCAGGTCGGTTCAGGGTCTGGAGTGTCACAGGGCCGCACCCTTGCGCTGGACGAACTTGAGGAAGCCGAAGGACAGCACCAAGGCGAGGAGCGCGAGGATCACCGACTCGGTGGCTGCGTAGTTGAAGTTGCCGGCGTTGACCGCGGAGTAGGCGGCGGAGATCGGGGTGTAGGTGCTGGACAGGTTGGGGGCGACATTGCGCAGGATGGACGGCTCGTTGTAGAGCTGGGCAGTGCCGATGATGGAGAACACGGTGGTCAGCACGAGCGCGGGCCGGACCATCGGGATCTTGATGCGCCAGGCGATGCCGAACGCTGAGCAGCCGTCCATCCTGGCCGCCTCGCTGAGCTCCGGCGGGATCGCCTGCAGCGCCGCGTAGATGATCAGCATGTTGTAGCCGGTCCAGCCCCAGGTCAGCATGTTGCCGATGACCGGGCCGAGCATCCCGTCGGAGGTCAGGTCCAGATGCAGGCCAAGCTTCTCGGCGGCCGCGCTGATCGGGCTGAGCCGGGGCGCCACCAGGAACGACCACATGATCGCCCCGATGACGCCGGGCAGCGCGTACGGCAGGAAGTACGCCAGCCGGAAGAACCGCTTGAACATCGTCTGCTTGGCGTCGAGCAGCAGCGCGAGGGTCAGCGCGAGGCCGAGCATCACCGGCACCTGCACCGCACCGATCAGCAGTACCCGCAGCAGCGACGTACGGAACTCCGCGTCGCCCAGTGCCGTGGCGTAGTTGCCGAGGCCGGCGAAGGTCGTGCTGGGCGCGGTCAGGCCGAGGCCCGAGCGGTGCTGCTCGTACAGGCTCTGATGGATCGTGTAGCCGATGGGTGCGAGGTACAGGCCGACGAACAGCACGGCGAAGGGCGCCAGGAACAACAGGGCGGCCCTGGCCCGGCGTCGGCCGTGCCGTGAGGGGTGGCGCGGCGGTGCGGGGCGACCGGGCGGTGCGGCGGCCGTGCTCGGTGCGGGCGCCGCGGGCGCTGCGGATGCGGAGAGGGTCACAGCAACTCCAGTCAGGGGGTGGTGACGTTCAGGCCCTGGCGCTTGAGCTCACCGGCCGTCTTCTTCTGTACGGAGGTGAGGAGATCGGGCAGCGCGGCACTGCCCTTCCCGGCGCGTCCGAGGCTGTCGGTGAGGTCGGTCGAGGTCTGCGTCATCGTGGGACCCCACTGCCAGCCGGTGTCGACGTGCGGGGTCTCCTTCTTGAACACGTCGTAGATCTTCTGGCCGCCGTAGAAGGGGTCCGGCTTGGACAGTGCCGGGTGGCTCAGCCCGGCGGTGGCCGCCGGATAGATGCCCGCGGCCTTGATCAGCGTGCTCAGGCTGTCCTTGTTGGTGCTCATCCACATGGCGAACTCGGTGGCCTGCTCGGGGTGTTCACACCCCTTCATGACCGCGGTCGCCGAGCCGCCGTCGTTGCCGTACGCGGGCTGGTCCGCGTCCCACACCGGCATCGGGGCCACGGCCCATTTCCCGGAGGTGTCCTTCACGCTGGAGGCGAGAATCGGCGCGTTCCAGACGGCGTTGACATCGGAGAGGATCTTGCCGCCGGCCATGTCCTTGTACAGCGAGGGGTCGAAGCTGGGGTCGGCCTTGAGCAGCTTGTCGTCGATGAGCCCTTGCCAATAGCCGGCGACCTTGGCGTTGGCGGGGCTGTTCAGGGAGACCTGCCAGGCGTCGCCCTTGGTGCCGAACCACTTCGCGCCGGCTTGCCAGGCCAGGCCCGCGTAGTTGTAGGCGTCGTTGCCGAAGGTGCCGAGATAGACGTCGGGGTCCGCGCGGTGCACCTTGCGTGCGGCGGCCCGGTACTCGTCCCAGGTGGCGGGCGGCTTGTCGATGCCGTACTTCGCGAACAGGTCCTTGCGGTAGAACAGCGCCATCGGAGCGGAATCCACCGGGGCCCCGAAGGTCTGGCCCGCGATGCTCACCTGGTTCCAGGTCCACTGCGCGAACTTCTTCTTGTACGGGGCGGCGTACTCGGTGATGTCCTGCAGCGCTCCGGCGGCGGCGAAGCTCGGCATCGTCTCGTAGCCCACCATCGCCAGACACGGCGCGTTGCCGGCCTTCGCTGCGGTGAGCATCTTGGTGTAGCCGCCCTTGGAACCCGACGCCGTCTTCTGGAAGTTGACCTTGATGTCGGGATGGGTCTTGTTGAACTGAGCAACGGCCTCCTCGTAACCGGGCGACCAGCCCCAGAAGTCGAGCGTGGCCTTCTGCCCGGCGGTGTCGGAGCCGCCGTCGCCGGACGAGCACCCCGCCGCCGCCATGATCACAACACTCGCGGCGGCCAGCGCCGCCCTCCGCATCCGTCGGGACCTCATCGTCACCACTCCTCGGCCGTAATAAGTTCGGCTAGGATCTAAAATAAATAGTGGCTCGTCAACGGGTTGGGAGTGGGCAATTCCGCCGTCGGTCGAGAGGCGCCTGTCGTACGCTCCCGGCAACCGCGTAACTTGACGGACAGCGCCCGTACGGAACAGGAGCAGGCACTGGTGAAGGCAGATCTACGTGGAGCAGGCGTACGCGACTTGGGCAGTGAGGGCCCGGCGCGGGCGAACGACCGCGCCTCGCTGCGCCGGTCCAACCTCGGCCTCGTACTGCGCCTGCTGCGCGACGCGGGACCGCGCCCCCGTACCCAGATCGCGGCCGAGACAGGCCTGCCCAAGGCCACCATCACCAACCTGGTCGCGGAGCTGGTGGAACTCGGCCTGGTCCGGGAGGGCGAGACCGAGCGCCATGGCTCCGTCGGCCGGCCGAGCCGCACCGTGGAGATCGACGGCCGCACCATCTGCGGCATCGGCGTGGAGATCAACGTCGACTATCTGAGCCTGATCGCCTTCGACCTGCGCGGCGAGAACATCACCGAGCGGCACACACCGCTCGACGCCCGGGGCAACGCGCCCGACGCCGTCCTCGACCGGATGGCGGAGGCGATCCGTGAAGCGCACGACGCCCTGCGGGCGCGGGGAGTTCACCCGGTGGGGGTCACCATCGCGGCTCCCGGGGTGATCGGCATCGACACCGGCGTTGTCTCGTACGCGCCCAACATCGGCTGGCGGGACGTCGCCGTCGTCGAGGGCCTGCGTACCCGCCTCGGCCCCGGGGCACCGCCGATCCGGCTGGAGAACGACGCCAAGCTCGGTGCCATCGCCGAATATCTGGTCGCCGCCGCGGACGACATCCACGACCTGATCTACGTGACCGGCGAGACGGGCGTCGGAGGCGGCATCATCTCCGACGGCCGGCTGCTGCGCGGATCGGCCGGATTCGCCGGCGAGATCGGCCATATGCCCCTGGACCCGGGCGGACAGCCGTGCGCCTGCGGCCGTCGGGGCTGCTGGGAGACCATGGTCGGCCTGGCCGCCCTGCTGCGCCTGGCCGCACCCGCCGACGACCCGGTCCACGACCCCACGATCGATCTGCAGCAGCGACTGGCCGAGCTGCGCCGCCGCGCCGATGCCGGAGACCCCGTCACCCGCGCGGCGCTCCAGCAGATCGCCGACGGCCTCGCGCTGGGGCTCGCCCTCCTCACGGACCTGCTCAACCCCCGCGCCGTCGTCCTCGGCGGCCACTTCGCCTACTTCGGCGACTACCTCATCGACCGGGTGCGCAGCGAACTGTCCGCACGGGTCATGGCTCCCGAGGCCGGCCGTTGCGAAGTCATGTCGTCCACCCTGGGATTCAGCGCCGCGGCGCGCGGCGGCGCCCACCTGGCGCTCGATCGGGTCTACCAGGATCCGAGCGGAACGTCCGCGGCGGCCGGCACGGACCGTACGCTCCACTAGAGGTGGGCCCCGCGTCCACTTGAGGTGGGCCCCGCGTCCACTAGAGGTGGGCCCCGCGCGACGTCCACTGAAACCGGCTCGACGGCGTTGCCTCAGGAGGGTGGACCTGCCTTCAGCTCTTCGTAGGTCGCTTCGGGGGGCCGTACGTCCGCTGTTGGCGATGATGCGGCCGCCGAGGCCGAGCGCCGACAGCGCGAAGACCGCGGCGACGGAGACGTCGTTCATCACGACGACGCGCTCCGGCGGTTCGGTGTACGTGGTGGCGCACCCGCAGTTCTCGGGCGCGGTCGTGGCGCCTCTCGCGCGGTCCGCCTTCGGCGCTGGCGGCGGTACCGCAGGCAGGGGCGGTGGGACACAGTGACACGGCCGGCGCGGCGGCGACGGATTGGTTCCGGCCCATCGGAACCCCTCACTCGGGCTTGTTGCCAACGGGGCCGCCGATCTCGTACGGCGTGGTGACCTTGTCGTACGCAAGGTGCATGACCATGCCGAGCTTGCTGTGCCAGAAGTTGTGGCAGTGGTCCATCCAGATGCCGGGGTTGTCGGCCTTGAAGGCGACCTGGACTTCCTCGCCGGGCCGGACGAGCACGGTGTCCTGCCACATCGGGCTACCGGAGGCCCGCTTGCCGTTCTTGCTCAGCACCAGCATGTGGTGGCCGTGCAGATGCATCGGATGGTCCTCGTTGCCGCGGTTGACGAAGGTGGCGCGGGCCAGGTCACCCTCCTTGATCATCAGCATCGGGGTGTCCGGGAAGACATGGCCGTTGATGGTCTGCTTCAGCCCGAAGCTGCCGTCGTAGAAGCCAAGCCACTCGTCGAAGACGAGCTTGTAGTCGCGGTCGAAGTCGCTGTCCGGGCGGAGTTCCGTCTTCTTCGGGCTGCCGTAGCTGTACGGGTCGAATTCGGGGCCGCTCAGGTCCGCCTTCAGTTCCCCCTTGCCGTCCGGCGAGTAGACGATGCCCGCGTCCGGCGCGCTGGCGTCGGTCACCCGCACCGGTCCGTCGGGCATGGTGAATTCGAGGTCCATCCGGTTGCCGCCGCCGAGCACCAGCTTCTTGCCCTTGAGCGCGGTCGGCTTGTGCACGTCTGTGCCGTCCAGGGCAGTGACCTTGTACGGGACGCCGTCAAGGGCGAACTCGCGTGTGGCACCGCTGGTGTTGGCGAGCCGTACCCGCACCTTTTCGCCCGGCTCGGCGCGGCGCCGCTCCAACTCGTCGGAGGCGCCGATCGCGGACACCGGACCCTTGTCGGTCCGCCAGTCGTGGGCGAGGACGCTGACGTCCTTGTCCACCGGCCGGGTCTGCTTCTTGGGCTCGATGATCAGGGCGCCGAAGAGACCGCGGTCGACCTGCTCGGAGGCGGCCTGGTGAGAGTGGTACCAGCGGGAGCCGGACTCCTCCACGCGGAAGCGGTAGGTGAAGGACTTGCCGGGCAGCACCGCGTCCTGGGTGGCGCCGGCCACGCCATCCTCGCCGTTGGGGACGTCGACGCCGTGCCAGTGGATGGTGACAGGATTCTTGCCGGGCAGCTCATTCCGCAGTTTGATCTCGACCAGATCGCCCTCGGTGACCCGCAGTTGAGGGCCGGGGATCTGGCCGTTGTACGTCCAGGCGTCGACCGTCCTGCCGGAGGCCAGCTTTACCTTCTTGGCCTGCGCGGTGAGGGAGAAGCGCCGGTCGGGCGTCCCACCTCTGGGGCCGCGCAGTTCATCGACGGACACCTCGTGCGACCCGCTGGTGCCCGGGGGCATGTGATGGCCGCCGGCCATGTCGTGGTGCTGCCCGGCTTCACCGCCGCCCCAGTCGGCGTTGCCCTTCATCATCGAGAAGGTGTGCGGAAACCGGCTGCCGGCGATCCCGTAGTTGACCAGCCCCACCACGGTGCCGAGCACCACCACGGCCGTACCCAGCCGGACCGCAAGCGACCGCCGCCGGGGGACCTCACGGCCGGTGAACAGGCGTTGCAGCCGCGCGTTGGCACGCCAGACCAGCAGCCCGGCGACCACGGCGGTGATCAACCCGTAGGCGACGAGACTCATCCAGAACGGCCGGTCCGGTGGCAGGAAGGTCTGCGCGAGGCAGGCGAAGCCGCCGAAGGCCGCGAGCCGGGGCGGCACGACATGGCGCGGGGACCGGGCGCGCGACTGCTCGTTCAGCGGCACCAGAGCATCCGGGCCGGGCAGCCGCAACCGGGCGGCGGATACCAGCCACGGCACCGTCCAAACGGTGGTGGCGATCACGCCGGGGAGCAGCATGACGAAGGTGGTGAACAGCCGCCGGTCGCCGACGAACGCCCACCCATGGAGGGCAAGCAGCCCGTACGTGACGAGCCTGGCCGCGGTGAACAGCAGGGCGACGGCCACCAGCACCAGCGCGATACGGGACATCCGCCGCATGCTGCGGGCGGTGCGGCGGCCTGGCTGAAGGCCCGTCGTGACGGCGGCCATCAGCCAGGCGGGGAGCAGGACGATGCCCAGCGCGATCTCGAATCCGGATGCGGTTACGTACATGGCCGTCATCCCCGGCCCTGCGACCGCCGGGCCGCGGCCGACGGCGGCTGTGGTGGGCGTCTGCGTAGCCGGCGGAGGTCGTGGGTGATCTGGTCGCCGAGGCCCCGGAGGCTGCGGCGCTCTGCTGTGGTGGGTTCGGTGATCTCAGGCATGCCGTCAGCGTGGTGGCCACCGCATCGGCCGGGCATCCGCCGATCCTCGCTCTCTTCCTCAGCGGAAAGTCGTGGGGCGGGCGATGCCGCGTACAACTATCGATTGACGCGTACCCTCCCGCACCGCGGCTAGCCTGCCGCCATGACATGGGACAGCCGCCTCGCGGCCCACCGGGAACGCCTGCGGCCGGTGGAGGGCGCCCTCTTGGCGCTGGCCTTCGCCGCGGCCACGGCCGCCATCGACGGGATGCCCGCGAGGTTCGACTACCTTGCCGCGCACCCGCCGCTCTTCGTGGCGATCCCGGTCGGTCTTGTCGTCGGGCTCGCGTCATGGTTCCGTCAGCGCCGTCCCGAGCTGCTTCTGCTGGCCGCGCTGGGCGCCTATGTGGTGCTGTCGGCCTGGATCGTCGTGGTGTTCGCGCAGTACACCCTGGCCGACCGCACCGCCTCCTGGCGCCGGGTCGCCGTCGCCTCCACGGTCGCCGTCACGGTGGTCGGCCTGCCGATATGGCGGGGCGGCGGTTTCGACGCAGCAATCATGAGCGTGGGCATCTGCGTCTTCCCGGCCCTGCTTGGCCTGTACACGGGCGCCCGCCGCCGCCTCATGGCCGAGCTGCGCCAGCGCGCCGAGCGGGCCGAGCGCGAGCAGCAGCAGCGGGTGCTACAGGCCCGCAGCGACGAGCGCGCCCAGATCGCCCGGGACATGCACGACGTCGTCACCCACCGCGTATCCCTGATGGTGCTGCACGCGACCGCTCTCGAGGCGACCAAGGGCGCGTCCGCCGTCGACATGGCCAAGCAGATCGGCGCCATCGGCCGCGAGGCACTGACCGAGCTCCGCTCGCTGGTGGAGGTCCTGCACACCCGGCCCGAGGCCCCGCTCGCCCCGCAGCCCGGCCTGGCCGAGCTGGAGACCCTGATCGCCGACTCCCGCAGCCTGGGGACGCCGGTCACCCTCGAACTGACCGGAGAGCACGGCACCACCCGACCACCCGAGCTGCCGGCCCTGATCGAGCACGCCGTCTACCGGGTGGTGCAGGAGGCCCTGACCAACGTCCACAAGCACGCCGCCGACGCCGAAACCCACGTCCGAGTCCACTGCACCCGCCAGCTGTTGCACCTCACGGTGATCAACCGGCACGGGATCGGCGGCAACCCCTCAGGCCTGCCCAGCGGCGGCCACGGCCTGCTCGGCATCGCCGAACGGATACGGCTCGTCGGCGGGGAACTCACCTCGGGCCCGACCCCGGACGGGGGCTTCGAGATCGCCGCCGAGATCCCGATGGACGACGTACCCCAGAAGCAGCCCACCCACATGGAAGCCAGGCGATGAGCGAGACGACGACCCGGGTCCTGATCGTGGACGACGAATGGATGGTGCGCTCCATGCTCAGCACCATCATGGCGTCCGCCCCCGACATCGAAGTGGTGGGCGAGGCATCGGACGGCAATACGGCGGTGTCGATGGCCGCAGCCCTGGAGCCGGACGTCGTCCTGATGGACATCCGGATGCCACGCTCCGACGGCCTGACCGCCACAGAGCGCCTCACCCACTCGCCCCGGCCGCCGCGCGTCGTCGTGCTGACCACCTTCGATCTGGACGAATACGTCCAGACAGCGCTACGTCACGGGGCGGTCGGTTTCCTGCTGAAGGACGCCACCGCGGATGACATGATCGCTGCGGTGCGCAGCGCGGCCTGTGGCGACGCGATGCTCTCCCCGAAGGTGACCCGCCGCCTCATCCGCCGCTTCACGGAGGAGGACGGCCCCTCCGCCGGGCGGCAGCGCCGCCGCTCCGAGGCCCGCAGCCGCTTGGAGGCCCTGACGGACAAGGAGCGCGAGGTCCTGATCGCCCTGAGCGGCGGCCTCTCCAACACCGGCATCGCCGAGGCCCTGCACATGAGCGAGGCCACCGCGAAGACCCACATCAGCCGGATCCTGTCGAAGCTCTCCCTCTCCAACCGCGTCCAGGCGGCGATCCTGGCGCACCATGCGGGGCTCGTGGACTAGGAACTTCCCCGGCCATCCATCGATCGCGACGTCCCCTGCGGTCCCGTTGGTTCTCGTCATGCAATTCCAACAGCCGCCGCGCGCACTTCAGTTACGCCCGGCCGCTGTACGGCCCGGCCGCAGGTGAGCGGTGCAGTTCCCGTCGGGCCGTTGATGCAGCCAGCCTTGGTCAGCCAACTTCGTGAGCTTTCCGCGTATGGTGCCCCCGCTCGAAGAGCTTGGGAGAGGCTCGAGCTTGCCCCTCACTCCGGCATCCATGCCCAGGCCCTCGCCGATCTGCCGGGTGAAGGCGGAGCCTTCGTGCGCTCGTCAGCGAGCTGCCCGCTCATCCGCTGCCACACCCGCTCGGCCACGGCAAGCTCACCCCGCTCACCCCGCGCATCCGACAGCCGATCGACCAACTGCTCTTCGAGTCCGTCCAGCTCCGCACGCCGCGCAGTGATCCGCTCCAGCACTTCGGGATCGACGATGCGTCGGAGCGCAGAAGCGGCGCCGCGACGACGGACGGGAAACCACAAACCCATTCACTGATCGCGCAGTTGCTCGGCGGCCTCCTGATACGCCTCGGCAGCGCGAGTGAAGTAGTCGAAGAGGACGTCGAGTTGCTCCGGCGTGTAACTGCCGAGGATCTTCCCGATCTTCTGGCGGGCGGGGGCCATGACGCGGTCGAGTTTCGCAGGTTCGCCGATCGGCTCGACGGTCACCTTGCGCCGGTCGACGGGATCGGGCACGCGGCGCACATAACCCGCTTCCTCCAGGCGGTCGATCAGGCGGGTGGTCGGGCCGGTCGTCAGGCCGGTGCGCGCGGCCAGCACCCCCGGGGTCATCGCGCCCGTCAGCTGCAGGATGTTCAGCGCGTACAGATCGGTCGCGCCGAGCTCGCAGGCCCGGGCGCTCGCATGGCTGTGCAGGAGCACCGCACTCAGGTACTTGCGGTAGATCTCGCCCGCATCGGGGCGTATCGACGGCGTTGACAAGGATTCCTCCACTCCCTAATCTCTTCTTAGAAGAAGAGACATCTTCGACGCAGTAACTTCTCTTGAGAAGTTACCACAGGGGGGACATATCCATGAACGCCACCAGCACCTCGGACCCGAAGCGGACCGGGCTCACTGAGCACCCCGAGCAGGCCGGGCCCGTCACCGCCCCGGCCCCGAAGAGCCGCCGACGCCGACGCATCAAAATCATCCTGGGCGTCACCGCGCTGACGCTGGCCGCCGCCGCGGGCGGCGGATACCTGTGGCTCAACGCCATCTCCGACGCGAAGAACCTCGGCGTGAGTGACTGCAACGCGGTCAAGCCCGAAGTCACCGCCACTCCTGCCGGCGCCGCGACCCCCGACGACCGACGGGCCGTCTGCCACACCCTGCGCTCGATGAAGGACGCATGGGCCCAGCACGACGCCACCGCGTACGGCGACCAGTTCGCCAAGGACGCCACCTACACCAGCTACGTAGGCACCGCCTACCAGGGCCGCCGCGATATCGCCGAAGGCCACCGCGCTCTGTTCGGCGGTTTCCTCAAAGGCACCAAGCTCGCCGACTCCTGGCTCAGCATCCGCTTCTACGGCCCCGACACCGCCGTGGCCACCAGCCGCGGGGACACCTACAAGGGCGGGGAGCCGAAGGCGGCCGACCTGTCCAAGACTCAGACATACACACTGGTCCGGCAGGACGACGACACGTGGCGCATCGCCGCCTTCCAGAACACCAAGCGCCAGCGCGTCATGGAACGCATATCGTTCCTCTTCTCGCCCGACACGAAGCCCGAGTCCGAGAGGTGAGCACCCGCGCCGACAAGGACTCCGCCACACCGACCGCGCTGGTTACCGGTGCGAGCGCGGGCATCGGACGAGAGTTCGCACGCCAGCTGGCGGCGCATGGCCACCGCGTGATCGCCGTGGCCCGCGACACGGACCGTCTCCGGTCGCTGACCGACCAACTCGGCCAGGGGCACACGTCGTAGCGCTCCTTGGAGGTCGCTCCGGCGGATTCGGTGCAGCGGGTGCAGCGGGTGCAGCGGGCTTGCGCCCGAAGTATTCGGCTCAAAGTGTTGTGTAGGCAACGGGATAGAGCTCTGTCTGGCCTGGGGATACGCTGATCCGCTCGCACTCTGCGATGGACTTCGATCAGGCGGCACATCACGCCGCTGGCCCGCAGGTCGCGGCGGCGGGGGACCGGCACGAGGTCTGCGGCGAGTTCGGCGAATACAGCCCGTCAGCAGGCTGTTGCTGCGCCGTACCTTGCCGTGCCACGGCATGCCACCGACCTCGACGCAGACCACTGGCGCCGCGAGTTGCCGGGCACACCCGATCCTGACCAAAGCCTTGACAGGGCTGGACATGATTTCCAGACTCATGTCCGCAACCTCGTGTTTACGTAAACATCGTGCGCGCATCCCCCACATTCCGACAGGGAGAAACCCATGTCCGCGAAGGCGCAGAGGAGAACACCGAGGCCCGTGGGGCGGCAGGCGAGAGGCGCGACCGCCCTTCTGCTCGCCGCCCTGGCAGGGCTGCTCCTCTCACTCCTGTCCCCCCTGGGCTCGGCCCAGGCAGCCCCCGCCCCAGCCCCCGCCGCCGTCACCATCACCAACGGAACCCAGTTCACCGACCCGAACGGCGACGTCGTGCACGCCCACGGCGGTGGTGTGATCAAGGTGGAGGGGTACTACTACTGGTTCGGCGAGAACCGGAACGAGGACAATACCTTCCGGTATGTCTCCGCCTACCGCTCCACCGACCTGAAGACCTGGGAGTTCCGCAAGAACGTCCTGACCCAGAAGACCGACCCGGAGCTGGAGAGCGCCAACATCGAGCGCCCCAAGGTCATCTACAACAAGGCCACCGACACGTTCGTGATGTGGATGCACAAGGAGAACGCGAGTGACTACGGCGAGGCCCGCGCCGCCGTGGCGGTCTCCTCCACTGTCGACGGCGACTACGCCTGGCGGGGCAGCTTCCGGCCGCTCGACCACATGTCACGGGACATCACCACGTTCGTCGACGACGACGGCACCGGCTACATGATCTCGGCGGCGAACGAGAACGCCGACCTGCACGTCTACCGGCTGTCCGGGGACTACACCAAGGTGGACTCGCTGGTGCGCAAGCTGTGGGAGGGCCGGTCGCGTGAGGCCCCGGCCATGTTCAAGCGCGACGGCCGGTACTTCCTGCTGACGTCCGGCGCCACCGGCTGGTCCCCGAACCAGCAGAAGTACAGCAGCGCCGAGAGCATCACGGGTGACTGGACCGAACTGAATGACATAGGCAACGGGAAGGCGTACGGCTCGCAGACCGCGTACGTCCTGCCGGTCCAGGGCACATCGGGTACGTCATACCTCTACATGGGCGACCGCTGGGGCAACTCGATGGGAGGCAACGTCAACGACTCCCCATACGTGTGGCTCCCGCTGGACTTCCCCACCAAGGGGACGATGACGATGGACTACTACCCGCAGATTTCCGTCGACGCGGAGGCCGGCAAGGTGAGCGGCACCGGAAGCTGGGAGACGCTCGCCGCGGAGCACAGTGGGAAGTGCGCCGACATCGCCGACGAGTCTCTGGGTGATGGCGCGACCGCGGTCCAGTGGTCCTGCTCCCGGGGCAGCCTCAACCAGCAGTTCTGGTTCCAGGACTCCGGTGACGGCACGGTCCGCGCGATGCTCCGGCACAGTGGGAAGTGCCTCGACGTCCGTGACGCCTCCACCGAGGACGGCGCCGCCGTGGTCCAGTCCGCCTGCGGCGAGGGCGACAGCCAGCGCTGGACCGTGCGGAACGCCACCGGGGGCGGCGTTCACCTCGTGGCCCGGCACAGCGGCAAGTGCCTCGACGTGCAGAACCGGTCCACCGGTGACGGGGCGCCCCTGATCCAGTGGGCCTGTGACGGCGAAGCCACCAATCAGCGGTGGGAGCGCGCCGGTTCCTGAACCTTCCGGGCCTCTGCGCCCGTGGGCTCGTCCGGCACACCGCGAAGTGCCGGACGAGCCCACGGATCCCATGTCGTACGGTCTGATGTCGCTGCCGCCCACCGTCCGCGACGGATCTCACCGAACCCGGCGGCGCCGCCGGTACGGCCGAAAGATCTGAACCAAATACCGAGAGTCAGGCCGCGACGAGCTCCTGCTCCCGGTCCGGCGCCTTGACCTTGGGCTTCTTGTTCGGCAGCGAGAGCCGGACGACCTTGTGCCACGCGGAGAACACCTGCTTGGGCAGCGGGCCGGTGACGTACTCCAGCCCGTACTTTTCGAACAGCGCGCGCACCTTCACCGCGACCTCGGCGTACCGGTTGCTCGGCAGGTCCGGGAACAGGTGGTGCTCGATCTGGTGCGACAGGTTGCCGGTCATGAAGTGCATGGCCTTGCTGCCGCTGATGTTCGCCGAGCCCATCATCTGGCGCAGGTACCACTGGCCGCGCGTCTCGCCCTTGATCGACCGGCGCTCGAAGACCTGCACGCCCTCGGGGAAGTGCCCGCACATGATCACTGAGTGGGTCCAGATGTTGCGGACCAGGTTCGCGGTGAACGTGGCGGCGAGCGTGGGGAGGAACGACGGGCCCGACAGCAGCGGATGGATCACGTAGTCCTTGAGCACCTGCTTGCGGATCTTGCGGCCCACGGCCTTGGCCCGCGCGCGAAACTCCGGGTTGTTGCGGCGGCGCTTGTGCAGATTCTTGCCGAGCTCCAGGTCGTACGCTGCGATGCCGTACTCGAAGAAGCAGGCGTTGATGAAGTTCCACAGCGGCTGGCCGAGGTAGAAGGGGTGCCACTTCTGGTCCTCGTCGACGCGCATGATGCCGTAGCCGAGGTCGTTGTCCTTGCCGATCACGTTGGTGTACGTGTGGTGCAGCTCGTTGTGCGAGTGCTTCCACTGCTCGGACGGCGAGACGTGATCCCACTCCCAGGTGGTGGAGTGGATCTTCGGGTCCCGCATCCAGTCCCACTGGCCGTGCAGGATGTTGTGGCCGATCTCCATGTTGTCCATGATCTTCGCCACGGACAGCCCGGCGGTGCCGAGCAGCCACGCGGGCGGGAAGATCGAGAACAGCAGTACACCCCTACTGACCAGCTCGAGCTTGCGCTGCGCCGAGATGACCTTACGGATGTAGGCGGCGTCCTTCTCGCCGCGGCCGGCGATCACCTCGTCGCGGATCGCGTCCAGCTCCCGGCCCAGCTCCTCGATCTGCTCCGCGGTCAGGTGGGCGGTGGGGTCGATGGCGGTCAAGGTGCTCCTACCGTTCGATGTCGCAGGGGCCCGCCGCGGCGGACACGCAGGTCTGGATGAGGACGCCCGGCTCGGCCTCGGTGATCTCGCCGGTGCGCAGGTCGCGGACGGCGCCCGCCTTGAGCGGCGTGACGCAGCCGAAGCAGATGCCCATGCGGCACCCGGAGGGCATGAGCACGCCGGCCTCCTCGCCGATGTCCAGCAACGGCGTGGCGCCGTCCGCGTCGACGGTCTTGCCGGTGGTGCTGAACGTGACCTCGCCGCCGTCGCCGGCGACGACGATGCCGGGGCGGAAGCGTTCGGTGTGCAGGCGCTCTTGGACGCCGTGCTCGGTCCAGTGCTCTTCGGCGGCGTCGAGCAGACCCGCGGGCCCGCAAGCCCAGGTCTCGCGCTCGGCCCAGTCGGGCACGAGTTCGTCGAGACGGGCGATGTCGAGTATGCCGTCTGTGTCGGTGTGCACCTCGATGAGCCGCAGTTTCTTGTCCGCGACCAGGTCGTGCAGTTCGTTGCGGAAGATCACGTCTTGGGGCTGTGGCGCGCAGTGGACCATGACGACGTCGTCGAACTCGATGTCGCGCAGCATGCCCATCACGGGCGTGATGCCGCTGCCGGCCGTCAGGTAGAGCACCTTGGCGGGCTTGGCCTGCGGCAGCACGAAGTCACCGGTCGGCTGGTCGAGCTGGATCAGCGTGCCCGGTTTCGCCCTGCGGACCAGGTGGTTGCTGACCTTGCCTTCCGGGATCGCCTTCACGGTGATCGTGACGCGGCCGTCCTGGCGGTTTGTCGGCGAGGTGATGGAGTAGGCACGCCACAGGCGCACCCCGTCGACGTCGATTCCGATCCGCACGTACTGACCCGCGGTGTGGCCGCGCCAGCCCCGTCCCGGTCTGATCACGATCGTCGCGGCGTCACCCGTCTCGGGGTGTACGGCCTCGATGCGCCCACGCAGGTCAGCGCCCGCACGCAGCGGGCTGGCCAGGTCGAGGTAGTCCGACGGCAGCAGCGGCGTCGTGACCATCTCCAGCAGTTTCCACGCCCTGCTGCGGAGGGCTGCACTCGTCATGACTTCAGCTTGCTGCGCCTCAAGGCGTAAAGTCCTGACCGCAGGATGTAAATCTGGTCGGCCAAATTGTTCGCAGGGAACAAAAACGTGAGCCATGCAATCCGGAGGGCCAGCGAACTGGCCCTGGATGAGACGACGGTCACCGCACTTCGGGCCGCGCTGAAGACCACCGCCGACGAGGTCGTGCAGGCGATCATCGACGAGGTCCCTTCCTACGCCAACGCCCTTGCGGGCCGCATGGGCGCCACCATCCGCCGAGCCGTCCGCACCGCCCTGGGCCACTACCTGGACCTCGCGAGCGGGAACGCCACAGGCGGCGACGCCGGCGACGCAGCCTACGAGCTGGGCCGCGGTGAGGTGCGCGACGGCCGTTCGATGGACGCCCTACTCAGCGCCTACCGCGTCGGCGCCCGCGTGGCCTGGCGATGCCTGGCAGCGGGTGCCGTACCCGCGGGTCTGCCCGCCGCCGAGGTCGCCAAGTTCGCCGAGCTGACCTTCGCCTACATCGACGAGCTCTCCGCCGCGAGCGCCGCGGGCCACGCCGACGAACTGGCCGCCCGGGGCAGGGCCCAGGAGCGCCACCTGGAAGAGCTGGCCCGCGACCTCCTCGCCGACGCGAGCCCGGACGTGCTGATGGCCTCTGTTCAACGGGCCGGGTGGCAGCCTCCGGTTTCGCTGACCGCGGTCCTGCTGCCCGCCGCCCAGGCCCGGCCCGCCTACCGCGCGCTCAACCCGAGCACTCTCGTCCTCGACGATCTGCCGGACGCCATCGGTGTGCTGCTCGTCCCTGATGCCGACCGATCACATCTCTTGCGGCAGCTCACCGACCGCACCGCCGTGGTCGGCCCGGCCCGGCCATGGACTCGCGCGTCCGCCTCGTACGCACGAGCCGTACGCGCGCGCTCCCTCTCCTCTGATATTCGCGACACCGAGGACCACCTGCCCGAGCTGATACTGAGCGCCGACGCGGACGCGTTCGCAGACCTGCGTGCGCGAGCCCTCGCACCGTTGCAAACCTTGCCTGTCGCGACCGCACGGCGGCTGGAGGAGACCTTGCGGGCGTGGCTGCTGCACCAGGGCAGACGGGACGGGGTAGCGGCGGCGTTGTTCGTCCATCCCCAGACCGTCCGGTATCGGATGTCGCAGCTGCGCGAGCTGTTTCCGGATCTCGCATCGCCACACCGGGTCCTTGAACTGACGCTGGCGGTCGGTCTTCGGGTCACCTGACGCGTACGACGCCCCGTGCCTCCCTTCCGGCAGGCCAGCCGGACGACCGACCGGGCCGGTCTGGCGCACCGCGCGAGGGATGATAGGGATGGAATGACGGAACGTGAGGTCAGGAGCTTCCATGGCAAAGCGGGTTCACCGCCCCCGTGAGGACGCGGAGTTCAATTTCATCCTCGGGATGAGCGGAGTTCCGGTCCTCGCATACTTCACCGGGACATGGCCCAAGGCAATCGAGCCCTGCCGAGTGATGGACCTCGTCGTGGATGGCATCGCCGACGACTACACGGGCCGCCTGACGGCCGTCCGCACCGACATCACGCGTTGTCCGGCCGCAACCGAGCGATACGGGATCACCGCGGCCCCGTCCTACGTCCTGCTGAAGGAGGGAGAGGCGGTGGCTCACGGCACGGGGCCTATGACCATCGCCGAGGTACGGACGTTCCTGGACGGCCACCTCTGAGCGGCCGAACTGCGGCACGTGGCCGCGGCGCCCGTCACGTCTCGTCTCTCGTCTCGTCTATGGGAGCTGCGCCGCCTGAGACCTGTGGGGCCGAGAACACCCCCACAGGTCACCTACCAGTAACGCCGTCCAGGACAGTCCCCTCCGGCAGCGCCATAGCGGCCATCGCCAGGTCCATCCACACGGAGGCGACCTCCCGGCCGGATCGGGCCTGCAGGCGCACCCGCTCCGCAGTGCGATGCGCGAGCATCCTGTGCCCGGGTTCTCCAGCCTTTGATGTGTCTCATGGGACACATCAGGCTGGGACACATCAGGCACCGGCGCCGTGGCCGCTGTGTCAGTGTGTACCTCGGTGACGAGGTTCGGCTGGACGGTGTCGAATCGAGCGTGTCCCCTGTGCCACATCCAGTGCTGATCTGAATCCCCGTTCATGGGTGATCGGCTCCGGCAGGAGCGAGTACAGCCCCCTGCTCGCGCCGCGCAGCCACGGGCAGGGGCATCGTGCGGCCGATGAAGCGCAAGTGTGGGTTGAGTACGTGACAAGTGGTGGGAGCGTCGGATCCAGAGCGCTGGGGGCCGCTGCCGGCTGAGGAGGCCCTGGGCGTACGAGACCTGCCGGAGGCGGAGGTCAGGATCGGCTGAAGCCGGGCGCTCCTGTGCGCGTGTGACCGGACGGAATACCGACACAGGGTTGCCGAATTCCGTGCGGTCCAAGGAATTCAGCAGCCTGGAGAAGAATTCGAAGCGGAATTACGCGACGGACATCCGAATAGTTCTGGAGTCTTGTCGTCGCGCGGTCGCCAGTTCATCTTCCTGTCCCGCTCTTCAGGCTGGTCAGCGGGCGAGTATGTGGCCGTCGTGGGGGCGATGGTCTCGGGAACGGCGCAGGTCGATGGTGACGTAGGTGCGTTGCAGCCAGCGGTCTGCTCCGTCGTAGCGGGGGTTGAAGGAGGTGCGGCCGTGGACAGTGACGCGGTTGTCGATGATGACCAGGTCGCCGGGTGCCAGGCGCAGGGTGCGGGCGGTGGCCTCGCAGGCGCGGCCGAATTCGGTCAGCGCCGCGGTGGCCCGGGGGGTGAGCGGGGTGGTGACGAGTTGGGCCATGCGTACGTCGGGATCCTCGATCGCGCCCGACAGCACCGGTCGGGGGCTGACGTCGGGTTCACTCGCGGCGGTGGCGGGGCCGAAGGAGGGTGGTGGTGTGGTGATGAACTCCGGTGCGAACAGGGCCTGGCGGCTGGCTGGGGTGAGAAGCGGCAGCGCTTGTCGGATGCCGGCGACGCGCATGCCGGCGCGTCGGTCGTGGTCGGCGCGCAGGCACAGGAAGATCACATAGTCGGGTGGGTGGGGGTGGAAGCCGTTCTCGGTGTGGAAGGACAGCGGCACCGATCCGGCGTTGCCGTGGAAGGTCTCCTGCCCGGGCACGGGCACGACGTCCTGCACGAGAGCACCGGATTTCTCAGCCCGGTAGGCGAAAGGCTCGCCGAGCCCGCAGGCGACCATGGTGAGTACCGCGCCCGGGACGCTGGCCTGGCGCTGGACCGAGTTGGGTACGGACGGTGTCGCGGGCAGGGTCGCCTGGCCGACGGGCAGGCCGCCGACCACCAATGTGCCGTGCGGGCCGGTTTGCCTTCGAAACCGGCGCACCTCACGGCGCAGCCGGAGCGGAAGGTCCTCCCAGGCGTCCCGGGCCCGGGCCACCCACTCCGGACTGTCGACCTGGTCGTGCCCGCCGGTGCACAGGGTGCGGACCAGCCGCTCGCACGCGTCGGTATCGGCCGGATCGAGTGCCCAGTCGGCGGCTACGGCAGAGCGTTGAGTGGTGCTGGGCGTCGTCTTGGGCATCAGGGTCTCCTGCCGGAGGTGTGGGCGGCGGACACGCGGTCTCACGAGTGACGCAGGCCGGCCACGGCGTCGTTGATGTAGTGGTCCCCGAACCGGACCAGGCAGGCGTACTGGGCCGCGCGGCGATGCCGCATGTGCCGCAGCTCTGCTACGGCGTTGTCGGGGCCTTCTGGTTTCTGAGCGATGGAACGATGCAGATGCACCATCGAGTACGCGAGGGTGACGTGCCGTTCACCATCCACGATGTCGGCCTCCAGGAGAGCGCCCCGTGCCTCGGCCAGCTCCGGGGCTCGGACCGCCAACTGCTCATAGGGGTCGGGAAGCACCGACAGCAGCTCCTTCATCGCCGCCCGGAACAGCTTGTATCCGCGATGCTGGCGCCCGCTCAACGGAACGTCCACCGACGGAGGCGCCATGGTGTGGCGTATCGCCGCCATGTAGTAATCAGTTGGGACCGAACTGGCGTGGGTCATGGCCGCTGGGAAGCCCCGCACGTAGACCGTCGCATCTGCCAGTCGCAGCAGAGCGGCATCGGTGTCGCCGTGCCGCAGATGGCAGGTGGCGTCGGCCACGGCGACTGCGGCGCAGATGTTGAACAGGACATGGACCTGGTGCCCGATGAGCCACCGGGCACTCCACACACTCTCCAACGACGCCCCCGCAGCAGGCTCGGGGGCGGCCACCGGCGATAAGGAGTCAGCGGCGTCAGGCGCTGCGCCGGTGAGGTCGAGCACTGACTGCCGCATCCCAGCCACCTCCAGCGCCAGGTCGGCACCCGACAGCGGGGCCTCACACAAATCTTCGAGACCGCGGTGGATGACCAGGACACCGTGCAGGGCGTGCTGCTGATCCGACAGCTCCACCTCACGGACCCGGAAGAAGGACTGACTGGTTGACTCTGCCGGTAGTTCCTCACCGGCCACGGCCGGATCCTGAGCCGACAGCGCGGCCGCCAACTCATCGGCAGCCGCGGCGGCCTGCCGCAGCGCGGCAATCCGCTCGACTGGTCGGGCGTGGGTCGCCAACCCGGCCAGCACGCGCGCGGTGCGCTTCGCCTCAGTATCGACCCGCGGGCCGAGCACCGGGGCGGACCGCCCGCCTCGGGGCTCACGGAAAACAGCGACAGCAGGGTGACCGGCAACCGGCGATAAGCCCATGGTGGAAGTACTACGCCAAGAACGCTCCGCACGAAACCCGATCTGCGACACCATTCCCCGTGCGGTGCCCTGGGGTTGGCCGACGAGGTCAGCGGCCGGGGCCAGCATGCCCGCGGGTCCGGGCGGCCGAGCTGTCGGCGAGGCGGCTCTCCCAGACGGCGAGGATGTGCGGGGCCCGGTGGAGTGGCGCGGCCGACTGCCGTGCGCGGACGGTCCGGTGACGGCGGCCGGTGGATCCGACACTGCTGGCCGAACACCGACGGGGGCACGGCGCGTTGTACGGCGCCCTGAACAACGGTGGCAGCGACGCCGCCCGGCCGCGGCGGGTGGCTACCCCGGTAGACCGCACTACAAGTGAGATCGGCCGTCGCGACCCGGGCGACGCCGGAGTGGCTATGAAGGTGTGTGGGGGCTCTGGTTCACTTCGTCTGGTCGCGTACGCAGCATGACGTCGTCCTTCTCGTGACGGCGGCTGAGATAGCCCGGGAATCGCCCGGCCGGTGGGTGGGATGGGACCCAAACACCGCCTTGCCGTTATAGGCCAAGGGGCAGAGTGCTACTCGTCGTTGCCCGCATATGGGACGAGGAGAGCGGCGAAGGAGTGGATCTGGTCGGCCAGCGTAATCATCTCGGGACGGGCGCCGGGCAGTTGGTCACGCAGCTCTCGCCCTCTGTCGTCGAGGCGGTCGGCGTAGAGGGCGAACAAGCCGGTGACGGTGCGGCGTGGCAGAGCCGCGTGGTCGGCCTCGACGTGCCCTTGGTTGATGTGGCGGACCAGAAGGACGGCGGTGTAGCCGTGCTCGCGGTTTCCTCAAACAGGTGGGTAGCCGGGGCGGTCAGATCATCCGCGCGCCGCGTGCGCAAATGGCCGAGACTGAGCTCCAGCAACGTACGACTGCTGTGCGCTTCGCCCTTGCTCTCTTGCTCTCTTGCTCTCTTGCTCCACTCAAGGTCACGTCATGCAGATCCGTGGAGCTTTGTCTTCGGTTCCGAGCAGGTCATAGTAGTTCTGTCCGAGAGCGATGTTGCGAAATGCCTCGTTGTTGAGGGATTTGTTGATCCGGCTGGTGACTTCGAGTTCCTTCTTGTAGGTCTTGTAGTTCTTGCTGCGGGAGGCGACGAAGTCGGTGCCAGGGATCGCTCGGGTGGGGTAGGCGTCAAGGAAGGCGGTGTATTTCTCCCGGGCTCCGGGCTTGGTGAAGTACACGTCTTCCAGGACACGCCAGCTGAGGTCCAGAGTGAGGCGGGGATATTCGTCCAGGAGTTGCTTCATGATGTGGATGTGCCGGTCGGGGTCCAGGTTGGTGAGTTCCTTCGATAGACCCATGTGAGCCCAGACGATTTTGTTGTGCGGGTAGCGTTTGAGGACTTCCCGCATCAGGTGGAGGTACTGGGTCGGGTGCTGATTGTTGCCGAGGTCGGAGTGGATGGTGAGGGGGTTTCCGCGCTCGCGCAGCTGTTTCATGAAGGGCGCCCAGCGGCCGATGTCGCTGATGTCCGCAGGCTCGTGGCGGTTGGGCAGGATTGCCTGTTTGATGAGGTTGACCTCACCCATCCACCGGAACATGCCGGGGAACTCCGCGTCCAGCAGACGGACCCCGGCCGGAACGGTCTCCGGGTTCGCCAGGTCGGGGAACGTCATGGACAGGGTCAGGCCGACGTCCTTCGGCTTGAATTCCACAACGTTCTCGGCGTTGACGAAGTCGTTCTTCATGCTGGGCAGAACGGGAGTGTCGGGGCAGTCCAGGTAGTAGGTGCAGGAGGAGTCCACCGGAAGTTTCTGCCCGATACCAAAGACGCTCGCATGGTGAACTCCGCTCTTCTTCAGGTAGCCGACCATCTCGCTGAACGGAATGGCTTCGCCACCGAAGGGGCGGAAGTGCAGATGACCGTCGACCACCGAGGTGTACGGCTGCTTCTGACGATCGAAGCAGTGGCCGTCAGCGGCAGCGGCAGCGGCCCCGGCGGACGGCCACAGCACGGCGGCCGCCGCCACCCATGCCGCACCGGCAATGACAGACTTTCGTTTCATTCGGTTCAGTAGATGCATACGGAGGGCTCCCTCGCCGTCGGCCGGCCTCGCTGGTGGCCGCTGCCATGGTTGATCAGTGACGAAGGGATTGTGTGACTGTTCCCGGGCGCGGCAGTCGCACCCCGCCGGGACAGTCATCGGAGGTGACCGCAACGGGCTACAGATGTGCGATCTGGGCCGATCCTGGACGATGTGAGGTGACGGCGGGGGCGCGGTACGTGCTGGTGGACGGAGCCCTCGGGAAGGGTGACCGGGAGGACGACCTCCGCGGGCGCTGCTCGGGGGAACTCCGGCGCCACGGTGTGAACCTGCCGGTCATCACCGACCCGTACAAAACCATCGTGTCGATCTCGGGAGGGCTGCCCGGCCGCACACCCGATCTCTCCGCGGCCCGACTGCACCGGACCGTTCCGGCCATGTCCCGCCTGGGCCACCCCCGCGGCGTTGGCGAGGCGCTCACCGACCAGGGCCAACGGCACCCAGAAAAGGCCCACCCCTCAGGAGAACTCCTAGTAGGCCGCGCTCAGGCGGTGGGCACGGTGGTGGTCATCCAGTGGGTGAAGGCGGCGTAGCGTTCGGCGGATTCGGCGGCCCCGTTGGCGTGCTCGACCGCGGCGGAGTGCTCGCGCACCTGCTCGAACCGGGAGCGGCGGGCGCTCTCATAGCGGGCGAGGGCGGCGGCTGTGTCGGACCCGCTCGCCAGTTCGGCGCGCAGCACTCCGGCGTCCTCGATGCCCAGGGTGCCGCCCGCCGCGATGTGCGGGGACAGACCATGCGCGGCGTCCCCGATCAGCGCGACCCGGTCGGTGGTCCAGCGTGGCAGCTCGGGGACGAGCATGATCTGACTTTCCAGGATGGACTCCTCCGGCGTCGCGGCGATCATCTCCAGAAGCTCGTCGTGCCAACCGGACTCGGCCACGTTGCGGGCCCGCCGCAGGGCCCGCTCCCTCTTGCCGCCGACGAGTTCACCGGCGTCGAACTGGCCGACCCACCACATGGTCTGGCCCTGCGCGACCCGCGTGTAGCCGCCTCGGGTCCGCGCGGGGCCGATCGTGACGAACGTGCCCTCCGGCCGTTCGTCCCCGGAGGGCACCACGGCCCGCCAGGCGTAGTTGCCGGCATGCGCGACCGCCGCGCTGCCGGGCACCAGGGTGGCGCGCACGTCGGAGTACACACCGTCCGCTCCGATCAGCAGATCCGCCCGCAGTGGCGCACCGTCGGCGATGTGCACTTCCACGTGTGTGTCGTGTTCGGTGAAGCCGGTGACGTGTGTTCCCAGGCGGACCTGGTCCCTGCCGAGGGTGTCGACGAGAAGGTTGTTCAGGTCCGGCCTCGGCACCATCAGGAACTGGTGGGCGGCCGGATCGTAGCCGACCGCGCGCATCGGCTGTCCCGCAGCGTCAAAGAACCAGGCGTCGACGGTCTTGCCCATGCGCCGGACGTCGTCACCGACGCCGAGGGTGTCCAACTCCCGCAGCGCGTTGGGCCACAGGGCGATGCCGGCCCCGGCAGCCCGCACCTGCGGCGCGTGTTCCAGCACGATGACCTCATGCCCGATCTGCCGCAGCGAAGCCGCGGCGGTGAGCCCCACCAGACCCGCTCCCACGATCACAGTGCGCATCGTTGCTCCTCTTGCCGTCCGGTGTGGTGGTGAGACCAGCCGACGACGGGGGACGGCGAACCCGGCGCCGGACCGTCGGACTCGGCGAGCCTCGCTGTCTTCGTGCAGCAACCGTAACACTAACGGTTAGCATTTAATAACCGTTATGTTTTCCTATCGGTTAGGACTGTGCCACGGCGACGGCCTCGCACAGGACGTCGGTGACGGCGTGGGTAGTGCGGGGGGTGCCTCGGTTCGGAGATCCACCCACGGCCTCCCACGTACCGGCCGTCGGTGTCTGTCACCTCGGGTGCGGGGCACCTGAGCACGGCCTCGTGGAGACAGTGGGTGTACGGCAGTGGAGGCCAGGTCGCGAAGGTTCCGGCGGGAACGGTGAACTCGATGGTGTTCCGTGCATGGTTGTCGAGCACGGGCCCGAGCGGGATCCCCCCAGCCCTTCAGCAGCATCGTGATCACCACGTCGGACGCCTGGACCGCCTCGACGGTCGGCACCTTGGGCACCTCGGCGGACAGATCGATCCCGGCCTCGGCCATCGCCTCGATGGCCGCCGGGTCCACGGTCTCGGCCGGAGCAGACCCGGCCGAACGGACCTCCACCCGGCCGACGGACAGGCGCGTGAGGAAGGCGGCGGCCATCTGGGAGCGTTCGGCGTCGTGCACGCACACGAGCAGCACGGACGGCCTGTCGGAGACAGGTCACACACGCGAGCGGTTTCTTCTTCGAGGGCAGCCGACTGGCCGGTCACCGGGGCGGATTGAGGACCCATCTTCAAACCGGTGAGAGGCCTGACCGAGATACGGGTCAAAGGGGCAACGGGATGGATGGCTGCCGTGGGACGAGGTTTGTGACGGTTCCTGTGATCCCTCGTCGTATGTCAGGGGATACCCGCGTGTCAGGGGATACCCGCGCTGCTCTGCCAGCGGCAGAACAGCGGCCGGTCCGGGCTCGACGATCACTACAGTCCAGTCTCATGACGACGATTACGACGCGTACGATCGAGTACCCGGCCGACGGTCTGACGATGATCGGGCACCTCGCGCTCCCGGCCGGTGTCGACCGCCGGCCCGCAGTGCTGCTCGGACCAGAGGGCACAGGGCTCAGCGATGTCGAGCGCCGCCGGGCCGACGCTCTCGCCGAGCTGGGATACATAGCGCTGGCCTTCGACCTCCACGGCGGGCGCTATTTGAGCGACCCCGAGGAGATGCTGGCCCGTTGCATGCCACTGCTCTCTGATCCCGACCGGATGCGGAGCATCGGCCATGCGGCGCTCGACGTGTTGCGTACAGAACCGCGGACCGATTCCGACCGGATCGCCGCCATCGGCTACGGCACGGGGGGCGCCATTGGGCTGGAACTCGGGCGTGACGGCGCCGACCTGCGTGCGATCGGGACAGTCAACGCAACTACGACGGGCCGACCGGGCGAGGCAGCGCGCATTCGCTGCCCGGTGTGGGCCGGGGTCGGGTCGGAAGACCCAATCATGCCGCCCGCCCAACGGGACGCGTTCACCGCTGAGATGCAGGCCGCGGGCGTCGACTGGCGCCTCGCGGTCTACGGTGGCGCATTGCACGCCTTCCACCACCCGCCGGTCGACCACCCCGTTGTCCCTGGCGTCGGCTACCACCCGCGCCACGCGCAGCGAGCCTGGCGCGACGTCGTCGACCTGCTCGCCGAGTGCCTGCCCGTGACGGAGGATGACCTCGGTCAGTCGATGCCTTCGACAATGCGGAAGTCGCGCTCGACGCCGTCGGAGAGGGCGACCAGCGCCTCCTGGTAGGCCGCACTCTCGTGCGCCGCGACGGCCTGCTCGAAGCTGTCGAACTCGATCACAACAGTGCGCTCGGCGATTCCAGCGTCGTGTGCGACGACCCGACCGCCACGGACGAGGAGTCGCCCGCCCCCGGCCTGGACGGCCGGAGGGGCCAGCTTGTTGTAGGCAGCCAGCTTCTCAGGGTCTGAAATGGTGCGGTAGACACTGACCCAGTAGCCCTTGGGCATGGAACCTCCAGCGTTGGGATGAGTGCAACTGACTTACGGGTTGGTCTCGGACGAGCGTAGGCGGGCGTGAGCGAGGCTTGCCAGCGTCGTGATCGTCATGGCTCCGATGCCGACCAGCGCCGCGGTGGCGTAGGCGTTGTCGTCGGGGGGAGGTGGCCGGGGCCGGTGCCCACGGCGAGGGCCAGGCCGCCGCCGCTATGTCGACGGACAGCGGCCGACCCCGCACTGCACCAGGTCAGGCGCCCTTGCCCTGAGCATGCGTCCACGCGTAAGGCCAGCACCGCACGGAGTGAACCAGATCCCTGACTCACCGACACAGCCACGGAGAGGTTCCTGCGCGAGGCCGTACCTACGGGCGGTATTCACAAGTGCGCAAGTGCGCAAGTGTTCAACGCGTTCACACCCAAACCGCAGGCCCTGTCACGGTCATGGACCGGATTGGGCGCGGGGTGCTGTGCCCGAATCAGAACCTGGCGTACTCACGCAGGGCACTGAGGAGCACGGTTGCGTCCGCTCGCGCTGGGCCAAGGCCCCGACGGACCTGGGGCCGGGTGGACGGCCCTGCACCACCCTGCGGGTCGGTGCGGTCTGGTGCGAGTCACACGCAAGCGTCGGGCGGCACAGCCCTACGAGGCGCCGAGGGAGCGCCTTCGGTTGGTGACCAGGGTGTGCCAGCGGTTACGGGTGGTGTCCGGGGTATCGAGCCAGCGCGTGGAAGAGGGGATGAGCAGGGCCGGACATGAAAGCGGCGATGTCCACGGAGTACGGGTTCTCACCGCTGGTGGTGAGGGTGGGCCGCCGCTGAAGGCCGGTGTCGGTTAGCTCGTCGCGGACGGCGTGGTGGAAGGCGACGGCGAGTTCGAGCAGGACCTGGATGGCGGTGAGTCCGGCGAGGTCGGCTTCGGTGCGCAGCTGGGGCGTTCGGAGAGCGCGACCTGTCGGCCACCGACTACGTCTGGGCCGACGGCATCAACCTGCGGATACGCTTGGAGGAAGCGAAGGCCGCCGTCCTGGTCGTCATGGGCGTGCGGGCGGACGGCACCAAGGAATTGATCGCGATGACGGGCGGATACCGGGAATCGTCCGATTCCTGGGCGGGCCTGCTGCGGGACTGCCAGCGACGCGGCATGCGCGCTCCGACATGGACGATGAACTCGCCCGTCTCCTGCGGGGCGAGTGGCCGTGGCCAAATGCTTCCCGGCCGCGGAGCGTCACGCCGACCTGATCCGCACCGCCTTGTTCGAAGTCGTGCCTGCGGGCATGGCCCTCACCCGCCTGATGGGCGCCTGCGAAGTCAGCAGTTGGCAGACCGGACGTGGTCTGGCGTGCTGCGCGATCTCTGCGCGGAGCGTGGCTGGGCACCCGTCATATGGAGCCGTGACCTGGGCTATCACTTCTGCGCGAACGACGCCGAACTGGAGGAATGGGAGCGGGCCTGGCTGGACGCGCTCCGTCCGCCCGCCCCGGTCACCACTGGGTTCGTGCACCGCGTCAGTTCTGGTCGGTGGGGCGGGTGAGGGTGGTCTGGTCCGTGGCTCCGGAGCGTACTTCGAATCCGTCGAAGCCTTCCGGTCCGGCGGTGACCTGGTGAGGACAGTTGCCCGGAATGAATACGACCTGGCCTGCGGTTTGTTCGGTGATGGCGGTCAGGTCGGTGCCGCTGTGGATGCGGGCGCTGCCCCGGATGAGGTACACCACGGTCTCTTCGGGGCCGTGGTGGTGGACGGCGGTCGCGCCGCCGGGCGGCATGGAGATCCATACCGCGTTGAGTCTGCATGATCCGGTGGCTTGCCGGGAGACGAGTGCGGTCATGTGCACGCCTTGGTCTCCGGTCCATTGCCGCCCGTCCTGGACGAGTCGCGCCCTGTGCATTGCGCCTCCGATCGCTCCGGCACTGCGCAGGCATTGCCGGTGATGTCCGTGGCACACGTACCCCGCGTTCCGCTGCTCAGCGGCAGTGAGTGCGCAGTTCATCTGAACGAGTGGTGAAGCCGGGCGGGGGCCGTGCGGGAGCCGTCCTGGGCTGCGTCGCCGGCGCCTGGTGGTGGGGGGAGTTTTGTCCTGCGGATGTCGCAAGGCGCGCGGAGGGTTCGCCGTCGCGTCCTTCGGCCGTGCGGACCGGGTGCCGCAGTGGGCCGGTGAGCTGGGCGAAGACGCCGTCCTGCTGCGAGCTGGCGAAGTAGTGGCAGGTCGTGGGCCAGGGTGGGAACCGTGGGGCAGGTAGCGCCGGGGGGCGCCGGTGCGGTCCACGTACAGGATCGCGTTCAGCAGCGAGCGCAGGTCGTGCTCGGGCGGGCGGCCGATATTCAGGCCTCGGCCGCGGCGCTCGGCCCGCCAGGTGGTGAGCACCGGCTCGATCAGCTGCCAGCGTTCGTCGGACAGGTCGCTGGGGTGGCCGCCCCGCCAGCGGCCAAAGAGCGACGGGCGGGCGCGGGTTGGGATCAGACAGGAGGGCTTGGGATCAAACAGCCCTCGGGCGCCTCACAGTGAATTGGTGGCCCGCCTCTCACTTCAGTGCCGCCCTGCCAGCCTCCTCGGACTGTCAAGTAACGGCATCAACCAGGGTGAAACGCTCAGTGAGTCGCGGTTGCCGATCGTGTCGGGCGTCGCGGGCCACCCCCAAATCAGTGCCTGCCCACGGCCAAGGGCTCATCAGGGCGTGTGATGGCGTCTGACGACCTCTGTGCAAGCCAGCCGGACCGACGGTGTGAAGGTGCCTCCGTCCGAACGTGCTTGAACCCCAGACACTCGTAGTAGGCGTGCAGTCCCGTGTTCGTGCGCCAGGTGTCGACGCGAACCCAGTCACGTCCCTCCAGCGCAGCAACGCGGGAAGCCCAGTCAATGATTCGGGCACCGAGTTGCCTGCCCGCAGCCGATCTCGCCACAATCAGTTTGCAGAGGTAGAACGCGGACTCCGGCTTGTCGTCGTCGTTCCAGAAGTCGCGGTCAATGGGTCCACGACTGACGGTGGCAAGCGCCGATCCCGGGTCGCCCACGACAACCCACGCCCTGCCGTCGTCGATCGTGGCGTGCCATTTTCTGATCGCACTCTGCCCAGGCTCGGGGTCATTCCACTGATCTGAGCCTTGCACGCACAGCCACTGCTCAGCTTCCGTCCTCAGTGCCATGAGTGCGGTACGTCCTCGGCTGTGGCAGGGCGAAGGTATTCAGTCGGCATCGACTTCATAGAGGATCTTGTGCCTGTCTCCTGGGAGGATCGTGAACATGCAGCGAAGAGGTTGCCCGTCTTCGTCGTCACCAGTCTGGGTGTGCTCGGCGACCGGAGTTGCGGAGGAGAGCGCCAGCAACTCAGCCTCTTTGAGGGGCGGCATCCGTACGGCGATCTCATCGCAGTACTTGGCTTGAACGAGGCCGACGGATGCGAGGACGCCACCGGGCGCGGACACTGCGCCTGCCGGAAACTCCATCGGTGCAGTTCAGGCGGCGTGTTGGTACGTGTGGAGGGCTCCGGCCAGGGGGTCTCTCCGGCGCACTTTCAGTTGGGTGATCTGTGCGTGGGGGAGTGGTTCGGGGGCGCCGCGTAGGGTGCTGCCTGGTCTATCGCTTGGTGGAGTCGGTGGAGTCGGTGGAGCCGGTGGAGGTGTCGCCGTTGAGACTGTCGTCGACGAACCCGACGGGGTCGGCTCCGTCACCTCGTACTGGACCGAGGCGCCCCCCGCCACCACGCAGGACCGCCTCACGGACACCCCACGCCGGCGTCGACACGACGCCGTACCTGATCGGTGGCACGGGGCCTCGGCGCGGGGTTCGTGGCGTATTCGGTACGACGGGAGCGGCAGGGCCCGGCCTACTCAGGGGCGGCGCCCTTCTCGGTCCGTCCGTGGGCCGTCACGCCCCCGGCAGATCCCTGGCGATGATGTCCCGCATCACCTCGCTCGGACCGGCGGCGATGGTCGCGGCTCGGGCGTCGCGGTGCACTCGGGCGGCCTCGGAGCCGTCCTGATACCCGTATGAGCCCTGCAGTTGCAGGCTGGTGTCGGCCATCCGGCAGGCCAGTTCTGTGGTGTACAGCTTGGCCATCGTGCATTCGGTCATGGGGAGCGCTCCCTGCTGGAGGCACCAGGCCGTGTGGTGGACCAGCTGGCGGGCCGCCTCCAGTTCTGTCACCAGGTCGGCGAGTTTGTGCCGGGGCGCCTGGAGACCGGAGAGCGGCCCGTCGAAGATCGTGCGTCCGCCAGTGAAGCGGAGGGTCTGTTCGAGGCAGCGGTCCATGCCGCCCAGTGCCAGGGCCGCGGCCGCGAGTCGTTCGAGCTGGAGTCCGCGCATGAGGTAGAAAAAACCGCTGTCCTGCCGCCCGATGAGGTGCCCGGCGGGCGCGTGCACCTCGTCGTACGTCACCCTCGCCGTGCCGGCGGCACGCCAGCCGAGAGTGGGCTGCGGCTCCACGGTGACGCCCGGTGCGGCGGCGTCGACGACGAGCAGCGACAAACCCGTCCGGCCGCTGTGCCCACCGCCGGACACGGGGGTGGTGCGGGCCGCTATGACGTGGAAGTCGGCCGTCGTCCCGTTGCTGACCATGCTCTTCGTACCGCGCACGACGTAGTGGTCACCCTCCCGCGAGGCCGTGGTGGAGAGCCCCGACAGGTCCGAACCCGCACCGGGTTCGGTGAGGGCGAGGGCGGCGACGCGTTCGCCCCGGATGGCCGGTGTCAGGCAGGCGGCGCGCAGCTCCGGGCTGCCGGCGGTCGCCAGGTAATGCGTCGCCATATAGGCGTGGACGGATACGGCCGCGCGCAGGCCGCCGTATCCGGTGCGGCCCAGTTCCTCCAGGAAGACGATCGAGGTGAACAGATCGCGGTCGGTGCCGCCGTCGTCGCGTGAGTAGAGCAGTCCGAGGAGTTCGTGGTCCGCGAGCGTTTTCCACAGCGTGCGCGGCAGGTGGCGCTCCCGTTCCCAGACGTCGGCGGCGCCCGCCGTCTCGGCCGCCAGCAGGCCACGCACCTGAAGCCGGAAGGCGTCGTGCTCGGCCGTGAAGTAGGGAGATCGCATATGTCCGGGCCTCTCCGCACGGTGGGATCGGGGGTAGGGCGATGTCAGGTGGTGTGGGTGCGGTGGGCGGCCGGCTCCGGCGGGTCCCACGCGGTCGTGACGCGCTCCGAATTCGCCGGCAGTTCGTCGTGCAGCAGCGTGAGGAAGCTCTTCGGGTGTTCATGGAGGGAGAAGTGGCCACCGGGCAGATGGTGCGTCCGCATGCCCAGCGGCGCGTATCGCCGCCAGCGGGCGACTGTCGCGGGGGGCGCCATGGAATCGTCGGCGGCGTCGAAAGCGGTGAGCGGTACCGGGAGGGGGCGCGGTTCGTGCTGCGGCCAGGTCCGGGCCAGTTCCAGGTCCGCGCGGAGCATCGGCTCCAGCAGCGCGAGCAGAGCGCGGTTGCGCAGGACCTCGGGGGGCGAGCCGGCCAGCGCGGCGAGAGCGGCGGTGAAACGTTCGCCGTGCAGCTCGTGGAGAGTGGGGTGCGGCGACGGCACGTCGGGGGCGCGGCAGCCGGCCAGGATCAGGCGTTCGGGAAGCCGCAGAACGGGCGGTGTGCCGGAAGGACTTGGGGCGCCGGGCGACGGCGACACCATGGACGGCGGGTCCGTGGACCGCGCCCGCGTCGTCAGTTCGTACGCGAGCATGCCGCCCAGGCTGTGGCCGAACAGAACATACGGCGGTGGTATCTCCCGGGCCAGTGCGTCGGCCACCTCATTCACCAGCGTCGTCCACGAGGTGTACGGGCGTTCCCGGATGCGGCTCTCGCGGCCGGGCAGCCGTACGGTGACGAGCTCCACATGCGCGGGAAGGCTCATCGGCCAGTTCCGGAACACCGAGGGGCCGCCGCCGGCGTGCGGCAGGCATACGAGTCGCAGGGCGGCGTGCGGGCGCGGCCGGGGCCGTTGTATGAGGCCGCTCGGCGAAGGCGGGTACGGCGGCCCCGGTCCGTCCGAGGCGGGTGGCGGCACGGCGGCGGTCGTCATGACGTGCCGGGGTGGTCGGGGTCCGGTGCGCCTGTCGCGTCGATCGCGGCGGCGAGTTCCGCGAAGCTGTCGGCGGTGAAGACGGTGTCCGGTGCTAGGACATCCTCCCCGAGCCGGGCCTCCAGCTGTGTCAGCAGGCGGACCGCGGTGAGGGAGTTCCCGCCGAGCGCGAAGAAGTTGGCGTCGGGGCGCACGCTGCCGGGGCCGAAGATGTCCGTCCAGATCTCGGCGAGTACGGCGGTACCGGGTCCGGAAGGCAGCCGCGGCGGGCCGCCGTCGCCCGGGGCGGGCGCGACCCTGCGGGCCTCTTCGAGATCGGCCACGACGGCGAAGCGCCCGGGCACGGCTTGGCCGGGGGTGCTCCGGGCGGCGAGGTCCCGGAGTTCGCGTTCCAGGACCCGCAGGGTGGGGCCGCCGGGTCGGCAGACGGCGTTCGACGCCGCGGGCGGCAGGCGCCGGGAGCGACGGTGCGTCGCGTAGGCGTAGACATTGTGACAGGGAGTCAGTACGAGCCGGGGGTCCTGGTCGTGGGCGACCTCGAAGCCTCGCCCCCGCAGCAGTGAGACGAGCTCCCGCAATCGTCCGTCGAGGTCGTGCACTTCCATCGCGATGCGGTCGATGCGGTTCCACGACTCCTCGTCGATCCCTGCCAGAACCTCGGCCTCGGCCTTCTCGACGTCGATCTTCAGCAGGTCGATCCGCTCGAGGCGCTGTTCGGCGATCACCCGCGTGAGGGTGCTGACGGCACAGCGGCGGGTCTCGGCAGCCATCCGTTCGGCGGCGAGCCTGCCAAGGCCCGGGCCCTGGGCCGCCTCGTCGCCGGTGACGAGGTAGCGCCGCAGTACCTCGATGTCCTCGTCGGGCCGCGCGAAGCGGCCGGACATCACGCTGTTGCCGGGGTAGTAGGTGAAGTCGCTCTCGCCCGTGACGCTGCCCAGGGCGCAGTTCAGTACGGTGACGTCAAGGCCGTACAACTCGGCGTTGAGTGCGACGGCCGAAGCGAGCTCGGCGACGGGCTCCACGGCGATGATCCGGGCGCCGGGGCCGGCCAGGCCTACGCGGAGGGTGAACATGCCGATGTTGGCTCCGACGTCCAGCACGACAGCCCGCTCCGGCAGGGTGACGCCGTGTCGCAGATAGGCGTTGTCGGTGAAGATCTCGCGGTACAGGAAGTCGGTCTCCGTGCGGCTGACTCCTGCGACACGGAGGTCATCCGCCGGTTCGTGCCAGCCGAGCCGCTCCGCCCCCTGTCCCAGCCTCCCGGCCGCCTCCAGTGCGGCGGCCCGGTGCAGGAGCGCGGCGCCGTCCGGGTCGGGCAGCAGACAGACGGTACGGTCCGGGGTCCCCAGGACATCGGCGTCCAGGACGGCGGGGTGGGTACGGAAAGCCGCTGCCAGGGCCCGGTCCGCGCCGGCGGCCGGTGCGACGGGGGCGGTCAGGTCGGTCATGCGTCCCTCTCGGTCGTCTCACGGAGGTCCAGGATGAAGTCCGACAAGAGGCGTACGAGTCCGGGTTCCGCGCCGAAGGCCGTCAGGTGGTCCCCGTGCGGCATCATCCGCAGCGTCGCGCACGGCAGACGCGCGGCGACCTGAACGGACCCCTCTGGGTGGGCGGTTGTGTCCTGTTCGCTGGATACGACGAGCGTCGGCTGCCGCACTTCCTTGAGCAGCGGACGGCAGTCCGTGCCCATGATGACGCCGTTGAGCAGCCCGTAGCGGTACATCAACTCCGGTGAGGCGTAGGGGTGGAGAAGGTGGTGCGCGACATCGGGACGCAGCGCGTCCAGGGTTCGTGGCCCGCGCATCATCCGATGCAGTCCCTCGGCATGCCGCGGGCTGCGGCCAGCCATCGCCAATAGGCCCCCGATGTCGTGCTGGTGGGTCGTCTTGGGGGCGTCGCCGCCGAGTTCGTAGTCGCCGTGCCACAGGCTGAGCGAGGTCACCCGGGGCGAGACCGCGGCGGCTGCCAGCGCGATGGCCGCCCCGCCGCACAAACCCATGACGTGTGCCTCGCCGATGCCGAAACCGTCGAGGACGGCAAGCACGTCGGCCGCCTGCGCGGCGAGGTCATGACCGTTCAGGGCGGGCAGCCCCGGGCCGTCCCCGGCGGCGAACATGCCACGGCTCTCCCAGGTCACCACCCGACAGGTCCCGGACAGCGCCCGCAGCCAGGGGACCGCGAGACCGACGGGCATGCCGCAGGCCATCACCATCACCACGGTCGGCGCGTCCGCCCCGTCGGCCGAGTAGCCGCGCAGCGGGGTGCCGTCGTGGGCGAGCAGCGGGACGGGCCGGCCCGGCGGAGCGGCGTGCAGGATCCGCACGGCGTCATCCACCGCGAGGGCGTCCGCGCGGACCACCGTCTCCGGTGGCACCGTGCCGAGGGCGCGGGCCAGCCGCCTGCTGACGGCGAGTTCCACGGACCACAGCTCGTCGCAGGGCGCGACGATGGTGAGCGCGGGTACGCGCAGCCGTGCGGCGAGCGCGTCGAGCGCCGTCTGCAGTGCCTGCACGGAGCCGGGGCCCAGCTCCGGGGGCGGCGTCACACGCAACCGCTCGGAGACGGTGCCCAGGAGCGGCTCCAGATCGAGCAGGGCGGCGGCGAGTTCGTGCAGCAGGGCAGCGTCGGTGCTCTCCGGCGACGGGGTCCGCGCCGCGCCGGGCATGGTGTCCGGTATCTCTGGCATCTCCGGCATGGTCGATTCGCCTCCCTCGCCCCGGGCCCGCGACCGCGTGTACGTCGGTGCGGGCCCCTCAGACCGCGTCCGGGCCCCGGAACGGGCGACCGCGCGTGGTGTGCGTCGCGATCCGGTTGTGGGTGCCCGTGTTCTCACCGTTCCCGCCGTTCTCGCCGTGGACCAGGACCGCGCCGTAGCGGTCGAGGCTCACTCGCCCCCCGTACTCCTCGATGGCGTCCGTACCGGGGTAGATCTGCACGGAGGCGGGGACATAGCGGGAGGCGAAACCCATCCGCATGTCGCGGCTCCGGCCGCTGTGCGGGTGGGAGGCGTGCATCAGGGTGGACCAGAAGACGATGAACTGGCCGGCCCGCATATCCATGTTCACGGCCATCGACTCGTCGGGCGTCCAGTCCTCGTCGATCTGCAGCTCGCGGTAGTCGTAGCCGAAGAAGCCGCGGCGTGTGCCGCCCTTCTCCACGGAGTTGACCTTGTCGGGGACGTAGTGCATGCGCTTGGTCTCGTCGTAGAACATGGTGCGGTGGGTACCGGGGATGAACTGGAGACACCCCATGTCCACGCTCGCTTCGGTGAAGGCGCACCAGACGGTGATCGTGCCGCCGAAGTCGGAGCCGTCCGGCCACTGGATCTGCGGGGTGCCCGAGGCGTTGGCGAAGGTGTCGGCCTGGTGCCAGTCGGTTCCCTCGTCGCCCGGGTACTTCGGGAAGAACTCGGTACGCCAGCACAGCACGTCAGGCCCGAGGATGCGGCTGACCCGGTCCACGATCTCCGGCCTGGTGATGTGGGCGGCCAGGAAGTCCGAGTCGAGATGCCGGTCGTAGTTGGCGATGTTGGTGGTGCCGGACACCGCGGCCTCGTCCCGGTAGACGGCGTCCTTGCGGTCCAGCAGCCGCAGCCGTTCGTGCCGCCAGATGTCTTTGATCTCGTCTGGTTCGTAGAGCGTGAACGGGCCCGCGTATCCACGTGCGTGGAAGTCCGCCAGCTGTTGTGCGTCGAGGGCGAAGCCCGCTGCCTGCGAAGTCATCCGAACTCCTCGGTTCGTGGGAGGGGGCTGCCGGGTGCGGCGGCGTCCACGTGGGAGGCGAGGCCGCGTACCGTCGCTCCCTCGATCAGCACGGTGATGTCGAGGTCTGTGCCAAACGCGGTGTTCACCTGTTCGAACATCCGCAGAAGAGTCAGCGAGGTGCCGCCGAGGTCGAAGAATTCAGTGTCGGGGCCGACTTCCTCGGCACCGACGTCGAGGACGGATCGCCAGATCGCGGTGACGCGCGCCCGCGTCGTCCTGGAATCCGCGGCGCCGGCGTCCGTGCTGCCGGTGCCCGGCCTGGGCGCGCCGGGCTCGGGCCGGTGGCCTTCCTGGTCCAGGGCGCGCAGCGCGACGCGGTCGGCCTTGCCCTGAGGAGTGAGCGGCAGCGTCTCCAACTGCTCGTACGCGGAGGGCCGCAGGTGGACGGGCAGGCTGCGGGCCAGGTCGCGCAGTTGGGCGGCGAGCTTCTCCGACGCGCCGTTGACGGACGCTTCGGCGGGGACGACATAGGCGATCAGCCGGACGTCGTCCTCCCCGTAGTCGCGGGGCAGCACCACGACGGACGCCACCAGGGGATGCCTGCCGAGCAGGGCCTCCACTTCCCCGGGTTCGACCCGGAAGCCCCGGATCTTGATCTGGTCGTCGGTGCGCCCCAGATAGCCGTACTGCCCGTCGTCGAGGCGGACCACGCGGTCTCCGGTGCGGAGGGTTTGGTGCGGGTTCGTGGGGTCGCCGGGCAGGGTCCGTAAGGAGAAACGTTCCTCCGTCAGTTCCGGGCGATCGAGGTATCCCTCGGCCACCCCGGGCCCCTCGATGTACAGCTCCCCCGGCTGCCCGTCGGGGACCGGCTCGCCGTCCGGGTCCCGCACCTGGAACGTGAGGTCCGGCAGCGGGACGCCGATGGGGCTTGGACCGCCCGCGTCGAGATCCGCCCGCAGCAGGCGCCGGTAGGAGGCGTGCACGGTGGCCTCGGTGATGCCGTACATGTTGACCAGCATCGGCCGGTCGTCGCCGTGCCGGTCGACCCAGTCGCGCAGCGTCGCGGGGTCGAGTCGCTCGCCGCCGAGCACGACCGTACGCAGGCAGTCCAGCGGGAAGGGAGATCGCACGTCCACCGCGGCCAGCCGCCGGAACGCGGCCGGCGTCTGGTTGAGGACCGTGACCCTCTCGGAATGCAGCAGTTCGTGGAAGGCGGCGGGGGCGCGGGCGGTGTCGCGCGGGACGACGACCAGCCGTCCGCCGTGCAGCAGGGCGCCCCAGATCTCCCACACGGAGAAGTCGAACGAGGCCGAGTGGAAGAGCGTCCACACGTCGTCGGGCCCGAACCCGAACCACCCCTGGGTCACCGAGAAGAGGCGCGTGACCTCCTGGTGCCCGACCAGGACGCCCTTGGGCTCCCCCGTGGATCCCGACGTGTAGATGACGTAGGCGGGACCCGCGCCGCTCGGGCGTACCGCGTCGGGCCGGGTCGCTCCGCTCGCGGGCAGCAGGTCCAGGCGGACGGTTCGCACGTCGAGGCCGGTGAACGCCGAGGCGAGGTCCGAGGTGGTCACGACGACCGCCGACGCGCTGTCGCCGACGGTCCACCGTGCGCGCTCGGCGGGATAGTCCGGGTCGATGGGCACATAAGCCGCACCGCATTTGAGAATTCCGAGCAGACCCGCCACTGTCCCGGACCCACGGGCGACGTACAAGCCCACACGACTGCCCGCCGCGACACCGGAGGACTGCAGCGCACCGGCGATCACATCGGATGTCGCGTCGAGTTCCCGATAGGTCATTTCATTGTCGCCGTCGGTCACCGCGATGCGGTCCGGGTACTTTCGGACTACGGCCACGAACAGATCGGACAGGGAAAACTCCGGACCCTCAGATGAAGTTCCGCCGACCGCTGCGCCGTCGGCCACGACTTGCGCTGCTGGTTGCACTCACGTGCCCCCTCAAGAGAATTCGGAATGCGGTAACGGATAACACAGAATATTACGAGGCATTACGAGCGACTTGATTGGCGCGAGCTGTCAAACGAGGCTGACATTTCCTACGGTCGAGCGTCAACCCCTCACTGACAGCCAGTCAGGGTTGGCCGGTACCGGTTGAAATGCATTGCTCGGGAATCGCAATGGCTTCAGGAGCCCCTCGTGAATCCCGCCGAATCCGGCCGGTCCGGCCGGGCATCAACGGTCCCCCGAGCCGGGCGGCCGCGGTCCGGGACGCCTCACCCGCGCCGACGCAGTCGGCCGCGGTCATCCGCGGCCGCGCAGGACGGTGCCCACCAGCCCCTCGTCGTACAGGTGTTCCTCCAGCGCCAGGACGGCCTCCGCGGCCTCCTGTGGCTCCTGACACGCGACCGCGATCAGACCCCACCGGGACGGCACCGAGGTGATCACCCGGGTGTAGTGCCCGGTGTCCACGGCGGCGACGGCGGCTTTCAGCCGTCGCAGATCCGTTCCCGCGGTGGGCCGGACCACCTTCGTCGCCGCGTGGACGCCCGCGCCACGTGCCTCGCGCGCCTCCCGGAGGAAAGCCCGGACGTACTCGGCGCCGTTGGACGACAGATTCAGGTCCTGCATGCCCACCACGGGCCGCTCGCCGAACCGTCCGCCGATCCGGGCGATCGCGAAGTCGACCCCGCCCTTGATGAAACCGAGGCTCCGGCCGTTGCCCTCGAAAGCGCCAAGGAGGTCCCGCATCCCCTCCCGCACGAACCGGAACTGCTCCACCGTGACGCCGAGGTTCCGACAGGTGTGCTCGTCGATGAAGACGCTGCCCTCCCAGACACTGCCGCGGGTGATCTGGATCGTCGCCCCGTCGGCCAGCCTCCCGGCGACGACATGGGCGGACGGCGCGAGGATGAAGTCGTATCCGTCGATCGCGTGCCGCAGATAGTCGGTGTGCGCCTCCAGGACGTAGTCCTCCTCAGTCTCCATCGCCTGGCGCGCCAGCGCCCCCAACGCCTCGTCGTCGTCCAGCGGGACGGCGGTGCGAATCCTGCTGCCGGTCAGCCCCGTCGCCGGTTTGAAGCAGCCCAGGGGCAGGCCGTAGCGCTCGCGCAACAGCCGCGCCGCCCCCGCGACACGCGCCGTCACCTCGGCCGGTCCGGCTCCGGCCCGGCTGATCGAGTACCCGGGGACCCTCGGAAGCACGACGCCGAACTCGCGGTGGAACGCCGTCAGCCGTGACTCCGACGCGAGCAACTCGTACGGATCCGCCCGCCGACCGCCGTCGGCCAGCCCCTCGGCCTCTCCGACGGTGGGGTACAGCGTCGTCTTGTGGTTCCATCGCCGCCCGATCTCGGGGCCGTTGGCATCCACTCTCAGCCGGTCCTGGCCCACCGTGCGCCGCAGCCAGACCAGCAGGATCTGCGCCTCCAGGTCGAGCGCGAAGAGCCGGACCACGGCATGCGGAGCCTCACGCAGCCGGCTCACGATGCGGTGCAGGCCGGTCCGCTGTCCGGACTCGGCGTACCGCACGGCCTGGGTCAGCAGGGCATGCGTGAGGTAGTAGAACTCAAGGCCGGGAACCTCCACCGCTTCGGCCTCGCTCGTCGCGACCGCCTGCCGCCAGGGCTCGGTGCGACCGACGACGAGATCGCCGGGTCCTGCGAGGTAGACCGCGCGGGCTTCGTTGTACGCCGCGAAGTCGTCCGGCGACGTGCCGTCGACGACATGTGCCAGATCCGCTTCATAGCACTTCTTCAGGCTGGTGGCCGCGCCGATGACGACGGCGGGCAGCTCGCCCCGCGCGGCTCCGAACGGCTCCAGTTCGACCTGTGCCGCCGTCGGCACCTCGGACAGGTCGAGGCCCAGCAACCGTTGGGAGACGGTCTGCAACTCATCCCTGGAGAGCACCACGGGACCGGTGCAGAAGCCCTCCCACGGCAAGGTCCGCCCGTCGGGGGCGACGACAGAGGCGGAAGCGCTGACGGACGTCGGGACGGAGGAGCTGGTAAATGCCTGCAACGTGGTCTCCTGACAAACGATGAGAGAGCGTGACCGGTAGGCAGTCAGGCCCGGTCCGGCTGGTACGCCCGACAAGAAGCAGAAGTGCTGACGACGAGTCGGCACCCGTATCCGTCAACGACCCGAGGCCCTGTCGGTATGGGTGTTCCGCATTTCTGACGACCCTCGCCCACTTCGACAGAAACCCCTCCCGAAGAGCGTGATGAGCGGGTTGAATTCGGAATCGACGGGAAACCCTCAACTTTCGACCGATCCGATCATGAAGAAGGCTCCCGATCGAGCGCCGTGCACCAGAACCACTTTGAGCCATTCAGGGCCCGGGACTTCCAGAACGGCTCCGCCACGCAACCGAGTTCTGAGTTCCACCGGCCGGACCATACCCACCACCGGTCGGGAGAACCACGTGCCGCTGTCTGCTTGTACGACGCGCGTACGGTCCGCCACTTCGCACGACCGGGGAATGACGTGATGACGACCGCACAGGCCTCGGCACTCCTGCTCGGCTGTCGATCCGGGGGTGGGTAGTTGGTGTGCGGGGTTGGGTGCGAGCTGCGGGACTGCCCCTCTGTTCCGTTGCCCTACCTCGGCTGTAGCGGTGATTGGAAGTCGCCAGTGTGTCGAGCGCCCTGCTGATCGCCACGCCGGATTGTGCTGGTCTGTTGGCTCGCTCAGCGGAGCGTTCTGTTTCCATCGCGGTCGGATCGGGTACCCAGTTCCGGGGCGTGGAAGCCCGTTACGAAAGTCATAAAACCTCTTTCGAAGTATGTTGCGGAACGAGGGAGAGGATCGGTGTGTGCGCACACGAACCAGCCCGGTACTGGTGGCCGACGCGGGGTCATCGAGTCTGCGTCTGACCGTCTTCGGGGACGGTGGTCAAGTCCTCAACGAACACCACAGTGACTCTCCGCCTGGCGAGGGGGCAACCGGATCGCTGCGGCAGTTGCTCAAGGAAGGGCCGGCTCCTGCAGCTGTGGGTCACCGCATCGTCCACGGCGGATCGGAGCTGCGCAGCCACACTCTGCTCGACGAGTATGTGCGTGCCCGCTTGGACCGGGTGGCAGACCTCGCGCCCTTGCACGTCCCGCAAGCACTGACCGTTGTGGACGCGGCTCGGGATCTGCTGCCGGTAGTTCCGCACGTCGCCTGCTTCGACACCGTCTTCCACGCCGGCTTACCAGTCGCCGCACGGGAGTACGCGGTACCTTCCAGCTGGCGCGACGCGTACGGACTGCGCCGCTACGGCTTCCACGGCCTGTCCTACGCCTGGGCGCTGGCCCGCACCGCTGAACTCCTCGGTCGCCGTCCCGAGCAGCTGCACCTGGTGATCGTGCACCTTGGCGGGGGCTGCTCCGCCTGCGCGGTGCGTGATGGGAGCAGTGTCGACACAACGATGGGCTTTACGCCCTTGGAGGGTCTGGTGATGAGTCATCGCAGCGGCAGCGTCGACCCTGGCGCCCTGACCTGGCTGCTCACACGGAAGAATGTGTCTGCGAACGAGATCGAGGACGCTCTGAACCACAGGTCCGGTCTGCTGGCCCTCTCCGGCACTTCGGACGACACGCGCGACTTGGTCCGCAGCCGGGCTGGAGGCGACGAGCGTGCCGCACTCGCCCTTGACGTCTTCACCCACCAGTGCCGTCGCGGCATCGCCGGCATGGCCGCATCATTGAGCCGTCTGGACGCTCTCGTTTTCACCGGCGAGATCGGCGAGGACCAGCCTGAGGTGCGTGAGGAGGTGTGCGCCGGGCTGTCTGTGTTCGGCCTCACGGGCGGCCTGCGACCACTGGTCGCCGAACGTCCCGAAATCATCAGCGAGCCCGGCGCGCGAGTTCCCGTCGTGGTCGTCCCCACCGGAGAGGCTCAGCAGATCAACGTGGAGACCCGGGCTCTCTTGGCTCTCCGCTGAGGCGGGCCGACGACACCGTCATGTCGGCATCCGGAGACCACGTACATGGCCTGACGCTTGCGCACGTACATGGTCTGACGCTTGCGAGGGATGTCTCTTGCACGAGGCATCAGCCGGATCCGCCCAGCACGATCTTCCACACTCGGGTCGCCACCTGGAGGTTGAGCCGGTCTTCGACGTTCGCGAGGTCGTTGCCGCTGATGTCGCGGATGCGCTGGAGCCTATAGCGCAGTGTGCTGCGATGGATCGCGAGGGATGCGGCGGTCTCGTCGTAGTTTCCGCCGCAGTCGAAGTACCGGGCCAGGGTCTCCACCATGGCCGCGTGGTGTCGGGTGTCGTAGTCCATGAGTTGCCCGAGCCACTCGTGGACGAACGCCTCCAGTTCCCGGTGGTCGTTGCCAGGTCCCAGGATGCGGTAGAGGCCGAGGTCGTCGAAGAACGTCATGCCGTATCGCTTGCGGGAGTGGCGGCGCACTTCCAGGGCGCGCTGCGCCTCCTGGTAGCGCCGGGGGATTTCATTCGGAGAGTCGCACGGGGCGCTCACTCCGATCGTCCCGGACGCAGTTCCCGTCTCCAGGGCGAGCGCCTCGTACAGCGCTCGGGCGTGCGGCCTGTCGTCAGCCACCAGGACCACGTGGTCGGAACGTCGGGTCAGCAGTGAGTGCATGCCCACGGCAGAGGCCGCCCGGCCCACGGTCTGCGCGAAGGAATCGTCCGAAGCTCGGTCCGACCACTGCACCACGACGATGTAATGGCTGCGGTGCAGGTCATGTCCGACTGCCTCGGACCGGGCGTAGGCGCTTTCCTCGTCCGTCCCTGCCAGCAGGTCGTCGACCAGCTCGCGGTGCAGCCTCAGCTCCACTTCTGCCAGGTTGCGCAGGTGCGCCAGCTCCAGGGCGAGCGACGTGGCGGCCTGCTCCAGCGCCAGTACGGTGTGCTTGTCCGCCTCGCCCTGGGGATCGACCAGAGCCAGTAGGCCCAGGATCTCGCCGTGCGGGCGGATCAGAGTGATCAGCCGGCCCTTGATCCGCGTCGGCCCGGCCTCCCGGGCGACGGCGTGCAGCAGTTCGTCCTGGCGTACGGGGTCTGGTTCCGGATAGGGGTCGGGCCGGCTGGGACCGGCCCAGGATCTCAGCCGACCGAAGCGGTCCTCGACCAGAGCGGGGAGTCCAGTCAGCCCGTGCAGTGCGCGGGTGACCGCTTCCTCGCCATCGTCCGAGGCGGCGACGTCGGCTATGAGTGTGTGAAGGGCCCGCCGGTACGCCAGTTCAGCTACGACGGCGATCAGCTGCTGCTGGAGAGCTGTGCGTTCCTCCCTGAGCCGGTGCAGCTCCAGGGCCTCCTCGCGGCGTCGGCGGTGTGCGACCGCGGCTGACAGCGCAGCAGCGGTGTGCTGGACGAGTGTGGCGAGCAGGGACTGCTGGGCTTCGGTGGGGCGGGAGCGGGACGTCACTACGAGGTAACCGTGGAGTCCCTCAAGGCCGCGCAGTCCCAAGGCTTCGCCCCGGGGCCTGCCGGGTACGGTCACCCGACCGTCCTGCCCGGCCAGCTCCCGTACTCTCCGGTCCACGGCCAAGGCGTGATCCTTCCGGTTCCTCGGGCTGGGGACGAGGTCACCGTCCGCTTCGAGGTAGCCGGCCTCGGCGCTGTACGGCCCGATGGCGGCTATGTCGTCCATGGCCAGGCGCAGGATCTCGCTTTCGTCCAGGGTGTCGAACAGGGTGCAGGACAGCACTGTGAGTTTGTGGAGGGCATGGTCGGCGGGGAGCTGAGCAGGTGGGTGGGGCTCTGCGCGCGCGGCTGCGGGGGGCCGCCGGGGGCTGTCCCGCGACATACTGCCCTCGCGGTCGGAGCGGCGGTACAGGTTGTGCGGCCGACTCCTGACCATGGGATCACTCCCGAGCTCTCAGGGGCGAGGCAAGCGTTTCGGCCACCCGCCCGCGTGCCATCCCGTGCGAAATGTTCGTATCTCACTCTAGTGCTCGTGGGGTGACTGGGCTCGTGCATCTTTGACCGGCCAGGCGCAGGCGCGAAACCACGCGACTCGCCATGCTGGGATGCGTTCGAAGTCCTCCGCGTGTAATTCCGTCAGGAGGCGCGGGGCGGCGGCGGAGCAGCATTACAGGCTGGCTGTCTTGTACGGGACGTACGGTCTTGCTGTTCGGGCTTGTGAACCGGCTCGGCCCCGTCGTCTTCAGTCTTGCTCCTCGCGCTTACGGACTGATCTTGAGAGTGCCGGTCATGGAGCTGTTCAGCTCATGCCCTTGCCCGCCCTGCTGGTGTGGCTGCCGGGGTCGTGCCTCGCTCCGCTCGACGAAGCAGAGCCGGTACGAGGTGGTCGCGGCGATGCAGTACGTGGCAGGCCGTGGACCACTCGCGGAGGTCCTATTCGTACCTGAACGAAAGTGAACCGGAGAAGCGGCACAGGCCGCAGCACCGGGAGGAGTTCCTCATGGCCAGGGCAGTGGGCATCGACCTGGGTACCACCAACTCGGTGATCGCCGTGTGGGAGGGCGGCGAGCCGTCTGTTGTACCCAACACCGAAGGCAACCGGACGACACCGTCCGTGGTGGCCTTCACCGACACCGGCGAGCGTCTGGTGGGCCAGATGGCCCGGCGCCAGGCGATCCTCAACCCCAAAGGCACCATCTACTCGGCCAAGCGATTCATAGGCCGGCACTTCGACGAGATCTCCGACGAGGCGAAAGCGGTGGCGTACGACGTCGTCGAGGGCGACGGCGGGGCGGCCCGCTTCGAGGTGCGCGACAAGCTTTACGCGCCTGAGGAGATCAGCGCACAGGTGCTGCGCAAACTCACTGACGACGCCTCCAAGCAGATGGGGGAGCGCGTCACGGAGGCGGTCATCACGGTGCCTGCCTACTTCAACGATGCCCAGCGCACCGCCACCAAGGATGCCGGTCGGATCGCGGGTCTGGAGGTGCTGCGGATCATCAACGAGCCGACGGCGGCAGCCCTCGCGTACGGCATGGACAAGAAGCAGCACGAGACCGTCCTGGTCTTCGACCTGGGTGGCGGCACCTTCGATGTGAGCATCCTCGACGTCGGCGACGGCGTGGTGGAGGTGCGTTCCACCGCCGGGGACAGCCACCTGGGCGGCGACGACTTCGACCGGCGTCTGGTGGACCATCTCGCAGACGGCTTTGAGAAAGAGAACGGCATCGACCTGCGTAATGACCCGCAGGCGCTGCAACGGCTGTTCGAGGCGGCGGAGAAGGCCAAGACTGAGCTCAGTTCGGTGACGCAGACGCAGGTCAGCCTGCCGTTCATCACCGCGGACGCCTCGGGCCCCAAGCACCTCACCGACTCGGTCATGCGGTCCACATTCGAGCAGATCACCGGTGACCTCGTGGAGCGGTGCCTGGGGCCGGTCCAGCAGGCGATGGCTGACGCCAAGGTCGGTGAGAGCGACATCGACGAGGTCATCCTCGTGGGCGGCTCCACACGCATACCGGCGGTTCAGGCCCTGGTCCGCCGGCTGACCGGCGGCAAGGAACCCAACATGAGCGTCAACCCCGACGAAGTCGTGGCCCTGGGCGCCGCGATCCAGGCCGGGGTGCTCAAGGGTGAGGTCAAGGACGTCCTGCTGCTCGATGTCACCCCCCTGTCGCTGGGCGTCGAGACGCGCGGCGGAGTGATGACGAAGATCATCGAGCGGAACACCACCATCCCGGTGCGGCGTACCGAGACGTTCTCCACTGCCGAGGACAACCAGCCGGCCGTCGATGTGGTGGTCCTCCAGGGTGAGCGCGAGCGTGCTGCCGACAACCGGGTGCTGGGCCGGTTCCAGCTCACCGACATCCGGCCGGCGCCGCGAGGCGAACCGCAGATCGAGGTCACCTTCGACATCGACGCCAACGGCATCCTCAATGTCAAGGCGCGCGACGGGGACACCGGCAAGGAACAGGGCATCACCATCAGTGAAAGCTCCAATCTGGACGGCAGCGAGGTCGAGCGCATGGTCCAGGAGGCCGAGCGCAACCAGGGCCAGGACCGAGAGCTCCGCGAGGCCGTAGATGCCCGCAACGAGCTAGACGCCGTCGCGTACCAGGTCGAGAAGCGCCTGGCCGAACTGGGTGACGCAACTCCCGCGCACGAGAAGGCACGCGCCGAGATGCTCGTCTCCGACGCCAGGGCGGCGGTCAAGGAAGACGCGGGCGTGGAACGCGTGCGGCCACTGACGTCCGAACTCCAGCAGGTCCTCGCCGGACTGGTTGCCCAGCAGGGTGCCACTGCCACGAGCGGCCCAGGCCAGGACGCCGCCACCGGCGGTCCCGCGAGCGGCAGCAACGGTGACGACGATGTCATCGACGCCGAGTTCGACAAGGACTGACGCCGCCATGCCCTGCCACCCCGAAGAACCCGATCGGGCCACGTCGGTTGAACCGGCCCCGGAAGGTGCCGCACGCCCTTCGCGCGAGGACTCGCGTCAACCCGGCCCGCGTCCACGGCCGCAAGCGACGAACGACGAACCGGTACCCGACGCCGTCGGCCCTGCACCCGCGGAGAACGAGCACACGACCGCGATGCTGGAACTGGAGGACCGCTGGCGGCGCGCGCTCGCCGACCTCGACAACCTCCGCAAGCGTCACGCCAGGGAACTGGAGCGGGAGCGGACGGTCGAGCGTTCCCGTACGGCTGCCGCCTTCCTGCCCGTCCTTGACAACCTCGAACTCGCCCTGTCCCACGCCGACGCCGGTTCAGACGCGATCGTGGAGGGCGTCCGGGCAGTCCGCGACCAGGCGGTGAACGTTCTCGAACTGCTCGGCTACCCGCGGCACGCGGAGACCGGCGTCGCCTTCGACCCGGCCCGGCACGAGGTGGTCAGCGTGGTCCATGATCCCGACGTCGAGCCGGGCACCGTCGTGCAGGTGCTGCGCCCGGGCTACGGCGACGGCGAACGGCAGCTCAGGCCCGCCACCGTGACTGTCGCGAAGCGGGAGTGACTTGTCATGGCACGGGACTTCTACGAAGTGCTGGGAGTATCGCGGACCGCGAGCCAGGACGAGATCCAGCAGGCATATCGCAAGCTCGCCCGCAAATACCATCCCGACGTCAACAAGGATCCGGGGGCGGAGGAACGCTTCAAGGACCTCAACGAGGCACACAGCGTCCTGTCGGACCCGAAGACCCGGGCACGCTACGACCGCTTCGGCGAAGACTTCCGCAAGATCCCTGAAGACTTCGACGACCGGGTCGCTGCCGGAGCGGGTGGCGGCTTCCGTACCCAGCGCACCGCAGGCGCGGGCGGCGCCCGAGTCCGGTACACCACCGGCTTCGGCGATGACTTCTCAGCCGAGGACGTCGACATCGAGGATCTGCTCGGCTCGCTCTTCGGTGCAGGCGCCGCCTCCGCAGGCGTACCGGGGGCAGATCAGGAGGCCGAACTGCCACTCACCGTCGAGGAGGCGTACAAGGGCGGCAGCCGCACCGTCACACTCGCCGGGTCCACCGGGCAGCCGCGGCGTTACGAGGTCGACGTCCCGCCGGGCGTCACCGACGGGCAGCGCATCCGGCTGGCGGGCGAGGGCGGGCGGGGCAGTGGTGCTGCACCCGCGGGCGACCTGCACCTGCGGGTGAGGATTCAGTCCCATCCTCAGTTCAGGCTGGACGGCCGCGATGTCCACGTGCAAATCCCGGTCACCCCCTGGGAAGCGGCCCTGGGCGCGACCGTGCCGGTGCCCACCCCCGGCGGCGGCACAGCCAAGGTCACTGTGCCTGCCGGCTCTTCCAGCGGCCGTCGGCTGCGGCTGCGCGGCGAGGGCATGCCCAACCCGCGCGGTGTGAACGGCGACCTGTACGCCGAACTCCGCGTCATGGTGCCACCCACCCTTGGCGACCGGGAGCGTGAACTGTTCGAGGAGCTCGCCGCGACCTCCTCGTTCGACCCCAGGAGGACGCGATGAACGACCGACCCACGGGAGCGGCGGCGGGCATCGGCCGGACCGGTGCAGGTGACCGTCCGGTACGGCCGGCCACCTATGTGGCCACCGCCTCGACGGCTGCCCGGTATGCGCTCGTTCCCGCCTCGAGGCTTTCCCTGGAGGCCGTGGCCCGTCGATCGGGTCTCCATCCTGATCTGGTCCGCCGGTTCGTCGCCCTCGGCCTTGTCGACGCCGAACGCGACGCTGTGGGCCACCTGATGTTCGACCCCGGTGCCCCAGTGGTACTTGCCCGCATCCAGCGGCTGCGCTCCGGACTCTGCCTCAATTACGCATCCATCGGCCTGGTGCTCGACCTGCTCGACCGCATCAGCCTGCTCGAAACCGCCCTGCGTGGCCGCGGCACGAGGAGTGAAACACCCCCATGGACATAAACCGTCTCACCCAGAAATCCCAGGAAGCCCTCCAGGAGGCCCAGACCGCGGCCGCCCGCATGGGCCAGACCGAAGTGGACGGGGAACACCTGCTGCTCGCACTCCTCGATCAGGAGGACGGTCTGATCCCACGGCTGCTGCAACAGGCCGGGACCGAGCCGAAGGAACTGCGCGCGGCCGTGCGCGAGGAACTCTCCCGCCGTCCGAAGGTCACCGGCCCCGGTGCGGCGCCCGGACAGGTCTTCGTCACTCAGCGCCTGGCCGGCCTGCTGGACGCCGCTGAACGGGAGGCCAAACGCCTCAAGGACGAGTACGTGTCCGTGGAGCACCTCCTGATCGCCCTGGCTGAAGAGGGGGCATCAACAGCCGCCGGGCGACTGCTCAACCAGGCAGGGATCACCAGGGACTCGTTCCTGGGCGCGCTCACGAAGGTCCGTGGCAACCAGCGCGTCACCTCCGCCAACCCCGAAGTGGCCTACGAGGCTCTGGAGAAGTACGGCCGCGATCTCGTCGCCGAGGCCAGGGAAGGCAGGCTCGACCCGGTCATCGGCCGGGACGGCGAGATCCGCCGCGTCACCCAGATCCTGAGCCGTAAGTCCAAGAACAACCCGGTCCTCATCGGAGACCCCGGTGTCGGCAAGACTGCCATCGTCGAGGGCCTCGCCCAGCGCATCGTCCGCGGCGACGTCCCCGAAGGGCTTCGCGACAAGATCGTGTTCGCCCTCGACATGGGCTCCCTGGTCGCGGGCGCCAAGTACCGAGGCGAGTTCGAGGAACGGCTCAAGGCCGTACTCAGCGAGGTCAAGGCTGCGCAGGGCGGCATCCTGCTCTTCGTCGACGAACTGCACACCGTGGTCGGTGCGGGCGCTGCCGAAGGGGCCATGGACGCGGGGAACATGCTCAAGCCGATGCTCGCTCGGGGCGAACTGCACATGATCGGCGCCACCACCCTCGACGAGTACCGCCAGCACATCGAAAAGGATGCCGCGCTCGAACGACGTTTCCAGCAGGTCATGGTCGACGAGCCCAGCCTCGAGGACACCATCTCCATCCTGCGTGGACTGCGTGAGCGCCTGGAGGTCTTCCACGGTGTCAAGATCCAGGACACCGCGCTGGTCTCCGCCGCCACCCTCAGCCACCGCTACATCACCGATCGGTTCCTGCCCGACAAGGCCATCGACCTCGTCGACGAGGCATGCGCCCGGCTGCGTACCGAGATCGACTCCATGCCTGCCGAACTCGACGAGATCACCCGCCGCGTCACCCGCCTGGAGATCGAGGAAGCCGCCCTCTCCAAGGAGACCGACCCCGCCAGCAAGACCCGTCTGGAGGAACTGCGCAAGGAACTGGCCGACCTGCGCGGTGAGGCCGACGCCAAACACGCCCAGTGGGAGGCCGAACGGCAGGCGATCCGGCGCGTGCAGGAACTGCGCCAGGAACTGGAGCAGGTCCGCCACGAGGCGGAGGAGGCCGAACGCGCCTACGACCTCAACCGCGCCGCCGAACTCCGATACGGCCGTCTCCAGGACCTGGAGCGCCGACTCGCCGCGGAGGAGGAGCAACTGGCCACCAGGCAGGGACAGAACCGGTTGCTGCGCGAGGTGGTCACCGAAGAGGAGATCGCAGAGATCGTCGCCGCCTGGACCGGCATCCCGGTCGCCCGCCTCCAGGAGGGGGAACGCGACAAGCTGCTGCGCCTCGACGAGATCCTTCGCGAGCGTGTCGTCGGCCAGGACGAGGCCGTCAAGCTCGTCGCCGACGCCATCATCCGTGCCCGCTCCGGCATCCGCGACCCTCGCCGGCCCATCGGCTCCTTCATCTTCCTCGGCCCCACCGGCGTGGGAAAGACCGAGCTGACCAAGACCCTCGCCCGGGCGCTGTTCGACTCCGAGGAGAACATGGTGCGCCTCGACATGAGTGAGTACCAGGAGCGGCACACCGTCAGCAGGCTCATGGGCGCACCGCCCGGATACGTCGGCTACGAGGAAGGCGGCCAGCTCACCGAAGCCGTACGCCGCAAGCCGTACTCGGTTGTGCTGTTCGACGAGATCGAGAAGGCACACAGCGACGTCTTCAACACCCTGCTGCAGATCCTCGATGACGGCCGCATCACCGACGCTCAGGGCCGCACCGTCGACTTCCGCAACACCGTGATCATCATGACGTCCAACATCGGCTCCGAGCACCTCCTCGACGGCGCCACTGCCGAGGGTGAGATCAAGCCTGACGCCCGTGCCCTGGTGATGGGCGAGCTGCGGGGGCACTTCCGTCCGGAGTTCCTCAACCGCGTCGATGACATCGTGCTGTTCAAGCCGCTGGGTGAGCGGCAGATCGAACGAATCGTGGAGCTGCAGTTCGACGAACTGCGGCAGCGGCTCGCGGAACGTCGCATCAACGTGCAACTCACCGATGCGGCAAGGGAGTTGATTTCCCACCAGGGGTATGACCCGGTGTACGGGGCCCGGCCGCTGCGGCGATACATCTCCCACGAGGTCGAGACACTGGTCGGGCGTGCCCTTCTGCGAGGCGACGTCCAGGACGGCGCGACGGTCCGCGTCGACGCCGAGCACGGAGAGCTGGTGGTCACCTACGACCAGCAGGAAGAGGCCCGGGAAGCGAGGGCAGCGTGAACACCACCCGTACGACGACGATGACCTGCCCGCACTGCGGGCGCGACAACCGGATTCCTGTTGCCGCCAAGGGGCGTCCTAAATGCGGCCACTGCAAGCAACCGCTGCCCTGGATGGTCGACGCCGGCGACGACGACTTCACCGAAGTCGCCGACAACGCCGTCCAGCCTGTCGTCGTCGACCTCTGGGCCACCTGGTGCGGCCCCTGCCGCATGGTGAGCCCCGCCCTCGAACAGGTGGCCCGCGACCTCGCCGGACGGATCAAGCTCGTCAAAGTCGACATAGACAAGAACCCAGGATTGAGCCGGCGGTTCGAGGTCCAGGCAGTGCCCACGCTGCTCGTTCAGGACCAAGGCGTAACGCTCGCCCGACAGGCCGGCGCGGCACCTGCGCACGTCCTGCGTGAGTGGGTCGAACAGGCCCTGGAAGGCCGGCAGAACACTGCGGGACGGTAATTGCGGAGCGCAGAGAGGCGGAAGGAGAACGTCATGGCCACGATTCCGGATCCGCACCTGGCAATGGTGCGGCCAGTGACGCCGCGTACCCCGCAGGGCTGCGAGGAGTGCCTCAGGGAGCATTCTCCATGGGTGCACCTGCGGCTCTGCCTCACCTGCGGGCACGTCGGCTGCTGTGACTCCTCACCCCTCAAGCACGCCCGACGACACGCGGGCAGCGCCGATCACCCCGTCGTGCAGTCCTTCCAACCGGGAGAGGACTGGCGATGGTGCTACGTCCACGAGGCTTTGGTCTGATGCGTGCTGACCAGCACAAGAATGGTGCGGTCCGTGAGACGCCGGACCGACACGGGGCATTCCCGCGCCTGACACCGGAGCAGCTTCAGGACCTGACCGCGTACGGTGAGCGCCGCAGGACCGCGGAAGGCGAGGTGCTGTACCGCGAGGGCGAGCCGCTCCAGGAATTTCTCGCGATCCTCAGCGGGACCGTCGAGATCGTTCAGGACCACGGCGGGCCGGAAGAGCGCACGGTGGCGGCCCACGGACCCGGCAGGTTCCTGGGTGAACTGGGGATGCTGGAGGGGCAGGCGGCGTTCGACACCGCCGTGGTGCGCGAGGCAGGCGAGATCGTGGCTGTGCCGGTGGAGCGCCAACGCACCCTGGTCGGCCGCGACCCCGTACTCGGCGACCTGATCCTCCGCGCTTATCTGGGCCGCCGATACCTGCTCATCGGCCTCGGTGCGGGCTTTCGCATCCTGGGATCGTGCTATTCGCGGGACACGCTGCGGCTGCGTGAGTTCGCTGCCCGCAACCGGTTGCCCCACCGCTGGCTGGATCTGGAAAGGGACGAGGAGGCTGAGTCGCTGCTGCGTCGGTTCTCCATCCGCCCCGAGGAAACTCCGGTGGTCCTCTGGAAGGGCGAGCGGGTGCTGCGCAATCCGAGTAACGCCGAACTTGCCAGGCTCATAGGGCTGCCCGCCCCCACGTCGAAGGCCGGGCAGTGCGACGTGATGGTGGTCGGCGCGGGCCCTGCGGGACTCGCCGCCGCCGTGTACGGAGCCTCTGACGGCCTCACCACGATCTTCGTCGACGCTGTGGCCACTGGAGGCCAGGCAGGCACCTCGTCTCGCATCGAGAACTACCTCGGCTTCCCGTCGGGCATCTCCGGGGGCGAGCTCATCGAACGCGCGGTGCTCCAGGCCCACAAGTTCGGTGCCCGCCTGATGGTGCCGGCCCAGGTCAACGGGCTCGTCCCGCAGGACGACGAGTACGTAATCGCCTTCACCGACGGGTCCCAGATCCGGGCCGGTGCCGTGGTGCTCGCCTCAGGTGTCTGGTATCGCAGGCTCGAGGTGCCTGGCATCGACCGGCTGGAAGGCATCAGCGTCTACTACGCGGCGACCGTGCACGAGGCCAGTCTCTGCCAGGCGGACCCGGTCGCCGTAGTCGGCGGGGGTAACTCCGCCGGCCAGGCGGCGCTGTTCCTGGCCCGTCACGCGTCCAGAGTTCACCTGCTCGTCCGGGGCGGCGACCTCAACGCGGACATGTCGCGTTACCTGGTGGACCAGGTGGAACGGCACCCGAAGATCGAGGTACTGCTCCACACCGAGGTCCGGGGCGTTTCCGGTCAGGAGAAGCTGGAATCGCTGAGCGTCGAGCACAACGCACATGGTGGGCGCCGCACGCTGCGGGCCGCCGCGCTGTTCGTGTTCATCGGGGCCCGCCCGTGCACGGAATGGCTGAGGGGCGTGCTCGCCCTGGACGAGAAGGGTTTCGTCCTCACAGGGGCGGACGCCCAGGCTGCTGCCGACACGACCCGGTGGGGCCCGCTCGGCCGTGGCCCATTGCTGCTGGAGACCAGCCTCCCCGGGGTCTTCGCAGCCGGCGACGTCAGGAGCGGCTCGGTCAAACGAGTTGCCTCGGCCACCGGTGAAGGTGCCATGGCGATCCGCCTCGTGCACCAGCACCGGGAAAAGGCCGGCAACCTGGTCCGCACGGCAGGGCTGTCGCCCAACTCGCCCCCGAAGGAACGGCCGAGGTGACCGTCTCCACCGCCCACAAGGCCAAAGGGCGCGAATGGCCACGCGTGAGGATCGCCGACGACTTCCCCCAACCAAGGACAGCTACGAGCGCGACGATCCCGGCCAGCCCGTGCCCGGACCGGCCGATGACGCCGAAGTGTGCCTCGCCTATGTCGCCGTTTCGTTCGGATCACCGGCCCTTGGCATGTGAGGGCGCTCGTCGAGTGCGCCGCCTCCGGCGGCCTTTGTAGTCTTACGGTGCTGTCATCGGGGGGAAGTTGACCGTGGAGAACATCCTGTCCGTGGCCATCGGGGCCGCAATCGGCCTCATAGGGGTCCTGTTCGGTTCGTGGTTCACCGCGCGCGCGTCGACAGGACCGCATGTGGCTCCGCGAACAGAAGCTCAAAGCCGGGATCGCCTTTAACACGGCCATAGTTCAGCTACTGGACTACCTCAAGGAAACACAGCTGAGTGACGACGGTCCCGGAGCCAACGAGCTGGCGAACCAGATGCAGGAAGCACGCTCAGCCCGCTACCTGCTCTGTTCCAGCGACACCGTCGATCTCGCCGACGCTCTCGCGCGTCGGGTCTGGAGCACCCGTCCCACCGACGGCAGGGACGGCCGCCGGGCCGAGTTCCGAGAGACATTGGACCTCCTGCGGCGCTTCACCCACCAGCCCCGGCAGGAGATCGCCGGATCGTAGTCCCCATTGGATCACCGGGCCGACCAGAGGACGATGCCTGCGACGTGCAGTCCGGCCATCCCACAAGCGCCGGGCTTGCTTCTTCTCTCGCGGAAGCCGTCGACCGCCCGGTCTGTCCCTCGGGCATCTTTGAGGCCGGGCTGAGTCACGCCCCCGGTTGCCTGGGGGAGTGCTCCAGCGGCCGGGGAGCGGCCACCAGAGGGGCACGCGGCCGCCGCCCGTTCACGTCCCTTTGCGCGATCGGCCCGGGACGGCGAAGTATGGGGCTGCAGGGCGGACATCGCGTTCTTGCGGTGGGAAGCTGGAAGATGCCCGGGCGCCGCCGTAGATGGGACGGCGACCGGAAACCGCGCGGGACCACAGCTCCTCCTGGCCCTCGCGCGAGGTGCCCTCCTGGCGTGGGGCGAGGCTGCGGGAGTTGCCCCGTCGGCCGATCACGCGTGGAGAGCGGCGGCTGGAGCCGTGTAGTCGGCGATGCGGCTCCAGTCGGCCTCGGTGGTCACGGCTCGGGGGCTGGGAGCCTGCGGCGCGGGCCACTCTCATACTCGCAGTCATTGGGCCCTGTGAGGCGTCTGTGGGCCGCCGACAACCCGTGGACTGCGGAGGGTGGCCTCAGAGTCTGCTTCTGCGTCCCGAAACCGCGGATCAGTCCGGAAACCTGATGTCACTCGTTTGGTGCGAAGATCCGGAAGCAGCGCCGGAACAGAGACATTTTGTCTCAGGATGGCCCGGAAAGAACTCGTCTTTCGTTACAGAAAGGCTGACTTCATGGCCAATCGACTGAGATTCCAGCGTTCCGCGTCGCTCCTGGGCGCGGTCCTCCTGGCGGGTGCGGGACTGGCGTCTGGGAGCGGGGTCGCACACTCCGCGGGCTCCGCCCGGGCCGCGGAGGCAAGGGAACCCGCGTACGAGGCGCGCACAGTCTGCAGCGGGTGGGTCGAGCGCTACGGCGCTAGCGGCTATACCTACTCCAAGATGCGGCTCTGCATCAACGTCGTAAAGAACAGCATTATGGGTCAGTTGTACGCGGACAACAACGAAGTCCAATACTGGTGGTCCGGCGGCTGGTGGAACCCCTCCAACAAGTGGCCGGCCAAAGTGACGATCACCGGCACTCTGACCAAGAGCGACGGCCGATCCAAAGGGTTCGAGGGGGAGGCCGGCCAGGGCACCCCCGACAAGAAGATCGACCTGACGCCCATGAACTGGCGCTGCGGCACGTACAAGATCGACTATGTCTTCAAGCAGGTCGGCCCGTACTGGGACACGAATCCGATCCACCGAAAGGCAGTCGCCAACATCATGGTCCCCTGCGGCCCTGGGTGGGGCTAGCCCTCAGATAGGTGGCCTTACCGGTGAGGGCGCTCGTGCCGCCCTCACCGGCCCTCCTCTAAAGGAGAGCGATCGGTCCGCATTTCTCTTCTTGGGCGTCTTATAAGCGAGCTCCGCGCCGCAGGAGCTCCTTCGCCCTCTGTGGGCGGGGGAGCGGTATGAGGACCACCACCTCTACGACCACAAGATTCCGATCATCGCGACCGGGCTGGGCAGCCTGCGTGAACACGGCCTGGCCGGACCGGCTTTCCGCCGCACCCACGTGCAGCCCCTCCTGGAAGCCATCGGCAACCCCCGCCGCGAAGCACACGACATCCGCCAGCGGGCCAAGTACGAGGCCCGTGACCGCGAGCACCAGGAACAACTGCGCCGCGCGACGGAACAACAGCAGGCCGAGTGGGAAGCGCGCCGCACCCTCTGGGCCAACTGCGGCACGAAGTTCACCGACCAACGATGGAAGGCGATCGAGACCGCCGGGGTGGGGTGCCCCACGGGAGACTCACCGGCGCCTGAGCGACGCCTGCAAGCAGCAGGTTCTCACTGCCGAACACCAGGCTGGCTTTATTCACGAGTAGTTGCTCTGGTCCAATTTGTGTGGTGCCGACCGGGCGCGCTGCCGAGTGCTTCTGGCGAAGGCGTCTGACCTGCGAGTTCCGTCTCGACGGTCCGCCGCCCTCACAAGTGGCGGACCGTCCCGCAGCGCCACCAGGTCGTTCCCGCGACCTCTTCATGTTCTCCAGCTGTGTCAGACCGGCTGTCGCAGCCACGACTCGAGAGCCGCATAGTCGCTGTCAGCCAGGCCACGGCGGGGATCGACACGATGGAGCAGGCCTTGCCCCTGATGATGGGCAGCGACCCAGGCCCGATCGGTATTCGTGATCTCGTCGTCGACCCAGGCGAACGGGCGCCCCGCAGCCCATTCGACAAGGGCACGGGTCTTCCAGTGCAGTCCGTTCCGTTCGTCCTGGTCATCGGTATCGGACGGCTCCGGCCAGACCACCACCGCCAGCTGCGGCAGACCGATGCGGGGCGCGATGCACTCGTTCGCGTCCAACATCCATGTCGTCGCCCAGACCACCTCGCACGGGAGCGCCGCCAGCCGGGGCCCGTGCTCGGGATTAATCCTTTTCAGGAGCGGATTCGCGTCCGCATCGGGCAGTTCAGGACCCGCCGCATAAGTCGGATGCGGCTGGGGCACCGCGCCGAACGGTATGAGTGGCCCGTCGACATCGAGAAACAGCAGGGCACGCTGCAGGGAAGCAGTCACGGGAGCACGATAGCGGCGGATCCCACCAGTGCCCGCCTTGATGACCGAGCCCGACACCCGACCGTGGCCCCGCTTGCTGCTACTTCTCGTGAACACACACGGGTCCCAAGGTCCGCAACTGCTGCCCGTAGCAGCAGACAAACACTGCTGCTGGAAGTGAACCAAGCCACCAGGCCACCAGGCCACCAAGTCGGCCAGGCGGTGCCGGAGTTCCAGGAGCAGGATCAGGTTGTGCCCGAGCCGCGGGCCGGGGGCGGTTGGCTCTCGCGATTCCGCACCGGTTCTGGGTAACCACGGGCGATTACCCACTTTGGGTAATCGCCCGCCACGTGGCCTTGACCTGTGGTGATAGCTCCTACCACTTTCGACTGCCCTGAGCGAGTGCCCATCGGCGCCGCCGATCGGGTACAAGTACCGCTATGGCGCGTGAGCGGCTCCGGTGGTCGGCCGTGGTGGACCGGGCGAGGCAGATCATTGTGGGATACGCCCCCCTCAAGGTCACGCTTCGACAGGTCATGTACCGGCTGGACTCCGAGGGCGTCCTGCCGCACACGCCGCTGATGTAGCGCCGCCTGTCCTCGCAACTGGCCAAGGCCCGGCCGTGCCGTGGCCATCGCCCACCGTGCGACCATCGCCACCGCTGGCACCGAGCAACACGAAGGCGGCCTCTCCGGCCCCCGCGCAGGGGGTGGAGGAGCCGCCTTCGTCCGTCACGCCGACGCAGCGTCCGGTTCTCCGACGTGCCGCAGCCAAGGAGACCGGGGCCTCGGTGGAGAGAGCCGGAGGCGATCCGCCTCGGACTCAGGGCCGGTAGAAGACCAGCATGGTGCCCGGGTTCTGGGGGTCGCGTTCGCAGTGGACGATCGTGACGTGGTGGCCCGCTCCCTGGTCCACCCCCCGTTGGGTCTCCTGCGTGAAGCAGTCCGTCGCGGGGTCGCCCGGCGTGAACATCGAGGGGAGTTCGGCGGCCTGCGCGGCTCCGATGCTGAGGCCGGAGAAGGCCAGAACGCTGGCGGCGGCGACTGCTGCGCGCTTGAACTTGCGCATGTTTTCTCTCCTTACGTGCGTACGTGCGTACGTGCGTACGTGCAGTGGTGCGTGTGCGCCTGTGCGGCGCACGGGCCCGCTACTCGCGGAGCGCGGCTGGCTCGGGCCGCCCCCGCGGTCGGCCGGAGTCGTGTCCGGCCGTGGCAAAGCGTCGCGTTGCGCTTCGCGTTTCTCTCGGACACTGAGCAGTCGATCACACGAACGGGTGCAACTCCAAGGGCTCACGGTCCCTGTTACAGGGCTACGACAGACCAGCCGGAGTCGATTCCCCGCGTGCCGGGCCTGGCTGCGTAGGTGAGACCGGAGAGCGTTTATCAGTGGTTTCGAAGAGCGGTTGATGGCAGGGCGCTCTGAAAATGTCGCTGAGAATTGCGCTCTGGTACAGATCTTGGTGAGCGGTCGCGGGGAGCGATGGCAGTGTTGCCAGGCCAGTCAGCGTCACCGACCGGCTCACCGACCGGCTCACCGACCGCGGCGAGCTGAGGCGCGTCCCGACTCGTCCCAGATTGCTGCCTGGCGTCTGCCGTCTCTTCGTTCTTGACCGCTGCGTGGAACAAGCCGCAGCCGCCGCACGAGCGGTCGTCACCGCCGACGGATCCCGGTCCATCCGCGCCGATACGCTCTCGATCTCACGGACATGTACTCGTTCTGTCCCCCGCACACTCTCGCGGAAGAAAGAGCGCCCAGGGTTGAGCCCCGTGCGGTTCTCCCCGTCAGCGTCATGCCAGTTGCTCCCGCAGCCAGGACCGTTCTGCATGGCTGGTGGCGCGGGCGACGAGGAGCATGCCGCGGCGGTAGGGGTCGTCGGTGTCCTCGGCACGGAGCGGGCGGTTGCCGTCATGGAAGAAGCTCGCGGGCTGCTCCAGGAACTCCAGCCTCCGGCGTAGCACCGCGTGCTGGTCGGCGGTGTCGGGGAGCTGGGAGAGGAAGGCCAGGATGGTGAAGTACCGGGCGCCGTCGGTGATGTCCGGCTCGTCGGGCTCCCGGAGGCGGCGCAGCAGTTCGGTGCGGCCGGCGGGGGTCAGGCTCAGGGTGTGCCGCTGGGCGGCCGAGGCGCCGGGCTCGGTGCGCCGGTCCAGTAGTCCGGCCCTGACCAGGCGGTTGATCGCCGGGTAGAGGCTGCCGTCGCTGACCGGCCGGGCGTGGCCGGACAAGTGCGCGATGAGGCGGCGCAGTTGGTATCCGTGCAGCGGGCCGTCGGCCAGGAATCCCAGGATCGCGAGTTCCAGCATGCTGCTACTCTCGCACATCGAAACGAGGTATCTCGAATCGAGGTAAGGGGTAGAGGTGGCGTATTCCGAGGGATGGGTGACCGAGCGAGCGCGTGACGGCTACCAACACGGCCGGGCGTCGTTCGGCGTACGGCCCGAACGCTCCGCGCTGCTGGTCATCGACATGCAGGACGAATTCACCCGTCCCGGCTGGAGCCCCTACTGGGTACCGGCGGCAACCCGGATGGCGCCCCGGCTGCGCCAACTGGTCGAGACGTGCCGGGCCGCCTCTGTCCCGGTCATCTGGACCATCTTCGACGACACGCATCTCGGACTGGACCGGCCGCACGCCCTGCAATACCTCCCGCACTCCGACACCGGCTGGTGCCGGCCGGGCCCCGCGAAGGTGTGGGGCCCGATGGGCTACCGCGCCGACGAGGCCCTGATCCGCAAGCCCTCCTACGGCGCGTTCTACGACACCCCGCTCGACACGATGCTGCGCAACCTCGGCCGCGACACGGTCATCGTCACGGGAACCCTCACCAACTACTGCTGCGGCACCACGGCCCGGCAGGCATACGAACGCGGCTACAAAGTCGTCGTCGGATCCGACGTCACCGCCACCGACGACGAGTCCCGCCAGGAACCCGAACTCGCCGTCCTACGCAAAGGCTTCGCACTGGTGCTGTCCGCTGAGGAGATCACGCATCAGTTGATCGGACACGCCTCCGGCACTAGGAACCGGGCGAACGTAACCTGATGCGGCACTAGCTGAAGAACTGATGGACGCGGGAGACGAACCATTCAGGTTGTGCCAGGTGTGGATAGTGCGTGCGGGTCGGCGTCTGCTCGGCCACGGCCCCCGGGATGCGGTCGGTGAGCCAGCCGGCGTAGTGCTCACCGGGGTCGGTTCCGTGCAAGGACAGGTACGGCACGTCGGGCGGGAGACTCGTAGTGCGTTGAGACCACGCTGCCAGCGTGTCGGCGTCCCAATCGAGCAACGGGGTCCAAAACCCGCTGAACACCTCCTGGTCCAGGACGCGGCGGCGCTCGATGTCGGCCACCAGCGCAGGATCCAGCTCGCCGTACAGCGAGGCGAAAACCGTACGAGTGAAGTCCGCAAAACCCTCTCCCCGCACGGCGGCGGCTATCTCCGCGGGCAGGGGGCCAACCTGCAGCGACTGGTCGACATTGACCACACCACGGGTCGGGTAACAGGCCGCGTAGGCGGTCGCGATCACTCCGCCGAGGGAGTGGCCGACGATGAACGGAGGCTGGTCCTCACCCAGCGACTCGATCAGTCGGTGGATGTCCTCCACCGACTCGTCGATCCCGTACGGTCCGGTCCGGGGCGAGTCACCGTGGCCACGCAGGTCGACGCTCAGCACGCGGAAGTGCTGCTGCAGGTGAACGAGGTTCCAGAAGCTCCGGTTTTCGGTGATGCCGTGGACGGCCACGAGCAGTGGTCCCGTGCCGTCGAGCTCGTGGGCCAGATGATTGTTGGGTACCATGATCACTCTCGGTAACGATGTGAGTTGGGGCGGATCGCTGCCAGTCCAGAAGCAGCCTATCTCCGGCCTCGAACGACCACTCGAACTGGGTCGCTCACCTGGAGGTTCGCCGGACGTGGGGCGGCCTTCGTCTGATCATGTGCTCCGGCCAAGGTGCACGTGACCACGACGAAGGCCGTGATGGCGAGCCTGCTGCCTGGTGTTGTGCGGAGGGAATTGTTCGCAGAAGCGTCACGCTTCCCTACGTGGTTCTGCGGGACATGGTGAGCCCTTTGTTCGGTTCATCTACCCAGGGAAGTCGGGTGTGTCTTTCACGCTTCTGCCGTTTGTGGCCACCCCGGATTGGCCACCCGACGCCCCACGGCGACTCGGCTGCCAATTTCGAACTCCTCGCCGACGTCATGGACCTCGAAGCTGTGGGACAGCGAGCAGACCGCGGCGTATCTTGCCGGCGCTCCCGTTCCGGAGCTGTTGCAGGCGGGGTCCTTGTTCCTTCGTGCTGTTCGAGTACCGACCGTGATGCCTGAATGCTGCATGGCGGCGGTCGACGCCCTGCAGCAGAGCGGCGGGCGGTCCGGGGTGCTCGTGGGTGGTGGTGGTCGCGTGGACGCAGGGGGTGTGTCTGGTACGCGTCGGGCTGTAGAGCCTTCGGCTAGCAAGGTGGTGCCCGACGTCCTCGTGTCGGCACCTCCTGAGGGCCTTCGTGAGTGATCTCGTACCAGAGCGGTTGGAAACTGTACGGCGAGGTCGCCCAACTGCCGCTGTCGAGAGCCGGATCAGAGACGTGGTGATGACTCGCCGGCAGGACGGGACTGGCGCCCCCACCACTCGCCGAGTGTGACACCAGCTATTGCGTACGCGCTGGGTCTCCCATCCCCCAAGGGGATCTGGACACCATGGTCGACCGCTTCCGGGAGCCTCAGGTCGTCTGCTTCGACCGGGGAGCGAGAGGCAGGGTCCGGGTGCGTCCCGTGGCGCCGAGCCATGCGGCGGAGGCCTTGGGGGTACGGGCGAAGGTCTCGCGGTCGACGGCGATCAGGCCGAAGGTGGGTGTGTAGCGGCCCCACTCGTAGTTGTCGAGCGCGCTCCAGTGGAAGTAGCCGCGGACGTCGACACCGTCGTCCATGGCGTCGGCGAGGGAGTCGAGGGCGTCGGCGGTGTAGTGGATGCGGCGGGTGTCGTCGGCGGTGGCGATGCCGTTCTCGGTGACGATCAGCGGGACGCCGGGGGCGACGGCGGCACTGTGGCGCAGCGCCTCTCCCAGGGCGCGGGGGTAGTACTCCCAGCCCATGAGGGTGTGTTCGACTTCCGGCGGTGCGGGCAGCGGGCCGTCGTGGCCGACGCGGGTGCGGGTGTACGACTGCACGCCGAGCCAGTCGTCGCCGCGGGCCGCTTCGAGGAAGACGTCCTCGCGCGGGTATCGGACCGCCGCCGCGACGTCCTCCGCCCCCGGCAGCGGCTGGTACACCTGGTTCGCGATGGACCAGCCGCAACGCACGTGCGGGGCAATGGACTTGACCGTCTCCACTGCCCGGCCGTGCGCACGTAGGAGAGCTTCGGTGGTGGCGCCGTCCGGCACTGTCGGCCCGAACGTGGGTATTTGGCTTCCGGCGAGATGGGCCTTTTGGAGCGTGGCCATGGAGGTGAGCATGTTGGGCTCGTTGATGGTGCAGGCATAGGTCACGTCGGTGGCGTAGACGGGCGCGGCTGCCGTCAGGTAGCGGGCGAACAGTTCGTCCGAACCGGCGGAGGCCCATCCGCCGCGCTCCATGAACCACCGGGGAGCGGTGAAGTGGTGCAGCGTCACCAGGGGCCGCAGGCCACGCTCGTGCGCACCCTCGACCATGCGCCGGTAGTGGGCGATCGCGGCCTGGGAGAACTCGCCGGGAGCGGGCTCGATGCGCGCCCACTCGATGCTGAACCGGTAGTCGGTGAAGCCCAGTTCGGCCAGCAGGTCCATGTCTTCGGGCCAGCGGTGGTAGCTGTCGCAGGCATCGCCGCTGGGCTCCTTGATATACGGGTTCTCCGTGTGCTCGAAGAGCCACCAGTCGCTGTTGGTGTTGTTGCCCTCGATCTGGTGCGCGGCGGTGGAGGCGCCCCAGAGGAAGCCGTCGGGCAGGTGGCGTGCGGGTGTCATCAGCTGTTCTCGATCCAGGGTGTTGTTTGCAGTTAGCGGGGCTCGGTCAGGGCGGCCCTGCGCCGGGCGTCCAGTTCCCGCTGTACGCGGGCGGTGTCGGTGGCGTAGGGGCGGTAGAGCAGAGTGAGGAAGAGGCCGTTCACCAGCATCAGGACGACCAGGACCCAGAGGAAGACCGCACGGAGCCCGACGGCTTCGGCGAGGAATCCCGCGCCGAGGCTGTAGCCCGCCCAGGCGATCGACTCGGCGACGGACACGTACAACGCGAAGGCGGCGCCCCGGAGTTCGGGCGGGGTGATGGCCATGACCATCGGCCGGTTGACGCTCGGGTTGATGCCCTGTGACGTGCCGAGCAGTGCGAAGAAGACGCCGTACACGAGGATGCTGTCGTAGTGGAACTGGCTGCCGAAGAAAGCGAATACGGCGAAGGCGAGCTGGGCCGCCTGGAGGACGGCGACCGGTCCGAAACGGGGACTGCGCCGCGAGGCCCAGTCGGCGGCTGCCCCGCCCAGGAGGGTTCCGAGGAAGTAGCCGACACCGAAGGGCAGGCTGACGAGTGAGGCCTTCTGGGTGCTGAAACCGTGCACGTCCACCAGGAAGACCACGCCGAACGTGACCACCAGCAGGTGCCCGGACAGCAGCCGCGAGACGATCAGGATCACCAGACTGCGGATCTTGAGGAGCGAGAACGCCTGGGCCCAGGTGAGCTTCGAATGGGCTTCACGGGTGGCCTGGTCCAGGTCGGCGAGTTGCTCCTCGGCGGCACCCCGACCTGGGTCGCGGAACCAGACCAGCAGGGCGAGACCGAGCAGGAGGTTGAACGCGCCGATGCCCCACAGGCCCCAGCGCCAGCCCTCGTCCACGCCGGCGAGCTGCCCCTGGAGCGGCCCGATCACCGCACTGACCAGCGAGATAGATCCGTACAGGACACCGACGGCACGGCCGCGGGAGGAACTGCCGAAGAGGTCGCCGATGATCTCGGTGATGATCGGGTTCGCGGCGGCGTATCCGGCCGCCAATATGGTGTACAGGATGAGGAGTTGGGTGAAGTTCTGGGAGAAGCCCGCGGCGATGCCCCAGACGCCCCACAGGCCGGTGGCCACGACGAGCACGCTCTTGCGCGACCAGCGCTGAGCCGCCCACACCCAGAAGGGGCCGGTGAAGACGCCCACGATCTTGCTGGCCGCGGTGAGGATGCCCAGGGCGCCGAGCGAGACGCCGAGGGACTGGCGGATCAGCGGGAAGAGGCTGCTGACCAGGCTGGCCTCGGTGTTGTCGACGACCATGGTGCCGCCGAGCAGGGAGAGTTGTCGCCACCGGCCCTTGATCTGTGCGGGAGTTGAGCCGGTAGCCGGGCCGGGGGGCGCAGCGTCTTTGCTGAGCTCGGTCGTCATGGTGCCTTCTCGATTCTGTGCGGCGAGGCGGCGAGCAGTGGGCCCTGGGTGGGCCGCGCGCGAGAGGGGCGTGGGAGAGAGGGCCGCGCGGGGGAGGAGCGTGGGAGAGAGGGCCGCGCGGGGGAGCGGCGACTGCGTGGGGTCAGAGTTTCGCGAGATCCTCGGCGACCCGGTGCAGCGCATCGGACGGGAACAGCGCCCCCGCCGTCGCCGCGAGATCGATCAGCGGTGTCGCCCCGACCATCTGGAGCAGTTCGGAGTCCACCACGCCCGGCAGATGGGTGCGCAGCACCTCGACGGCGAACGGGTCGGCGATGAGCGCCCGGAACGGGGTACGCAGCGAGAGCCGGCCCTCCGGGTAGTCCGCCATGCGGGGCAGCGGTTGCGTCGCGCGCTCGGCCTGGGCGCGCTGGGCCCGTATCAGGAGGTGCTCGTCCCCGACCGGTCCGTGCTCGGGCAGGCCCAGGCGCGCGTACTGGCTGGGCGGTGCGTCGTTGGCCCGCATCAGCTCGGTCATCAGGGTCGCCATGCGCAGTTCGGCCGCGTCGTCGACGAGCGGGGTGTTCTGTCCGGGGTCGCTCTCCAGATCGAAGAGGAGGGTGCCGTGGTGGTACGGGTTGAACATGGTGCGGGCCGGTACGCGCACTGTGCGGACGTTCTTGGTGAAGTCGAACGGTTCGGCCAGCTCCAGGCCGACGAGCTCGGCGGGCGAGAACCGGCCCCGCATGTGCGTCGGCATCAACGTGTGCTCGTACAAGGGGGAGTTGTCGGGTGAAGCGGGCGCGCGCATGTACACGTGTCGCCCGTCGGTGACGTTGACGTGTCCGCCGTGGATGCCGAAGAGACCGGCCTCCCGTACGGGTGTGTCGGTGGCCATCGGCAGTGGTGCGCCCTGCATGTCGCTGGGGCGCTCGACGCCGAAGAATTCGAGGAAGGTCGGGGCGAGGTCGACGGTCTGTACGAGAGCCCCCCGCCGCGCGCCCGCGGCGGCCGTGCGGGGGTCCCAGGCGAACAGGGGGAGGTGGACCAGTTCGTTGAACCAGGGCTGGACGCTCTTGCCCCACCAGCCCTTCTCGCCGAGCAGCAGTCCGTGGTCGGTGTTGACGATCAGCAGGGTGTCGTCCCACAGCTCCAGTTCGTCCATGGTGTCCAGGACCCGCCCCAGCGACTGGTCGCACATGGAGAGGAGCGCCCCGTACTCCATCCGCCCATGCTCGACCTGTTCGTCGGTTTCCACCACGCGTTTGTAGTCGGGCCAGTCGAAGTGCGGGCCGTCGTAGTCGTGCGGGTAGAGGTCCTTGTAGCGCTGCGGGCTGAAGAAGGGTTCGTGCGGGTCGAAGGTCTCGATCTGGACGAACCACCGGTCGGCGTTCTTGTTCGCCGTGACGAATTCGAGGCCGGCGTCGAAGGTGAGGGTCTGTGGGTGCCGGTCCTCGGTGGCCGTGTGCTGCCGGTTGATCCAGTCCTGCCGGTAGCCGGGGCCGAACCGCATCTTCTTGAGGTCCTCGGGTATCGGCGGGTCGGCCACCTGTCCCTTCCACGGGTCGCCCTCCTGCCCGCGGAAGAACTCCCAGGTGTGGTAGCGGCCGTGGTAAGTCGCGCCGCCGTCCTCCCAGTAGTGTGGGTGGTCGCTGACCAGGTGGGTGTAGACGCCGTTCTGCTTGAGGAGTTCCGGCATCGAGTCGTCGAACGGCTCCAGCGGTCCCCAGCTGCGGTGCAGGAAGTTGTGCCGCCCGGTGTGGATCTCGCGGCGGGCCGGCATGCACGGCATCGACCCGGCGTACGCGTTGTCGAAGGTGACGGCACGCTCGGCGAGGCGGGCGAAGTTCGGGGCGTGTGTCCAGTCGCCCCCGTACGGAGGCAGCATGTGACGGTTGAGGCTGTCGAACATGACCATGATGGCCTTCATCAGGCGGACTCCTCACCGGTCGTACGGTCGGCGGTACGGCTTCCGGTCATCCGGTGAAGGGTCTGCTCCAGCCAGTCGACCCAGGTGTCCATCGCCCTCGCGCCCAGCAGGTGCAGCGACTCCTGGACCTCCCGGTCCAGGTTCTGATCGAGGCCCGGCAGCGGGTCCTCGTAGTGCAGGGTTCGGTCGCGGTGGCGGTTCTTGGCGATCTGCGCGCGGCGGTAGTCGAGTTCGGTACGGAGCAGGCCGATCGCCGTGTCCCTGTCCAGGGGAGCGCACACGCTGAAGCGGGCGGTGAAGTCGATGTCCTGGAGTCGGGTCGAGGGCTCGTACGGCGCACGTACCCAGTCCATCAGCGCGTTGTGCCCGCTTTCGGTCAGCCGGTAGACCTTCGCGTCCGGGCGCCCCTCGCGTGCGTCGACCTCGTGTCGCACCCAGCCCTCGCCCTCCAGTTGGGCGAGTTTTCGGTAGATCTGGCTGTGATGCGCCTTCGCCCACACGAACTGCCCCTCGGTCTCCAGCCACTTGCGCAGGTCGTAGCCGCTGTAGGGGCGGCGAGCCAGCAGACCCAGCAGCACGTACTCGAACTTCACCTTGGCGACTCCCTATGTGTGTTCTCACCTATGTGCGTATTCATATACTCGGGTCATGGAGACGTCAATGGACTGCTGCGCATCCGTTCCCCGGCCCGGTGCCTCCGGACCGCTCCCCGTGTCGGCCGCGGATCCTCCCGTGCACGATCAAGTCGCCCTGGAGGGCGGTGAGTTCTCGATGGGTGACGCTTTCGACGAGGGGTATCCGGCAGACGGCGAACGTCCTGTGCACACGGTGCGCGTCGCGTCGTTCGGCATCGACGTCACCACCGTCACCGTGGCGATGTTCCGGGCCTTCGCCGAGGAGAGCGGGTACGTCACCGTGGCCGAGCGGGAGGGGAGCTCGGCCGTCTTCCACCTCGCGGTCGCCGCCGAACGCCCCGACATCGCCGCCGCCGACCCCACCGTCCCGTGGTGGCTCGACGTGCGCGGAGCCGACTGGCGCCACCCGCACGGCCCGCTGTCCGACGCCGAACCCGACCACCCCGTCGTGCACGTGGCCTGGGACGACGCCGTCGCCTATTGCGCGTGGGCGGGGCGTCGGCTGCCGACGGAGGCCGAGTGGGAGTACGCGGCGCGGGGTGGCCTCGAAGGGCGGCGCTTCGCCTGGGGCGACGAGCTGCTCCCCGGCGGCCGGTGGCGGTGCAACATCTGGCAGGGCCGCTTCCCGTACGAGAACACGGGCGCCGACGGCCATCTAGCGACCGCGCCCGTACGGACGTACTCGCCCAACGGTTTCGGGCTGTACGAGGTCGCCGGGAACGTGTGGGAGTGGTGCGCCGACCGGTTCGCGCCGGACTACTACGCGCAGTCGCCGTCGGCCGATCCGCGAGGGCCGGAGAGTGGCGACCGGCGGGTGATGCGCGGCGGCTCGTACCTCTGCCACCACTCGTACTGCCACCGCTACCGTGTGGCGGCCCGCTCGGCCAACACCCCCGGTTCCAGCAGCGGGAACTGCGGGTTCAGGACGGTGGCGGGGTGAGGGTCAGGCCGTGAACGTGCGCCACACGCGGCGCACGTGGTCGGCCATGTCGATGGCCGGGTCGCTCAGCCACTGGAGCATGATGCCGTCGGACGCGGCGATGAGGGCCGAGGCGGTGAAGTCGGCGTCCACGGAGGGGAGCTGTTCGGCCTCCAAGTGCGCGACGATCGTCGCGCGCAGGAGGGCATAACGCTCCTTGAAGTACGCGTGCGCCGGGTGGGCCGAGTCGGTCGACGCGGCGACGAGGGTGACGTACAGCCGGGCGCGGGCCGCGTTCGCGGCGTTCGCCGTCAGGGCCAGGGCCAGGAACTCGCCCGGGTCGCGCACGGCGTCCGGGGCCCGGAACCGTGCCTCCGCCGCCCGGTCGCTCGCGCGCAGCACCTCGGTGAGGAGGTGGTCCTTGGACTCGAAGTAGTGCATCACGCCGGTGAGGCTGATGCCGCTCTCCTTGGCGACCGCACGCAGCGTCGTGTTCCGCTCGCCCTCCCGGCCGAAGATCTCCAGGGTGACCTGGAGGATCTCCTCCCGCTTGGCGACGCCCTTGGCGTACGAGGTCTTCGCTTTCACGGGGTCAGCCTATGTGCCGCAGCGAACTCGGGGCAGTCGACCCTTGTCCTCAAAAACAGTACGCCGTACTGTTTCGAAGCGACCGCACGATCCCGCACGATCCGAAGCCGGTGCACACCGTTGTGTCCGGACGAGAGAAGGTCCCGCCCGTGCAAGGACGCGTTGAGAAATTCGTAGCCCCGCCTGTCGCGCCGGGCACCGGCCCGACCGTGAGCGGGCGGGCGCTGTGGCGCATGATGGCCTGCGCGGGGCCCGCCACCCTGAGCATCGCCCTCGTCTGGGGCGCCGTGCCCGGTGTCCTGCTGGCCCTCCAGATCCAGCGCACCGTCGGCGAGGACGCCAAGGTCGGCTCCCTGGCGCTGGTCGCCACCGTCGGTGCGATCGTCGCCATGGTGGCGCAGCCCGTCGCCGGTACGGTCTCCGACCGGACCCGAACGCGGTTCGGCCGGCGCACACCCTGGATCGTGGCCGGTGCGCTGACCGGTGGCACCGCGCTGCTCGCCATGGCGTTCATGAGCTCCGTGCCCGCGATCCTGGCCGCCTGGTGCTTCGTGCAACTCGGCTACAACTTCGCGATGGCCCCGCTGTCCGCCGCGATGCCCGACCGGGTGCCGGTCGCCAGGCGTGGCCAGTACTCGGCGGTGCTCGGGATCAGTTCCATGTGCGGATCACTGTTCGGGCAGATCCTGGGTTCCGTACTGGAGGCCCACATCACCCTGGCGTACGTGCTGCTGGCAGCCTTCTCGGTCGTCGCAGTGAGCGTGTTCGTCACCCTCAACCCGGACCGGTCCAGCCGGGACGTGCCCCAAGAGCCTTTCCGCGCGGGCGAGTTCCTGCGGAACCTGCTGCCCGATCCGCATAAGCACCCCGACTTCTTCTGGGTCTTCGTCGGCCGGCTCTGCACCTTCCAGTCGTACTTCCTGGTCATCGGATACAAGCTCTACATCCTCCAGGACTACGTCGGCCTCGGGGACGGGGCGATCGGCAAGGTGCCCGCCCTCGCCGTCGCGGGAGTAGCCGGAATACTCCCGGCCACGCTCATCTGCGGCCCGCTCTCGGACCGGCTCGGCAGACGCAAACCCTTCGTCGTCGCCTCGGCCTCCCTCATCGGCTGCGCCATGCTCGTTCCGCTGGCCGTGCCGACCGTGACCGGGATGCTCGTGATGGCGTTCCTGGTGGGCGTCGGCTTCGGCTGCTTCCAGGGCGTGGACACCGCCCTGATCTCCCAAGTACTGCCTTCCCACAAGTCGTTCGCCCGCGACCTCGGCGTCATCAACATCGCCGCCGCCCTGCCACAGGCGCTCGCACCGGCCGTCGCCGCGGCCGTCGTCCTAGGGCTCGGCTACCAGGCCCTGTTCCCCGCAGCGGCGATCTTCGGGGTGCTCGGCGCGATCGCGGTCCTGCGGGTCCGCAGCGTGCGCTGAGGCCCCCCGACTTCCCCTGAGGACTCCCGACTTCCCTTCAGAACACGCAATCAGAACACGCAAGGAGCACACAGTGACCGACCCCACGGCAGCCACCACCCCCGAAGAAGCGGTGGCCCGGCTGAGCATCGAAGAGAAGGCCACTTTGACTACCGGGGCGAGCTGGTGGATCACCGAGAGCTTCCCGCACGCGGACATCCCGGAGTTCCGCCTCGCCGACGGACCGCACGGACTGCGACGGCAGAAAGACGACCGGGTCGACCAGCTCGGCATCATCGACAGCGCCCCGGCCACCTGCTTCCCGCCCGCCGTCACCCTCGCGAGCAGCTGGGACACCGCTCTCGCCGAACGCGTCGGCCGGGCGCTGGGCCGCGAGTCGCTCGCCCAGGGCGTGCACGTACTCCTCGGCCCCGGCGTCAACATCAAGCGCAGCCCCCTGTGCGGGCGCAACTTCGAGTACTTCTCCGAGGACCCGCTGCTCAGCGGCGCCCTCGGTACCGCCTGGGTGAACGGCGTCCAGTCGCAGGGCGTCGGCACCTCACTCAAGCACTTCGCCGCCAACAACCAGGAGAACGACCGCATGACGGTCAGCTCCGACATCGACGCCCGCACCCTGCGCGAGATCTACCTCCCCGCCTTCCGCCGCGTGGTCACCGAGGCCGGGCCCTGGACCGTCATGTGCGCCTACAACCGCCTCAACGGTGTGCACTCCTCGGAGAACCACTGGCTCCTCACCGAGGTGCTGCGCGACGAATGGGGCTACGAAGGCGTCGTCGTCTCGGACTGGGGCGCCGTCGTCGACCGGGCCCGTTCCCTCGCCGCCGGACTCGACCTCGAAATGCCCTCGTCCTCGGGATTCGGTCCTGCCCGTCTTGTCGCGGCGGCGGCCTCCGGCGAAATCGACGAGAAGGTCCTCGACGTCAGTGCCGCACGCGTGGTCGCACTCGCCCGCAGGGCGGTCCTGCACGCCGACCCGGACGCCTCCTACGACCAGGACGCCCACCACGCCCTCTCCCGCGAGGCCGCCGCCCGCGGTGCCGTACTCCTGAAGAACGAGGGCGGACTGCTGCCCCTCGACCCCGCCACTGGCGCACGCATCGCGGTACTCGGCGAGTTCGCCCGTACGCCCCGCTACCAGGGCGCGGGCAGCTCGCGCGTCACCCCGACCCGGCTTGACGACGCGCTCACCGCCCTCACCGCCGCCGCACCTGCCGCCCGTATCGACTTCGCGCCCGGCTTTCCCGTCGACGACCCGGACGGCGACGTGACCGGTCTGCGCGAGGAAGCAGTACGAGCCGCCCGCGAAGCCGACGTGGCCGTCCTCTTCCTCGGTCTCCCGCCGAGCTTCGAGTCCGAGGGGTACGACCGCGACCACATCGAACTCCCCGCCGAGCAGACCGAGTTGCTCGACGCGGTGACGGCAGTCAACCCGAACACGATCGTGGTACTCGCCAACGGCAGCGTCGTCCGCCTCTCCGGCTGGATCGACGACGTACCGGCCGTCCTGGAGGGCTGGCTGGCCGGCCAGGCCGGTGGCTCCGCCACCGCGGACCTGCTCTTCGGTCACGCCAACCCGGCCGGTCGCCTCACCGAAACCGTCCCGCTGCGCCTCGCCGATACCCCTGCCCACCTCGACTGGCCGGGAGAGAGGGGCCACGCGCGGTACGCCGAGGGGCTGTTCGTCGGATACCGCCACTACGACGCCCGCGAGATGGAGGTCTCGTACCCCTTCGGACACGGCCTGTCATACACGACCTTCGAGCAGACCGATCTGCGGGTGGCCCAGGACGCCACCGGGCTCGACGTCACGTTGACAGTCACGAACACCGGGCCGCGCGCCGGGCACGAGGTGGTGCAGGTGTACGTGGGTGCACCGGGCTCGAAAGTGGCCCGTCCCATACGGGAGCTGAAGGCGTTCGCCGCGGTGTTGCTCACCCCGGGGGAGACCCGCGACGTCACCCTGCGCATAGCCCGTGCGGACCTCGCGTACTTCGATATCGGCGTCGACGCCTGGCTCGTCGAAGGACTCGAATACCGCGTCGACGTAGGCGCCTCCAGCCGCGACATCCGCCTGACCACGACGGTCACGGTCGAGGGAGACCCGTACGCTCCGCTCCTGGACGCCGACTCGACTATCGGCGAGTGGCGCGCGCACCCCGTGGGCGGCCCCGCGGTCGACCGCCTCCTTGATCGCGTACGGGAGACCATGCGCGACGCGTACCCGAAGGAGGGCAGCCACCGCTACCGGATGATCGCGAACATGAGACTGAGCCAGCTCGCGAAGCTGCCCATCGTGCCGCTGGACTTCGCGGACGTGGACAACCTGCTGGCAGAAGTGCGGAGGGCTCCGGCACAGAGCTGACGAACGGCATAGAGGCCCCCCGGGTCCAACCACTGGCCGACCCCGGGCATGACGAGGCGAGGGTCCGACCGGCGTATCCCGGGCGGACCCTCACTGGTGTTCTGGTGGCGGCTTGTGTCTGCCTGTCGGCGTGCCGGGCATACGGAAGTGACCTAGCGGCAGAACAGGTCGAACAGATAGGCGCGCCAGGAGGGCCAGAGGGACTCCCGCGCGCCACCGACGGTTGACACGGATCCAGTTGACCCCCGTCAGATTCTGGTGGCAATGAGACCTCTGTTCGGAGCGATCGCGCAGGGCGGCCTCGTGGGTCTATGACTGGTGTGCCGCAGCCCCAGCTGCACTCCGGCACAGAGTCCATCCCCTGAAGGCCGGTCCCCGAACAGGCCCGCGCCTGACCTCGGCCGGTACGTGCTGGCCCGGGCACGGGTGCGCTCACTGGAGTTCCCGTGACGGCACCCACGCTGGCCAGGCGGTTCCTGGTGTCGACAGTCCGGCGGACACGGCACAGCAATGGGCGGCTCAGGAGCGTACGGCCGTGCTGGCCCGGCCGATCACCGAGCAGCCCTTCGGGCCCCGGCACTCCGCCGACGCGATCGTCATCGACGAAGACGGGGAGTGCTAGGGCACCTTGTACCGGGGCGTATTCAACCATCACCTGACAGCCGGGGCCGCGGTGCTGCGGCCCCGTCACACCGCCACACCGCGCACGCGTGCGAAGTGTTGACCCCGGCCTGGTCAGCCACCGTGATAGTCGTTGGGGTTGTCGACCGCCCCGGCTCGCCGGGCAGCTTCTTCGTCCCCGATCAGGTTGAGGAGATCAGCGGCCTGAGCTTGAGAGCGCACGTCCTTCGCCCTCGCGTCTTCCCAGGCTCGGTCCTCGCGGGCCTCGCTCAACCTCTGCAGGCTTGGATGGCGGGCAGGAGCCAGAAGGGCGTCGATATGGCGACGGGGACGCGAGGCTGTCGCCGGTGTTGTCGATGGTGTAGGCGAGGTTGAAGACGGCGGCGTCGCCGGGCTTCAGTGTGGTGATACGCGACTGGGCGTGGCCGCGCTCGATGGGGCTCGAGGTGCACCGTTGCGGGTCACGGACTTCGGGCTGGACGACAGCTAGTGGTCACGCTCGTTCAGCACCGTGATGCCGAGCATCCGCGCGCCCGACTCGGTGCGCGGCCGGTGTCGGCTGCCCGGGGCGAAGACCACGTACGAACCGGGACCGTGGCGCTCCCCGCCGTCTATCACCTCCCCGCTCACCACGAAGTACCGCTCCTCGGTCGCATGCACGTCGGTCTCGGGCCATTCCGTCCCCGCGGCAAAGTCGATCAACCAGCCGCGGGCGTACTGCGTCCTCTGAAGCCTGCGGCGCACGATTCCGGGGGCGACCTCCTGCGGTTCGACGTCATCGACTTGGACGACGGTCTTCAACATGGGCGTGTCGGTGCTCTCACTCATGGGGCCACTGTGCCGCCGGGCAAGCCAGCCGAGTCAGAGTCTGGAAAGACATCCTCAGGTACATTCCTGCCATGACCTGTCACCGGGTGGTGGCTCTGCTCAACGAGCCGCAGTCACCCTTTGAACTCGCCTGTGCAGCCGAGGTGTTCGGCACCGTCCGGCAGGATCTGCCGGCACACTACGACTTCGCAGTGTGCGCCCGGCGCCCCGGCCTGGTGCGTACCACGGTTGGCCACTCCATCCTCGTCGAGCAGGGTCTGGCAGCCCTCCAAGCGGCGGACACCGTCATCGTCCCCGGGTGGCAACCGCCCGGTGCGGCCGCCCCGCCGGATGTTATTGACGAACTGCGGGCCGCACACAGGCGTGGGGCGCGGCTCGCAGCCATCTGCACCGGCGCCTTCGTCTTGGCCCAGGCCGGGCTTCTCGACGGGCGCAGCGCCACCACCCACTGGCGCCGCACCACCCAGCTCGCCACTGCCTTCCCTCGGGTGAGCGTGGATGCGGACGTGCTGTACATCGACCACGGCGATGTGGCCACCAGCGCCGGTACCGGTGCCGGCATCGACCTCTGCCTGCACCTGGTGCGCTCCGACCACGGCGCCGCGTACGCCGCACAGATCGCCCGGAGCATGGTGCTGCCACCACACCGCGAGGGCAGCCAGCTCCAGTACGCCGCGCCGACCACCTACGCCGGCACTCGGGCAGCCGAATCACTGGCGCCGCTCCTGGAATGGGCCTTGTCCCAACTCGATGCCCGCCTGACTGTCGATCAGCTCGCCGCTCAGGCAGGCGTATCAGGGCGCACCCTCGCGCGCCGGTTCGTTGAACAGCTCGGGACCGGCCCTGGACAGTGGCTGCTCGGCCAGCGTCTCGATGCGGCCCGGGCTCTGCTGGAGCAGACCGATCTGCCGGTGGAGACCATTGCCACACGGGTTGGCCTCTCTTCTGCCGTCAACCTGCGGCGCCGATTCCGGAACGCGTTCGGCGTCACGCCCAGCGCGTACCGACGGACGTTCGGCGAGGGCACTGCGGCGATCCCGGCACAGCGCAAGGCCCGCCGTGAGTACGAGAACCGCGGCAACGCCCTCGTGGCTGACACCCAGCTCTGAGTGGATCCAGAGCTATCCCGCCAAGATCAGCTCATTGCCCCCAACATGTCTCGTCCCTCCATGTGGCAGGACTCGTACGGGGGCACCACACGCCGGACGGTCTTGTTCGCGTCGACCGTTCGCAGCCGCTCGACGGACAGGCGGACGACCCGTAGGGACATCACGAACCTCTGAGAACCTGCTGCGAATGGGGCGCGCCCAGCGTCACTGACATGGGAGGCTGGTACGGGTGACGAAGCAGGGGCTGATCGATGGCTTACCTGGGCCGTTCTACGACTTCCCCGCCGAGCACTGGATCCACTTGCGCACCACGACCCCGATCGAGTCGACCTTCGCGACCGCCCACCTGCGGACTAAGGTCACCAAAGGGGTCGGCTCACGAGCCGCCGCCCTGGCGATGGTGTTCAAACTCGTCGAGTCCGCCCAAGCCCGCTGGCGAGCCGTGAACGCACCCCGCCTCGTCGCCCCTGTCAGAGCCGGAGCCCGCTTCGAACGCCCCGAGGCGGTCGCCGCATGAGCCGACCGTCGCACGGCACGTTGCATCACATTGAGCTGTGGGTGCCGGACCTCCATCGCGCACTCGCCTCGCTCGGCTGGCTGCTGGAGGCGCTGGGTTACGCCCCCTTCCAGAGCTGGGACGACGGACGCAGCTGGCAACTCGGGCCGACCTACCTGGTCATCGAGCAGTCTCCGGCCCTCACCGCCGAAGAGTACGACCGCTGCCGTCCGGGGCTGAACCACCTGGCCTTCCACGTCGAAGACGCCGCCACGGCCGAGAAGCTGGTGGCCGACGCCGCCCAGCACGGCTGGCACCTGCTGTTCCCCGAGCAGCATCCCTACGCCGGAGGCCGAAAGCACTACGCCGCCTACCTGGAGAACGACGACGGCTTCGAAGTCGAACTCGTCGCGGTCAACTCGCGTGAACGAAACTGAGATCAACCGATCCACAGGTCTTGACGAATACCCGGCGGGGGCATTCCCGCGTTTCAGTACCCCAGCTGCTTCTTCACCTCGGCCACGCGCGGCCCAGAGTCCACGACGGGCATCTTCCACCGGTAGGCGGTGCTCTCGCCGTCGGTGTAGAGGAGCGTGCCACCCTTCGCCTGCGCGGCCGTCAGATCGAAGGCCGCCGAATCCCACTCGTAGGTGCCGGGCTGCACCGCGCCGCCGCTGTCGTACTTATCCATGCTGATCATGGTGGAGTTGCCGCTGTCGAAGTCGACCGATTCCCCGTCCGGGGCGATCCACTTCCAGCCGTCGCCCGTGATCGGCGCGGTCTGTTCCGCCGGCGCCCCCGTCATCGCCTTGACCTTCATCGTGACCACAGCGAACGTGCCGTACTCGGACTTCTCGCCGCTGCCCTCTTTCACGTACACGACGGTGTCGGGGGTGATCTGTAGGACGCCGACCCCTTCGTCGCCGATGGTCTGCGCGGGGTCTCCCAGCGTCAGAGTCTTGTCGACACCGTCTCCGTCGTCCGGTTCCTTCGACGCTGGCGCCTTGGTGGGCCGCTTCGCCGCGGGTTCGTCGTCGCCCCCGCCGCCGCACCCGGTGAGAGCCGTGAGGAGCAGGACCGTCGTGACTGCAGCAACTCGAACGCGCATATGTGCCCCCACAGTTGAGCTAGTCGGGACACCGCAGGGCAGAAGCTGTGACTTTTCGCGGTAGATGGCACTTGTTCGCGATAGTTGTCACTCGCTGTCGATGCGGCGTGCGAGTCGGCTGAGCCGGGACGCGATAGTCGGAACTGGGCCACGACGGTTGAAATCAAGATCAGCTCGCGGAGCGGTTGGGCCCTGAGGGCTCGGCGTTCGCGGGCCGGGCCCCGGCCTCGTGGGCGGCGAGTTCTTCTCGGGTTCCGACGAGGGCAGGTCCGCAGGTGGCAGGGAGTCGATCGACGACCATCGTGACGGCCTGCTGTGCCGTCGTGGCTGGACCTACGGACTCGCTGCGCAAGGGTCCGGAGACCCAGTACTCGCCGTCTGCTGCGGGCTGGATGTAAGGAACGCCCCATGCCCATGGCCACTCCGTGCAGCGGCTGAAATGCAGCTCTCCCATTCCCGTCCAGGGGAACAACTGGCGTAGGCGGGGTTCGGCGTAGGCCGCTTCGAGTAGTTCCGGACGAACCCGCCCGTCGTCGCGAACCTTCTGCCAACCCGCTTCGACCAGGGCCAGTGGTGCTGTATCCATGGTGACCATCTTCCCCGTGCTGCGGGCGTTCGTGCGCGGTCTGGAACGCACCGAGCTCGTGGGGAAGATCCCGCCAGGGTGAGCACGTGCGGTACTTCCACGCAATGGCCTCCAGGATTCGACGGTGGTCGGCCCACCGCCGTCCACGGACCGGATCGGCTGGCATCAACGGCTCGATCCGGGCCCACATCGCATTAGTGATCACTAACCGGACAGGCATATCCGATCAACTGATCAACCCATCAGGGAGGCGCGCTCTTGGCGCGGCTCTTCCTGATGAGCTCGGCGTCGTCGCGCATGACGTCGGGGACCCTTTGGCCGGCCTCGGACTGTCCGTGCTCCTCGCCGCACGGGCAGATGCTCCACCCGTTGTTGTCGATGCGGTCCGCGACCCGCGCGATAATCTCGGCGGCTTCGTCCAAGGGCCCGAGTGGGAGGCTGGCATCGTCGCTCTTGGAGTCGGCGCCGAGGTCGCAACCTGCGGCGAACTGCCGAACGGCGGACGGCCTGCTCCGGGAATTTGCCGGGTGCGGGGCGCTTCGCAGCGGGTGGGATGAGCGCACCGTGTTGCCGCTTGGCCGCGCTGACAGGGCGTCATCGCTGCGGCGGCTGAGCACCCCCAAGACACTCTGCTTTCGACTACTTGAACGAGATGCCTGCGGCCTTGGGGGTGCCGGTGTGGCCTTGTTACAGGGCTGGGTAGTCGGTGTAGCCGCGGTGGTCGCCGCCGTAGAAGGTGTTCGTGTCGGGCTGGTTCAGGGGTGCCTGGGTCTGCCAGCGGTGGACGAGGTCGGGGTTGGCGATGAAGGCGCGTCCGACGGCGACGAGGTCTGCCTGGTCGTTGTCGAGGAGGGCCTGGGCGATGGTGGCGTCGGTGACGGGGTCCCAGCCGTTGCTGACGATGCGGGGGCCGGCGAAGCGGCGGGAGAGGTCCTCGATGAGGGGTGTGGTGGGGTCTCCGATGGTGTGCAGGTAGGCCAGGCCCATGGCGGACAGGGCGTCGACGAGTGTGCGGTAGGTGATGGCGGTGTCGTCCGGGTCGTCTTCGATGGCGCCGTGGAGGTTGATGGCCGGTGAGATGCGGATGCCGACGCGTTCGCTGCCGATGGCGTCGGAGACGGCCTGGGCGACCTCGATGACGAAGCCGGCGCGTGCCTGGGGGGTGCCGCCGTAGGAGTCGGTGCGCTGGTTGGTGTTGGGAGCGAGGAACTGGTGGAGCAGGTAGCCGTTGGCGGCGTGGAGTTCGATGCCGTCGAGTCCGGCGTCGACTGCGGCCCGTGCGGCGTGGGCGTATTCGCCGATGACGGAGGGGATTTCGTCGGTGTCCAGTGCGCGGGGGGTGGGGTGGGGCTGGGGGCCGGTGGCGGTGAACATCTTGCCGGGGGCGGCGATGGCGCTGGGGGCGACGGTTTCGGCGTGGTGCTTGTTGTCGGGGTGGGAGATGCGTCCGGCGTGCATGATCTGCGCGACGATGCTTCCGCCGTTTTGGTGGACGGCGTCGGCGACGGTGCGCCAGGCGGCGATCTGGGCGGGCGTGTGCAGGCCGGGTGAGTTCATGTAGCCCTGGCCCACGGTGCTGGGCTGGACGCCTTCGGTGATGACCAGTCCGGCGGTGGCCCGCTGCCCGTAGTAGTCGGCCATGAGGTCGGTCGGCACACCGTCGGGGGTGGCGCGGTTGCGGGTCATGGGTGCCATGACGATGCGGTTGTCCAGTGTCCACTTGCCGACGGTCACCGGTGAGAAGAGGTCTGCCATGAGGGGTCTCCTTGGATGAGGGCTGCGCGCGCCGTAGAGGGTGGCGCAGCCGGGGTGCGGGGCGGGTGGGGTTTTCAGGTGCGCCGGATGGTGACGACGGTGTCGGTCACGGTTGCTGTCTGGCCGTTTGGGCCGGTCGCTTCGCGTTCGGGGGTGGCCAGGCGGGCAGGGGTGAACCGGGCGGGGTCCAGGGCGAGTTCGTCAAAGATTTCTTCGGGGCAGGGGAAGTGGGTGCCGGGGTCGGTGTTCCAGGCCCAGGGGCGCACCGAGCCGTGGTCGACGATGAGGAGGAGTCCGCCGGGGGTGAGGGCGTGGGCGGCACGGCGCAGGATGTCGGCGCGGGGGAGGTCGTAGGGAGTCTGGAGGTACTGGGCGGAGACGAGGTCGAATGTCCCGGCGGGGAAGGTTTCGGCGAGGTCGTGCTGCCGGGTGGACACGCGGTCGGTCACGCTTGCGCGGGCTGTGTGCTGCGTGACGCGCCGCAGTGCGGTGGGGGCGATGTCGACGGCGGTGACGTGCCAGCCGTGGGTGGCGAGCCAGACGGTGTCGCCGCCTTCGCCGCACCCCAGGTCCAGGGCGCGTCCGGGAGGAGAGAGCTGGACTGCGGTTTCGGCGAGTACCGGGTTGGGGTCGCCCTTCCACACGGCGGCCTTGCCGCGGTAGAGGTTCTCCCAGAACCGGGCAGCCTCGGCCGGGGCCTGCGCGTTGTGGGTGGAGTCCTGCATCGGGTGGCCCTTCGGTCAGTGGGCGGGGGCTGGAGCGGTGAGTTGAGCGGACGGTGTCTTGGGGGTTTTCACCAGGACGGCCAGAGCGAGGACGGCTGTGGCCATGAGGACTCCGGCGACGATGAACGCGATGCGATAGCCGTGCAGGAAGCCCTGGAGCTGCAGGGCCCGGGATGCTGCGCCGCCGGCCGGGGTGCGGGGGGTGAGGTAGCCGGTGACGGCGGCGAGGTAGAGGGTGTTGAGGAGGGCCGGGCCGAGTGCGGCGCCGATCTGCTGGCTGGTGGTGAGGGCGGCGCTGGCCACTCCGGCGTCGCGCGGATCGACGCCGGACAGTGCGACGTTGGGGCCCGCCAGGAAGAACAGGCCCACGCCGACGCTTACGAGGATCTGGGTCGGCAGGACCTCCCCGGTGTAGGCGGAGGCGGCGTCCAGGCGGGTGAGCCAGAGCAGTCCTGCGGAGGCCAGGGCGGTTCCGGCGACCATCAGGGGCTTGGGGCCGAAGCGGGTGACCAGGGGCGGGCCGAGTGTGGTGGTGGCGATGATCCCTGCGCTGAAGGGCAGGAAGGCGATGCCAGCCTGGAGCGGAGTGTAGTGGAGGTTGACCTGCAGGAAGTACGTCATGAACAGGTTCATGCCGAACATGCCGGCGCCGATGAGGAGGTTGGCCAGGAACACCCCGGCCCGGTTGCGTTCCATGACCACCCGCAGCGGCAGCAGGGGGTGGGCGGTGCGGCGTTCCACGAGGACGAACGCGGTCAGCAGCAGAACGGCGGCGGCCAGGAGGATCAGGGTGGCGGGCGCTGTCCAGCCGTCGCCGTCGGCGGCCTGGGTGAAGCCGTAGACGAGGGCGACCAGCCCACCGGTCACCAGGAGGGTGCCGGGGAGGTCGTAGTGCCGGTCGCCCGCAGCGCGGCTCTCCCGGACGTAGGGACGGGCTGCGAGGGCGACGATCAGGGCGATGGGGACATTGATGTACATGCACCAGCGCCAGCCCGCGTACTCGGTGAGGACGCCGCCCAGGAGAAGCCCGACGGCTCCTCCGCCGCCCTGGAACGCGCCGAAGATCCCGAATGCCTTGGCGCGTTCTCTGGGGTCGGTGAAGGCCACAGTGATGAGGGAGAGCGCCGCGGGTGCCAGGAGCGCGGCGAAGGCGCCCTGCAGGGCGCGTGCGGTGAACAGGGTGCCCGGGTTGGGTGCCAGTCCGCCGAGCATGGAAGCCGCGGCGAAGCCCAGCAGCCCGATGACGAGGATGCGCTTGCGGCCGGCGAAGTCGGCGATGCGCCCGCCGAGCAGCAGCAGCCCGCCGAAGGCGAGTGCGTAGGCGGTGATCATCCACTGGCGGTTCGCGTCGCCCATCGCGAGATCGCTCTGCGCCTGCGGCAGCGCGATGTTCACGATGGACACGTCCAGCACGACCATGAGGGTGGCGACCGACGCGACGATCAGGGCCATCCAGCGGCGCGGATCCGGTGCATCCGCATCCTGGGCCTTTCCGGCGGTGCGGGCGGGGGTAGACATCGGCAGCTCTCCTGAGCAATGAGGGGCAGGGGCTCGGTGGGCTACGGGGTGCGTGGCTCACGTCGCCAGGAGAGTGCGCCCAGCTCCGGAAGAGTTGCAATCTCTCATGCCGGTTCAGCAAGATGCGGAGCATGGACGACTTCGAGAACGTGCTGGCCGGTGTCGGGCCCCGGCTGCGGGACCTGCGCCGCAGGCACGCCATCACACTGGCCGCGCTGGCCGACCTCACAGGGATCTCGGAGAGCACGCTCTCCCGCCTGGAGGGCGGAGGCCGCAAGCCCAACCTGGAACTGCTGCTGCCCCTGGCCCGCGCCTACAACGTCCCGCTCGACGAGCTCGTCGGCGCTCCGGAGACGGGCGACCCCCGCGTGCATCTGCGCCCCGTCACGCGCGACGGCATGACGTACGTGCCGCTGACCCGCAGGCCGGGCGGCATGCACGCGCACAAGCTCGTCATCAGCCCCGCCGCGGGTGAGCCCGAGCTCCGGACACACGAGGGCTACGAGTGGATCTACGTTCTCAACGGCAGGCTCCGCCTTCACCTCGGTGACCGCGTCCTGGTGATGGCGCCGGGGGAAGTCGCGGAGTTCGACACCCATGTCCCGCACCGGCTGGGCCCCGACAACGACCAGCCGGTGGAACTGCTGGTCATCTTCGGCAAGCAGGGCGAACGCGCCCACCTGCGCGCCGGCCCCGCCTGACACCCCGCCCACGAAGGACAGGCCCCCCGTGACCGCGCACAGCGGCTACCCCAGCGACCTGTCCGACGCCCGCCGTGCGCGTCCCTGATCACGGTGACCGATGAGCGAACCCGGCAGCGGTCGACGCGAGCTGGCGGCTACCTGACGTCGACGAAGTCGGCAGTGGTAGTGGCGGGGTGGGTGCTCGAGGTGCCGACAAACGACCAGCGCCAGTACCCGTCAGTCGCGGCCTTCACGTCTGTCCTCAAGGCTCCGCGGCTGCCCGTGCTCACCGTCTTCACGGTGGTGTAGGCGCTGGAGCCCTTCTTGCGGAACTGCAGTTTCACCGGCTGGCCGGTGTAGCCGGCGTATTTGTACGTCTCCCAGTTCGCGCGGGTGAGGCTGCCGGTCACGGTCAGCGTCTTGCCCTTCTTCACCGGCTCAGGCGCAGCGTTGACCGTCGCCTTGGCGTTGCGCCTCACCTGGACCGTGGCGGCGGCGTCCTTACCCATGTAGTCGCCGTCGTTTCCGCTGATCGCGACATCCGCTTTCCAGGTGCCGGCTGTGGTGTTGTCCTGGGGATCGATCCGCGGGCGCAAGGTCATGCGGTACGTGCACGTGCTGGTCGTAGGTGCACCGGCATGGGGTACACACTTGCCGGTGGGGTTGTCCGGAATGACGAGGCCCTTGGTGCCGTTCCACAGCGACGGGACGGTGAAGTCTTCCCTGATGCCCGAATCGTCGCTGGCGGTCACCTGGAGGGTGAACTTCTTCGCCTCCGTGGTGCCGAGGGCAATGTCGCGCCCCCCGTTGACGACCACCTTGAGTATCTGGGTATCACCCTCGTGTTCGTCAGCCTGCGCGCCGCCCTGGACGGCGAACGCAGACAGGGCGCCAACAACAGCTGCCACGACAGCACGCTTACGCATCAGTGTCTTTCTCTCGGCTCAACAAGGTCAACAACACCTGACATCAGGGTTGCCTGACCTGCCTCAGTGCTCTTGAGGCGTCGAGAACGACTCTTGAAAGCGTCAAACAGTTGTATCCAGAGGGGGATCCCTCCTTCGAGCCGTCGACGGGCACCTGCGGTGGCGCGCTTTGAGCCTGGAAGGTGACAGGCGACCGGCAACTGTCACGCTCACCACGCGCCAGGCGGTTCTCGTCGGCACCACGGCAAATTTCGTTCTGCTGGGCTGATCCAGCAGCGCTCAGCCCGGCACAGTAACTACGCTCCGGCCTGACCGCCGCTGCTGTCACTCTTGCCGTCATCGCCGCCGTACTGGAGCTGTTGGGGTCAGGTGGACCGTCAACGACATCCGTACCGCGCGGCGGAACTTGGCGTCATACCTGGAGTTTCCGCGGACCGTGTACGGCTCGGCTCACGGCGTCCTCGGCTCGGTGACTATGACTGCCGAGGGCACGGTGGGCGTGCCGACACCTGAGCAGCGCATCGAGGATCTGGAGGCGTGGCGGCGCGGGATGCGGGCTGAACTCGAAAGGCGTGAGGAGAACGTGAGGGAACGTCTGACGGAGCATTTCCAAGGCGCTCTGAAGGCCGCCGAGCAGACCCCCGACGACCAGTTCGCGAAACTACGCGCGTACATCAGTGGTTCTCAGCAGTCCGCCTGGAGGAGCTACCGGGGCCCGATCACCCTCGGCGTTGGAGTCGCGTTCGGCCTGGTAGCCAACGTCCTCTCCAACGTCTAATCGGTTGCAACGCCGAAATCCGCGCAATCATGCGCACCTGGATCGCCGATCGGGACTGGCTGACCGTCCACCAACTGCCGTCATACGCACCGGATCTCAACCCGGTCGAGGGCATCTGGTCCCTGCTGCGGCGCGGCTGGCTCAGTAATGTCGCCTTCACCAGCCCTGACCACCTAGTCCAGGCCGTCAGGGCACCCTGGACCAGAGGCAGCGTTTGGAAAAGCTCGCACGGTCGTCCGTTGACCACGGCGATCACGCTTACTTCATGAGCTGGGTCTGGCTCGGCGCGGGCGGCGTCTACGTCGACATCTTCCTGCCCGACGGCTCCGCTGCCCTGACGGGCCTCAAGACCGGATGGATCGATGTGCCAGGAGACGCGAGGCCCTGGCAATTCCGTGTTCCCCGGCCCGAACCCCGCCGCGTGGCGGACCCGGCCCCGGAAGGGGGATTTATGATCGACCTTCCGCTCCTGGAGTTCAGGGGTGAAGGGGCTGCCAGTCGGGCGGCGATCAGCCGGGTGGGACCTGCGGCCGAGGAGGCAATGGACCGGGCCTTCAGCCGCGAGGAGCACCAGCTCGGCATGCTCGCCGGCGTACCGGTCCGAGGGCGGTGGATCCGCGGCGATGTCCTCGGCGAGGCGCGGCACGAGGTACTGATCGGAGTTCTGGGCGAGCGGGTAGAGGTGAACCGCCGCGCAACGCGAGCGGCTGGCCACCCTGACGGGCGATCGGCTCGATACGCTCCTCGACGGCCGCCTGCTCACAGCCGTACGCCCAGTCGACGGCCCCCGACCGAGCTGGGACCGGATCAGCGCAGAGCTGCTGGAGCCGTCCTGACGTCTGTCTTTCGCACTCGGCTGGCACTGCCCTTTTCGGCGCCACATCGTCACGCAGAGCGTCTGATTTCTCACCCTTTTGCAATGAGGTATCCGCTACCGGCAAGCTGGGTCCTGTGGGTGCGGAGAACGCTTGCAGAGTAGGCAGCAAGGGCCACCCGGTCGTAACGGCGCTGCGACGAGAGGGCCTCCTCGGTGCTTTTGTGCTTCGCAACTCCGCACTGCCGAGGAGGATTCTTAGGTCTCGTCTGCTTCCCGCCACTCCAGGAAGCCGTCATCGTCTGTGTAGGGGCACCACTGGCCCCACATATCAAAGCGGGCGGCATGCAGAGCGTTGTCGGTTGCTTGCAGGAGATGAGTCAGCGTCAGGAATGCCGGGTTGTCCTCGAAGTATCCGCCGGAGTCGAGGTCGAACATGCCGATCCTGCCCAGGGGCTCATCCTCGCCCTGACTGATGAACAAGAGGTTGCCGCTCTCGTCATAACAGACAGGAATCCACTTCGGGTTCCAGACCAGATGTTCACTCGGCAAGGGGTCGGGGAATTGATGTGGGCGTTCCTGGTGCTGTTCTCTCTGCTGCTGTGTGCGGCGCTCATTGGCTGCCATCATCTGTCGGTGTTCGTGCGCAATCTGCCGAGCGGTGGCGAATCGGTAGAAAATGGGCAGGATAAGCTCTCCTGACCCATCGTGCCGCAGAAGCGACTCGCGAAGCCTGTCCGGGCAAGGCATGCCCAACTGTCGCTCGAGGGCATCCAGATCATCGTAACTGGCTGGCTCGGGAAGTGATGCGTATGTTGCGGGAGCCTGACTCCGCAGCCACTCCTCGATGCCGTGCCAGGCGTCATTGATCGTCATGGCAGCATCGTCGCGCGGCGTGCTATAGCACCGCAGGAGAGGCGCCGTAGTGGCGCCACCCCTCACAAGCATCCTCGCGCCTGCGCGGTGCTCGGCCACCGTGAGTGCGTGACTCTACCTCTGGCGTGGCGCCACGCACCCGCCTCTCACCTCATACGCAGGGCGGGCCGGCCTTCAGCATCCTGATTTTTCCACTGAATGCTTCGGTGCTGTCCTGGCTGACCAGGATGAAGTTGCCCTTGTGCGGGGTCACGCTGTACTCGTTGGCGTTTCCGGCCGTCGTGTCGTTCCCTTCGGTCTCGCCGTACATCCATGCGCCCTTTTCGGTGTTGAGGTATTGCCACTTGCTTTCTTCGCCACCCGCTACACCCGCATCCTCGACACTCTCGCCGCCGAGATCCGCTCCCTGCGTGCGCGGGGGTTGTTCGAGCCCGTGCCCGATCCGGAGACCGAGGCGGCACGGCTGACGGCCCTGTGGGACGGCCTCCAGATCCACGCCCGTCACATAGGCACGGGCGACATGCGCATTCCCGAGCGGCTCCTGCGCCACCTCAACGGCCCGATCGGCGAACGCGTCCCCGCGCAGCGCCGGTCAGACCTTTTGATGTGCGAGCCCTGAACGACGGCCGACGTAGATGCGCGCGTGACTGCCGTTCAGCGGGTGCGCTGGAGATGCGTGGCGATCTGCTGGAATGCGGGGACGAGCGGGGCAGCGGGTACGGCCGGGGACATGACCTGAGAGCCGTAGTGGACGATGACCGTCTCCAACTCCGGTGAGATGAATAGGCGTTGGCCATGGATGCCGCTGGCCATGAACGAGCCGTGGCCGTCGTTCAGGATCCACCACAGGTCGTGGTACGACAGGTTGGCGGGAGCGGTCGGCGGCGCGGCGGGGAAGCGGACGTGCCGGGCGTAGCCCTCGGGGGCGTTGGTGATGTCGGCGATCACGGCGCTCGGTACGATCTGCTGTTCCCCGACGGCGCCGCCACAGCGGATCATCTCGCCGAGCCGGGCGACATCGCGGGCAGTGGCGCTGAATCCGCCGCAGGCCGCTTCCGCGCCTTCGCTGTCGAGGACGTAATACGCGTCCTCGTCGGCGCCGATGCGGGACCAGACCATGTCACTGAGCAGGCCCGAGGTGGTGGCGCCGGTGACGCGGCGGAGGATCTCGGCGAGCGTTTCGACGTTGCCGTTCTCGTAGCGGAACTCGGTGCCGGGCGCCGCGGTGGCGCGTGCGGTGGCCAGGTGTTCGCGGATGCTGCCGGGGCCGCTGTAGCCGTAGGGGCGCAGCGAGGGCGCGATCACCGCGAAGTAGCGCTGCGCTTCGACCGGTTTGTCGAAGGGGCGCCCCCCGTAGGAGACCTGTGTGCCCATGTGCAACAGGTGGTCAACCGTGCTGTCCCCAAAGGCGGTTCCGGCGAGTTCGGGGACGTACTTGGAAGCTGTCGCCTCACGGTCGAGGGCCCCCTCGTAGATGAGTGCGGCCGCCATCAGGCCCATGTAGGACTTCGCCGCCGAGGCATTGAAGTGCGGATCGTGGGGCTGCAAGCCGTGCGGATAGGTCTCGTAGACGAGGTCCCCTCGATGGAGCACCAGAAGGGCGTCGGTCTGAGCGGCTTCGAGAAGTTCGCGGAGCGGCACGGCGCGTCCGCCGGGTGTGGTGAAGGTGATCCGGCCGACGTCCGCGATGTCGGCCGGCACACTGCGGGCCGGGCCTGGCCCGCGCCATACGCGCCGGCTGGGTAGCAGTTCGCGTTCCGAGGTGGTGTACCTGCGCACCCACGCCGGATCGGTATAGCCGCGGGACCAGTGAAGATTCATGAGCGGCGTGTCAGACATCTGCGCTCCTCAGCGGTGAGTGACAGAACGACCGCAACCATACACACCGTTCAATTGCTTCCCGAGGGCCCCGGGTGGCGCGACTGGTCCGCCGAGGATGGGCGGGTCTGGATCTCATATCCCAGCAGAACCATTGACCGGAAGTGTGCAGCGAGTTACGTTGCCGGACACTTGACCCGTTACTAGACGTTCAGTTCAGATGCTTCGTGCTGCTGCGTCCTGCTGCCGCAAGAACGGGAGCCCTGCCACCGGCACCGGCACTCCCGCAGCCGAGCATTCCGCCCTGCCTTTTTCTCTGAGTCGCAGGAGTCTGTTCCATGTCCTCACAACCATCGCCGCAGCTGGCTCCCGAAGCGTCCGGCGATCTCGGAGTACCGGCGTTCGACCGGCACCGCGCCTGGCTCGTCACCGCGTTGATCGTCACGTTCATGGTGGTCAACTTCGCGGACAAGTCGGTGCTCGGCCTGGCGGCCGGCCCGATCATGGACGAGCTGGACATCAGCCACAGCACCTACGGGCTGATCTCCAGTTCCTACTCGGTCCTGTTCAGCTTGTCCGGGCTTGTGGTCGGCTTCTTCTCCTCGCGGCTGTCCAGCCGTGTCCTGCTGTTTGCGATGTGCCTGGTGTGGGGTCTCGCCCAGCTGCCGGTTCTGATCGTGGCGACCGTGCCGACCTTGGTGGCCGGTCGGCTGCTGCTCGGTGCCGCTGAGGGCCCGGCCACGCCCATGTCGATGCACGCCCTGTACAAGTGGTTCCCGGTGGGGCGCCGAGGCCTGCCCTCGGCCCTGCAGATCAGCGGCGCCGCGCTGGGCACCCTGGTGGCCGCCCCCGTGGTGACCTGGCTCATCACCCAGTTCGGCTGGCGGTCGGCGTTCGCCGTGCTGGCCGTGGTCAGCCTGGTATGGAGCAGCGTGTGGTGGTTCCTCGGGCACGACGGCCCGTACGACGACAAGCCGGCGGCCGAGTCGCAGGCCGGGCCGGACGGGCAGGCGCGCGTGCCCTATCGGCGGTTGCTGCTGTGCGGCACGGTCGTCGGAAGTGTGGCCAGCGCGTTTGGGGCGTCGTGGGCGATGGCGGTGAGTCATGCGTGGCTGCCGTCCTATCTCGGGACGCAGCTGTCCATGAGTCCGGGGGCGGCGGCCTCGGTCATCAGCGCCGTGTCGGCCTTCAGTTTTGTGCTGCTGCTCGCACTGTCCCCCGCGGTGGACCGGCTGACCCGGCGGGGGGCCTCCCTGCGCTGGTCGAGCGGTGTGCCGCAGGGAGTGGCGGTGGTCTGCGCGGGAACGGCGATGGCGCTGATTCCGGTTTCCGGAGCCACTTCGGTCCAGCTGGTCCTGATCGCCGTCGCGTTCGGCGCGCATTCGATCGCCTTCCCGCTCCACTACATGACGGCCGCAGCGGTGGCCCCGGCCTCTCAGCGGGGAGCCCTGTTCGGCATCGTCGCCGCCACGGGGACACTCCCCGGCCTGCTGGCCCCTTCCATCACCGGACGACTTCTCGATACCGCCTCATCGCAAGGTGCGGGCTACGCGCAGTCGTTCGCCCTGGCGGCGGCGGTCATGATCGGCTGCGGGGTGGTGGCGGCCTGCTGCATCAATCCGGCCCGGGATGCGGCCCGGCTGAAGTCGGCCGCATAGGGCCCGGGCAAGCGATGGCACCGGTTCGGCTGCGCCCGACGGCGGGCCGCACGGAGTCAGTCCCCGGGCGGGCTGGTGTAACCGCTGGCCCAGTAACGGCCGTGCATCGCGAGGTCGAGCAGCATGCGGACGGCCTCCTCGGCGGGCATCGGCGCGGTGTCCTGCTCGGCCCACCAGCGCAGCACCGCGATCTGTTCGCCCACCCAGACGCGGGCCAGGAGGTCGGCATCGATGCGCGGCTCGACGCCGTTGCGTTCGGCGCGGGACTTGAACTCCTGCGCCGTCGCGGCGGCCAGGGAGTCCACGAACATCTGCAGCGGCTTGCCGTCGCCCTCGCCGCGCAGGACGACACGGTAGGCGTCCCGTTCGTCGCGGACATGGCGCAGCATCTCCAACAGGGGCTTGCCGGTGAATCCGACGGCACTGCCGGAGACCACCGGTTCCAGGCGCTGACCGAGATGTTCGAGCACGTCGGTGGTCACGCGGGCGAACAGATCGTCCTTGCCCTTGAAGTGCGCGTAGAACGTGGCGCGGGCCACATCGGCCCGCTCAGTGATGTCCTCGACGGTGAGTGCGCTGAAGCCGCGTTCCAGCACCAGCTCCACCAGCGCGCCGCCCAGCGCCCGGCGGGTTCGTCGGGTGCGCCTGTCCTCGGCCATGCGGCCCTCCTTCGCCCTCGAGTTGTCCGTGCACAGTCTAGACGGCTCTTGACAGTGCGCGAGTTACAAAACAGTCTGTATGTAATCGATCATTCTGTATGCAACAACTGATCAGACCGCACGGCTGGAGATCGTTGATGAACCTCGGCACCTACCTCACCCGCAGCGCCCGCTACTGGCCCGACGCCACCGCCCTGGTCTGCGGCACCCGGTCCTGGACGTACGCGGAGCTCGACCGAGCGACCGACCGGCTCGCCGCCACACTGATCGCCCGCGGACTGCGCCCGGGGGACGCGGTCGCCTCGCTCGCCTGGAACCGCGGGGAACTGGTCGAGATCGAATTCGCCCTGTACAAAGCCGGGTTGGTTCGCGCGCCGATCAACGCCCGGCTGGGGCGCGGGGAGATCGAGCACATCCTGGGATACGCCCCGGTGCGCGTCCTCGTGTTCGACGCCGCGCACCGCGAGGACGCACTCGCCGCGATCGAGGCGGCAGGCACCGGATGCCTCGCCGTCCAGCTTGACGAGGACGATGCTCCTCTGGCCCCCGGCGTCATCGGCTACCGGGGCCTGCTCGCGCAGGGCACACCTGAGGCGGCGCCCGTCGAGGTCGACGAGGACGACGCCTGCGTCCTGAACTTCACCTCCGGCTCCACCGGAGCGCTCAAGGCGGCCGTGCAGACCTTCGGCAACCGGCTGGCCAACATGCGCAAGCTCCTGATGAGCGACGAGTCCCGGCCCCGCCCCGGCACCCGTTACCTTGCCTGCGGTCCCATCACGCACGCTACGGGCATGACGCTGCTGGCCAACATGTTCGCCGGGGCGACCACCCACGTACTGCCGACCTGGAGCGCCGAAGCGTTCGTGGACACGGTGGAGAAGGAGCGGATCACCGCCACCTTCCTCGTCCCCGCCATGGTCAACATGGTCCTCGGCCACCCGGACGCGGCCCGCCGCGACCTGTTCAGCCTGGCCAGCGTCCGGGTCGGCGGCGCGCCCATCTCGCCCCAACGCCTCAAGGACGCCGTGGAGTTCTTCGGCCCCGTCGTCGCGCAGGGCTACGGTCTAGGTGAGACCACCAGCGTGGTGGCGGGCCTCAGCAGCGAGGAGATCGCGCACGCGGTCGCCCACGACGCCGAGCTCCTGCAGTCCTGCGGACGGGCGACGTACGACACCGAGATCCGCATCGTCGACAAGGCGGGCCGGTCCCTGCCGCCCCGCGAGGTCGGGGAGCTCATCGTCCGCGGGCCCGACTGCGTACGCGCGTACTGGCAGGAGCCGGAGCTGTCGGCGCAGACGTTCCGCGACGGCTGGGTGCACACCGGCGACCTCGCCTGGATGCGGGAGGACGGCTACCTGTTCCTCGTCGACCGCAAGAAGGACATGATCATCTCCGGTGGGTTCAACATCTACTGCACCGAGGTCGAGGCCGCCCTGTACGAGCACCCCGGCGTCCAAGAGGTCTGCGTCGTCGGCGTGCCCGACGAGACCTGGGGCGAAGCGGTCAAGGCCGTCATCGTGCCCCGCCCCGGACACGAACTTCGCGCCGACGACATCATCGCGTTCTGCGCACAGCGCCTCGACCGCCTCAAGAAGCCGAGGAGCGTCGACCTCGTCGCCGAACTGCCGCACAACCGCAACGGCAAGCTCGACCGCAAGGCCGTGCGCGAACCGTTCTGGGCCGGCGCAGACCGCCGCGTCAACTGACCCGCCCCCTCTCCTCCCTCAAGGAAACACGATGACTTTCTCCCTGCGTCCTTCCTACGACGACCCGCAGCTGTCCGGCCTCGTCGACCGGCTCCGCACCTACCTCGAAGGTGAACTGGCCGACTACGAACGCGAACGCGGCATCACCCACGAGACCCGCCTCACCCGCGCCGACCTCGAACCGGTCTGGGAGCGCAGCCGCGAACTGGGCTTCTACGGCATCCACTTGCCCGTGCAGTACGGCGGCAAGGACCTCTCCTACACGGCGCTGGCCGCCCTGAAGGAAGAAATCGGCGCCAGCGGACGCGTCCTCGGCCACAGCGTCCTGGGCGACATGGGTGGCCCGCTGCGCGCGGGCGACATCCTGCGCCACGCCACCGAGTACCAACTGGACAAGTACCTGCTCCCGCTGGTCCGCGGCGAACGCGCCTGCTGCTTCTCGCTCACCGAGACCGACGCAGGCTCCGACGTGCGCTCCATGCGCACCACCGCCGCCCGCGACGGCGATGGCTACCGCCTGACCGGCCACAAGGTCTTCAGCTCCGCGGGCCCGTTCGCCGACTTCGCCATCGTCGTGGCCCGGATGGCAGGAACCGGCGAACAGGATGGCGAGAAGCCGTCGTTCTCCGCGTTCCTCGTCGACCTCGACAGCCCCGGCTGCCAGGTGACGGACGGGGCCACGCCCATGTCGGGCGAGCACATCGAGAGCGACATCATCCTCGACGACTGCCACGTCCCCGCCGAGAACCTGCTCGGCGAGGAGGGCAAGGGCATGCGGATCGCGCTCGGCCGCGTCACCACCAACCGGCTCCTGCACTGCCCCACCGTCATCGGCGCCACCCGCCGTGCCCTCGACCTCACCCTGGAGCGCACCCGTACGCGCAAGGTCGCCGGAGGCCAGCTCCTGCTGCAGTTGCAGTCCATCCAGCACAAGGTCGCCGACATGGCCACCGAACTCTACGCGGCCCGCTCCATGACGTACGCCGCGCTAGCCGCCCTCGACCGGGGGGAGGAGGTCCGCACCGAGGCGTTCATGTGCAAGCTGTTCGTCGCCGAGTCCGCCTTCCGCATCCTCGACCAGGCCGTCCAGATCCACGGCAAGGAAGGACTCACCCAGGGTAACGAGATCGAGTTCTTGTTCCGCAAGATCCGCATGTTCCGCGTCCTGACCGGCACCTCCGAGATCCAGCGCAATGGCATCGCCCACGGCCTCGCCTTCATGAACTGACCCCACCACCCGCCAGCCCCGGCCGCACGACAGACGTACTCCAGGAGGCCCCATGCCCCCTTCCGCAGCACCCACCTGGTCATCCCTGACCGGTAAACGCATCCTCGACCTCTCACGCCTCCTGCCCGGCCCGTACGCCACCTCGCTGCTGGCCGACCTGGGCGCCGACGTCATCAAGGTCGAGTCTCCCGACGGCGGCGATCCGCTGCGCGCCGCCCCCGACCTGTTCGACGCGCTCAACCGCAACAAGCGCTCCGTCACCCTCGACCTGCGCTCCCGCGACGACCGTGCGGCGTTCCTCGAACTCGCGCGCACCGCCGACGCCGTCGTGGACAGCTTCCGCCCCGGCTTCCTCGACTCCCTGGGCCTCGGGTACTCCACGCTCCACGAAGCCAACCCGCGCCTGATCCTGTGCTCGCTTAGCGGATACGGACAGACTGGGCCATATGTCCATAGACCCGGGCATGAGCTCAACTTCCTCGGCTTATCCGGGTTCTTCGCCGTCGTGGGGCGCCTCGACGGACACGTCACCCGCCCCGGCGTCCGCGTGGGTGACATGGCCGGAGCCATGCACGCGGCCCTGGCACTTGCCGTGGCCCTCAGCGCCGGCGGTGCGGGACAGCACATCGATGTCGCCCTCAGCGAATCCATCACCGCCTGGTGCTCCCTGTTCGCGCTGCCACTGCGCGACATCCCGGACCCGTTGGAAGCCGGCCTGGTCCAGGGCGACAACGACATCTTCACCACCGCGGACGGACACCGCCTGTCGCTCGCCACGTTCGAGGACAAGTTCTGGCTCAGCTTCCGCACCGCGCTGGCCGGCGACTTCCCTGCCCTGAAAGTATCCACCTACGACCAGCGACCCGACCGCACCGCGGCCCGCCAGGCCGTCGGCAACCTCCTGACCGGCGTGTTCCAAGCCCGCGACTACGCCTGGTGGGAAACGCGCCTCACGGACCTCAACGCCCCCTGGGCCCCCGTTCTGTCCACGCCCGGGGACCTCCTGACCGATCCCCACGCCACAGCGCGGCACCTGTTCAACACCTCGCCGGCGCACGGCTCTTGCCCTCAGGCCCGCTTCCCCGTCACCTTCAGCGCCGGCCTCGACACCTTCCGGCGACCTGCTCCCACACTCGGCCAGCACAATGACGATCTACTGGTCGAGCGCACCCACTGAGCCCCTTTCAAGCTGACGGTGCTGACCCCGAGTTGGACTGTCCTGTGCAAGGACGAAGCTCCTGGTAGACGGGTTCTCGACCAAGATCACCCGTGTCCGCCAGGAGCTTCGCGTGCTTGTCCATCCGTCCTCGATTGATCTGTCCAGCCGCACTCTGCGGTTCCTGACGGGGCAACTGACCGTGCGGCGGCAGGAGATCGGGACGCGGTGGCGACGCCTGTCCGCCGCACGTCAGGCCCTGCTCGCTCTGGCTCATCTGCGGTGCGGTGACACCTACGCCCAGCTCGCCGCCGAGTTCGGCATCGGGATCGCCACCGTCTACCGCTACATACGGGAAGCCGTCGAGGTCCTGTCCACCCTCGCCCCGACCCTGACCGAGGCGATGAAGACCATCCGGGCGAAGACGTTCGTCATCCTCGACGGCACCCCGCTGCCCATTGACCGCATCGCCGCCGACACCCCGTACTACTCCGGGAAACACAAACGTCACGGCATGAACGTCCAGGTACTCACCGATCCGTTCGCCCGTCTGCTCTGCGCCTCACCGGCGTTGCCCGGCTCGGCCCACGACCTCACCGCCGCCCGGCAGCACGGGATCATCGACGCCCTCGCCGACGCGGGACCCAACTGCTGGGCCGATAAGGCGTATCAAGGCGCCGACGGACCCGTCCGCGTCCCGTTCCGAGGCCGCCGACTCAAACGATGGAAGCGTCGCCACCACACCACTCACGCCAAGATCCGCTGTGTCGGTGAGCAGGCCATGGCCACCCTCAAGGGCTGGCGACTCCTGCGGAAACTCCGCTGCAGCACCAACCGCATCACCAATCTGCTGAAGGCCGTCCTCGTCCTCCAGCACGCATCAGGGTGAGGTTGGAAAGAGCTCCATGTCTAAGGTTGAGTGAGGGTCTTTCAGCCTGCCGATGGCGAGGTTGGGGAGATGGCCATGGCCCGTGGTGCGGTCCCGGTGTGCACAGTGGAAGCGCCTTTGGCGAAGGCGGCATCCCTGATGTAGTGCGACATGCGCACCAGGATGAAGCGAGCGCGCTGGGGCGGGGTCAGGCGTTGCGCGTGGGGTTGTCTGCCGAGCGGTGTCGGGTGGGTGCGTGTTCGGTGGCGGCCATGGCGCCCAGCAGGTGAAGGGCGCGGGCGGAGGGGGAGCCGGGTTCGGCTGTGTAGGTGACGAGCATCTGGTGGGGTGAGGCCGGTGTGGTCCAGGTGAGGTAGCTGAGGTCCAGGTCTCCGACCTCGGGGTGGCGTAGCAGTTGCATGCCGGTGGCCTTTTCGTGGACGTGGTGCTCGGCCCACAGGCGGCGGAAGGTTTCGCTGTACATGGACAGCTCTCCGACGAGTGCGGAGAGCGGCGGGTGATCCGGGTTGGCTCCTGCGGTCATGCGCAGTATGCCGACTGTGTTGCGTGCTGCGGACTCCCAGTCACGGTGGCGGGCGGCGACTTCCTCGTCGCGGAAGATCAGCCAGGCGGTGTTGCGTTCCTTTTCGGGCAGGTCGTCGAAGTCGGTGAACACGGCGCAGGCGAGACGGTTCCAGCCGATCACCTGCGTGGTGTTGGTCATGACCATGGCCGGCACGGTGAGAGTGTCCAGGAGGGTGTGGGTGGCCTGGCTCATCTGTTCCTTTGGAACGCGGGGTGCCGAGGCGCGGCGGCGTGGCGGGTGCGCTACGTGGTAGAGGTGGGCGCGCTGGGCGTCGTCGAGGCGCAGCACGTTCGCGAGAGCATCCAGGACCGACTCGGACGGTCGTCCGCCGCGGCCCTGCTCCAGCCGGACGTAGTAGTCGGTGGAGAGGCCGACCAGCGCGGCGACCTCTTCGCGGCGAAGTCCCGGGACGCGACGGCGGCCGGTGTCGGGGAGTCCTGCGGAGGAAGGGGAGACGGCGGCACGGCGGGCTTGAAGGAACTCCCCGAGCTCCGTCCCGGTCCGGCTGGGCTGGATCTTGCTCATGTGCCCATAATGCCCGGCCTACGCCCCTCCAATGCCGGATGTGGGTGGGTCCGCGAGTACCCAGGTTCGCTGGTCCGCCCGTTGTATGCGGCCTGGATGCGGTGCTGGTGCGCGCGCACGCTGGTTCACATGAACAGCACCACCAGCCGCACGACGAGCGGCGCCCCATCCAGCATGCGGTCAGTGATCCGGCCCGCACGGTGACGAGGGGCGCGGTCGCGGCGGGGCCCCGGCAGACCGGTGTACGCGCGATCGTCGTTGCCGTCCTGCTGGCCTCGTCCCTTTTTCCGCCCTGCACCTGGTCTTCATCGTGATCAGTGCTCTGGCCCTGACCGGAGCCGTGTTCATCTGCTGGGCCCTGCGCGATCACCACGCCGCCCACGAGCGGTAGGCCGCGGCCGTCCCCACCACGCCAGCTACTCCCGACGAAACGCCGCAGCAGCCCAGAACCCACCACTCCACACCCAGAAACAGACCGGAACGAGAGGACGATCATGAAGAATCACGCGTCGGCTCACGGGCAGATGATGCACCTGGAGACGGCCAGCCTGGAGGAGAAGGTCACCTACCTCCTGGACCGGGCCCAGATCATCGATGTCACGCAGCGCTACGGTGAATGCGTCGACATGCGCGATTTCAAGCGGCTCCGGAGCTGCTACACCGACGAGATCGAAGTCGATCACAGCCCGACCATCGGCATGGGCCGTATGCACATCTCCGCCGACCGCTGGTGCGAGATGGCCGACAAGTTCCACAGCCAGCTCGACGGCGACGAGCACATGCTCATCCCTCAGAGCATCATCATCAACGCCGACACGGCAACCTGCCACGTGCTGGTCCACGCGAAGCACTTCTACCGGAACGCGAACGGAAGCCCCTTCGAAGCCCTGATCGGCACCTACGATCTGGGGTTCGCCAAGACCGCGGACGGATGGAAGATCAGCCGCTCGATCCAGGGAATACGCTGGACCGAGGGCAACTGGCAGTTCCACACCGACATCAAGGAATCCCTGCAGAGCGAGTCGTGAGTCGGGCTGGAGATACAGGCAGTGGCTGACGCCTGGTGATGTGACCTCGCGCGGATTGACGGCCGAGCCAGAGGCAGAGGCCATGAAGCGCAGGGCTGTTTCAGAGTCCGGTTGATGCTGCGAAGTCGCGGGTCACAGGGGCGTGGCGACTGCCGATCGACCCGTCTCGCACACATCGAAGCTCCGGTTGGAGCGGGTGATCTCTCAAGTCGCCCTGCCGAACCGGAGCTTCGATGTGCCGTCAGTCTGCCGACGTTTGCCTGATCAAGTCGCCCTCGCGTCAGCACCGCGCACTGCCGGGACTGCCGCGGCGACTGGTCACGCTGGCCGATCCGCGGCACCGGCGCGGGAAGCGTCAGCGTGCTGCTGATCGCATACTCGGCCGTGCTGAGCGGAGCGCGTTCGTTGGCCGGTAGCCCTCGCTGACCTTCGCGTAGTACGTGGTCGTGTCCGGTGCGGAGTTGAGGACTTGCACCGTGGCGCCACGCCGATTCAGCCACCGTTCCAGTGCACGGCCCGCCAGCTCCTGGCGTGCCCCACTGGTCACGACGTGCGCGGGCCCGTACACGCTGCCGGTGAGGCCTTCCACCACCGTGTGCTCATCCAGCAGCACTTCGAAGGACGTCTGCTGTACCGACGCGCCGGTCAGGTCGGCCCCTTCCAGACGCGCGTCCAGGAGCAGGGCGCCGCGGAGGCTTGCTCCTCGGAAGCAAGCCCCACGGGCGTCGGTCTTGTAGAGGTCAGCTCTGCCGAGATTCGCGCCGGCCAGCACCGCGTCCCGCAGGCTCGCCTCATCCAGGACTGCCTTGACCAGGCAGGCCCGGCTGAGGTCGGCGCGGTCCAGGACGGCGTATGCCAGATCAGCGCGGTACAGGTCGGTGCCGGTCAGGACCGCACCCTTGAGGCGGGTTTCGATGAGCAGTCCGCTGGCCAGGTCGGCGCCGGTGAGGTCGGCACCCGATGCGTCGAGACCGCACAGATCCAGGGTGGTGTCCTCTTGCCCGCTCCATGTCCTGAGTGCATCAGCAGCCTCGGAGCCCGCGGGCAGTACGCGCACGGCCCGCACGCCGTCACACCTGTCAGGCAACTCGATCACTCCCTCACTGTTTCCCGGCGCCGCGCGCCGCTACATCAGCCGATGCCACGTGGCCAGGGCCAGCTGCGCTGCCGAGGACCAGTCGGTGGCGCCTGCCGAGCGGAGCGAGCGGCCGAGATCGCCGAGGAGCAGACGAGGGTGGCGTCGCCACCACCACATGTCGATGGGGTCGAATCCGCTGATCCGGTGGAACTGCGACAAGGTGATGCCGTCGTCGAAGACGCTGGAGGCCCGGAAGCGGTCGTCGAGGGCTTTGATCTGTGGGGTCCATAGACAGGGCTGGGGGCTCAGCAGCGAGGCGTGGATGCGGGCGATGGCCCGCAGCACCTCGTCACGGTTCTTGGCCTGCTGCATCCATGCGGGCAGGCGCGCCACCACGGTCATCCTTCGGCCGTGGTCGTGCCAGGGGATTCCTTCACGCAGCGGTGCCTGCACGAATCGTCTGATCAGGTCCAGGTGTTCCAGGTTGTAGGCCCATACCCATCCGTGCCGGGTCTCAGTCTGCAGCCAGAGACACACATCGAAGTACGGGTCTGTGGCCGGCGCGTGCCGGTCCCGGTGCAAGGACACACCGCCACGGCTCCAGTCCTTCGCCATCCCGCAGCTCCGACAAACGAGACGCCTCCGTGCGAAGAGGCCCTGGTCGTGAATCCCGGACGGGCCTGGTGCCGTACCGATGTGCGCGACCTTCCCGCAGCCGGAACAGCGCACCAGAACCGACGTGAGGAAGTCGTACTCCGTGCTCCGGGGGTCCCGGAACCGGTGGTGCGTGGAGATCGAACTCATTGGACAAGTATGCGAGCCACGCGCCCAAGGCTCCTACGGGTTAAATCTCAAGCCGATCTGAGCGTGCGCAGTGAAGCCCTCACTACCGGGCGGGGGCTGCTGGCGTCTCAGGCTTCGAAGTAGTCGAGCGTGACGATGGTGCGCCGGTTGGTCTTCGTGTAGACGATGGGCACGCTCGTGCCGGGGGGCCGGTACTCCCACATGATCCCGCCGTGCTCGGTGCGGGTGCGGAGGATGCCGATTGTGGGGGCGGCAGCGGTGGCGGCCAAGGCGCGGTCGACGGCGATCTCTTCGGCGGGGGTGAAGCGGCTAGCCTGCTCTGCGTCCACGGGGCCGGGGATGATGCGAGCTCCGGGCCTGCTGTGCTTCATGGCCTTGGATTATGCCGCGTTGCCGCTCACATCGATGCCGTGTTGCGCATACAGGTCGATGCGCAGATCTTCCCAGTCCACGGTCGGCGTCTTGCCGTCCCGGATGCCCTGCCAGTAGTCGGCAAGCTCCGTGTTGCTGGACTCCCGCGCGGTGGCGATGGTCTCGTCGAGGTCAGCGAGTTCCTCGGTGGTCCACGGCTGGTTGCTCATGCCGACCAGATCGTGAAGTACGCCACCGCCCTGCGCCTGGGCACCGCCGAAGCCGAGCAGGTCCTGCGGCGCTTCACCAGGGGAGGGCCCAAGCACCCGACGTACCGGGCGATCGAAGGAGTTGGGCCGAGTGGTACGTACTTCGTTCGTCTGCGACTACCTGGCCGACGTTGGGATGCGCCAGGAGATTCACGAGGGGTTGCAGGTGGTGGAGAACTGGAACTCTGCGAACAGGGACCTCTTCTACGGCAAGGACGGCGACCCGGCCGGTGCGGACAAGGAATCCCAGGAGGTCAGTATGCTCGCGCTGCACCTGCTCCAGGCCGCGCTGGTGCACGTCAACACGCTGCTGATGCAGGAGGTCTTGGCTGATCCGAAGTGGGCGGACAGGCTGGCCGATGCGGACCGCCGGGCGTTCTCCCCGCTGTTCTGGACCCATGTGAATCCGTACGGCCGGTTCGAGCGGGACATGAACTGCCGCCTTGATCTGGACCTGGCCAGCCGAGCGGCCACGATTCCTGGCCCACGTAGCCCGCAGAGCGGGGTGATCCCGGCGCCGAGATGACCGGTGGCTCCGGCTGGCCGCGAAAGCCGCCACTTTCCCCGCCCCGAGTTCAGGAGCGTGCGGGCGTGGATCGGAGCGTCAGGACAGCTGTCTCAGGACTGCGCCGAGTGTCGCCACTCCTTCGCTGATGTTGGTCGGCGTGCTCGCGGCGTAGCCCAGGACCAGTCCCGGTTGGCGGGAACGCTGACAGTGCCAGGACAAGGGGTGCACTTTCACATCGCGTGCGAGTGCCGCGGCTGCGATGTCTGTGTCGGCGAACCCGGCCTTGAAGGTGACGGTCAGGTGCAGGCCCGCTGCGGTGCCGTGCACAGTCGCGCCCGGCAAGTGGGTACCGACGGCTTCGATCATGGCGTCCCGCCGGCGGCGGTGGTGCCTGCGCAGGTGGCGCAGCTGTCGTTCCATCTCGCCCGATTCCATGAACCGGGCGAGGACGAGTTGTGGCAGGGCGGCGTTGCCGAGGTCGGCGAACCGCTTGGCATCCACGAGGGCGTCGCGGTACTTCCGCGGGGCGAGAAGCCACCCGATGCGCAGGGCCGGGGCGAGGAGCTTGGACACGCTCCCGGCGTAGAAGACGTTCTCGGCGAGCACGGACCGCAGGGCCGGCACGGGCGCCCGGTCGTAGCGGTGCTCGGCGTCGTAGTCATCCTCAATGATCAGTCCGCCGCTTTCGCGGGCCCAGTGGGTCAGTTCGCTGCGCCGGCCACCACGGAGAACGACACCCATGGGGAACTGGTGTGCGGGTGTCAGGAAGACGGCCGCTGCACCCGTGGCGCGCAGATCATCGACGCGCACCCCTTCTGAGTCGACCGCGACGGGCGGGGTGTCCAACTGACAGTTGTTCAGGTGCTGGCGGGCCCCCAGGGAGCCGGGGTCCTCCATCGCCACCGCGGAGATGCCGTCACTGTGCAGCACCTGCCCCATGAGGGTGAGTGACTGGGCGGTACCGGCGACGACTAGGACCTCGCCGGGGTCCGCCCGGATACCGCGGTTGCGGGCGATCCAGTTCACGATGGCCAGACGGAGCGCCGGCGTACCGCGTGGGTCTCCGTATCCGAGGTCGGATGCCGCGAGCCGATCCAGGACACGGCGTTCTGCGCGCAGCCACGCCGCGCGCGGGAACGCGGCAAGATCGGGGAGCCCTGGGGAGAGGTCGATCCGGGCCCGGGCCATGCGCATCGCGTCGAAGACGTCTGCCTGGGGCGCGGCGGCGAACACTGAGCGAGGTGACGGGGGACGGGCAGGTCTAGGAGGCTTGGCTGCTGCTGTCGTCGCGGGTGCGCCGACGACGATCGTTCCGTTGCGCCCTCGTCCGGCGAGCTGCCCGTCCTCGACCAGACGTTGGTAAGCCTCGGTGACGACGCCACGCGATACGCCCAGCTCGTCGGCCAGGACACGCGTGGCCGGCAGCCTGCTTCCCACCGGCAGCCGCCCGTCTGCCAGCGCGAGCCGGATCTGCTGGGTCAGCCACTCGGACTTCCCGCCGCTCGGCGCCTCGTCGATGGCCAGATGAAGGAAGTCCGCCCCAGACACTATGGACTGGTGAGAAGTGAACTCATTGGATCTGTTCATCGGGCCATACTGGCAGCAGGGTGGGCCCATGGACACAGCCACAACACCTCCCGCCCCTGTCCCGGCGGCCGCCTACGTACACGGGTACTCACAGCGTGAGGGCCGTCGGCTTGGCGACCAGGCGGACACACTGGCACAGCTGCTGCACGCCGGAACGACCTACCCCGCAGGCAGTCGGGTGCTGGAGCTCGGCTGCGGGGTCGGCGCTCAAACAGTCCACTTGCTTCGTTCTAGTCCCGGGGCGCACATCGTCGCGGTCGACCAGTCGGAGGAGTCTCTCGCGCAGGCCCGCACCCACGTCGCCGGCATCGCACCCGAGGCACAGGTGCAGTGGCGCCGCGCCGACGTGTTCGACCTTCCTTTCGCCGACGCGGAATTCGACCACGTCTTCGTGTGCTTCGTCCTGGAACATCTGGCGGATCCTCAGCGGGCGCTGGCTGGACTACGACGCGTACTACGGCCCGGGGGCACCATCACCGTGATCGAGGGGGACCACGGATCGGTAGTGTTCCACCCCGACAGCGCGTATGCCCGGGCAGTGATCGACTGCCAGGTCCGCCTCCAGGCGACAGCGGGAGGCAACGCGCTGCTCGGTCGGCAACTACAGCCGTTGCTGGCTGGTGCCGGATACGACGGCGTTGTAGTCCGCCCACGTACGGTCTATGCCGACCGGACCCGGCCCGAGTGGGTCGACGGCTTCACCCGCAACACCTTTATCGCCATGGTCGAATCCGTTCGGGACAACGCCCTGGCCGCCGCCCTGACCACCCCTCCCGACTGGGACCGGGGGATCGCCGACCTGCACCGGTCCGCCCACGACGGAATCTTCCACTACACGTTCTTCAAAGCCGTCGCCATGAACCTGCCCGCAGGTCCCGCAACGTTCCCTCATCTCTCGTAAACGACCCTTTCCCGGCGCAGGATCGAAAGTGATCGGCGGGAGCGGTCGGGATCGCGGGTTCACTGTCACAACTCGTTCTCTCTCAAAGTGGAGCCAGGAGTGTTCTGAGAAATGTTTGTGACAGCATCCGGGGTCATGACGGGCCCTCAAACCGCACCCACGTCCGAAGCGGACGCCGTCGAGCGCTCCCCCTGCCCACGCTGTCACGCGTCTCCAGGCTCACCCTGCCGCTCGCGCTCCGGCGCGGTCGCCGGGACCTGTCACACCGGCCGCTTCACCAAGGTGCCCCGGCAGAGCTGACAGCCCTGGCCGATCACATCACCACCCACGGCCTGGTGCTGGAGATGCTCGCCGGACCCCTCCATGGGATGTACGACCCCAGCGGTCCAGGACGCCTGCTGTTCGGGTTCTTCGCCGCGATGACCGAGACCGAACGTGAGAACATCCGCGAGGCCACCCTCGAAGGACTGGATGCCGCGGCCCGCAAGGGCAACTACGGCGGCCGGGCGGCCGGCTCTCGGTCATGACCGACGGCATGCTGTACACCGTGCGCCGCCGCCGCCGCGCGAACGGCGAGACCGTTGAGGATATCCAGCCCGACCTGCTCATCCCCACCGGCCGCCGCAAAGGATAGAGCCCCAGCCTCTCCAGCATCTACCGGGCGCTGGCCGAGCACGAGAAGACCCAGGCGTACCCGGAGGCCATCGAGACGGCGCACGCCGACTTCGCCGCCCTCCAGCAGCGCGACCCCAGCCCCGCGTAGTTACTCAGTGCTACATGACGGGTGGCGGCAGCTGTACGAGAACACGGCCGCCTGGATTGTCAGGAGGCATTGAAGGCCCACTGAGATTGCTTGCCTGACCCCGCACCCGCTCGCGCGCAGGGCAGGCGGTGGGTGCCGAGCTGTGTGCTTCACACAAGATGGGAGCCTGCGGGCAGGAGCTCTCGTTCCAGCCGCCATTCGGTCTACGAGGCGTCAGGGCAGTCAGGGGCACGGACACCCACAGCGCCCCGTCGTCGTCGATCAGCAGCAGCCCGGTGGCGTGCAACTCGTGAAATGACCGCAGCGCTTCCTGCTCATCGATGCCCTGTCGCGACGCATGATCTCGCCGAAGAACCCACACCTGCTGAGGGTGAGGTCCAGGGTGACTCGTTCTTGGCCACGATCGGATAGGTCATCCGGTTGTGCTGGCGTCCACTTAAACGGATGACCCATCCGATTATTTGAGTGGAGGAGCTCATGACGAAGACAGCCGTGATCACGGCCGGGACAGGCGGCATCGACCTGGAGATCGTCCAACGCGCCCCCGGTACCAGGGGGTTCACTCCGATCCCGAAACGCTGTGCGGTGGAGCGCACCTACGGCTGGCTGATGCTGCACCGTCGCCCGGCCCGCGACTACGAAACCCACCCACACCGTTCCGAAGCCATGATCCACCTCGCCACGACCGACCTCTTGGCCCGCCGCCTCGCCAGAGAGAACACCGTCTCCTGGCGAGACTCGACACCACCACACCAAAGCCGCATCCAGGGATGAAACAACAGGAGGAAACGACCCCTCAGCCTCAATCAGGGGTGGAGGGCGTCGCGCAGGGTGCGTACCTGGTCGGTGAGGTTGTGTTCGCTGATGCGGGCCTGCGGGAAGAGGAGGTCGAAGCCGTGGACGGCGCCGGGGACCTGGACGAGTTCGGTGGTGACGCCGGCGGCGGACAGGCGTGCGGCGTAGTCGCGGCCCTCGTCGCGCAGCGGGTCGATCTCGGCCACGGCGATATAGGTGGGCGGCAGGCCGCTGAGATCGGTGGCGCGGATCGGGAAGGCGTACGGGTCGGCGTGGCCGTCCTTCGCGTAGTACTGCACGGCCAGTTCCAGCGCCCCCCGGTCGAAGACCGGGGTATCGGTGAACTCCCGTGCCGAGGCGCTGGTGAGACTGCCGTCCACGCTGGGGTAGGTCAGGGACTGGAAGAGCAGGTGGGGGCCCGCCTGGTCGCGGGCGCGGAGCACGGTGGAGGCGGCGATGTTCCCGCCGGCGCTGCCGCCGGCCACCGCGATGCGTGTTGGGTCTGCGCCGAGTTCGGCCGGGTTGTCGGCGATCCAGGTCAGGGCGGCGTAGACGTCGTCGGCTGCGGCCGGGTAGGGATGTTCGGGGGCGAGGCGGTAGTCGACGGAGACGACGACGGCGTGGGCGTCGCGGGCGTAGCGCAGGGAGCGCCCCTCTTCGGCCTCGGGGGATCCGTAGGTGAAGGCGCCGCCGTGCACGTAGAGGATCATCGGCAGGTCTTCGGTGGCGTCGGGGCGGTAGACGCGCAGTCGCAGTTGTCCTGCGGGGCCGGGGATGTACAGGTCTCGCACCTTGACCTGGTCGTCGACGGGGGTGTCGGGGTGTGCGCGCAGCAGTGCGTAGCGCTGGGGGTCGGCGAGGACGGCGTCCAGGCCATGGACGGGGAAGACGCCGGTGTCGGCGGTGTCGAGCAGGGTCTGGATTTCGGGATCGAGCGCGGGGGAAGTCATGGCTGGCTGGGCACCTTCCGGGTGTTCGACCGGGTGCTGCCCGGTCTGTTGTGCGGTCTGTTGTGCGGAACTGACCTCAGTCTCTGCCGATCACCAGCGGCACAGAAGTGGCCCGGGAGCCACTATGTGCAACTATTGGGCCATGACTGTTGCGACACCGCACCATGTGGCCGTCCTGGCCCTCGCACCGGTGGTGGCCTTCGACCTGAGCATCCCGGCCCAGATGCTTGCCTCGGTCGAAACCCGCGCGGGCACCGCGGCCTACGAGGTACGCACCCTCACCCCGGACGGCTCCCCAGTACCGACGGTGAACGGGTATGGCGTCACGCCGCAGGGCGACTTGTCCCTGCTGGAGCACGCCGACACGGTGATCGTCGCCGGCACCCGCTGCCCGGAGGTACTGGACGCCGGCGCGGTGGACGCCTCCGTCGCCGAAGCGCTGCGCCGTGCGGCCCGGCGCCGCGCCCGGCTGGTGTCCCTGTGCACCGGCTCGTTCGTACTCGCGGCCGCCGGCCTGCTGGAAAGCCGTCGGGCCGCGACCCATTGGCGCTACGCGCAGCAGTTCAGGCGGCTCTTTCCCGCAGTCGACCTCGACACCGACCCGCTCTACATCGCCGACCGCGGGATCCTGACGTCAGCCGGCGGCGCGGCCGCCATCGACCTGTGCCTGCACCTGGTCCGGGAGGACCACGGCAGTTCCGTGGCGAACCGGGTGGCGCGGTACAACGTCGTCGCGCCCATGAGAGACGGAGGGCAGGCACAGTACATCGAGCACCCGGTCCGGGAGGACGCGGACACCTCGACGGCCGGGGCACGGACGCTGATGACCGAACACCTGGACCGGCGGCTGTCCCTCAAAGACCTCGCGGCCCACTGCCACATGAGCGTACGAACCTTCACCAGGCGCTTCCGACAGGAGACCGGACTCTCCCCGGCCGAATGGCTCGCCTCGGCCCGCTTGGCACACGTACGCCACCTGCTGGAGTCGACCGAACTGCCGGTTGACGACATCGCCGCCAGGGCCGGCCTGGGCAGTGGCACCAACCTGCGGCAGCATATGCGCACCGCCCTGGACATCACCCCGTCCGCCTACCGCAGGGCATTCCGCTCGGCCACCACTGCCTTCGCACCGCCCCTCTCCGAGGACCAGCGGGCCCGGTCCGCAGGCACGTGACGCCGTTCGGCGCGGGTTGCCCCGGAAACACGACCGCTTGCACGGAGAGTCGGCCGCGCCGAGAGGCCGAGAGGCCGCGGGGCACGGGTGGTGCGCCGGCGTCCCGGTCAGCGCGCATGGCGCAGCGGCGTGCTCTTGATAGTGAGGTGGGATCAGTCAGTCGTTGGTCTGGGCGTGCCGTTGACTGATGCGCAGTGGGCGCGGATCGAGCCGTTGCTCCCGGACCGGACGCCGAAGCGAGGTGGTCGCCGGCGGGATCACCGCGAGGTGATCGACGCGATCGCCTACAAGTTCCAGACCGGGACCCAGCGGGTGCATCTGCCGGAGAGTTACGGCAACTGGCGGGGCGTCTACATCCGGTTGCGGATATGGGCCGTTGACGGCACCTGGGAGCGGGTGTTCACCACCCTGGTGGCGGTGGTGCCAGCCGCGCCAGGTGCGGCCCTCGAAGTGGTCCAGGCCCAGGCCGTGTTTGAGTTCGCGGCAGTCGTGCTCGATGCGCCAGCGCATCTTGGCCCAGCACACCAGCTCGGGAGGGATCCGATGCACCATTCCCGACAAGGTCGACCAGGCACGCAACCGCCAGAAGCTCGGCTCCCGCGGTGGCCGACCGTCGCGTTTCGATCCGTCCGACTACCCCGAGCGCCGTGCTGTCGAGTGCGGGATCAACCGCCTCAAGAGACATCGCGCGGTCGCCACGAGATACGACAAGCTTGCCGTCCGCTACGAGGCCGTGGTGCTGGTTGCAGCCATCGGAGAGTGGCTGCAACCAGCACCTTCGCGACACTTGGCAGCCTGACCCTCGCCGGGGACACCCCACCCTGGCCAAGCGAGCTACCCGCAGCGCGGACGAGGGGTCCGCTGGATGGCCGCTCACGCTTGCCGACTCAGGCGAGGTGCTTGCTGAAGAACTCGACCAGCTTGGCGACGGCAGGAGTCACGTACTGGTCGCGGTCGTACAGGTCGACGTGGGTGGCGCCGTCGACGAGGAACAGCTCGGCGTTGCCGGGGCTGTCGGCGACGGCCTTCTCCGAGAACCCGCGGGTCACCGCCTCGGTGCCGGCGATCATGAGCAGCGGGCGAGGCGCGATCTTGGCGACGTCGGCGAAGGAGTCGAACTGGTCGAGTAGATCCGCGCTGCGCACGACCATGTCACCCGTGGAGCGCGGGTGCCTGCCGCGGGGCGTCTTGTAGTAGTCGACGAACTCGGCCGTCGGGGCGGGGGTGTCGGCATCGGCCTTCTCCGGCAGCACAGCGAACGTTGCCGCGGGCTCGCCGGCGGCTTCGGCGCTGCGGAGGTTTCCGGAGTTCGCCACCATCTGCTGCCAGCCCTTGGGGTCGGCGCCGCGGAAGAAGCTGGGCACGTCGGTCCCGGAGACGCCTGCCACGGCCTTCATGCGGTGGTCCGTCTGGGCCGCGTAGGGCACGTAGGCGCCCGAGCCGCACACGCCCATCACGCCGATACGGTCGGAGTCGACCTCGGGACGGGTAGTGAGGTAGGAGACCGCCGCACGGAAGTCTTCCGCGCGCTGGAAGGGGTCCTCCAGGCCGTGGGGCGTGCCCTCGGACTCTCCCTGGAAGGCGGCGTCGAAGGTCAGGACGGCGAAGCCCTCCTTGACCAGGCGCGCGGCGTAGACCGCCGGGGACTGCTCCTTGACGCCGGTCGTCTGGTGGCCGACGACAATCGCGGCGAGCGGGCCGTCGCCGTCCTCGGGAAGGTAGAGGTGACCGGCGAGCTGCAGGCCGTTGGTGGGAAAGCGGACGTCAGTTCTCATTCTCTGCTCCTGGGGGTCATGACCGGCCGGCGATCTGCGGGCCTGTATCCACTGTCCGGTCGGCAACCTGGTCGCTGGAAGGGCGTACTCCTTCCTAGGAAGGATCTGTCCCAGGCAGAGCCCGTGCCCGGATGCCATGCTGAACGGGTGATCGGATCCGCACATCTTCGCGAGCTCGGTGAGCTCCTCAGACATCGCCGTGGCGAGCTCACCCCAGCGCAGGTGGGGCTTCCCGAGCGCGAGCACACCCAGCGCCGTGTGCGGGGGCTGCGCCGCGAGGAAGTGGCTGAGCTCGCCGCGATCAGCACCGACTACTACGTACGCATCGAGCAGGGCCGTCTGGCGCCGTCGAAGGCAGTGCTCGAGTCCCTCGGACGTGCGCTACGGCTGGACGGCAACCAGAGGTCGTATGCGGAAGGACTGGTAGACCAGGCCGCCAGGGCCGGGCACCGCAAGACGCCGCGTCGGCCGGCCCGGCCCAGGGTGCACGCGCACCTGACCCGGCTGCTCGGCCAGCTCACCGATACGCCCGCCATCGTCTTCGGCCCACGGCTCGACATCCTCGCCTGGAACCCGCTGGCAGCGGAGCTGCTGTGTGACTTCGCAGCCGTGCCCGAGCCCGAGCGCAACTACGTCCGCATGGTCTTCACCGACCCGGTGATGCGCGACATCTACCCGGACTGGGAAGACGTGGCCCGCACCTGCGTCGAAGTCCTGCGGATGGAAGCCGGGACGAATCCGGCCGACCCGGCCCTCACGGCTCTCGTGGGCGAGCTGGCCGTTGCCGATCAGCAATTCCGGGCCTGGTGGGCCGAACACCGCGTCGCGCACCAGGACTTCGGCAGCAAACGCATTACCCACTCCATCGCCGGCGAACTCACCCTCGACTGGGACACCTTTCGCTACGCCGGTGCACCAGAACAGCAACTCGTGCTCTGGTCGGCCGAACCCGGCACCGCAGACGCGGAACGACTGGCCGATCTGGCCCACGGCACGGCCCAGAGTCCGCAATCTTCGTGAGGATCACTGCGACTGAATCTTTTCGAGGAGCAGCGGACCGTCGTCACTTTCGATACACGGCCCAGCGGTCTCGCTGTGTTGAGGCCTGCTGTTCAGCTCGGTGGTCGGCGGGCTGCGCCGAAGGCTGTGTGCGGCATTGCGTGAACCAGCTTGCGACGGTCGCGGCGGCGACCCCAGTGAAGAGCTGGGCTGGTACAGAGCGAGGCTTTCCCGATGCTCTGCACATCAACTATGTGCGCAATTTCGCCGAACCGTTGACCGCGTTGCAGGACCAGTACTGCAAGAACGGCGCCCGCCCCTACCAAGAGCTGGAGGACGCCAGCGGCGGCCGCCTTACACACTCAACGAATGCCCGGGTGATGACCGGTCAGACTGGCAGGCTCAGTAGATTCTTCGTCGGTGCCGGAGGCTTTCCGGTCCTCTTTCTCAGGCACGCGAACCTCCCATGTCAGTCCAAGGGCATTAGAATCTTCCACTCGATCACGCAGCTGGGCGAGGGCCTGTTTGGCCCTCGCCCAGAAGTCAACTTCAGTCTTTTGCCGCCTAGTTAACGCAGATCCCGTAGGCATCTCCGTCAAGGATGCGATCCTGGCCGTACCGCTTGGAGAGTGCGCCTCCGGCCTTGGAGTTGTCTGACTGGGGAACGTACTTCACCGAGAAGTTGCCATCACCCTTCCCTGCGCCTTCCTTGGTCGAGGCGAAGGGGAACTCATCGCACTGCTCGCCCGTGTTGTGTGACAGCCCGGCACAAGCTGCATTCTTGGCCGCCCCGTTCTTCTTCGATACATCGGCGGAGGCGCTGTCGAACTTAGGGTAGGTGCGATGAAGAGGCGCTCGTCTCCCCTCCAGATGTACCCGGGGATGTCTTTGTCGGTCTTCTTCCGGTACGTCAGCTGCGGGGCGTGGAGGGCGTCAAAGACGTGCTCCGCGACGGCCTTGACGTCGGTATTCGTCCGGTCGTAGTGGAACGACGGGGTGACGCGGCTGAAGATGGCACCCTTGGTCCCGTACGGGACCAGGTACTCGCCAGAGTCGAACCTGACCACGTTGTCCGGCGCACCCCACCAGCCCGTGGTGCGTGTCCCGCTGGTCGCGAGGAACTGCGACCGGTATACGCACAGGGTGGCGTCATCGATGCGCTTACCGGCACCCTTGGCTGACGTGAGGTCGTAGGTAACCGCAACCCCCGTGCCATGGAAGGCGGCCGTGGGCTTCGGCGTGCCGGCCTGCCCGGGAGGCATGTCGGCAACAGTGCATCCACCCGGAGCTGTCGGACTTGCTGCGGTCGGCTCCCAGGTGATGCGAGCCGCTGGTGTTGCGAACACGCCAGTCTCTGTCGTGGCGTGTCGACAACCCAGCACCCTGGACCTGGAACGAAGAACATCCCCGTCCTCTGGCAAAGCCCCGACCCCAAGTCGCTTCCGGCCCCCGTCCTCCCTGCCTGGGCAACCGCACAGCTGGGCAAGGTCCAAGTCGAGCACCAGCCAGCGACCTGTCCCACCAACACTGCCCTCGGTCTGCGCAAGAACTGGCCGGTCGGCGATGCCTTCCCTCGGCGCCACCGAAGCAACCCAAGCTGACGATCTTCCGGCGGCCTCAGCAGACCCAAGGGCTGCCATCGAGGTGAGAGCAAGCCGCTTGAAACCTCCGGCTCCGGCCGCTCCGGCCTCGACTTGGACGTATCCTCGTAATACGCCGCCCTCCAGGTCCACTGGGTCGCGCAGCGCAACGCGCTGACCGTCGCCCAGGTGCGCAAGCTCGTGGCCGACCACACCGACGGCCGCACTCTGGGATTCCTGGGCGAGCCCACCTCAACATCCTCAAGCTCAACATCGTGCTCAAGGAACTCGCAGCTTCGTAACACCGCGACGGAGAACCGCCCACCCCTCGCGGGGCGGGCGGCCCGTGCCTACCGTGCCCAGGGGAACCAGTTGGGCAACTGGTCCGGTCGGCACGGCAGGTCCTTGGCCGTCTTCAGCGCCCCGACGCCGCGCAGACTCACCCCCGGGGTGGTCAGCGCCACGAAGGCGTCGTCGCGCGTACGGCCGCTGATGTCGGTGATGCGCAGGGCGATGGTGAACTTCAGGTGGGCCGTGCGCAGCCCGAACGACTGGGTGACGCCGATGGACTCGCCGAGATCCACCCATGCGCGGCGCTCCACCGCGTAGGCCTCCACCCGGTACGCGCGCAGGTCCGTGTCCGGCCGGACGAACACGGTGACGTCGTCGTCGCCACCGGCGGCCAGGATGACCAGGCGGGTGATACCGACCTCCAGCCGGCCCGCCGCGCCGAGCGAGACGAACGTTCCCGCGGGCTTGTCGACGACGCTGCCGAGCACCGCGCGCGCGTCGGCGTGCTGGTTGGCGTCCTTGATCGCGCCTGCCTCGAACTTGATGACGCGGTTGGTGTACCGCAGGTCGCCGACCGGCGGCGTGTGCTTCGGTACGAGCACGTCCTGGCCGCCGAACTGCAGGCCGATGGCGGGGTTGACCTTCGGGTCGAACGTCACCGTGCCGGTGTACGAGCCGTCGAGCCGGCTGGTCAGCGCGCCGGGCTTGCCGCCGAGCGCGGTGAGGCCGAAGCCGCCGGCCGTGTCGGGGTTGATCAGCAGGACGTTGCCGAACCGGTCCCGCGGGATGACGGTCGCGTCGATCTGGCCGGGCCCGGTCTGGTTGAGGTCGATCCGGGTGTGCTGCGGCTCGGGCCGCACCATGACGAGCGTCTCCTGCTTGCTCTCGCGGTGGAAGCTGGTGCCGTCGGCGGTGATGCCGGTGGCGGACAGGTAGAAGACGTACTGCTTCGGGACCGACGTGTCCGTGACGGTGGCCCGGTAGTTGCCGGTGCCGTCCGCGTCGCTCATCGCCTGGACGTGTTCGCGGCGGCTGCCGTCGATGTTCAGCCCGGCGAGCTGGGCCCCCAACTGCCTGACGAGCAGCGGGGTGGCGTCCTTGCCGGCGAGCAGCTCCTCGGCGCGCTTCAGCGCCTCGGCGGGTACGCGCAGCGCGGCGATCTGGTTGTCCGTCGACTGCACCGGCGCGGTGGTGGACAGCGATACCGCGGCGCCGGTCACCGGCCGGCCTTCGGCGGTGAGGCGGCCGGTAACGGTGATCGGGTCCCCGGCGAAGTAGGTGCCCTTGTCCTGGCTGACCTCCAGGCGCAGCGTCGAGTCGGTGAGCACGTCGTAGACGTAGTGCTCGACGTCGGGATCGCCCTCGCTCGTCGCGCTCGTCGTGCCCGTCGTGTCCGCGGCGCCGATGACTCCGCCGCCGGAGCTGACGAGCAGCCGCCAGGTGCCGTCGCGCCCCCGGGTGCCGGACGTGCCGGTGGCCCCCTCGGAGCCACTGTCGCCCCGCAGGAAGTCCCGGGGGATCAGGTACATGTTCGAGCGCGTCCCGCCGTGGAAGGTGACCTGGGAGAACCTGCCCTGGCCCGCGTTCTCCGGCGTGATCAGTTCGCAGTTCGGGGTCAGCAGTTCCAGCCGCAGCCTGCTGGCGTCGGGGGTGTTCCAGTCCAGGACGAAGGCGGCCTTGTCGTCGTACGGGGTGATGACCGTCTCGTGGCGGATCTCCCGCTCGCCGAAGACGAACACGCCCGGCGGGTCGGCGGGGGAGGAGGCGTCGGTCAGGCCCTCCTTGAGGGCGTTGCGCAGGACCGCGCCGAGTTGGGTGGGGGTGAACCCCGGTTCCGTGACGCTGTGCGAGACGCCGCCGAACGAGCCGTCGGCGAGGGTCTTGATCAGGATGTGGTCGACGTCGGTGTGCCCCTCGACGCCGTACCCGATGCCGTACATCGTGATCTTCTTCTCGGCGAGCGAGGTGCCGGTCGGCGCCGTGCCGTTGGGTGGTGCGGTGAACTCCTTCGGGTTGTGCGTGCCCGAGTTGTGTGCCCCGTCGCTCATCATGATCAGCCAGCGGCGGCTGGTGTTGACGCTGAGCGGGTCAGTGCCGAAGTAGCTGGTGGAAGGCGCCAGGACATGGTCGAGGCCGTCGCCCATCGGGGTGCTGCCGGTGGGCACGATGGCCTCGACGGCGCTGCCCGCGTCGGCCATCTCGGAGGCCGCGATCTGCTTCATCGGGACGATGTCGAAGCCGGCGGGGCCGGCGCCCACTGCGGGGAAGCGGGCGATGCCGAACCGGCCACCGTTGTCGGCGAAGAGGCCGAGGAGGTGCAGGAACCCCTTGGTCGCCGTGGTCAGCTCCCCCCAGCGGGACTCCGCGACGGTGGCGGGGGGACCACCGAGTGGGTTGCCGCCCATGCTGCCCGAGGAGTCGAGCAGGAGGACGACCTCCAGCTTCTGCGTGACGGCGGTCAACGCGAGTTGCTGGTTGTGGCCGGCGGAGGTGCCCACCGTGGGGTCCGGTGGTGTCACGACGATGTTCGTGGTCAGAGTGGTCTTGTTGTCCGGCGGGGGCGCGGCGGGCGCGGTGAACCGGAGCGAGAGGGTCTCTGTGCGGGAGGGGCGTACGGTCAGCGGCAGGGGCGAGGTGACCGTGAAGCCGCTGGTCGGAAGGGAGCCCGCCGTGGCGATGGCCAGCGGGGCGGTGCCCTTGTTGGACACCTGCACGCTGTCCGAGTCGGACTTGTTGACGAGGGAGAGGAAGGCGGACACCGTGCCAGGCGAGATGTCGAGCCAGGGTTTGGCCGTGTCGGTGGCCGCGTCGGCCACCACCCAGGTGAACTCGACGGGCGCGCCACCCACGTTGTTGTTCTGGAAACCCAGCCGCCAGGTCTCCGCGGTGCCCGCCTGGTCGAACCCCATGCGGATGATGGCCACGTTGTCGGCCTCGACGTCGCGTTTCACGTCGCCCAGGTACGTGGTCTTGTTGAACACCCCGCCGGTGAATCCGGTGATCTCCACCGCGGGTCCCTCGGTGTCGCCGGGGGTGGCCGGGGTGTCGGGGTGTCCCGCCCGGATGAACAGCGTCGGGAGTTCGACGGCGCCCGTCGCGCACACCCGGACGTACATCATCTTCGCGTAGCCGCCCTGGTCGCGCGGCCCGGCCAACTGGTCGATGCCGACGAAGACCGGCAGCCCGGTGCTGACGGTGAGCGCGGCGGTCTGCGGATCGGGATAGATGTGGAACGCCATGAGCATTCCCTTCCTAACCGTTGATCGTGAATATGTCCGTGCTGGTGGCGGTGCCGCCCGCCGTGGTGACCGAGAGCTTCATGTCCTTGGTGGTGCCGGGCGGCGTCATCCCTGCGGGCACCCGTACGGAAATCTGGGTGGCGGAGGGCGTGCCGATGATCACCGCGGTGAAGGTGTCGAACTTGACCGTGACCGGGGCGAAGTTGAAGTTGTTGCCGTTGAGGATGATGGGCTGCTGGCCGGCCACCCCGGACTTAGGGGAGAACTGGGGCGGCGTGGTGGAGAAGGTCGGGGCGGGGATGTTCAGTTCGGCCCGGAACGGGTCGTCGCTGACGATGCTGCCCGCCGGGTTGATCACGGTGATCTTGACGTCGGCGTTGGTGCTGCCCGCGGGCACCAGGCCCGCCGGCACCTGGACGACCATGCGGGTGGCGGTCGGCACGCCGACCACCGTGGCGGCCACGGCCGCGAAGCGCACCTGCGTGCCGGCGGCGTTGAAGTTGAACCCGTTGAGCGTCACCTGCGTGCCCGGGGTGCCGTTGCCCGGACTGAACTGGGTGGTCGGCTCGGTGAACGCCGGCGCGGGGTCCGCCGTGAACGTGTCGTCGCTGATCACCGAGCCGCCCAGGTTGCTGACGGTGATCCTGACGGCCGCGGAGACACCCCCCGGGGTCAGCCCGCCCGGCACCCGGGCCACGACCTGCGTCGACGACGCCCCGCCCACGATCTTCGCGGGCAGGTCGCCGAAGCGCACGGTCACCGGGGCGACGGCGAAGTTGCTGCCGTTCAGGGTGACCGGCTGCCCGATGACGCCGCTCTTGGGCACGAACTGCGGCTGCCCGGGCGCCGGGACCGTGAACGCGGGCAGCAGCAGCGTCCGCTCCATCAGGCTCATCCTGCGCTCCATGTCGGAGACGGTCAGCCGGCGCTGCCGCAGATCGCCGATCACGGCTGCTTCGATGGTCGCCACCCCCCGGGGCCGCTGGAGGGAGGCCAGCGGGTAGAAGCTGTGTCCGGACGACGGCGCCGGCACCGCGTCCCCCTCACTGACCCGCACCACCCACACCGGCTTGAGCCGTACGGACGTCTGGACGCCCACGTCGCGGCTGTTGTTCAGCTCCGCGTCCACCGTGCCGTCCACCTCGGCCAGCGACACGTCCAGGTACACGGTGTCCGTCCGCGGATCGGGCTGCGCCGCCGTGGGCGCCGTGAGCACGGGCAGGCCCGGCTGGCTCTTGTACGTCACCGCCGCCGGGATGACCACCTCGACGCCGCCGACCAGCGCGCTGCCGGGCCCCCCGGCATCGCCGGCCGCGATGAGGAAGTCCTGACCGTTCTGCCCGGTGGGCAGCGCCTGCACGGCGAAGCCGTTGGCCCCGGCCGCGGCCCCGTTACCGACGTAGCGGTTGATGACCGCGCGGACCGTCGCCGAGATCAGGTCCTGCAACAGGTTCAGGTCCCGGTCCAGGACCGGCACACCCTGCTCGACGTGGATGCCCACGTACCCCTTCTGCTGGTTGGCCAGCAGCAGTTCCAGCGGTGACTGCGAATAGTCCGCCACGGTCCCCCTCCTTCTGCGGCGTTGCTCCGGTACGGCGTGATGGCTTGGCGAGATGGCTACGGAGTGATGAAGACGGGGCGCGCGGTGACCGGCATGGCGTCGGCGAGGACCCCGGCCAGCCGGGAGACCATCGCCTTGACCTGGTCCGGATCGGCGGTGCCCGGCGGCGCGAGGAACAGGCCGACGGTGTCCCGCCCGATGCGGTCGTCGTTGGTGCGCAAGCCGCCGGCCCCGGCGTCGTACGTGTACGTCTGGAAGTCCTCGAACCGGCCGCGGAGCCCCAGCTTGGCCGCGCCCGTGGCGTCGACGGTGGTCGTCCCCGCGTACCGGTGATCCACGGTGCGACTCGCACCGTAGTCGGCGCTCGCGTACTCCAGGCTCTCGTTGGAGCGGTGCACCAACAGGGTGCCCGACGGTGTGTCCACGGCGTACGGCCCGCGCCGCGCGTACGGCCCGCCTCCGATCCGCTGGTTGGCCCCCCACGTGAGCGGGGTGACGGCGAGGACGTTGCGGCTCAGGGACCAGCCGCCGTTCTGCGTCGAACTCCAGAACACCTCGATGTTGCCGTCGGCGGTCAGCAGCGCGGCGGGCTGCCGGTCGTGGTAGTCGGCACTGGCCTTCGGCAGCGCACGGATCGGGGACCAGTCCGAGACCGCCGGGTCGAGCCCCGCCTTGACCCGGTGCACGATGCTCCAGCGGGACTGGCCCGGCGGGCCGCCGCTCTCGTGCCGTGCCCAGAACAGCCACAGCCGCTGGGCCGTGCTCGTCGGATGGAACAGGACGAACAAGTCGTCCTCCACCCGCGGCGGTCGGCCGCCGTCCGCCGGCAGGGTCAGCGGCGCGGGCAGCCAGGCACCGCCGACGTTGCGGTTGTAGCGCAGCTCCCAGCCGTCGCCCACCGCCTCCAGCCAGAACAGCCACAGCCCGCCGGCGTTGTCGGCGACCGCGGTGGGCAACCGCCGCTCGGTGGCGGTGTCCCCGAACACGGCGGGCGCCGACCAGGTGGCAGGTCCCGTCCGCACGCTGTACCAGATCCGCCACTTGCGGTCCGCGGGCGGCTGCTCCGGGTCGTACCCCTGCCAGAACAGCCACACGATCCCGGCGCCCTGTACGGCCACCGAAGGGTGCTTGTCGATGCCCGGCCGGTCCACCCGCGGGGCGCTGGGCTCCCACTTCCCGCCCGCGAACCGTTTCATCCAGATGTCCCAGCCGTGCGGCCGGCGGGTGTGGAAGAAGAACAGCGACGAACCGTCTGCCTCGCGCAGCGCCACCGGCCGCCCGTCATGGGCGAAGTTGACGGACGCGAGCTCCGCGGGCGCAAAGACGCCGGAGGCATCGCGCAGCGCGGACCACAGGTTCAGCCGCTCCGGCTGGTTGGTGCGCGCCACGTTGTGGACGTACTCCTTGGTACGGCTGGTCCAGCCGGTGACCCGGGCCACGGTGGCGTCCAGCGTGGGCACCCCGCCGATGGTCCGGTAGATGCGCGGCGCGAACCTGACCTCGTTGCGCTGCGCGTCCACCGGCAGCCCGAAATCGGTCTGCCAGCCGATCCACTGCGCGAGGAGCGGCAGCAGCCGGCCGTCGACCCGGTCGAGGTCGCCGAGGTCGAGTCCGGCGCGGACGAGGCTGTAGATCCGGTCGAGTTCGCCGCCGGGCAGGTCCAGGAAGCGGCGGAGCTGCCCCTTGTCGCGGTCGGCCGGCAGGCCGCTGCCCACCGGAGGGGTGCGGTCGGCGTCGTAGCGGCGGTAGATCGCCGGGAGCATGCCGTAGAGCAGACTCGCGAAGTCGTACCGCGACGTGGCCATGGCGGACGTGTGGTTGTGCGGGTCGGGGTCGTACGTGGGCACGGGGGAGCCGCTGAACGGGAACAGCGTGTAGTAGTAGACCGTCCCGCCCCGGAGGCCGGTGTCGACGGTGCGCGTGTCGGGGCCGATCGTGTGGGCGATGAGCCGGCCGTCGTCGGGGCCGGTCGGATGGGTGCCCTCCCGGCGCACCACGCGGATCCCGGGCGCGCGCCCCGGATCGGGGTTGTGCCAGCTCAGGTCGATCCTGTTGCCGGAGGGGTGGGCGGTGGCCGTGATGTCCGTCAGCCGCACCGTCCGTCACCTCCTTCCCTGTTCGAGGACGATGACCTTCAGGCCGAGGCGGTAATCGGGCTCCGGCGGGACGATGGGCACCTCGTTCGAGCCGAGCACGAGGGTGCCGTGCGGTTCGACCGGCGCGCCCGTCCGGTCCCCGCGCCGGAACTCGGTGATGTTCACGAAGACGACGCCGGGAACGTCCTGCGTCTCCTCGTAGAACTTGCTGAGGTACACCGTCTGGTTGAAGTCGACCCGCTCGAAGTCCAGCAGGCGGGCGGCGGCCTGCTGGACCTGGGCGACGACGTCTTCCCGTACGTAGAAACTCTCGACCGCCAGCTCGGCCGTCACGCGGATCGGGACGTAGTCGACGTCGGAGACCTCGATGAGCTGGCTGAGCATCCGTTTGTCCTCGAAGAAGCCCTTGAGGTCGGCCTCCAGCACGTCGCTGACCTTGCCGCCGCCCTGCGGCGCGACGTGCAGCGTCACCTGGTTCCAGCCGGTTGCCTCGGCGCGGACCTTGCCGACGCCCTTGAAGCTGAGGGCGAGCGCCTCGTAGTCGGCGGCGGTCACGGCGCGGCGCAGGGAGCGGAACACGGCGGGGGCGTGCTGCACGGCGTGCGCGATGTCCTCGCGCTCCGCGCCGCCGGTCGCGGGGGCGGGGTTGCTGACCGTCGCGCCGAGCAGTGCGAGCTGGGGTGCACCGACGATGGTGGTCACCGCGCCCGCGGGCACGTTGCCCGCCGAGCCGCCGCCGACGCGGTACGTGGCCCGGATCGCCGCGGCCTGCGGGGGGATCGCGCCGAACGTGCCGTCGCCGAAGACGACGGTGGCCCGGTCGGCGTCGTCGATCTCCACCCGGTAGTCGCGCTGCCCCGCCTGGCTGAACGCCAGGCTCTCCCGCAGCGTCCACGCGGAGGGCACCGACGCGAGCCGGCTCTCCACCACCACGTCCCGGCCCGCCGGTCGCAGGATCAGTCCCGGGTGGGCGAGGGGGAAGCGCTGGTTGGGCGCGTTGTCCGACGTGCCGAGCAGCTCGTCCCTGATCAGCCGGCCCTCCTCGACCGGGATGCCGCCCTGTGTCGGCCCGAAGACCTTCCGGCCGGTCGCCGGGTCGGCCGTCAGCTTCGAGAAGTCGATGACGAGCGGCGCCTCGCGGGTGTACTCGAACCTGACGCTCGGCTTGTCGCGCTGGCTCTTGGTCGCGAACGCGTCCCCCCGCGCCACGGTGACCGTCGCGGTGACGGTGCCGGGCACGGTCAGGCTCAGCGAGGCCGCCGCGGGGGCCGCGGTGCCCAGTTCGTAGCCGATGAGCCGCAGGTGTTCGATGACGCTGCGCCGGGTGCGGGCCGTGCCGAGGAAACTCTCGTTGGCCACCCGGTCCTGGTAGTAGCTGAGGATGTCGCCGAGATGCGCGAACAGTTGCAGCAGTACGTTGCCGAAGTCGGCCTCGCCCGCGAAGTCCTTCCACTCCGGCAGTTTCTGCGGGATCAGCCCGCGCATGGACGCGAGCAGGCTCTCGTAGTCGCGGGCCATGTAGTCGATGACCGGCCGATCGTCTGTCCTCTTGATCTCAGCCATGCCGCGTCCCCGCTCGTCCGTTCCCGTTCCCGCTCACCGGAACTGCACCCTGACCGCCTGCCGTGCGAGGTCCCGGCGCCGTACGTAGGCCACCTCGACGGACAGCGTCTCTTCCTGCGCCTGTACGTCCACTCCGCTGACCACGAGGTCGTCTCCCAGCCACCGGGTCAGCGCCTGGCCGACGGTGAACTCGACGGCCGCGGCCAGGATCGCGTTGGCGGGGTCGAAGACCAGGTTGAACAGCCCGCACCCGAACTCCGGTTGGTTGATCCGCTCCCCGGGTGCCGTGAACAGCACCTGGATGACCTTGCCGCGCAACTCCGCGCTCTCGTCGGGCTCCGGCACGATGGCACCGGCCGCGCTGACGCCGAACGGGAATCCGAACCCTGTCGCCACGCTCGCCCCCTCCCTCTCGCTTCGCCGCTCGTATGCCGGTCACTGGGAGCAGGCCACCAGCGACTGCTGCTGCGCGCTGACCTTCGACTCGCCGGGTGTGGGCAGGCCGCTGCACGTGTCGATCACGTCCTTGTCGAGCAGTACCTTGACGCCGCCGATGGTCAGCAGCTTGCTGCCCGCACCGGCGCCGGGTGTGCCGCCGCCGAGCGGGGTGTCGAGGATGGACAGCGAGGTGGCGAGGGGTTTCGGCGCGGCGGGCACGAAGTCGCTGCCGGCGGGCCCGGCGTGGCCCCCGGGTGGGGGGCCCGGCGCGGTCTGGCCCGCGTCGAGGGTGCTGCCGCTGGTGACCAGGGCCACCGGCACGCCGTTGATCCGTACGAAGTCGCTGAGCCCTTCCGTGATCGAGCCCTGGTAGGCGTACTTCCCGAGGCCCGCGTAGGGCGTCGTGCCGTTTTCGAGGGTGCCCGATACCTTGTGCGTGTCGGTGCCCCGCACGCTGTCGCCCTTGACGGCGATGCTCTTGGCCATCGACTCAGCCCTCCTTCAGGTCGATGCTGGCGGCGACCACCGTCACGCTCTGGCCGGCGGCGTTGATGGTGAGGGGCGTCTTCGCGGTGAGGGTGACGGCGTCGGAGGACATCTGGAGAAAGTTGCCGGTGGCGTCGGTGATGCGGATGCCGTCGTCGGTGAGCGAGACGGTGTTGCCGCCCGCGTCGGTGACCGTGACCCCGGACTGATCCATCGTCAGGAGATGGCCGCGGCTGCCTTCGCGGACGAGGACCCGTTCCTTGCCGTCGGCGTCCTCCAACTGGATGGTGTGCCCCTTGAGAGTGGCGAGGATCTTCGAGGTCGGGGGCGACTGCACCGCTTCCACGTCCTCGGTGCCCGCGTCGGAGCGCGGCTTCGGCACCTGGCTCTCGTCGCCCGGCCTGCTCCAGTACGTACCGACCCAGATGGGGAACTCTGTGTCTCCCCGCTCGAACTCGACCCACACCCCGGCCTCGCGCTCCGGAATGAACAGCAACCCCTGCCCCGCGGCCCCTCCGTACGGGACACAGGGCGTGGCCCAGCCGGTGACGACCTCCGGGCCCAGCACGTCCGCGACGGTGAGCCGCAGTCGGCCGAGGCGCGAAGGGTCGTCGTTGTCGACCACCGTGCCCCGGTACTTGCCGTAGCAGCGCCGCCCGGTGTCCTCCACCAGGCCGGCGACTATGCGCTCCAGCGTCACAGCGACACCTCCGCGGCCAGGGCGCCCGCGGCCAGTAGTCCGGCCGCCGCGTCGGCCCCGCCGGTTGAGAAGTCCTCGTCGCCCCTGGGCGCCAGTGCGTTGCGCTTGATGCGGAACGTCTGGAGGTAGCCGTCGAGGGTAAACCTGTGGGTGACGTGCGCGACGTAGTAGACGCCGCTGTGCGTCGCCCCGACGCCCTTGACGGTGACGGTGGTGCGGGGCCGCAGGATGCTGCCGTACTCGTTGGCGGCGATCTCGCCCTCCCCGGTCACCAGCCACTCGGCCTGGTCGTGGACGCTCTGGCAGATGTCGGTCATCTCCGGTACGCCGGTGGTCACGCTCTGCGCCACGTACACGAGCCCGGGCTCCATGCCGGGGCCGAGGACACCGGCGGCCGGCGCCGCGCCCAGGGCGGTCTGGGAGCCGGGGACCGCGTGCGCTTCCAGCACGTCGCCGGTGATGTGGTCGATCTGGAACATCGCGACGTCCGTGGGGGCCAGCGCGTCGACCTCCAGGCTGAACCGGTTGACGTTCGTCTCTTCCCCGAAGTGCACCGCGAGCACCGGCTGCGGCGTGTCGTCGACGGCCGGCGGACGGAAGTAGCCCCTGTCGCCGTCCACGAAGCACTCGAAACCGTTGCGCAGGGCCAGCCGCCTGAGCAACTGGATGTCGGTCTCGCGCTGGATGACGGTCGACACCGCCTCGTCGTGGACGATCCCCGTGTCGGTCACCTGCGGCGTCAGCCCGTACGCCTGGAACGTCTCGGTCGCGATGTCGCTGTCCTTCTTGTTCGGCCAGTCCTTGAGCCGTTCCACGCGGTCCATCAGGACGCTGGCGTCCGTACCCCACACCTGGAGCCGGCAGGCGTCGAGCCCGGGGCCGAAGTCCGGGCGGACGTGCGTGATGTAGCCGGTCAGCAGCGGCTGCGCGTCGTCCTGTAAGCCCGCGGTGACCTGCACCCGCCGCCACACCATGAGCCGCTCGTCGTCCAGGTACGTCCACGACCCGTCGGGGCGCAGCAGCAGCGCCAGCGTCATCCGGAACATCCCGGCCAGTTCCTCGTCGAGCTCGACCTCCAGGTCCAGCAGGTCCGCGTAGAGGTCTGCGGCCTCCACGCCGTCGATGTCGATGCGCAGGTCGTCGTGGCGCACGCCGGCCCCCTATCCGCTCACTGCCGCGGGGATCGCGATGGGCTGACCGAGCCGCCCGCGGTCGACCGGCGGCCCGACGTCGAAGCCGCGCGCCGCGATCAGCGCGGCCAGGTCCTGCGTACTGACGTCGATGCGGTGGTACGTGACGACGACGGCGCGGGTGAACCGCTCGACGATCACGGTGACCTGCTGCCCGCTCACCGTCTGCGTCTGCGGGACGAGTTCCACGTCTTCGGCCACGGTCACGTCGCGCACCCCGTTCACCGCCGAAAGCGCGGAGATCAGCGCGGCCCACGGCGGGTCCTTCGCCGCCGTGGTGAGCGGGAAGCGGGTGGACGTCACGGGTTCCTGGCCGAGGAGTTCCAGGGGGGAGAGGAACAGCGGGTTGGCGTCGCAGATGTGCCAGTAGTGCAGGGGTTGCCCGTAGTAGGAGGCGGCGAGCTGGTCAAGCCGGTCGCCGGAGTCTACGGTGTGCTCCAGCGCGCCGGACGTGTCGGGCAGCGGCCGGACGCCCTTGGCGGGCAGGATCCGGCCGCGGGCGTCGGGCGACACCACGTCGGGGACGGTGCGGTAGCGGGACAGCTTGCTGAACATGTGTCACTCACCCTGGGACGACGACGTTCGCTGCATCGGTGACGGCGGTGGCGAGCCCCACGGTCGACATGACCTCCGTCATGGTCTGTGTGTACCGGTAGGGGATGCTGCTGCCCTCGATGACCGTGAGGGAGACCGAGACGGTGGCCCGGACGGGGTTCAGATCGGCGCTGAACTCCGTCTCGGTGATGTTGAGAGAGTTGATGTTCACCGGCAGCACCCGTTTGCGGCCGAAGATGAACAGGATCAGCGGCGGGTTGGCGCTGCGGGTGAAGCTGAACCCGTCGGGCTTGTGCAGCAGCCGGGCTGCGAGGCCACCGAGCACGCTCTCCCGCTTCGGCTGCGTCATCATTTCCAGCGTCGCGATCTGCGGGCCGATGCCGAACTGTTCGGTGACCGTGTCGCCGTCGTCCAGCCGGTCGGTGGCGTCGAGGCGGATGTCGAAGCCGAGCTTCTGCTCCTCCACGGTCACCAACTGCTCCCGCTGGACGTCCAGCAGGCTGGAGCGCCGGCCGTGTTCGGTGCGCAGGGTGCGCGGCGGTGCGCCCGACTTCTGCGCCGCCGCTGCCGCCGCGGGGGCGCCGGCGAAGGTGTAGGACAGCGATCGGTTACGGGTGAGCTGCACGGGGTTGAACTGGAACACCACAAGGAGCGGCGGCAGGCTCAGCCCGTACTCCACGAATGCGCCGCGCAGAATGCGAGGCTTGTTGGGAAAGCCGTCGGTCATCTCGCCTAGTCCTCCCCGCCCTTGCAGGTCAGTTCTCCGGTGGTGCAGTGGCCGTGCGGATAGGTGGTCAGGATCTGGCGTACGTTCATGCGGCGCTGGCCGAGGGGTTCCACCCAGGCGAGGCACTGGAAGACGTGCAGGACGTCCGTGGGGGTGGAGTAGACCTTGTTCGGGTTGGCGCCGCCCGGGTAGTAGCGGGTCACGCCGCCGTGCGCGAAGCGCAGCGCCGCCTCGAAGTTGTTGCCGCACCCGTTGGCGTCGATCAGCGCGGCGAACCACGGGTTGTCGGGGTGCCTGGTGCCGGACAGGCCGCCGTCCAAGGTCTCCTCGGCGTGGTCGGGGCTGCTGGGCTTGGCCCAGACGACGACGGCCGCGGTGCTGCCGGCCAGACCGACCTGGAGGAGCACCCCTTGGACGAAGCGCACGATGTCGATGCACTGCGCCCCGGTGGCCAGGTCGTCCGCCAGCTTCCACGCGTTGTCGAGCCGGACGAACAGGTTGTAGCTGTTCCAGCGCTTCATGACGCTCGTCACCAGCGCGTGCGGGTCGAGGGAGCCCGCCTCACGGGCGGCTTCGCCGACGATCCGCGCCGACGTCCGCATGCGCCGGAGCGTGACCTCCGCTGGTGCGCGGGGCGGGCCGGCGGTGACGTACAGGCTGTGCCGGGTCCGGGCGATCTCGCGCTTCCACTGCTGCCATTCCAGGTCCCACACGATCTGCCGGTTCTCCAGCGAGGTGACGGTGTCGGGCAGCGCGGTGGTGCCGACGAGCGGCAGCATTTGGGCCGTGCCGCCGTGCAGGGTGCCGGAGAATTCGAAGTTCAGCGCGGGTTCGGTGCTGCGGCCGGTCAGCCGGACGGGCGCGGTCGGCGCGTTGAGCGGGGAGATGTTGAGGTTGACGTCGGCGCGGACGCTGGTGCCCATGGTCTGGCTGATCGGGCGGCTGTTCGCGAGCCCCTTGTCGGAGAACCACTCCGGTTCGCCGTACGCGCTGCCGTCGCTCTCCCAGTCGTCCTCGTTGTTCTTCATCAGTCCGTGGTCGGACCGGAAGGTGACGGAGCTGAGGAGCGTTCCGGGGTGGCTGCCCTCCTCGGTCTGCCGGGTGCCGCCCGTGCCGAGGGCCCGGTCGTAGAGCGCGGTGAGCTCGGGTTTGCGGGCGTTCGGCAGGTTGTCAAGGAGCCGGTCGTAGTTGATGGCGGCCATGGCGGTCGCGAGTTGGTTCCCCGATAGCTGTTTCAGCAGGTCGAGGGCGACCACCGCGTCCTGGTCGGTGACGGCCCAGTCGAAGAGCCCGTACGAGAGGCGGTCCTCGACGGTCTCCAGCGTGGTGGCGGGCGGTTGCAGCCCCGAGACGTCGGCGGCGAGCCGGTCGTACTCGGGGAGCCGCCCGTCGGGGAGGTTCTCCCGCAGCCGCCGCGCGTGGGTCGCGTCGTTGAAGAACACCGCCTGCTGGAGGCGGGGCAGCGACTTGAGGAGGTCCAGCGAACGGGTGGCGTCCTGGTCGGTGATGGCCCAGTCGAACAGCCCGTAGCCGAGGTAGTCCTCGATCTGGTCGAGTTCGGGGCTGATCGCCCGCTGTACGGTCTCGGCCGCCGGAGCCGCGCCACCGCGCTGCTGCACGACGTGGGTCAGTTCGTGGGCGAGCAGCCGGTGGTCGTGCTCGCTTTCGTTCTGCGCCAGGTGGATGTGGTGGCCGTGGGTGAAGGCGCGGGCCCGGATGTCGGCCGCGTACTGGTGGGACGGGGTGTCGGTGTGCAGCTGTACGTGCGCGAAGTCCTGGCCGAAGCGGGGCTCCATGAACGCGCGGGACGCAGGCGTCAGCGGGCGTCCGCCGCTGGTGGGCGGGGAGGCGGCCGGCGTGCCGCCGGTGCCGCCGTGCCCGGCCGGCAGCCGCTGGATGGCGGGGCGCGGGGCGGCGGGCGCGGGGCCGGAGAGCCCGGGGCCGGGGGCCGCGGCGATCCGTTCGGCGACCCGTTCGGCCTCCTGCTCGTACCGGTCGCCGGCGGGCCCGACGAGCGCGCTGGTCTGCACGGGACCGCAGCCGGAACAGCCTCCCGAGCAGCCGCACCCCGAGGGGCCGTCGTGCTCGCTGTCGCCGTCTTCGGCGAGGCGCTGGAGGTAGTCGCTGCCGAGGCTGCGCTGCAACGCCAGGTCGGTCGCGGCCCTCGCCCGGGGTGCCTGCGGCGGTGCCGGGCGCGGCCCGTGCGTCTGCGTGGAGTGGGTGGTCTGGTGCGGCATCGTCAGCATGGCCCCGTCCCTCCGACGGCCCCGACGGCGTCGTCGGCCGGGGCCGGCTCCGTCCAGAGCTTGCCGATCTTCTCGAACTCCCGCCGGACTCCCCGCAGGATGTGCCGTCGGCCGATGGGCCCGCCGTCGGCCGCGGCCAGGAACGCCGCGTTCAGCACGATGTTCTTGATGCTGCCGCCGGCCACTGGGAACTCCCGGGCCAGCGCGGCGAAGTCGACGTCCGCCGCGACCGGAGCCTGCGGCGGGAAGAGGCCCTGCCAGATCCGAAGCCTGCTGTCGGCCTCGGGGAACGGAAACTCGATGATGAAGCGGACGCGGCGGGTGAACGCGTCGTCCAGGTTCTGCCGCAGGTTCGTCGCCAGGACCACCACACCCTCGTACTCCTCCATTTTCTGCAGGAGGTAGCTCGTCTCGATGTTGGCGTACCGGTCGTGCGCGTCCGACACCTCGGTGCGCTTGCCGAACAGCGCGTCGGCCTCGTCGAAGAAGAGGATGGCGTTGCTGGTGCGCGCCTCGGTGAAGACGCGGGCCAGGTTCTTCTCGGTCTCGCCGATGTATTTGCTGACGACCCCGGAGAGGTCCACGGCGTACAGGCCGAGCCCGAGGTCGTGCGCCAGCACCTCCGCCGCCATCGTCTTACCCGTCCCCGGGACCCCGCTGAACAGCACGCTCAGCCCTTTGCCGCGGTGGGTCTCCCCGCCGAAGCCCCAACGGTCGTACACCTGGTGGCGGTGGCGGAGCTGGTCGCGGACCTCCCGCAGTTGCTCCATCCGGTCGGTGGGCAGCACGAGGTCGTCCCAGCCGGAGCGGGGCCGCACCTCGACGGCCAGGTCGCCGAGCCGCTGGCGGGACAGCGCCCGGCAGGCGGCGGACAGGTCGGCCAGGGTCATGGCGCGCGGCAGCGGCTCCATCAGCCGCCGGTTGCGGGCGTACCGGATCGCGGCCCGCATCCCGCCGGGCGACAGGCGGAAGAGCGTCGCCAACTCGGCGGCCCACGCGCCCGGCTCGGCGGTGTGCTCGGCGAGCAGCCGCTGCCACAGTGCGGTGCCGCGGGCCACGTCGGGCAGCGGCACGGGGACCGGCTGGAAGAGGGCGCCGGCGAAGCTCTCCGCGCCGTCCCAGGCCGATTCGCCGGTCAGGAACACCAGGTCGCCGAAGTCGGCGACGGCCGCTGCCAGGGCGGCGCGCAGCGGTGCGGCGTCGTCGTGGCGGAGCGCGTCGGCGTGCGGCAGGTGGACGGCGGCCCGGCACAGCCGCGCCTCCCTCAGGTCGGTGCCGTACGCCGGCTGGTCGCCGAGGCTGAGCAGCCCCATGCCCAGGTCGCGGCAGGTACGGCGGGCCAGCTCGCGCTTGCCCGCGCCAGAGGGGCCGTACAGATAGAACACCAGTGGGCGGGCGTCGCCGTCCTGTTTCAGGTGGTGTTCGGCGAGGCGGCGCAGGCCCTGCGCGAGATCCGCGTCGGCGTCTTCGGCCTCAACGTCGCTTTCGGCGGCGCCCTCCGCGCGGTACAGCCGTGCGTCGGGGGCGTCCGCGTCCAGCAGGAAGCGGCAGATCCGAGGGTCCAGCGCCAGGAACTGGGCGAGGCCGGTGGACCCCGAGGGGCTCTGCGGGTCGTCGATCTTCCGCAGGATGCCGGTGCGCAGCAGCGGCGCCGTCTCCTGGAACGCGCCGAGAGCGGCCCAGCGCTGCCGCTCACCCGGGCAGAGCAGGTCGAGGACGAGATCGACGCTGGGGCGCTTGCGGGTGATGTCGTCCTGGAGGTAGGCGTACAGCCGGTCGTACTTGCGCCGCAGTTCCGGGCCGAGGCACACGGTGACGGCCCGCAGCTCCCACGGGCTCAGCGCGAAGAGCGCACCGAGCGCGGGCAGCGCCAGCGTGACGCCGTTGGCGGCGCTGCGCTGCACGCGCGCGTCGATCTCCGCGTCCAGCCGGTCGAGTTCGGCGGCGGGGGAGGGCGGGTCCTGGGGTTGGTGGGTGAGCAGCCAGTCGACTTCCTGCCGGGTGATGTAGACGGTGCGGGCCGCCTGCTGCTGCGGGGCCGCCTCGTTCTGCAGGCTGACCGTCGCGAGCCGACGCTCGATCAATAGGTCGAGGCGGCGCAACTCGTCTGCGAGGTGCTCGCCGTTGTCCCGGTACGCGCGGTGGGTCATGGCGTGACCTCGAACACGAACGTGCGGCGGAACAGGTGCGAGACGTCCACGCGCACCTCGTAGAACCCGACCTTCAGGCCCGCGGCGAGCGTCACCGTGAACGCGTCACCGCTCAGCGGCACCGGGGCCCCGACCGGCTCGCCACCGAGACGCACGTCGGCGAGCCACCCGGCCAGGTGCGTACCGGTGAACGTGAGCACCGAGCCCGCCTGTCCCGCGGCCGGCGACATGGCGGTGACCTCGGGCGGGCTGAGGGGCGCCCGTACATCGGGAATGCCGACCCGGCGCACCCGCTTCGGCAGCGGGCGGGCCGCGCCCGGCAGCCGGTCGAGCTGGACGGTGGACACCTGGTAGAGCACGGAGAGCCGGAACGGCTGGGCGAAGGTGCTCCAGATCCGGCTCAGCTCCTCGTGGTCCAGCGGCGCGATCGCGATCTGCAGCTGCTCGCGGGCGTCGAGGAGACCAGGGTCGAGGTAGGTGCGGGGGACGACCGGGTTCTCGTGGAAGACCCGCATGGCCTCGCCCACGCTCTGGTGCGCGGTCACGTTGCCGCTCAGCGGGTCGTTGGGCGCGTAGGGCGTAAGGAGGTAGAAGAGGTACAGGGACAGGGGGGCGTCGAGGAGTTGGTCGGTGGTGCCCGGCCGGAGTGACCAGTCCTGGTTCTTGAGGTACGGATTCTCGGTGATCTTGTAGAGGAAGAGGTTGATGCGTCGGCCGCCGCCCGGCTCGTCGGGGGCGAGGACGGTCACGTCCATGGCCGGGGTGAGCCGCATCTCACCGACCAGGAGGCTGCGCAGCGAGGCGCTGACCATGCCGATCGCGGTCCCGGCGCTCACCGCAGGATCCTGCCGCGTAGCCGGGGGAGATGGCGCCGCACCCAGAAGGCGGCGATGCCGTCGAGGGGCGGGGGCGGGGGGCTGATGATGACGGGCGGCGCTGGCTGGAGAGGGATGGAGGGCGGCGGTTCGGCAATTGGTGCCGCCGCGGTCTCGTCCGGCCAGGGCATCCGCGCCGGGGGTCCGGGGCGGGGCGTGGTGACGCTGCGCAGCGGCTGGGTGGGGAGAGGCCGGGGGCGCGGGCGGCGGTCGGGAGGCGGCGGTGGGGGTGTGCCGCGGTGCTGGGCGGGGGCGGGCTCGCCGGGTCGCGTCGCGTGTGCGCGGAGCTCCGGGCCGTGCGGCGCTGCCGGGCGCGCCGTCGGGTGGGGCGGTGTGGACGGGGGTACGGCGGGTTGCTCCCGCGGGGTGGTGCGGGCTTGCGGCGGAGTGGTGCGTACGGCCGGAACAGTCGCCGACTGCGGGCCCGGGCTGTGCGGCGCGTGGCTCGGTACGCCGCTTGCGGTCGGTGCTGGTGCCGGGGTGTCGCCTGGTGGGTGGTTCGGTGGGGCGGCTTCCTTTGGCGCGTGCCGTCGGGTGCGCTCTTGCCCGCCAGATGACCGTGACGGTGACGGAGGCGCTGACGGCATCGCCGTGATCCCCGGAACCGTCACAGAAACCACGTCCGCCGCCTCGTCATCACCTTCCCTTGGGGACGACACGGCAGTGGCCCGCGTCGGTTGGTTCTGCTCGTCCTCCTGGCCGCCGCTTACAGCCACGGGACGCGCGGTGGCTTCCGCATCGGCGTCCGCGCCCGTGTCTGTGCCCGCGCTCTTGCCCGCGCTCTTGCCCGTGTCTGCGTCTTCGTCTGCGTCGAAGAAGTCGTACTCGATCCGGGCCGGCAGAACATCCCCGCCATCAGACTGCCCGTACGGCACATCCGGACCACTCGGCATCCCGTACACCACCCCCGAGCCACCAGGCCCCCCGTACGGTTCCCCCGAGCCGTACCACGGCCGCAGGTACGCGAACCCGACGCCCGGCAGCGGCGGCACGAAGGTGACGCGCACACCGGTGTCCTCAGGGAGCCCGAGCAGCGCGCGTACCCGGGCGCGATGCCGGAACGGCCGCCGCCCGTCAGCCAAGACACCCCTCAGGTAGCCCTCATGCGCCACTGTTGAGCACCTCGATCGCGTCGGCGAGCACCTCGATGTAGGTGCGCCGCTTGTCGCGGGTCAGCTCCATGATCTCGTGTTCGCTCCAGTGGTAGTGGTACGCCAGGTAGTGCACTTCGCGGTAGAGCAACCCGCTGTCGGTGCGCAGTTCGCCGAGGAAGAAGCGTTGGATGTCCAGCGGTGCGATGATCACCCGGCCGCAGTGGACGCACCGCGCCTCCATCGACTGCTCGACGGATGGGGCGAGTTCGTGCATCCGCTGCTCGATCTCGGACCGGGCGGTTGCCGACAGCTCGGCTATCCGCCGCTGCTCCGGCCGGTCGCCGTCCGGTCCCAGCCGCTGCACGCAGCGGGCCAGGAGCGAGGTCAGGGCCTCGGCCTCGTTGCTCGCGGACAGTTCCGCGAGCTCTTCCTGGTCGGCCCCGTTCGGCAACCGGAAGGTGACCTCCAGGGGTTCGGCCGTCAGCGTCATCGTGTGGGCGGGGGCCCGCCGGCGGGCCTCCTCCACCGGCACGTCGGCGAGCGAGAACTCCAAAGACACCCGCTCACCGCACTCCGCCCAGGGGCAGACGAGATGTGCGCGGACCACGTCGCCGAAGCTCGCCCTGCGCAGGTGGAGCAGCAGGTACTGCCGGTCGGCGACCAGCAGCCCCCGGGCCACTTCGGGCGGTACGGGCGAGATGCCGCCGAGCCGGCGCACGCAGCGGCTGAGGACCTCGGTGATCAGCGCCGCGGGCCGCGGCGCGCGCGCGTCGGCGAGCAACTCCTCGTCGCGCCCGGTGAGCACCGCGAGCTCGAAGTCGCGGTGCAGCCGCTCCTCGGCGTCCCAGTAGCCGCCCGGCAGTACCCCCACGGACACCCCTACGTCTCCTTGGCCTCGGTCACCGAGGTGTCCCGCACCCAGCCCTCGTTCTCCAGCTTGACGGTGCTGATCATCACGGCGTTGCCGCTCGCGTCGAGCTGCGGCAGCGCCTGGTACTCCGAGACCCAGCAGCGGAAGATGTTGTACGCCAACACCTTCTGCCCCTGGTGGTTGTAGACCTCGATGCTGATGTCCTTACGGAAGGACGCCAGGGACATCGCCGCGTCACCCTGAAAGTTGTTGACCTTGTTCGCCCACGCCTCGAAGGTCGTGTCGTGTGTGACACCGGCCTCCAGGGTGAGCGCGTCGTACTTCGTCTTGCCGGGGATCTGGTGCGGTCCGCTCGAATCCCCGCCCTCGTACCAGGGCGTGACTTCCGTGGTGCGTTTGAGTGCGCTGCACTTGCTCAGGCCGGCCACGTACTGGCCATCCACCTTGATCTTGAACTTGAACCCGAGGTACGGGTCGAACCGCGTCGCGTTGACGCTGAACTTGGGCATCGGGCGCTCTCCTTCCGCTGGCGGTCGTCACTCACCCGGACGCGAGGCCGGCCTTCTGGCTGATCTTCACGACGACGAACTCCGCCGGCTTCAGGGGCGCGAACCCCACCAGGACGTTCACCACCCCGTTGTCGATGTCGGTCTGCGTCGTCGTCTCGCCGTCGCACTTGACGAAAAAGCCCTCCGCCGGCGTGGCACCTTGGAACGCCCCCTGGCGGAAGAGCGTCATCATGAACGAGCCGATGGTCAGCCGCAGTTGCGACCACAGTGGCTCGTCGTTCGGTTCGAACACCGCCCACTGGATGCCGTTGTAGATGCTGACCCGCAGCATGATCGCGGTACGGCGGACGGGCACGTAGCGCCACGCCGGGTCTGAGGTGATGGTGCGCGCGCCGAACACGACCACTCCCGCGCCGGCGAAGCGCCTGATGACGTCCACGCCCAGCGGGTTGAGGGTGCCGTGCTGCACGTCGCCGAGCTCCGCGGCGAGCCCGGCCACGCCGTTGAGGCTCGCCTCCGTGCCGGCCGGCGCCTTCCACACGCCGCGGCTCGCGTCGATACGGGCGTACAGTCCCGCGACGAACCCCGAGGGCGGCAGCAGGACGGGCTCCCGGGACCGGCCGGTCGGGTCCAGCGCCTTGACCCAGGGGAAGTAGAGCGCGCCGTACGAGTTGGCGACGGTGAGCTTGGTGCGGAAGGCGGCGGCCTCGTCGGCGGTGTCGTCGTGGGAGCCCGTCTCACCGATGTAGAACACGTCCTGGAGAGGCCGGTTGGCGCAGTAGGCCATGCCGAGGTCCAGCATCGACGTCGTCGCCTCGCCGGGGACGGCGAGGAGGCTGAAGTCCGTCACGTTGTCCAGTCGCGGGAAGCCTGAGCTGAACGTCGTCTCCGTCACCGCGGCGACGCCGTCGCTGCCGAGCGTCACCGGCGCGATGACCGGAGCGGTCAGCGCCGCGTCGCCGATCTGCATGACGTCGGCCTTGGCGGGGCGCCGGACCGCCGCTCCGTCCTCGGACCGCCCGCCGTTGCCCGCGCCGAGTTTGAGCAGGCCGGTGGCGTCCGCGGTCGCCGCCGGCTGGACGCGTACGGACGAGGTGGCGAGGGTGGTGGTGCCGGACTGGAGGACGAACCGGGACTGCCCGGCCACGGTCTCCACGGCGCAGGTGAAAGCGGTGAAGGCCGTGGCGTCGGTGGACGTCTTCTTCCGGGTCAGGGCGCGCACCGCGGTCTGCACCGCCGTCGCCACGTCCGCCAGCACGGTCGAGGCGCCGGCCGGCGCGGGCAGCGTGACCGCCTGGAACCCGTCGGCGTCCAGGTTGATCTGGAAGCCGAGGTTGCCGTTCAGCGGCAGGGTCGGTGCGAAGCCGCCCCGGTGGATGCCGCGCTGCACGCTGAGGTTGCCGGACAGCAGTTGGGCGCTGATGAGGGTGGAGTCCTGCGCCAGGACGGTGACCGCGTAGTTCGGGGCAGTCGGGTCGACGCTGAGGTTGTCGAAGACCTCCAGCGGGGCGGTGTCCTTGAAGTTGGCGGGCACGACCGCCGGGTCGGCCTGGCGTCGCACGCTGACCTTGAACTCGTTGCCCGGGTCGAGCGTTCCGTCCTCGATCTGGAGGAACAGCGTGTTGCCCCAGGTGCCCTTGCTGCGGGCCGAGAACGTCATGCCGCCGGCGACCGGCGTGGCCCGGTTGTTGACGGTGACGGTGGCGGTCGCGGCGTCGGTGCGGGTGACGCGCACGACGTAACACTGCCGCCCGCCGTTGTTGAAGTACTGGAACACGCTGTGCGCGAGATATCCATCGTCCGTGTACGTCCCGTACCGGCGCTGGAATTCCGTCCAATTCGTGATGCGGGTGGCTTCCTCCGGGCCCATCTCGGCGAAACCGACGAAGGCAGCCGTGGACGTGCTGGCGACGTCGAGCGGGCGCGTCCCGCCGGAAATCTCCTCGATGTAGACACCCGGATAAGTCAGAGTCGCCATGGTCGTCTCCTGTCGCAATACATCAGCCCGGCGCATTCGCACTCACGGCCGATTTCGGGCTCCCTCAGTCGTCCTGTGCCTCGACCCGCTTGGCGGCGGCCTTTCCCCTCCGACCCGGCGATTCGGCGGGCTCCGGAGCCGGCTCGGTTTCCCGCGCAACCTCTTCGGTGGGCTCCGCCGGTACGTCCTCGACCGCGATCAATCGCCGCGCCCGCAGCTTCTCCACCTTGGCGCTGCCGGCGACCTCCGCCTCGGGCAGTTCCCGCGAGACCTCCCCGGGAGACAGCCGTACCGCGCTCCCCGAAGCCAGCTCCACCACGACCGGCACGGAGGGAAGGAGACTTCTGATCCTTACGGCCACGTCGACTCTCCTCGCTGCGGGTGCGCCCCACGCCACGCCGCCTCCCGTGGCGGCAGCGCCGGAGCCACAACGCCAGCATCCCCCTGAGCCGTCACCCGTCCGTCACCACGGGCCGGTGCCCGACCCCGCGCCGCCCGCGGCAACGCCACGGTGACGAGACGGCGACAGGCTGGCATCATGACGTCTGGAAGAGGCAGAACCGGAGTGTGCGTGGTCCGCGTCCTGGTGCAGAGCCACGGAGCGCTGATCACGCTGCGGATCAACCCCGACATCGACACATTCTCGATGGGTGCCGAATCATCTACCGCAGACGTCGAATCCGCCCTACAGACGATGCGGGAATTCTTGCAGTCCTTCCTCGCCGAAACGCCCGGGAGTTGATACAACCAGCATCCGGCACCTGGCGGCTGAACGGCGACCCATCGCCTGATTTCTCCGACCGGTGAGTTCCGGACGGGGGACTGATGGGACCAGCTTTTCCGTACTTTCTGACCTCTGGAGACATGGGTGCACCACCTCCAGTGCTCCACTTGTTCGGCGAACTCCACGTAAGCGTGGGAACACGTCGGGTGGACATTCCGATGAGCTGCCGACGCCTGCTGGCCTTCGTCGCCCTGCGCCCCTTTCGGGTGGACCGGGCCTACGCCGCGGGCTCGTTGTGGCCGGTCAACGACGAGGACCGGGCGCACGGCAACCTGCGCTCAGCGCTGTGGCGGCTGAACCGCGTGGACGTCCACCTGCTGTCGGCCGACAAGCACGGGCTGATCGTGCACGATGACGTGGTCGTCGATCTGCACGCGGTCAGCGCATGGGCGACCCGCGTCATCGAACACACCGCGGCACAGGACGAGTTGCGTTCCGCGCCGCCCGGCCTGGAGGCGCTGGAGCTGCTGCCCGGCTGGTACGACGACTGGGCCCTGATGGAGCGCGAACGCGTCCGGCAGCGACTCCTGCACGCCCTGGACTCGCAGAGCCAGCAGTTGCGGCTCATGGGCTGCCATGCGGAAGCCCTGGACGTCGCGATGGCGGCGGTCAGCGCCGAGCCGCTGCGCGAGAGCGCGCAACGCACCCTCCTCCTGGCGCATCTGGCCGCCGGCAACTGGGTGGAGGGCCGGCGCGGCCTGGAGATGTACGCGCGCCTCCTTGAGCGGGAGCTCGGGGTGGAGCCGGCGCCCGACCTCACGGACCTGTTGTGGGACGGCGGCGACGCGCGCAGCGGTGGCAGGGGCGAGAGGAACGCCAGCCGGCAGGGGTGATCCGCACCCCGGCCGCCGGAAGGGAACCATGCAGACCACCGAGGACCACCAGAGGTCGCTGCCGTACCTGGTGCCCGCGACGCGGGAGCCGTCCGCCGCGCCGGTCCCCGGCGCGGGGAGCGGGGGCCCGACGCTTCAGCGCAGCCTCGGCAACGGCTATCTGCAGCGTGCCGCCGCGGAGGGCTGGGGGACGGGCGACTGGGACGAGGGCGACGGCATGAGCCCCGCCGTGCCGTGTGGTTGCGGGGGCGGCTGCGCCGGCTGCGGGCCGAGTGGGGCCGCGCAGCCCAAGCTGACCGTCGGGCCGGCCGACGACGCGTACGAGCGGGAAGCCGATCGGATCGCCGAGCGCATCACCGGGCCGCCGGGTGCACAAGGGGGGACGCCCCTCGTGCGCCGACGCGTGTCGCCCGACGCGGGCGCGCCGGGCGACACCGTGGCGCCGACCACCGGTGGCCAACCGCTGTCGGTCGCCACCCGCGCGTTCATGGAGCCGCGCTTCGGCCACGACTTCGGCCGTGTACGCGTCCACACCGACGCCGGCGCCGCCGCGTCGGCACGTGCGGTGCACGCCGACGCGTACACCCTCGGCCACCACCTGGTCTTCGCCGCCGGACGGTACGCGCCGGAAACCAGCCAGGGACAGCGGCTACTGGCACACGAACTGACCCACGTGGTGCAGCAGACGGGCGGCACGGGCCCGGCCGGGAGCGACTCCACCGCCGCCGGAGGGCCGAGCGCGACGGCCCCCGTCGTCCAGCGCAAGGTCACCGCGGACGGCGTCCAGGAAGCCCGGCCCCGTTACAGCTACTCCACGCACTGCGGATGGATCGACTGGGGCCACGTCCGGCCGGACGCGGCCGAGCTTCTGATCAGCCAGGTGCGGGCGGCGTCCGCGGTGCTGAGCGCGGAAGAGGCCGGGCGCTCCGGGCAGCCCGGCCACCACGCGGTACGGCACGACGAGCCGGGAGTCGGCGTGTACGAGGACTGCCCGGGGCAGTACGCGCCCGGCGAGCGCGCCGCTTCGGCCCGCCCGCGGGCGCCGCTGTTCGAGCGCACGCAGTTCCCGAACCACACGGAGACCGACCTGTACGGCTTCGAGGTCGGGCAGTCCGACCCCGCGCTGTTCGCGGGCGCCCTCTCCCCGATCGCCGCGGAACTCGCCGCCGACCCCAAGGCGTCGGGGGAGATCTACGGATTCTCGGACTGCATGGGCGTGGAGCGCGCCAACGTGGACCTGCGGGCGGCCAGGGCGCTGGCCGCGCTCCGGATGTTCCCCGAGGACCTGCAGAAGCGCTTCACGGCGACGACGTTCGCCAGCGCGCAGCAGTACCTGGCGAGCAACACCCACGAGGAGGGGCGGCGCCGCAACCGTGCCGTCGCGATAAAGATCCTCCGCCCGCTGCCCGCGGAGAACGTCATCGCCACGCAGCGGAGCGCGTTCCACGGGGTGACGGTCAACGCCGCGAGCGTGATCTCGAAGATCCTCCAACCGCTCACGCCCGACCAGGTGCTGCGCGTGTCCCTGGCGATCTTCATGGCCGTCTCCACGGTGTTCGAGGAGACGCAGGGCTCGACGGACTTCCTCACCGGCTCGTCGTTCTCCGAGGAGGACCTGCCGTCCAACCTCATCAGCTTCTACGTCGCCGCCAACCACCTGAGCTACCGGACGGACGTGGAGAAGATCTGCGACGTCTGGGACCCCACCCGTTCCCTGGCCGCGTTCCAGGGCTACACCTTCGGCCGGACGCGGTACACCTTCAAACAGACGCGGCTGCCGGCCGGCGGGGCGTGGCCGACGCAGTTCGACGCGATCCAGCCAGAACCGCCCGGGCGGCTGTGGCAGATAGGGCCGATGACGCTGATCGCGCCGGGGAGCGTGCAGTACGTGCCGTGAGGCGCGGGGTCAGCGAGGTGCCCGTGCAGTCGGACCTTGCGCCTGCCGAAAACCTCATCCGCGCAGTTCAAACGGCGTGTTGGTACTCGTCCAGCACTCCGCCTGTGCTGAGTCGATCGCGGCCGACACCCGCTCGCCGCCCTGCTGCTGCCCCAACTGCCCGGCCCCGTAAGGTGCTGAAAGAGTGTTTTATCCCGGGGAGGTTGTTTGGTGGCGCTTCGGGGTGTCAGTTGCCGAGGAACGGATGAGGCAGACGAGACGGTCGCGGTGTTTGGGACTGGTGTCATCGTTCGAAGGTCCGACGTCTATCGGTCGCTCCTGTCTGATCCCAACGCGGCCCCGCTTGACCTCGTTTGCGCCCTGGGGACATCGCCTGCTCGACGGTACGACCGAAACATGACGCGACACCGCCCGTATCCCAGCGCTCTTTCCGACGCGCGATGGGAGCTGATCGGGCCCACAGACGCTGCTCTCACCCCCGCCCGTATCGAGGGCCGGCCGGGCCGTGGCCGTGGGCAGCTCGCGGTTCACGGACGGGGTGCGTCTGTATGTCCCGGGCGCGTATGTGGTCTCGACCCGGCAATTGGGGGAGGTGACCGAGGCGCTCG
>NZ_JBHVXJ010000010.1:0-324665 GCF_042881845.1 Streptomyces sp. NPDC058257
GCCTCACCCTGCTGTTCGCAGGGTGAGGCGGGACTTTTCCGCGGTCGACGCGGGCTCAGAGGTGCGTCGGCGCAGGACCCGTGAGAGCTACACGATCTCCCCCATCCACATACGCCGCCCCAGCTCGTCGAGATCCGCCCGCCGTTCCTCGTACTCGGGCAGCGCGAGCCTCAGCAGCCGCCAGAAGTCCTCTCGGTGCCCGGACACCTTCACGTGCGCCAGTTCGTGCGCGATGACGTAATCGATCAGGTGCATGGGCAGCTGGAAGAGCGGCCACCCCAGAGTCATCAGACCGGTCCCACCGAGCGCGCCCTCAGGTGGTCGGTACGAACCCCACCGGTCGCCCAGGTCCCGCACCTCAAGGTCCGGCTCGGCCACCCCCATCCGCGCGGCCCACGGCTGGAGGCGGTGCCCGGTCCAGTCCCTGCCCGCACGGCAGTACCAGTCGACGAGTGCGGCCCGCCCTGCCTGCGGGTCGGACGCCGAGTCCGCCCCCATGACGAGGCGCCCGGCGATGAGCCGCACCCGGGCGTCGGGCGGTACATCGGTCGACACGGTCAGCCGGTACGTCCGCCCCAGGTAGCGGAAGAACTCACCGTCGGCGAGCCTCTTAGCGGGATTGAGCGGGCGCGTCCGTTCCCGCTCCCGTCGCTTGGCCAGCAGCCAGTCGCGATGGGCGCGTACGAACTGCTCAGCATCAGCTGTCGAACGCCCGGCAGGGACGTGCAGGGTGAAGGTCGTGTCAGGTTCGACGGTCAGTGCAAACCGTTTCCTGCGGGCACTGCTGCGAACCCGCAGCGACAGTCCGTCCACCATGAGCAGGTCATCGGGGGCGGAAGAGGTCGAAGGGTCGGCAAGCGCGGTCACGCGCCCTATTCTCCCCTCGCCCTGCCCCGGAACTGCCGGTAGTTGTCCTGCGCGAAGGACGCGAGTCGCTCGGCCGCGCCGTCCAACGGTGCCCAGTCGGCGCCGGCGGGCCTCACACCGCTGCTGAGCAGTGTTCCGTGGAGGTGTCCCGCCAGCATGCTGATGTCCTGGTGCTGCCCCTGGTACGACGCCTTGGCCATGGTCCGTGCAGCCACGTCGCAGATCTTGCCCGTGAGTCGCCTGACGTCACCGCTGTCGTCCAGCCGTACACCAGGAGTGTCTTCCAGGATCTGCTCCACGAGCCGGTACACCTTCTGCTCAAGCGGGCTGAGCCCGGCGAGCTCCGGATCTTCCTCCTGCTCCTGCCGGGCCTGCTCGAACAGCGGCCCGAACTCGTCGATCTGTTCCTCGAAGCGGCCTGGCATGGTGCGCAGGATTTCCTCAAGCCGCTTGGAGAGCCGCTCGTACTTCGCGGGGTCCTCCCGCTTGGTCCGCTCCTCCAGGTGGAAGCGCAGTGCATGCCCCATCTCGGCCGCGGCCTCCCGCGGCGGCAGGCGTCGCACGACGTCGTCGAAGGCGGGCGCGGTGAGCGAGACCGGCGGAATGACCTGATCGATCTCCGGGCCTTCGAGGTGGTCCGCGATCATGGCACGGACCTTGCGTCCGTACCGGCGCAGCGTGAACGTGCCGCCCTCGGCATCCCGGCGCAGTCGCCGCACCCGCTTCTGGAGCAGACTCCAGCGTCGGGCGTCCGCCACGTAGTCGAGTGCCGCTTCATGAGGGAGAACGCGTTCCAGGACGGCGAGGAACTCATGCAGCTTCTCGTCGAAGTCGAGCCTCGCTTCCTCGGACTGCAGCGAGAGAGCCGCAGGACCCAGTTTGGCGAGCTGGTCGAGGTCCGCGTCGTCGATGCCACTGCCGCGCAGGAAGTCGCGGACCTTCTTGGCAGCGGGCCCCAGCTTGGCGGCCTCTTCCGAAAGACTGCGCATCGTGTCGTCGACATCGGCGTCCCGGTACCCGGCGAGTGCGCTGGAGAGGTGCTCGAAGACTCCGTAGTAGTCGACGACGTAGCCGACCTCCTTGCCGGGCGAGGTCCGGTTGACGCGGGCCACGGCCTGGAGCAGTTCGGCGTCGCGGATCGGCCGATCCAGGTAGAGAACCTGCTCGCGCGGGGCGTCGAATCCCGTGAGCAGCATGGACTTCACGATCAGGAAGGCGATGGGGCTGTCGGAGTGCACAGGGTCGGGCACCGAGGTGGGTGGCGGTGACGGCTCCGCACTCGTCACGTCGGACCACGGGGCGTTCATGCCGCCGGCGGCGTCGGCCGGCGGTGCGGGCTGCGGCGGCGGATTGAAGGGCGTCGAAGCCACCCACTCCGGCTCGGGCGCCAGCTCGGGGAACGCCTTCTGGAACCGCTCCGTGTACGCCTCCTGACGCCCGGCGTCGGTCCACTCCCGCCACTCGCCGCGTTTATGCCCGGCCCCTGGTGAGATGACCGGCACGAAGTCGATCCTCCGCAGCACGGCACGGAACTGATGGGCCTGATGGAGGTAGCGCTGCTTCCTGGACAGCTGCTCCAGAGGCACCCCGGACGCCGACTCCGGGTCGTACGCAGCGAGTTCGGCAAGAAGCTCATCACGAGCCTTGCGCAGCGCGTGGTGGTACTGCACGGCCGCCTTCCGGCTGACGGCCGCGACCTGTGCCTTGAAACCACCGGGAAGCACTGTGGTCACCCAGTGCTCCAGCATGTCCTCGGCCTTCGCCTCGATCATGGGCACGGACTCGGCGACATCCCGCTCGGTGGGCCAGCGCTTGAGCAGTGCGGCCCGCTCCTCGGGAGTGCGGTCCCGGACCAGGTCGTCGAACCCTTCGTCGAGGACCTCTCCCTCACGGACCTCGCCCTCTCCGGTCCGGCCCTCGTAGCGGATGCGTACCACGACGCCGTCGTGCTCGGCGTCCTCCATCCGGTACTCGTCGAGGAAGCCCCGCTCGGAGTCACCGCGCCCGAAGATCCGGCGGCTGTCCTCCTCGCGGCCGGTGATGATCGGCGTACCCGTGAAGCCGATCCTCGCGGCGTTCGGGATCGCCCTGCGCAGGGCGGCGTGCAGGATGCTGGTGTGCGAGCGGTGTGCCTCGTCGACGAGGACAAGGATGTCCGGCGAGGTGTTGCACTCGGGGAAGTCCGGCACGGGCCCCAGGTCTTCCTCCGTGCCCTCCTCCCGGTCCCGTTCGGCCGCCTCGTACTCCCCGGCCAGGTCCCGGTCGTCCCCATCACCCTCGGCGTCTCCGCCGAAGGTGAACCCGTTCCCGTACTTCTGGATCATCCCGAAGACGACGCGGCGCCCGCCGTCCTGGAGCAGCCCTTCCATCTGCGTACGGGTCTTCGCCGTCTCGACATCGGAATCGCTGAGCCTCAGCGTCCGGGACAGCTGCGACTGCAACTGGGTGCGGTCGGTGACCACGACGACCATGAACTCGCTGAGCCGGTGGTGGAGATGAACCCTCCGCACCAGGAATGTCATGGTCAGCGATTTACCGGAACCCTGCGTGTGCCAGATGACGCCGCCGCGCTCGTCCTCGGTGTCCCACCCGGCGCGAGTCCGCCCCGTCAGCAGCCTGCGCACGGCCTTCTCGGCGGCCCGGTACTGCTGGTGCCGGGCGACCGCCTTCACCGTCCGCACGGCCCCGCCCGCGCCGTCCGACTCGACGGCCATCGGGATCACGTAGTGCCGTACGACGTTGAGCAGACCGGCGGGGCGCAGCACCACGCCGACGAGCCTCTGCTGCTCGCTGAGCGGCCTTGGTGCGCCGTCGTCCGCGTTCCCACCTGCGCCCGCGAGCCAACCCGCGGTCTGCAACTCCCGCCGCAGCCCGCTCTCTTCCTCCGGTTCGACGCTGCGCCACGGGTGGAAGTGCTCGGGCCCGGAAGTGACGGTGCCCAGGTGCGCGGTGTCACCGGTCGCGGCGACGAGAAGCTGCACAGTGCGGAACAGTTCCGGCACACCGGCAGGACGCGGGACGCCCGTCGGCCCGTCCGGATCCGGGACGGGGTTCCCGGCGTAGTGCCGCAGGTCGAGTACAGCGCTGCGGACGGGCTCGGCGAGGTCCGGGTTCTTGCACTCGACGGCGACGATCGGGATGCCGTTCACGAAGAGGACGACGTCGAGTATGGAGAGCTCGCCGGAGCGACCACGCACGCGGAGCTGGTCGACGACGGTGAAGGTGTTGAGCGCGACGCGGTCCGGGTGCCACTCGACGTACTGAACGGTGGCGGAGGGTCCGCCGTGCCCGCCGCGAGGAGCGGGGAGGGTCCAGCCGTGGAGCAGCATGTCGGTGGCGGCGAGGTTGGCATCGACGACGCCCTTGCCGAGCGAGAGGGAGGCGAGCTCCGTCACCACACGTGTGATGTCGTCGGCGTCCATCCAGGGCTGACCGTCACCGGCCCGGACGTTGATCCGATGCAGGGCGGGCCCGAGCTGGTCGACGAGCAGCGGCATACCGGCGTCGAGAGTGTCGAGCTCCCCGCCCGGGATGCGCGTCCACCCCAGCGCCTCCAACTGCGCGACGAACGGCCGCTCCACCTCGTCCCGCTCGACCTGCACCACCACGGTTCCGCGCCTTTCCCCGTACGTCCCTGTGTTCCCCTGAGATCCATTCTGCGCCTTGGGGGTGGGGTGTGGGAGGGGGATCGGGGAGAGGGCGGGGATGGCCGTGTGGACGTACCGGGATTGCGGGGGTACGTCCACCTACGCGGCGGGGCGGGTCAGTTGTGGGGGGCACTCTCCAGGGAGACCGTCGGCCTCGTCATCGGGTACGGGGAGACGGGCGCCCCTGCTGCGGGCGATGCGGTGCACGTCGCGCAGGGACTCGGTCAATCGGGCGGCGAGGAAGTGGAGTTGGGGCGCGGTGGCCTTGCTGTCGCCCAGAAGGTCTGCGGCATGGTCGAGGAGGTCGTCGGCCATGCCGAGCTGTACGGACTCGACGTTGTCGGCGGCGCGGGAGAGATAGCTGGCGCCGGTGCCGTCACTCAGGAGGTAGCAGGGGTTGCCGCCGAGGTTGGTCCAGGGGAGGAGGCGGGGCCTGCTGACGGTGGCGGCGTCGTGACTCTGGTCCATCATGCGGCCACCTCGACGCCGTGGATGCTGCGCGGGCCGACGTCAACACCGTGCACGGCGAGCCAGAGGGCTCGGCAGCGGGAGCGTTGCAGCAACGCCTTCTCGCGTTGATCGTGGGCAAGGAGGCGGCGCGCGGCCGGGAGAGGGGCGGGGATGAGTGGCGTTCCGGACAACCGGTGGCGCCCGGCAGCGGGCCACAGCAGCCGCAGCAGCGGCTCGATGAGGCGGGAGATATGGTGCAACACGTCGTCAACTCCTGTGTAGTTGAGGGCCATGCCCCCGGGCCGTTTCGAGGACGGTCGCGGGGGTCTTCCGTGCCGGAGGCAGGTCGACTTGCATGGACATCGCTGCGTAGCGATTCACTTACACAGTGAGATGGCGCGGGCTAGGCTCGCTAGTGGGTCAGAGGTGCCAAGGCATCTGTCGCACGGGAGTTAACGATGAGCAACACCTATGGGGAGTGGTTCAGGGCCCAGCGGGAGGCGGCGGGCCTGACACAGCAGGAGCTGGCCGATCGGGCGATCATGACGCGTTCGCACATCGCGCATATCGAGGCGGGGCGTCGGCTGCCGTCGAAGCAGGATGCGCAGCGGCTGGACCAGGCGCTGAACACCCAGAACGTACTGGCCAGCTTCCTTCCCGACGAGGACGCGGCAGTCGCCGACCACTTCGAGGCAGCCCTGCAACTCGAACAGCAAGCAGTCAGCATCCGGGAGTTCGCGCTGTCCTTCGTGCCGGGCATCCTCCAGACGGAAAGGTACGCACGTGCGGTCCTGCGCGTCAGCTTCCCCCCGGTAAGAGCTGAGGAGTGTGACAGGCTCGTTGTCACACGGCTTGAGCGGGCGAAAGGTCCTAGAGGATCCCGTGTCGCCCGTAGTGTGGGCACTCCTGGACGAGGCCGTCGTGAGCCGACCTGTCGGCGGCCCAGTTGTCATGGCTGAGCAGATCATGCACATCGTGCGCCTGGCTGAGTCGCAACGTATCCGCGTGCATGTACTGCCGCGCTCCCTGGGCTTCCACCCACTGCTGGAAAGCATGCTTACGCTGATGTGGTTCGATGACCAGCCACCGGTGGCATACAGCGAGGGGGTGCGCATGGGGAAAGTGCACGACTCCCCGTCCATCGTCCAGGAGCTGCAAGGTCGTTACGATCTTGCCCTGAGCGACGCACTGCCGCTCAAGGAGTCACTGACCCTGCTGAGGGCGACAGCAAAGGAATACGGACATCATGGCTGAACCGACCATCTCGCACGCTGCCGCACTGAGCGGCTGGCGTAAGTCGTCTTACAGCGGCAGCGAGGGCGGCAGTTGCCTGGAGGTCGTAGACAACTACCCAGTCGGCGTCCCGGTCCGCGACTCCAAGACCCCGAACGGCCCGGCTCTGCTCTTCCCGTCACCGAGCTGGTCGTCGTTCGTCATAGCGGTCAAGAATGGAAACCTCTCCGCCTGACCGCTCCTCCGCCTCAACCGTCCTGGCCCTCGTCACAAGGCGAGGGCCGGATGCATTTGGCAACACCACTCCGCGTGGTTGAGCCGAGCCAGCCTCCAGCCTCAGGCAGCCAGCGCTGAAGCCCCGACCCGCCCGGACAACAGGTCATCCACAAGCCCCCGCTTCAACTCACGGACCTTCGCCAACTCCGCTTCCTGACCCGCGACCTCACGCAAAAGAGCCGCACCAAGGCCAGCGATCCTCGCCTGATCCTCAATCGGGGGAACTGGAATCTGAAAGTCACGCACGTCCGACTTCGTGATGTTGGGATCCTTCCGTGTGCTGGCAGCAAATCGACGCCACTTGTGCCGTCCATGTTGCAGTGCAAGAAGGAGATAGTCGGGGTCGAGGTCGGACTGGGGAATCAGTACAGAGATCGCCTGGTTCACAGCCGAATTATTTCGCAGAATCGCCGTGCGACCAATCTGCTCCCAGCCTCCGTACATTGCCACGAGCACTGAGTCTGCCGGAAAGACGCGCATGCCGAGATCTTTCAGAGCTGCGGGAGTCAGGGCCTCATCAGTCGTCGAGAGTGAACCCTCGTTGAGGTCAAGGGTCTTGACCCACGGAACACCTACGTCGGCAAAGTATTTATCTCCCGCCGCTCTCGGCGGAGTTGAACCGGAACCAAGCTGGCAGAGCTCTCCGATAGACACCGTGGTCCACCCCTTTGACTCTGACGACGGCTCCTCACCCTTCTGACGTCCCCACCCTCGAAACGCGTCCTCCAAGAGACCGCGCCTGAGCTGCTTCAGCTTGACGATCGACGCCTCGATCCCACGTTCCAGTTCCGTCACGCTGTCGAGCACATCGACGATCCGCTGCTGCGCAGCAATGGAAACTAGCGGAAACGGCAGCGCACCGAACCGGTTCCCACCGAGGTGAGAAATGCTCGTCTTCTCTGCGATTCCCGCGAATACCGCGTTCGCGCGCCACCAAACGAACACCGCCTGCGCGAACTTGGGGAGGAGTTCAGGCCCCGGACGAAACCGGATCAGGGTGTTCTGGAAGCAGAAGGTACCTGGGGCACCGTCGTACAGCGCACTCCGCCCCACCATCATCAAGTTCTCCTGCCCTTCGTTCAGCAGGATGTCACCCGGAATGAGCCCGTACGTCTCGCGCTCCGCCGGAGAGAACGCCATCGCGTTGACGTCCGAGTAATCGATACGCCCCTCATACACGTTCGCAACCCTGAGATAGGGCCGTTGGCCTGCCCCGGATCGGCTCGCCGGCGACAACTGCTTACCAACTCGCACGTCACCTAGGTCCTTGACGGGAACCCAGTGGACAAGCCCTTCACTCCGCATAGCCCAGCTCCCCCAGGAACCCATCCAACATCGCCGCCACTGCTTCCCGCCCCGCCCGAATCTCCCTCAACGACACGGCGTACTTCCGCTCCCACGCCTCATAAGACGCCACCAACTCCCGCTGCCACCACACCACATGCCCCTCCAGCTTCGCCGCAAGGTCATCCCGCAGCAGGTCGAGCACCACGCGGCGCTCCCCCTCCGCGTCCAACTCACCCCGGGCCCGGAACAACCGGGGCGGCTCCTCCCCCAGCGTGGGCGGATCACTCGGATACGGGTGCCGATGGAAGTCCGCCTCAAGGCGCTTGATGACCGCCCCCGCCTTCGTCCGCGCCTTCTTCACCTGCGACAGCTCCGCCGCGAGCTTGGTCAACTCCTCGACGCTGAGGGCGACTTCCCCGGCGTCGGAGTCAGAATCGGAGTCGGAGTCGCCGCCCGAGGACTCACCGTCGGCTTCCCCATCCACCGGCTCCTCCCCGCCCCCCGAAAGCCGAACACTCAACTCCTTGAACCGCGCGTCCAGCTCCGCCTTCCGCGCATCCGCCTCCGCCAACTCCTCCAAGAAGTCAGAGGCAATGGCAGCGACCACCTTGTGGTCATACGCCTGACGCCGCTCCGCAGCCGTCCGCGTCCTCAACTTCTTTGTCCGCGCGTCCTGTTCAGGCGAAAGCATCGTGTCGACGTTCTCAACCCATCCGTCGACGACACCCGTGAACCCGTTCTCGGATAGCGCGAGCAGGTCGTACTTGGCCTCGTACCACCACCCGGCTACCGCCCCGGAAAGCGCGTACCGGTCGAGCAGCCCGACCTGGCTCAGCCGCTCCACGAACGACGCCATCAACTGTCCCCGCACAGCCATCAGCGCAGCCTTACGCTCCGAGGGCGTCGTCGAGTCCAGCACCTCGGGTGTGGCCGCCACCTCGGCAAGGCGTCGCGCCTCCGCGGCCCACCACTCAGCGAACGCCGCCCGCAGCGCCTCCTCCCTGGGCCGCGCCAGCCCGCCCAGCTCGGGCCGCGCACCCTCCTCCCGGAAGTCGACATACGCCGGATCGTCCGACCCGCGCTCCACGAACAGGTCCCCGACTCCGATCCCGTACGAGTCGAGCAGGGGCTTCTTCGCCTCGATCTCCGCACGCGGCACCCCGCCCACCAGATGCGCCCGCACGTCCTGCGGTTCGGGCGGTGGTGTGTTGTCCACGTACCGGCGGATGTTGAGGTTGTCGTCGTTGTCGGCGAGCTCCTCGCGGCTCACGAGCCGGGAGAAGCCCGGCACCTCCGCGTACGCGTGGAAAGTCGAAACGATCTTCTCGGCGTGCTCAGGCAGCAGCACGTTCTGTGCCCGCTCCGCGTGGAACTCACGGTCGGCGTTGATGAACAGCACCTTGCCCGCCCGCGCCGGATCCTTCCGCCCCGGCGGGCGGAGCACCAGGATGCAGGCCGGGATGCCCGTCCCGTAGAACAGGTTCGGCGCGAGACCGATGACCGCCTCGATGGCGTCATCGTTCAACAGCCGCGTGCGGATGCCCTGTTCGCCCTTCTCGCCACCCCCGCGGAAGAGCACACCGTGCGGCATGACCGTGATGACCATGCCGCCCCGGCCCTCTCGCTTGGCCTCCCACAGCATGTGCTGGAGGAACATCAGGTCGGCCTTGCCGCGCTCGCTGGTCTCGCCGTACGCGGCACGCTCGGACTTGAACGCGAGGTCGTCCAAGGCGTAGTCCATGGAGAACGGCGGATTGCTGAGCACGCCGTCGAACCGGTCCTCGTCCGACCTCGGCACATGCGTCGGCTGCGAGAGCGTGTCACCGGTGGTCAGGTCGAAGCGCCGCACCCCGTGCAGGACCATGTTCATCGTCGACATGATCCAGGAGCCACTGTTGGCGTCCTGTCCGGCGAAAAACATCGACGAGGTGTCGCCGCCGTGCTCCTCCACGTACTCCGCCGCGTGGATGAGCATGCCGCCCGAGCCGACGCACGGGTCGTAGATCCGCATGTCCTCGGTCGGGGCGAGGAGTTCGACCATCATGCGGACCACGGCACGCGGGGTGTAGAACTCGCCGCCCTTGCGGCCGGCCGAGTCCGCGAACTCCTTGATCAGGTACTCGTACGCGGCACCGATCAGGTCCGGGAACTCGAAGTCCTCCGTACGCAGACGCACGCGCCCGAAGTGCGCGATGAGTAGCTTGAGCCGCTGGTCGGCGAGCTTGGCCGCGCCGGACGCGGCGCCCGATCCGCCGATGCGGTTGAAGTCCAGGTGGTCGAAGAGCCCCTTGAGCTTCTCATTCTGCGCCTCAAGGGCCTGCAGTGCGGGGCGCAACGTCATCTCGTTGATGTTGTGGGTAGCTGCGGAGACCACGTTCCAGCGAGCCTTCTCCGGCACGTACAGCACATCGCGCTCACTGTAGGGGCCCACCCGCTCAAGGTAGCCGGGGAGCTTCTCGGTGCTGAGCTTCAGCTCCTCGACCGCGAATACCCGTAGCTTCTCCCTGGCCGCCTCAAACTCGTCATTGGCCCGCTTCAGGAACAGCAGCCCGAAGATGTAGTCCTTGTATTCGGAGGCATCCATCGTCCCGCGGAGAATGTCCGCGGCGGCGAACAGATGCCGCTCCAACTGGGCGAGCGTGAGCTTGGCCACGTACGACTCCCTACGACCCGACCGACCTGAGATGACGGAGAGACTTTATGACCCGGCCGGGGTCATACCGAAATCAGCAGGCGCCGTCCAGTGGGAGAGATCAGTACGAGTCGATGTGCAGCGCCTTCTCCACGAAGTCATGCACGTCTGTGTACGGGTCCCGGTCCCACTTGCCCACATGGGCGCCGTGCTGGCTGTTCATGCGCTCGGCGTTGTTCCGCGCGTCCTTGTAACTGCCGACGACCTGGTCCGGCAGGACGACCTTCGGATTCTTGGCGTCCTGGGAGCCTCGCTGGAACGGCAGTCGGTCGGCCGCCCCGTCGCACACCCCGCCGAACGAGCCGCTGACCGGCTTGTAGTGGGCGAGGCGCCACACCTCGAAACACGGATGGGAGAAGGCGACGCCGATACCCGCTGTCTTTGCCTGCTCCAGCGCATCGCGAATGTACTTGTAGTTGTCGTGGTCGAAGAGGCACCAGACTTCGGGCCAAAAATCGTCGTCCAGCTTGGCCCGCTTCGCCTTGCGGTCCTCCTCGCGCTTCAGCTTGATCGCTTGCTCCACGAGGTCGAGCGGCTTGCGGCCGCTGTCCGCCTTGCGGTTGGCGATGTGCATCTCGACCGGGACCTTGTCGGCGTGCGGGACGCCATGGTCCTTGAGGATGTCGAGGTAAGAGGGCTCGGTCACTTTACCCTCGGTGAAGATGAAGACCTGGCGCCTGCGCTGCCCGCCCCGCTGGGCCGGACGCTCCCAAGAGTCCTTGCCTCTCCGCCCCCGCCCCATCAGCCTCGCCCCGCCTGATTCACCTGATCGCCCGCTTCGTCGTACGCACCGACCTCACGCGCCGCGAGCAGCCTCCGCGCGATCTGCCCCTCCAAGAGAGAGGGGACCCCACCGAAGGTCCCCGCCAGATAGGACTGCGTAAGGTCCTCGTCCTCACCCGGCTCCGCGTCACTGAGCGGATAAAGCTCCGTCGCCCCGTCCTTGTCCTTCTGTGTCAGCCACACCTGGTCGGGGTCGAGAAGGCGCTCCCCACTCGGGGTGGTGAGCACCGTCGCGTCGTGCGAAGTGAAGATCAGCTGGGCGCCCTTGGGATTCGCGTACGGATCGTGGAAGAGCCGGACTACCTCCGCGGCGAAGCGTGAGTGCAGGCTGGCGTCGAGTTCGTCGACGAGAAGGACAGCGCCTTCGTCGAGGGCCAGAAGGAGAGGGCCGAGGAGAGCGAACCAGGAGCGAGTGCCGTAGGACTCCTCCTGCCAGTCGAAAGGCACTTCTCCAGCTGCCGAACGGTGCGTCAGCTTCACCACGTCCCGGCCCGGGCCGTCCTGGACGACGTGTGCGCCGGTGATGCCGAGGTCTGCGACCCGCAGCAGCTCCTGGATGCGCTTGGCTCTCGGCCCTGACAGTTCCTTTGTGGTGTACCGCTCGCGTTCCGCCCGCTCCTCCTCCGGGTTGATCATCCAGAGGTTGCGGCGGAACCAGTGGAAGAGCGGAGAGAGCTGCGGGTGGTTGTCCGTGCCGGCCGTGGAGAGCAGAAGAGCGTCCGGTCGTGTACGCCGCGCGAGCTGGGCGCGATCTTTGACGCGCCCGCCCGGCCACTTGAAGACCTCCGAGCGGGAGGCATCCCGGTCGAGCCACTCCTGGCGACGGCCTCGCGGATAGCTGTGCAGCCATTCGGCCTCGACGCGAGTGGGGCCGAGTTCGAAGCCGTATGTCCAGCGGACCGAGTCGATGACGACATCGACCTCGAAGAAGGAGGGCTCGCTCTCGCCCTTGGGGTTCAGAGCGAAGACCTGACGCGGGATACCGTCGTAAGAGGCCCAGCGCGCATAGGAGTTGAGGACCGCATTGCGCATGTCGGTCAGTGCGGTCAGCACATTCGACTTACCGGAGGCGTTGGCCCCGAAAATGCCGATCAGTGGAAGCACGGTGACCGATCCACTGCCCGCGAGCTCCACCGCGTTCGCCGACTCCGCCTGTTCGTCGCCAGGCACAACGAAGGACAGCTCCTGCTCATCTCGCAGGGACCGTACGTTCGCGACGCGGAACCTCAGCAGCACGCTGTCCTCCTCTCCGGGGTCAGGGTAATGGCCATCTGTGACAACGGCCCGGTCGGGAGCGCCTGCGGCCTCCGGGAACATATCTTCCGGAGGCCGCTTCGCACAGCTAGATGGGTGATCAGTTATGGCTCAGAGGTGCGTCGGCTCGAACATCCGCAGCAGGGCCGGGAGCACGACGACCGAGGGACCGGGGGCCGCGAGCGCCTTCGCCAGGTCGTCCTCCAGGGTCTCCGGGGTCGTACGGACGCCCGGCACTCCGAAGGACTCCGCGAGGGCGACGAAGTCCGGGCGGGAGAGCTCCGTGGCGCTCGCCTCGCCGAAGGCGTCGGACATGTACTCCCGGAGGATTCCGTAGCCGCCGTCGTCCACGATCAGCCAGGTCACCGGGAGGTCGTACTGCTTCGCCGTGGCCAGCTCCGCGATCGAGTACATCGCGCCGCCGTCGCCGGAGACGGCGAGGACCGGGTGGGAGGGGTCCGCCGCCGCCGCGCCGAGCGCCGCCGGGAAGCCGTACCCGAGGCCGCCCGCACCCTGCGCCGAGTGCATCGTGTTCGGGCGCCGCGCGTCGAAGGCGGACCAGGCCCAGTAGGCCAGGATCGTCATGTCCCAGAAAGAGGGCGCCGCGTCGGGGAGCGCGTCGCGCACCGAGGCGAGGACCTGCTGCTCCAGGGTGAGGTCCTGGGCGGCGATGCGCTCCTTGACCTTCGTGAGCACGGACCGCACCCGCTCGGGGGCCGAGGGGTCCTCGCGGGGGGTGTCGATCGTCTCCAGGAGGGCGGAGAGCGCGAGGCGCGCGTCCGCGTGGATGCCGAGCGCCGGGTGGTTGGACTCCAGCTTCCCCGCGTCGGCCTCGATCTGGACGACCCGGCCGCGCGGCTTGAACGTGTGGTAGTTCGAGGAGAGCTCGCCCAGGCCCGAGCCGACCACCAGGAGGACGTCCGCGTCCTCCAGGAAGTCGGTGGTGTAGCGGTCCTCCAGCCACGACTGGAGCGAGAGCGGGTGCTCCCAGGGGAAGGCGCCCTTGCCGCCGAAGGTCGTGACGACGGGAGCGTTCACCAGCTCGGCGAGGGCGAGGAGCTTGCCGGAGGCATCGGAGCGGACGACTCCGCCGCCCGCGATGATCGCCGGGCGCTCGGCCCGGGACAGCAGGTCGGCCGCCACGGCGGTCAGCTCGGGGCGCGGGACGACCTCGTCCGGGGTCGCGTCCATGGCGGTGACGACGGGCAGGGTCGTCTCCGCGAGCAGCACGTCCTGCGGGATCTCCACCCACACCGGGCCGTGCGGGGCGGTGAGCGCCGACTCCCAGGCCGCCGCGATCGCGGACGGGATCTGCGAGGCCGTGCGCACGGTGTGGACGGACTTCACGATGTCGCGGAACGACGCCTGCTGGTCGCGCAGCTCGTGGAGGTAGCCGTGCCGGCCGCCGCCGAGCCCCGCCACCGGGATCTGGCTGCCGATGGCGAGCACGGGCGATGATCCGGCCGCCGCCTCCTGGAGCGCCGCGAGCGAGGTCAGCGCGCCGGGGCCGGTGGAGAGCAGCAGCGGGGCCACCTCGCCGGTGATCCGGCCGTACGCGTCCGCCGCGAAGCCCGTGTTGTTCTCGACGCGAAGGCCCACGTACGACAGGGCCGAGCGCCGCAGGGCGTCGAACATGCCGAGCGCGTGCTGGCCGGGGAGACCGAAGACCGTCGTCGCGCCGAGGCCCTGGAGGGTCTCCACGACGAGGTCGCCGCCGTTACGTCCGGCGGGCGGGTTCAGGGCCGCCTCCTGCTGCGCGTCCGTGGGCCGCAGTACTACGTCGTGGTCGTGCGTCACTTGGCCGCCCGCCCTTCGGCGATCTGGCGGGACATGATCGTCGTCAGCTCGTACGCGGTGTGCGAGGCGGCGACGGCCGTGATCTCCGCGTGGTCGTAGGCGGGGGCGACCTCGACGACGTCCGCCGACACGAGGTTGCAGGAGGAGAGCCCCCGCAGGATCTCCAGGAGCTCGCGCGACGTCATGCCGCCCGCCTCCGGGGTGCCCGTGCCGGGCGCGTGGGCCGGGTCCAGGCAGTCGATGTCGATGGAGATGTACAGCGGGCGGTCGCCGATGCGCTGGCGCAGCTGGTCGGCGACCTCGTCGGCGCCACGGCGGTAGATGTCCGCCGACGTGACGATGCCGAAGCCCATCTTCTCGTCGTCGGTGAGGTCCTGCTTGCCGTAGAGGGGGCCGCGCGTGCCGACGTGGCTGAGCGCCTCGGTGTCGAGGATGCCTTCCTCGACGGCCCGGCGGAACGGCGTGCCGTGGGTGTACTCGGCGCCGAAGTACGTGTCCCAGGTGTCCAGGTGCGCGTCGAAGTGCAGCAGAGCGACCGGGCCGTGCTTCTTGGCGACCGAGCGGAGCAGCGGCAGGGCGATGGTGTGGTCGCCGCCGAGCGTCATCATGCGGGCGCCCGAGCCGAGGAGGTCGTCCGCGGCGGCCTCGATCGTCTCCACCGCCTCGTTGATGTTGAACGGGTTGGCGGCTATGTCGCCCGCGTCCGCGACCTGCGCGAGCGCGAAGGGGGAGGCGTCCTGAGCGGGGTTGTACGGGCGCAGGAGGCGCGAGGCCTCGCGGATCGCGTTGCCGCCGAAGCGTGCGCCGGGGCGGTACGAGACACCCGTGTCGAAGGGCACGCCGACCACCGCGACGTCCGTCCTGCCGCCCACCTCGTCGAGGCGGGGCAGCCGGGCGTACGTCGCCGGGCCCGCGTACCGGGGGATGCGGGAGGAGTCGACCGGGCCGCGGGGGGTCGGGGTCTCGGCGCTGCTCATGGTCGGTTTCCTCCTGGTGGTACGAGTGTTGCTGTGCTGCTGGGACAAGTGTCGCGCGGCCCGCTGACAGTGACGCGGACAGTGGGCCGCGCGCCGGACTAGACGGCCACCGGCGATTCCGGTTCCGCTTCCTGGGACCCCCGGCCCGCGAGCCGCTCGCGCCAGGCGGCGAGGACGTGGGCGTCCGTCGGCTTGGTGGCGAGGGAGACGACGACGTACACGCCGAGGGAGATCAACAGGCCGTAGTAGATGGGCTCGTTCGCGAGGATTCCGTACCCCCACATCAGCCCGATGACGGAGAGCCCACCGGCGACGATGGCCGCGAGCGCGCCCTCCGCGGTGCCGCGCTTCCACAGCAGTCCGCCGAGGATCGGCACGAGAAGACCGGCGACGAGCAGGTTGTAGGCGACGGTGAGCGCCTGGACGACGTCGTTGAGGGCGATGGCGATGAGGACGACGGCGACGCCCATGATCAGGATGAAGAGGCGGTTGCCCCTCACCTCGTCGTGCTCCTCGCCATCGCCCTTCGGTGAGACGGCGCCCCGCAGCCGCGACCAGATGTCGTTGTTGGCGACGGTGGCGCAGGCGATGAGCGCTCCGGAGGACGTGGACATCACGGCGGCGAGCGCCGCGGCGAGCACCAGACCCCGTACGCCCATGGGCAGTTCGTCCTTGACCATGGTCGCGAAGGCCGCGTCGGCGCTCGGCAGCTTCGGGTACATGACCTTGGCGGCCGTGCCGATGACGGCGCCCGCGATCGCGTAGACGAGGCAGTAGGTACCGGCGACGGTGCCGCCGTAGCGGGCGACCTTGTCGCTGCGCGCGGTGAAGACGCGCTGCCAGATGTCCTGCCCGATGAGCATGCCGAACGTATAGATCAGGACGTACGTGAAGATCGTCTCGCCGCCGATGCCCAGCGGGTCGAAGTACTCGGTGGGCAGCTTGGCCTTCATCTCGCTGAAGCCGCCGGCCTTGACGACGGCGATGGGCAGAAGGAGGAGCAGCACCCCGATGGTCTTCACCACGAACTGCACCATGTCGGTGAGCGTGATCGACCACATGCCGCCGAGCGTCGAGTACGCGACGACGATCGAGCCGCCGAGGATGATCGCGATCGTGCGGTTCATGTCGAAGATGACGTCGAAGATCGTGGCGTACGCGATGGTCGAGGTGACCGCGAGCATCAGCGTGTACGACCACATGACGACTCCGGAGATGACGCCCGCGCGTCCGCCGTAGCGCAGGTCGAGCATCTCGGAGACGGTGTAGACCTTCAGGCGTGCGATGCGCGCCGAGAAGAAGACGCTCAGGGCGAGCAGGCCGAGGCCGATCGTGAAGACCATCCAGGCGCCGGAGAGCCCGTACTGGTAGCCGAGGCCGACACCGCCGATGGTGGACGCGCCGCCGAGGACGATGGCGGCCATGGTCCCGGAGTACATCCACGGTCCGAGGCGGCGTCCCGCGACCAGGAATTCGCTCTTGGACTTGGCGCGGCGCATGCCCCACCAGCCCATCGCGAGCATGCCGGCGAGATAGACGACGATCACTGTGTAGTCGACGGCCATAGGGGGCCCTCCTTCGCGCACCTCGGTGGCGTGTCGTGCAGATGGGGGTGAGGGGGGTGGCAACGACCGGCCGCGGGGACATCCGCCCGTACCCGTGGCCTGGGGTCGGCACGACCTTAGGTGGCCGGAAAGCAACGCTGAAGTGTACGTTTCATCCACTCTTCACGACCAAGATGGATGGATCGTCCACCGTGCCGGACCCTGCCGCCTCCTCGCCTGCCTCGCCTGCCTCACCCGTGTCACCCGCGTCACCCATCACTCCCCCGACTCCGCCGGCTCCTCTCACCGCGCTCCTCGCCCGGGAGGATCTGGGCCTGCGCCAGATCGCGGGCCCCGACGCCAGGGAGAGCGGGGCGGCCGTCCAGTGGGTACACACCTCGGAGATGGCGGACCCGTATCCGTACCTCCTGGGCGGCGAGCTGCTTTTGACGGCGGGCGTGCACATCACGGACCCGGTGGGTACGGGCGTCTATCTGGACGACTACGTGGCGCGGATCGTCGAGGCGGGCGGCGCGGCCCTGGGCTTCGGCGTCGCGCCCGTGCACGACACGGTGCCGCGCGCCCTGGTGACGGCCTGCGACCGCTACGGCCTGCCGCTCCTGGAGGTGCCGCCGCGCACGACGTTCAGCGGGGTCGCCCGCGCGGTGTGGCAGCTGGTGGCAGAGGCCAGGCACGCCGAGCTGCGCCGCGTGACGGAGGCCCAGCAGGGCCTCGCCACAGCCGCCGCGCGCCCGGACCCGGTGCCCGCGGTGCTGCGGCAGCTCGCGGCACGCCTGGGCGGCTGGGCGGTGCTCTACGCGCCGGACGGCGCGGTCCTCCACACGGCGGGGACGGCTCCGGGGACGGGGGTACGGCAGGCGGTGCACGACCTCTCCGAAGTCGTACGTCCGGCAGGGCGGCCAGGGCCCGCCCCCGCGTCGGCCACCGACTCCGTGGGCGGCGCCCGCCTCACCGCGTACGCGCTCGGTGGCGGGCAGGGGTTCGCGCTCGGGGTGGCCGCCGAGCAGCGCGAGCCGGGGGATCACACCATCACCGGGGTGGCCGTCGTGCTGCTCTCGCTCCTCACAGGGAAGCACCAGGGGGCCGCCGATTCCGTGCGCTCCGCGGCGCTCGTGCGGCTGCTTCTGGGCTCGACGGCGGGCGATGTCGCGCCTCTGCTGGGGGCCGGGGAGTGGACCGTGGTGCACGCGCGCGGGGATGCGGCGGCGAACGACCCGGTGGCCCACTCCGTCGCCGCCTCCGCGCTCGCCGCCGCGCTGGGCAGCGGCCTGGTCGACACGGACCAGGACCAGGATCTCGTACGGCTCCTGCTCCCCGGCGACCGCGAGCCCACCGGACAGCCGGGCTGGACCCTGGGCGCCTCCGCCCCCGCGCCCTCGGGCGAGCTGCCCGCGGCCGACGCCCAGGCGGACCGCGCCCTGCGCCGCGCCGAGGCCACCCGCGCGCCCCTCGTCCGGCACCGCGAGACGGGCATCGCCGCTCTGGTCGCGCCCGCCGAGGCCGCCGCCCACGCGCGCGTGCTGCTCGCCCCGCTCGGCGAGAGCGCGGCGCTCACCGAGACCCTGCGCACCTGGCTCTCCCTGCACGGCAACTGGGACCGGACGGCGACCGCGCTCGGCGTCCACCGCAACACGGTCCGCCAGCGCATCGCCCGCTGCGGGGCGCTCCTGAACTCCGACCTCGACGACGCGGACGTACGGATGGAGCTGTGGTTCGCGCTCACCAGGAAGTGACCCGGGATCGATTCGACCGGAGAGGGGTGCACCTCACAGGTCCAGGGTTCGGGACTGCCCGCCACCAGCGGGTGACCGACGGCAGAATAGGACCCATGCCAATATCCAGCCGTGCCGCGCTCGTCGACCACCTAGTACGCTCCCGCATCGCCGGCGACGTCGCCACACCACGCGAGAACAACCTCAGCCACTACAGGAAGCTCGCGAACGGCGACCGCCACTACTGGCTCGGCCTGGAGCTCGGCGACCGCTGGACCGACGAGCAGGACGTCCTCGCGGTGATGGCCGAGCGGTGCGGTGTGATCGACGACGACGCGTTCCGGCAGGGGCAGGACACCATCGACCCGGAGCTGACGGTCGACGCCCTTGAGCGCATGGCGGCACGTCTGCGCAAGGCGGCGGCCGGCAAGGAGAGGGTCCTTTTCGCCACCGGCCACCCCGGGGGCCTGCTCGACGTGCACCGCGCCACGGCGGCAGCCCTGCGCTCGGCGGGCTGCGAGATCGTCGTCATCCCGGAGGGCCTCACCGCCGACGAGGGCATGGTCTTCCAGTTCGCGGACGTGGCGATGCTGGAGCGCGGCGCGACCCTGTGGCACACGCACTCCCCCGAGCCGATGAACGCGATCCTGGACGGCCTGGAGCGCGAGGGGCGCCCGCTGCCGGACCTGGTCGTCGCCGACCACGGCTGGGCCGGACGGGCAGGCCAGCGCGGTATCGACTCCGTGGGGTACGCGGACTGCAACGACCCGGCGCTGTTCATCGGCGAGGCCGAGGGCACCCTCCAGGTGACGGTCCCGCTGGACGACCACGTCACGAGCCCGCGCCTCTACGACCCGATGACGGCCTACCTGCTCGACGCGGCGGGCCTCACGTCGGAGGCCTGAGTCACGGCCACGGGTTGAGCCCTTCCTCGCGCCGCTGGGCGTACCCCGGCGTCGGGTCCAGATAAACCCGTCGTACGCCGGGGAACCGCTCCCGCACCCGGCGCTCGGCCTGTTCGCAGGCCCACTCGATCTGCGCCGCCGTCGAAGCGTCACGGAAGTCGACCTTGGCGGCGACGAGGGCCTCGCGCGGCCCCTGGAGCAGCGTCGTCAGTTCGAGCACGGCCTCGACGTGCTCGGAGGCGAGGAGTTCGTCGCGGATCTCCACCCGCATCGGCTTGGGCAGCGGACGCCCGATGAGGAGCTGGGCGTTGCTGCGCCCAAGGACCCAGGCGACGTACAGGAGCAGCGCGCCGATGCAGAGCGAGGCCACGCCGTCCCACGCGCCGGAACCGGTGAGCTGCCCGCCGAGCAGTCCGCCGGCCGCGAGCACGAGGCCCGCGAGGGCGGCGGAGTCCTCCATGACGACGGCCTTCACCGCGGTGTCGGGCGTGTAGCGCAGGTAGCGCCCGAAGGACGCCCCGAAGCGCTCCGCCTCACCGCGTGCCTGTTTGACGCCGGTGCGCAGCGAATAGCCCTCCAGGAGGAAGGCGATGGCGAGCACGATGTACGAGATGAGCGGGTCGCCGAGCTCCTCGCCCGCCACCAGCGTGTGGACGCCGTCGTAGATCGAGAAGACGGCGCCGCCGACGAAGGTGGCGACGGCCGCGAGCATCGCCCAGATGTAGCGCTCGGGGCCGTAGCCGAGCGGATGCTCCTCGTCGGCGGGCTTCTCGCTCCGCTTCAGGGCGGTGAGGAGCAGCAGCTCGGTGACGGTGTCGGCCAGGGAGTGCGCCGCTTCGGAGAGCATCGCGCTCGACCCGCTGATGACACCGGCGACGGCCTTGGCGACGGCGATCCCGAGGTTGGCGACGGCTGCGACGATGACGGTGAAGGTGCTCTCACCGCCGTCCTCCGGCGGCTCGGGCGGCTGGGTCCTGCTGCTGTCGGCCTGCTCACTCATGCATCGGACGGTATGTCCGATCACCGGGGAACGCGATACGTCGGTCAGGGCGGCGGAGGCGTGTCGATCAGCTGTCGATCAGCGCGGAACGCGAACGACGCCTTCCTGAATCACCGTCACCGCGAGCTGTCCGTCCTGCGTCCAGATCCGCGCCTGGCCCAGGCCACGCCCGCCGGACGACGACGGCGACTCCTGGTCGTACAGGAGCCATTCGTCGGCCCGGAAGGGGCGGTGGAACCACATGGCGTGGTCGAGCGAGGCTCCGACGACGTCACCGACCGCCCAGCCGCCCCGGCCGTGCGCGAGCAGCACCGAGTCGAGCAGCGTCATGTCGGAGACGTACGTGGCGAGGCAGACGTGCAGCAGGGACGCGTCGATACCGCCGTCGAGTTTGCCGTTCGTGCGGAACCACACCTGGGAGCGCGGCTCGCGCGGCTGCCCGACCGTGGCCCAGGGGGGTGCGTCCACGTAGCGCAGGTCGACGGCCGCGCGGGCCTCGACCAGGCGCTCGGCGACGTGTGACGGCAGATGGCGCGGCAGCATCTCGGCGGCGGTCGGAAGCGTCTCCGGGTCCGGTGCCGACGGCATCCCCGTCTGGTGCTCCAGGCCTTCCTCGTACGTCTGGAAGGACGCGGAGAGGTGGAAGATCGGCTGCCCGTGCTGGACGGCGACGACGCGGCGGGTGGTGAAGGAGCGGCCGTCGCGGATCCGGTCGACGGTGTAGACGATCGGCGCGCCCGGGTCCCCCGCACGCAGGAAGTACGCGTGCAGGGAGTGGGCAGTGGGGCCTCCCCTGCTCGAGCGAAGCCGAGAGCTCGGGGAACGGTCGGCGGGGACCGTGCGGCCCGCCGCCACGAGCGCCTGGGCGGCCACCTGGCCGCCGAAGACGCGCGGGACGAGCGCCGAGCGGCTCACGCCCCGGAATATGTCCTCCTCGATCTGCTCCAGGTCGAGCAGATCGAGGAGTGACTCAAGTGCCTTGTTCATGAATCCAGTTCTACAGGGCGGTCTTTACAGGACCATGTCCTTACAGGCCCATGTTCTTGGCGATGATCATCTTCATAACCTCGCTTGTGCCGCCGTAGATGCGGTTGACGCGGTTGTCCGCGTACAGGCGGGCGATGGGGTACTCGTTCATGAAGCCGTAGCCGCCGTGCAGCTGGAGGCACTTGTCGATGACGCGGTGCGCGACCTCGGTGGTGAAGAGCTTCGCGGAGGCGGCCTCGGCGGCGGTCAGCTCGCCCGCGTCCAGGGCCTCCAGGGCGCGGTCGGCGACGGCCTCGGCGGCGTCCACCTCGGCCTGGCAGGCGGCGAGCTCGAACTTGGTGTTCTGGAAGGAGGCGACCGTCTTGCCGAACACGGTGCGGTCCTGCACGTACTCCTTGGCGAACCGGACGGCGGCCTTGGCCTGCGCGTACGCGCCGTAGGCGATGCCCCAGCGCTCGGAGGGCAGGTTGCTTCCGAGGTAGTAGAAGCCCTTGTTCTCCTCGCCGAGGAGGTCCTCGACGGGGACCTTGACGTCGACGAACGCCAGCTCGGCGGTGTCGGAGGTCTTCAGGCCCAGCTTGTCGAGCTTGCGGCCGACGGAGTAGCCCTCGGACTTGGTGTCGACGGCGAAGAGGGAGATGCCGAAGCGGCGGTCGTCGGCGGTGGGCGCGGACGTACGGGCGCAGACGATCACGCGGTCGGCGTGCACACCGCCGGTGATGAAGGTCTTGGAGCCGTTGAGGACGTAGTGCGTGCCGTCCTCGGAGAGCTTGGCCGTGGTCTTCATGCCCGCGAGGTCGGAGCCGGTGCCCGGCTCGGTCATCGCCAGGGCCCACATCTCCTCGGCGGAGACGAACTTCTCGAGGTAGCGCTTCTTCTGCTCGTCGGTGCCGAGCGCCTTGATGTACGGCAGGGCGAGCAGCACGTGCACACCGGAGCCACCGAAGCTGACGCCCGCGCGGGCCGTCTCCTCGTACTGGATGGCCTCGAACTTGTGCGACTCCATGCCCGCGCCGCCGAACTCCTCGGGGACGCTGATGCCGAAGAGACCGAGCTCGGCGAGCTTGTAGTAGAACTCGCGCGGCACCTGACCCGCGGCGAACCACTCCTCGTGGACCGGGACGACCTCGGCCTCGATGAAGGCGCGCAGGGTCTCCCGGAACGCCTCGTGGTCCTCATTGAAAACGGTACGGCGCACGGAGAACTCCTTCGATACGGCACCAGGCTCGGCCAAGCGCGACACGACTAAGCGCTTGCTCAGATCAACGTTACCCGCCGGTCACCGGACCGTCCAGAGATAAGCCCTGTCGCTCCCGTCACGCCACCGCCGCCGCGAACGCCCCGCGCGCCAGGCCGTGCAGCAGCCGCGCCATGGCGCCGCGACTGGGCAGCGCGTCGCGCCGGCTCAGGTGCGGCGTGGAGTTGAGCAGCCCGAAGACCGCGTGCACGCAGACGCGGGCCGCGTTCTCGGCGAGATCCGGATAGACCTTGCGCACCACGTCGACCCAGATCTCCACGTACTGCCGCTGGAGCTGGCGGACCAGCTTGCGGTCGGTGTCCCGCAGCCGGTCGAGCTCGCGGTCGTGCAGGGTGATCAGGGAGCGGTCGTCCAGGGCGAAGTCGATGTGCCCCTCGATGAGCGCGTCGAGCACCTGCTCCGGCCCCCCGTCCGCGTCGGCCACACATCGTTTGCCGCCGGTCAGCAGCTGCCCGCTGATGCCGACGAGCAACTCGGCGAGCATCGCGTCCTTGCCCGCGAAGTGGCGGTAGAGACCGGGGCCGCTGATGCCGACGGCGGCTCCTATCTCATCCACTCCGACTCCGTGGAAGCCGCGCTCGGCGAAGAGCCTGGCGGCCTCTCTGAGGATCTGCTCGCGACGGGTGGGGGCGTCGGTTCTGGTGGCCATGGAATCAATTCTAGACAGGACGGTTAGCGGTCGTTAACCTGAACGCGATACGTTAACGCTCATTAACCGAGCAAGGGGGCTCGACTGATGCTGCAGGCACCGGTCCTCGCGAGCGCGGCTGATCCCGCGTCCGAAGCATGGCGGACGAACGAGGCGGCGCACACCACCCTCGTCGAAGGCCTGCGGGCCAAGCTCGCGGCGGCCAGGCTCGGCGGCGGCGAGCGGTCCCGCGCCCGCCATGTCGCGCGCGGCAAGCTGCTGCCCCGCGACCGCGTGGACGCGCTGCTCGACCCCGGCTCGCCCTTCCTCGAACTGGCACCGCTCGCGGCCGACGGGTTGTACGGCGGGGATGCTCCGGCCGCCGGAGTCATCGCGGGGATCGGCCGGGTCTCCGGGCGTACCTGCGTGATCGTCGCCAATGACGCCACCGTCAAGGGCGGCACGTATTACCCGATGACGGTGAAGAAGCACCTGCGCGCCCAGGAGGTCGCGCTGGAGAACCGCCTCCCCTGTCTGTATCTGGTGGACTCGGGCGGCGCCTTCCTGCCCATGCAGGACGACGTCTTCCCGGACCGCGAGCACTTCGGGCGGATCTTCTACAACCAGGCGCGGATGTCCGGAGCGGGCGTCCCGCAGATCGCGGCCGTCCTCGGCTCGTGCACGGCGGGCGGGGCGTATGTCCCCGCGATGAGCGACGAAGCGGTGATCGTCCGCGATCAGGGCACGATCTTCCTCGGCGGCCCCCCTCTGGTGAAGGCGGCGACCGGCGAGGTCGTGACGGCCGAGGAGCTGGGCGGCGGCGAGGTCCACTCCCGGGTCTCGGGAGTGACGGACCACCTCGCGGAGGATGACGCGCACGCGCTGCGCATCGTGCGGACGATCGTCTCCACGCTCCCGGACCGCGCCGAACCCCCGTGGTCCGTCCGCCCGGTCGAGGAGCCCAAGGTCGACCCCCTCGGGCTGTACGGGGCGGTGCCGACGGACTCCCGCACCCCCTATGACGTCCGCGAGGTCATCGCGCGCGTGGTCGACGGCTCGCGCTTCGCCGAGTTCAAGGCGGAGTACGGCCAGACCCTGGTGACCGGCTTCGCCCACCTCCACGGCCACCCGGTCGGCATCATCGCGAACAACGGCATCCTCTTCTCCGAGTCCGCCCAGAAGGGCGCCCACTTCATCGAGCTGTGCGACCAGCGCGGCATCCCCCTCGTCTTCCTGCAGAACATCTCCGGCTTCATGGTCGGCCGGGACTATGAGGCGGGCGGCATCGCCAAGCACGGAGCCAAGATGGTGACGGCGGTGGCCTGCACGCGCGTGCCGAAGCTGACGGTCGTGATCGGCGGTTCGTACGGCGCGGGGAACTACTCCATGTGCGGCCGTGCCTACTCCCCCCGCTTCCTGTGGATGTGGCCGAACGCCAAGATCTCCGTGATGGGCGGCGAGCAGGCCGCGTCGGTCCTCGCGACCGTCAAGCGCGACCAGTTGGAGGCGCGGGGCGAACAGTGGTCGGAGGCGGAGGAGCAGGCGTTCAAGGAACCGGTCCGCGCCCAGTACGAACAGCAGGGCAACGCCTATTACGCCACCGCGCGCCTCTGGGACGACGGCGTGATCGACCCCATGGAGACCCGGCAGGTCCTCGGCCTCGCCCTGACCGCCTGTGCCGAGGCCCCGCTGGGCGAGCCCGGCTTCGGCGTCTTCCGGATGTGAGGCGGACGATGACTGACTTCAGCAGGAGAGGGACGATGTTCGACACCGTTCTGGTCGCCAACAGGGGCGAGATCGCGGTCCGCGTGATCCGGACGCTGCGGGCGCTCGGCGTGCGCTCGGTCGCCGTGTTCAGCGACGCGGACGCGGACGCCCGGCATGTGCGCGAGGCCGACACGGCCGTGCGCCTCGGTCCGCCGCCGGCCGCCGAGAGCTATCTGTCGGCCGAGCGCCTGCTCGACGCGGCGGCCCGCAGCGGCGCCCAGGCGGTCCACCCCGGGTACGGCTTCCTCGCGGAGAACGCGGAGTTCGCACGGGCCTGCACGGACGCGGGCCTCGTCTTCATCGGGCCGCCCGCATCGGCGACCGACCTGATGGGCGACAAGATCCGCGCCAAGGAGACGGTCGAGGCGGCCGGGGTCCCGGTGGTCCCCGGATCGTCGGGCAGTGGCCTGACCGACGCCCAACTGGCCGACGCCGCGCGGGACATCGGCATGCCGGTGCTGCTCAAGCCCTCGGCGGGCGGCGGCGGCAAGGGCATGCGGCTCGTGCGGGACGCCGCCCTGCTCGCGGACGAGATCGCCGCCGCGCGCCGCGAGGCGCGGTCCTCCTTCGGCGACGACACGCTGCTCGTGGAGCGGTGGATCGACCGCCCCCGGCACATCGAGATCCAGGTCCTGGCGGACGGCCACGGCAATGTGATCCACCTCGGCGAGCGCGAGTGCTCGCTCCAGCGCCGCCACCAGAAGATCATCGAGGAGGCCCCGAGCGTCCTCCTCGACGAGGCCACGCGCGCGGCGATGGGCGAGGCGGCGGTCCAGGCCGCACGCTCCTGCGGGTATGCGGGCGCGGGCACGGTGGAGTTCATCGTGCCGGGCAAGGACCCGGCCTCGTACTACTTCATGGAGATGAACACGCGGCTCCAGGTGGAGCACCCGGTGACGGAGCTGATCACCGGCATCGATCTGGTGGAGTGGCAGCTGCGGGTCGCCGCCGGGGAGGAACTCCCGTACGGGCAGGACGACGTCACGCTCACCGGGCACGCGATCGAGGCCCGCGTCTGCGCCGAGACCGTGTCCGTCAAAGCGGGCTCACGCGGCTTCCTGCCGTCGGGCGGCACGGTCCTCGCCCTGCACGAGCCGCAGGGCGACGGCGTGCGGACCGACTCCGGGCTGAGCGAGGGCACGGAGATCGGAAGCCTGTACGACCCGATGCTGTCGAAGGTCATCGCGTACGGGCCCGACCGGCCGACGGCGCTGCGCAAGCTGCGGGCGGCGCTCGCGGACACGGTGATTCTCGGGGTGCCGACGAACGCCGGGTTCCTGCGCAGGCTGCTCGCGCACCCGGCCGTGGTGGCGGGCGAGCTGGACACCGGCCTCGTGGAGCGCGAGGCGGAGAGCCTGGTCCCCCAGGGCGTGCCCGACGAGGTGTACGAAGCGGCGGCGGCCGTCCGCACCGCCGCCCTCGAACCCACCGGCGACGGCTGGCGTGACCCGTTCTCGGTGCCGAGGGGCTGGCGCCTCGGCGGCACCCCGGCCCCGCTGACGCACCACCTCCGCGTGCCGGGACACGACCCCGTCGGGCACATCACGGGCGAGGGCCCGCACACCGTGGAGCCCGGCCGCGTCACGGTCCACGTGGACGGCATCGCCCACACCTTCCACCGCGCCGCCGACTGGCTCGGCCGGGACGGCGACGCCTGGCACGTACAGGATCACGACCCGGTGGCGGCGAGCCTCACCGGCGCCGCCCACAGCGGGGCCGACGCCCTGACCGCCCCCATGCCCGGCACCGTCACGGTCGTCAAGGTCTCCACCGGCGATCAAGTGGCCCAGGGCCAGAGCCTCCTGGTGGTGGAGGCGATGAAGATGGAACACGTCATCTCCGCCCCGCACGCGGGCACCGTCAGCGAACTCGACGTCACACCGGGCTCGACCGTCGCCATGGACCAGATTTTGGCCGTGGTGATCCCCGAGGTCCCGCAGGAGGAGAAATGACGCTCCCCACGGCGCTCCCCATGGCCGTCCCCACCCAGGACCTGCCGCCACGCGTCCGCATCTATGAAGTGGGCGCCCGGGACGGCCTGCAGAACGAGAAGGCGCTCGTCCCCACGGAGATCAAGGCGGAGTTCATCCACCGCCTGGCCGCCGCGGGCCTCACGACCATCGAGGCGACCAGCTTCGTGCATCCCAAGTGGGTGCCCCAACTGGCCGACGCGGAGCAGCTTTTCCCGCTCGTGAGCGACCTTGAGCGGGACGCGCGGGCCAAGCTCCCGGTCCTCGTGCCCAACGCCCGAGGTCTTGACCGCGCCCTCGCGCTCGGCGCCCGCGGCGTGGCCGTCTTCGTCAGCGCCACGGAGTCCTTCGCCAAGGCCAACCTCAACCGCACGATGGGCGAGGCCCTCGCGATGTCGGAGCCGGTCGTGGCACGCGCCCGCGAGCAGAAGGTGCACGTGCGGGGCTATCTCTCCATGTGCTTCGGCGACCCGTGGGAGGGCCCGGTGCCCATCGCCCAGGTCGTCCGCACCGCGAAGGCCCTGGTGGACATGGGCTGCCAGGAGCTGAGCCTCGGCGACACCATCGGCGTGGCCACACCGGGCCATGTTCTCGCCCTGCTGGCGGAGTTGAACGAGGAGGGCGTGCCGACGGACCGCATCGGCGTGCACTTCCACGACACGTACGGCCAGGCGCTGGCCAACACCCTGGCCGCCCTGCAGCACGGCGTGCGCACGGTCGACGCGTCGGCGGGCGGCCTCGGCGGCTGTCCGTACGCGAAGAGCGCCACCGGAAACCTCGCCACCGAAGACCTCGTATGGATGCTCGACGGCCTCGGCATCGAGACCGGCGTCGATCTCGGCCGCCTCACCGCCACCAGCGCGTGGATGGCCGAACAACTGGGCCGACCCAGCCCGTCCCGCACCGTCCGTGCCCTGACGGGCACCTCCCACCAGGAGCAGTGAGAGAACGATGGACCACCGTCTGTCCCCCGAGCACGAGGAACTCCGCCGCACCGTCGAGGCGTTCGCGCACGACGTCGTCGCCCCGAAGATCGGCGACCTCTACGAACGCCACGAATTCCCGTACGAGATCGTCCGTGAGATGGGCCGCATGGGCCTGTTCGGCCTCCCCTTCCCCGAGGAGTACGGCGGGATGGGAGGCGACTATCTCGCCCTCGGCATCGCGCTCGAAGAGCTGGCGCGGGTCGACTCCTCCGTGGCGATCACCCTGGAGGCGGGCGTCTCCCTCGGCGCCATGCCGATCCACCTCTTCGGTACGGACGAGCAGAAGCGCGAGTGGCTGCCCCGGCTCTGTTCCGGTGAACTCCTCGGCGCCTTCGGCCTGACCGAGCCGGACGGCGGCTCGGACGCGGGCGGCACCCGTACGACCGCGGTGCGGGACGGCGACGAGTGGGTGATCAACGGCTCCAAGTGCTTCATCACCAACTCCGGCACGGACATCACGGGCCTGGTCACGGTCACCGCCGTCACCGGCCGCAAGGCGGACGGCCGTCCCCTCATCTCCTCGATCATCGTGCCGTCGGGGACACCCGGGTTCACGGTCGCGGCCCCGTACTCGAAGGTCGGCTGGAACGCATCGGACACCCGCGAGCTGGCCTTCTCCGACGTTCGGGTCCCGGCGGCGAACCTCCTCGGTGAGGAGGGGCGCGGCTATGCCCAGTTCCTGCGGATCCTCGACGAGGGCCGGGTCGCGATCTCCGCGCTGGCGACGGGCCTCGCGCAGGGCTGCGTCGACGAGTCCGTGAAGTACGCCAAGGAGCGGCACGCCTTCGGCAAGCCGATCGGGGCGAACCAGGCGATCCAGTTCAAGATCGCCGACATGGAGACGCGGGCGCACATGGCCAGGGTCGGGTGGCGGGACGCGGCATCGCGTCTCGTCGGCGGGGAACCCTTCAAGAAGGAGGCGGCGATCGCGAAGCTCTACTCCTCCACGGTCGCCGTCGACAACGCCCGCGAGGCCACGCAGATCCACGGCGGCTACGGCTTCATGAACGAGTACCCCGTGGCCCGTATGTGGCGGGACTCCAAGATCCTGGAGATCGGCGAGGGGACCAGCGAGGTCCAGCGCATGCTGATCGCCAGGGAGCTGGGCTTCGCGGGATAACGGCGCGGCACAGGGGAAGCCGCCCGGGACAACAGCCCGGATAGCAGCCCCGCCCGTGGGAAGGCGACCGCGAGGGCCACTGGACATTCGCTTAGGTTAGGTTAGCCTAAGCGCTGATTCCGGCCAGTGGCCAACCGCCGCCGTCCTCACGAAAGCAGAGATCCTCATGCCCAACGCCCGCCTCCCTCAGCCTTCCCGCCGCGGCCTTCTCGCCGCCGGCGGCGCCCTCGGCCTCACGGCCCTGCTGGCAGCCTGCGGGGACGAGAAGAAGGACGGCTCGGGCACGTCGGCGGACTCCGGGGACTCGGGCCCCTGGAGCTTCAAGGACGACCGCGGCAAGACCGCCAAGAGCGAGGGGACGCCGAAGAACATCGTCGCCTTCACCGGCGTCGCCGCCGCGCTCTTCGACTACGGCGTCGAGGTCAAGGGCGTCTTCGGCCCGACGAAGACCAAGAGCGGCAAGCCCGACGTCCAGGCCGGTGACATGGACATCAGCAAGCTGACGATCCTCGGCAACGAATGGGGTCAGTTCAACATCGAGAAGTACGCGGGCCTCACCCCCGACCTCCTCGTCTCCACGATGTTCGACGACGCGGGCACCCTCTGGTACGTCCCCGAGGAGAGCAAGGACAAGATCCTCAAGCTCGCCCCGAGCGTCGGCGTCAGCGTCTACGACCGCCAGATGACCCAGCCCCTCCAGCGCCTCCTCTCGCTGGCCGAGTCGCTCGGCGCCGACGTGAAGGCCGACAAGGTCGTCAAGGCGAAGAAGCGCTTCGAGGCCGCCGCCGAGCGGCTGCGCAAGGTCGCCAAGGCGAACAAGGACATCAAGGTCCTCGTCGGCTCGGCGAGTCAGGACATCTTCTACGTCTCCGGGACGAACCTCTCCGCCGACCTGGAGTACTTCAAGTCCCTCGGCGTGAACTTCGTAGAGCCGTCCGAGAGCTCCAAGAAGGAGAGCGGCGGCTGGTTCGAGAACCTGAGCTGGGAGAACGTCAACTCGCACGACGCGGACGTCATCATGATGGACAACCGCACCTCCGCCCTCCAGCCGGCCGACCTGGACAAGTCCAAGCCGACCTGGGCGAAGCTGCCCGCGGTCAAGGCCGGCCAGGTCATCCCGCGCGTCACCGAGCCCATCTACTCGTACGACAAGTGCGCCCCGATCCTTGAGGACCTCGCCGACGCGATCGAGAAGGCAAAGAAGGTCAGCTGACCCTCCGTCCGAGGCCCGCACAGCACAGCCCTCTCCACATTTCGGAGAGGGCTGTTCCATTTTCCGGAGAGGGTCGTTCCGTTTCCCTGCCTCATGGTGATCACCAGACCCCCCTGGGTTTATCCACAGGGGTAGTTAGGTTAGGCTTACCTCACTTCCCCCAAGTCCCCTCACCCAGAGGAAGTTCATGCGCTCGCACCTGCTCAACGACACCACCGCGGAGCGTTACCGCAGCTCCGTGACCGAAGGAGTCGAGCGGGTGGCGGCCAGAATCGCCACCACCTCACGCCCTTTCACCGGCGTCTCCGTCGAAGATCTCGCGCCCCGCATAGAGGCCGTCGACCTGGACGAACCCCTGCACGACACCATCGCCGCCCTGGACGAGCTCGACGAGCTCTACCTGCGCGACGCCGTGTACTTCCACCATCCCCGCTATCTCGCGCACCTCAACTGCCCGGTCGTCATTCCGGCCGTGCTCGGCGAGGCAGTGCTCTCCGCGGTCAATTCTTCCCTGGACACCTGGGATCAATCCGCGGGCGGCACACTGATCGAACGCCGTCTCATCGACTGGACCGCCGACCGCATCGGGCTCGGCCCGGCCGCCGACGGCGTCTTCACGAGCGGCGGCTCACAGTCCAACCTCCAGGCCATGCTGCTCGCCCGCGAGGAGGCCGCCAAGTCGGGACAGCCCGCCGCGCGGCTGCGCATCTTCGCCTCCGAGGTGGGCCACTTCAGCATCCAGAAGGCCGCGACCCTCCTTGGCCTCGGCGAGGACGCCGTGATCGTCATCCCCACCGATCACAACAAGCGCATGCAGACCGTGGCGCTCGCCCGCGAACTGGAGCGCTGCCGCGACAACGACCTCACCCCCATGGCGGTCGTCGCCACGGCGGGCACCACCGACTTCGGCTCCATCGACCCGCTCCCCGAGATCGCCGAACTCTGCGAGCAGTACAACACCTGGATGCACGTCGACGCGGCGTACGGCTGCGGTCTGCTCGCCTCGCTCAAGAACCGGCACCTCATCGACGGCATCGACCGCGCCGACTCCGTGACCGTCGACTACCACAAGTCCTTCTTCCAGCCGGTGAGTTCCTCCGCCGTCCTGGTCCGCGACCGGTCGACGCTGAGTCACGCGACGTACCACGCGGAGTACCTCAACCCGCGCCGCATGGTGCAGGAACGTATCCCCAACCAGGTCGACAAGTCCCTCCAGACGACGCGGCGCTTCGACGCCCTGAAGCTGTGGATGACGCTGCGGGTGATGGGCGCCGACGCCATCGGCGAGCTCTTCGACTCCGTGTGCGACATGGCGGACGAGGGCTGGGCGCTGCTCGCCGCCGACCCCCGTTACGACGTCGTCGTGGAGCCCCAGCTCTCCACGCTCGTCTTCCGCTACATACCCGAGTCGATCTGCGACCCCTCCGCCATCGACCACGCCAACCTGTACGCCCGCAAGGCCCTGTTCGCCTCCGGTGACGCCGTCGTCGCGGGCACCAAGGTCGGTGACCGCCAGTACCTCAAGTTCACCCTGCTCAACCCCGAGACCACGGTCGCCGACATCACGGCCGTCCTCGATCTGATCGCCGGCCACGCCGAGCAGTACCTGGGAGAGACCCTTGACCGCGCTTCCTGATCACCGAGAACCACTGGAACCCCTGGAACCTGTGGAACCCCTGGACTTCATCGGTATCGGACTGGGCCCCTTCAACCTCGGCCTCGCCTGTCTGACCGAACCCATCGACGAGCTCAGCGGCCTCTTCCTGGAGTCCAAGCCGGACTTCGAGTGGCACTCGGGCATGTTCCTGGAGGGCGCTCACCTCCAGACCCCGTTCATGTCGGACCTCGTCACCCTCGCGGACCCGACGTCCCCCTACTCCTTCCTCAACTACCTGAAGGAAGCGGGGCGGTTGTACTCGTTCTACATACGCGAGAACTTCTATCCGCTGCGCACCGAGTACAACGACTACTGCCGCTGGGCCGCGGCCAAACTCTCCTCGATCCGTTTCAGCACGACGGTGACCGAGGTGACATACGCCGATGAGCTGTACGTCGTCCACACCTCCACCGGCGACACCTTCCGGGCCCGCCACCTCGTCCTGGGCACCGGCACCCCGCCGCACATCCCCGAGGCCTGCGCGGACCTCGGCGGGGACTTCATCCACAACTCCCGCTATCTGCAGAGCAAGCCGGAGCTCCAGCGGAAGGAGTCGATCACGCTCGTCGGCAGCGGGCAGTCCGCCGCCGAGATCTACCACGACCTCCTGAGCGAGATCGACGTCCACGGCTACAAGCTCAACTGGGTCACGCGCTCCCCGCGCTTCTTCCCGCTCGAATACACCAAGCTGACCCTTGAGATGACGTCTCCGGAGTACGTCGACTACTTCCACGCGCTGCCGGAAGCCACCCGCTACCGCCTCCAGGACCAGCAGAAGACGCTCTTCAAGGGCATCGACGGCGACCTGATCAACGAGATCTTCGACCTCCTCTACCAGAAGAACCTCGGCGGCCCGGTGCCGACGCGTCTGCTCACCAACTCCTCGCTGCAGAGCGCGCGTCACGAGAACGGCACCTACACCCTGGGCCTGCGCCAGGACGAACAGGGCAAGGACTTCGAGCTGGAATCCGAGGGCCTGATCCTGGCCACCGGCTACCAGTACGCCACCCCCGACTTCCTGGAGCCGGTGCGCGACCGCATCCGCTGGGACGGCCGGGGCCGCTTCGAGGTCGCCCGCAACTACTCGATCGACACCACGGGACGCGGCATCTTCCTGCAGAACGGTGCCGTGCACGCCCACTCCCTGACCAGCCCCGACCTGGGCATGGGCCCGTACCGCAACGCGTACATCATCGGTGAGCTGCTCGGCGCGGAGTACTACCCCGTCGAGAAGTCCATCGCGTTCCAGGAGTTTTCCGTATGAGCACCCCCAGCGCCCCCGCAGAGCTCACGCTGCGCCCCATCGACCCGCTGAAGGACGCCGAGCTCCTGCACGGCTGGGTCACCCACCCCAAAGCCTCGTTCTGGATGATGCAGGACGCGACGCTCCCGGACGTCGAGCGCGAGTACATGGCGATCGCCGCCGCCGAGCACCACGACGCCTTCATCGGCCTGCACAAAGGCGTTCCCGCCTTCCTGATGGAGCGCTACGACCCCAGATACGTCGAACTCGTCGGTCTCTACGACCCCGAGCCCGGCGACGTGGGCATGCACTTCCTCACCGCGCCGTCCGACGTCCGCATACCCGGCTTCACCCGGGACGTGATCACCAAGGTCATGGCGACGCTCTTCGCCGACCCGGCGACGGCGCGCGTGGTGGTCGAACCCGACATCGACAATACGGCCGTCCACGCCCTCAACGAAGCCGTCGGGTTCCGCGCGTCCGAAGTCATCCAGAAGCCGGAGAAAAGAGCTCTCCTGAGCTTCTGCACCCGCGAGCAGTTCGAAGAAGCAGTACGCGAAAGGGAATCGGCGATATGACCCTGTCCGACGCAACGGCGCACCTCTCCCCCGAGCGCTGGGAGCAGGCCAACCGCCTCCTCATCCGCAAAGCCATCGCCGAGTTCTCCCACGAGCGGCTCTTCACCCCGGAGCCCCTGGGCGACGACAAGTACGTCATCCGCAGCGACGACGCCCTGACCCGCTACCGCTTCACCGCCAAACGCCTGCGGCTCGACCACTGGCAGGTCGACTCCGAGTCCATATCCCGGCACCGCGACGGCACCGAACTCCCCCTCAACGCACTCGACTTCTTCATCGAGCTGCGCACGGCCCTCGGCCTGAGCGACGAGATCTTGCCGGTCTACCTGGAGGAAATCTCCTCCACGCTCTCCGGCACCTGCTACAAACTCACCAAGCCCGCGATCCCGGCCGCCGAACTCACCCGCTCCTGCTTCCAGGAGATCGAGACGGGCATGACCGAGGGCCACCCCTGCTTCGTCGCCAACAACGGCCGGCTCGGCTTCGGCGTGCACGAGTACCTCTCGTACGCTCCCGAGACGGCGAGCCCCGTACGCCTCGTGTGGCTGGCGGCGAGCAAGGAGCGCGCCGCGTTCACCGCGGGCGCCGGCATCGACTACGAGTCGTTCTTCCGGGCCGAGCTCGGCCCGGAGACCCTTGACCGCTTCGATCACAAACTCCGTGACCAGGGCCTGGACCCCGAGGACTACCTCCTGATCCCCGCCCACCCCTGGCAGTGGTGGAACAAACTCTCCGTGACCTTCGCGGCCGAGGTCGCCCAGCGGCACCTCGTCTGCCTGGGCGAGGGCGACGACGAGTACCTGGCCCAGCAGTCGATCCGTACGTTCTTCAATACGAGCGACCCGGCCAAGCACTACGTCAAAACGGCCCTCTCGGTCATCAACATGGGCTTCATGCGCGGGCTCTCGGCCGCGTACATGGAGGCGACCCCGGCGATCAACGACTGGCTCGCGAACCTCATCGACACCGACGAGACCCTGAAGGGGACGGGCCTCACGATCATCCGCGAGCGCGCGGCCGTCGGCTACCGCCACCTGGAGTACGAGGCCGCGACCGACCGCTACTCCCCGTACCGCAAGATGCTCGCGGCCCTGTGGCGCGAGAGCCCCGTCCCTACGCTCGCCGAGGGCGAGCAACTGGCCACGATGGCTTCGCTGCTGCACACCGACCTCGAAGGCGCGTCCTTCGCGGGCGCCCTCATCGAGCGCTCCGGACTCGCCCCCGCCGAGTGGCTGCGCGGCTATCTGCACGCCTATCTGACGCCGCTCCTGCACAGCTTCTACATGTACGACCTCGTCTACATGCCGCACGGCGAGAACGTCATCCTGGTCCTGAAGGACGGCGTCGTACAGCGGGCGATCTTCAAGGACATCGCCGAGGAGATCGCGGTCATGGACCCCGACGCGGTGCTCCCGCCCGCGGTCGAACGGCTGCGGGTCGAGGTCCCCGACGACCAGAAGCTCCTGTCCATCTTCACGGACGTCTTCGACTGCTTCTTCCGCTTCCTGTCCGCGAACCTCGTCAGCGAGGGCCTGGTGGACGAGGAGACGTTCTGGGGCGCCGTCACCGAGTGCGTCACGACGTACCAGGAGGCCACGCCCCAACTGGCCGACAAGTTCAAGCAGTACGACATGTTCGCCCCCGAGTTCGCGCGGTCCTGCCTGAACCGGCTCCAGCTGCGGGACAACGAGCAGATGGTGGACCTCGCCGACCCGGCGGGTGCGCTGCAACTGGTCGGGACGCTCAAGAACCCGATCGCGTAGCCGGACATCCATGAGCCGAGTGGGGCTCCCGGGACGGTCCCCGGGAGCCCCACTCATGTACGTACGTGCGTGACTACTTGCCGGGCCAGGGCACCTCGGGCGACTTGTAGTAGCCGATGCCCAACGCGTCCCAGCGGGGCCCCTGTTGGGCGAGCCGCGCCTTGTACGTGTTCCAGTCGTGCGTCGACGCGGGCGACCAGCCGAGCTCGGCGATGCCGGGCAGCCGCGGGAACGCCATGTACTCGATGTGCGCGGAGGTCGAGAGCGTCTCCGACCACAGCTCCGCCTCGACACCCTTGATCGAGTCCGCGGGCGCGCCCTTCAGGTACGTACCCGGGTCCCAGTCGTAGCTGCGCTGGACCGAGACGTAGCCCGCCCAGGACAGGCCGAGGGGGGTGTCCTTGTCGTACTTCATGTCGAGGTAGGAGCGGTCGGCGGGCGAGAGGACCAGCTTGGTGCCGTTCTTCGCCGCGTTGACGACCTGCTCGCGCTCGGCGGCGCCGGTGGCGTCGTACCCCCAGTACTGCGCGATGGCGCCCTTGGCGGGTGTGGCGCCGGTCAGCTGGTGCCAGCCGATCGCGGTCTTGCCGTACTTGGCGACCACGGGCTGCACCTTGTTCATGAACGTCACATAGTCCTCATGGCTGGTGGAGTGCGCCTCGTCACCGCCGATGTGGATGTACCTGCCGGGCGTCAGTGCGGCGATCTCGCGGATGACGTCGTCCACGAAGTCGTACGTCACGCCCTTCTTCACGCACAGCGAGCTGAAGCCGACCTCGGTGCCGGTGTAGAGCGGGGGCGCGACGCCGTCGCAGTTCAGCTCGGCGTACGAGGCGAGCGCGGCGTTCGTGTGGCCCGGCATGTCGATCTCGGGGATCACTTCGAGCTGCCGCGATGCCGCGTACCGGACGATGTCCTTGTACTGGGCCTTCGTGTAGTAGCCGCCCTTGCCGCCGCCGACCTGCGTGGAGCCGCCGTACGTCGTGAGCCTGGGCCAGGAGTCGATGGCGATGCGCCAGCCCTGGTCGTCGCTCAGGTGCAGATGCAGCTTGTTGACCTTGTAGAGCGACATCTGGTCGATGTAGCGCTTGACCTTGTCGACCGAGAAGAAGTGCCGCGACACGTCGAGCATCGCGCCACGGTGCTCGTAGCGGGGCGAATCCTTGATGGTGCCGCCCGCGACCAGCCACGGGCCCTTCTGCTTGGTCTTCTTCTCGGCGGCGGCCGGCAGCTGCTGCCGCAGCGTCTGGACCCCGTAGAAGAGCCCGGCGGGCTTGCGGGCCGTGATGGTGAGGGAGCCGCGCTTGGATTCCAGGCGGTAGCCCTCGTTCCCCAGGGACTTGTCCTTGGAGTTCAGCCGCAGCCGGATGCCGTCGCGGCCGTCGTCGTCGGTGACCTTCAGGGAGTACCCGGTCGAGGGACGCAGGACGCCCGCCAGATAGCTGCCGATCCGGTGCGCGTCGCGCGAGTCGTCGACCCTGATGCGGGTCTTGGAGTTGATCTCGTACGGGGATCCGCCGGGGTCGGTGGACGCCGGGGCCGGGATCACCTGGCCGAGCGGGGTCGGGGTGGTGGCCGTGGCTGCCTCCTTCACGCCGTCGCCGCCGCCCGGCGCGGCGGCCACGGACGAGAATCCGGCCGCGGCGACGAGCAGCAACGAGCCGAACAGGCGGGTCGATCTGTGGTGCTGTCTCACGAGCGGGTCCCTTCGACGGGCCATCACTGTGGTGCAACGCAATCGAACGGTCACCATGGGTACCCTGCGCCCCGTGGCGGGTCAAGGGTGTAGACCACTTCGGCGGCCCGCCGATGGAAGAATCGTCCCATGGCGGAAATCATCCAGCGCGACGGGACCTGGACCTTCGACGGAGAGATGCTGCGCCTTGTGCCGGGACGCGACAAGAACGTGTCTCTGCTGCGCAGGTCGCTGGGAGAACTGGCCGTGCCGCTGGGCGCGTTGGCGGGCATCGCCTTCGAGCAGGGGAAGAAGTCGGGGCGCCTGCGGCTGCGCCTGCGGGACGGCGCGGATCCGTTGCTGCAGGCCGCGGGGGGCAAGCTCGGGGACGCGGCGGATCCGTATCAGCTGACGGTGGAATCGGACCGCTACGGAGTCGCGGAGTATGTGGTCGACGAGGTCCGCAACGCGCTGCTCATCGAACAGGTGCCCGCCGCGCCCTGCGAGAGCTATCTCCTTCCGGGGCCCTCGGTGCCGCTCTCGGTGTCGGCGGGGGACGGCACGGTGAGCTTCGACGGCGATCACATCCGTCTGGAGTGGAACTGGAAGACGGAAGAGGCGAAGTCGGCGTCCGGTACGCGCTCGCTGGCGCTCGCCGAGGTCGCCGCGGTGGAGTGGCAGCCCGCGGTGGGCCTGGAGAACGGCTACCTCCGCTTCAGCGTGCGGCACGCACCCACGAAGGCCCCTCCGAAGTACGACCCGAACTCCGTCGAACTGTGGGGCTTCAAGAAGGACCCGCTGATGGCACTGATCGCGGCGGCCGTGCAGGCGCGGTTGCCCCATCCGGCGGCGGCCCTCGCCGAGCCCGCGGACGCGCACGCCGCACTGGTGGCCCAGCCCGCGCCCGCCCCCGCGCCCGCCGCCCCGGCCGAGGACGATCATGACGCCCTCCTGCGGCGCCTCCGTGAGCTGGGCGAACTGCATCAGTCCGGGATACTCACGGACGAGGAGTTCTCGCTCGCCAAGCAGGCGGTACTGAAGCGCATGTAATCCGTCGGGGCCAGTTTTCGACGCATCCCTGCCCGATTCCGGGCAGGATTGTTGCACCCGGAGGGCTATTCCCTCAGGATCAACGAATGCACGACGACCTGGTGGACCACCTCACCCGCAGCACCCAGCTCCAGCGGGGCGAAGCGCTGCGGGTCGTCCAGGACGTGCTCGCCTACTTCGACGAGACGACCGAGCAGTTCGTCCGTCGCCGCCACCGCGAACTGCAGGGTCAGGGCCTGCTGAACGCGGCGATCTTCGAACAGATCTCGGCGGATCTCCAGTACCGCGCGGTCTCGCCGCCTGAGCTCACCCTCAGACAGCTGCGCCGCATGATCTACGGCTGAAGCCCGGAAGACGCGAAGCCAGAACCACACCCTCTTACGGCTAGGACACCCTTTATGTGCGGAATCGTCGGTTATATCGGCAAGCGTGACGTGGCCCCCCTCCTCCTGGAAGGCCTCCAGCGCCTGGAGTACCGCGGCTACGACTCCGCGGGCGTCGTCATCACCAGCCCCAAGGCCTCGGGGCTGAAGATGGTCAAGGCCAAGGGGCGCGTGCGCGACCTGGAGGCCAAGGTCCCCGCCCGCTTCAAGGGCACCACCGGCATCGCCCACACCCGCTGGGCCACCCACGGCGCCCCGTCCGACGAGAACGCCCACCCGCACATGTCGGGTGACGACAAGGTCGCCGTCGTACACAACGGCATCATCGACAACGCGTCCGAGCTGCGCGCCAAGCTCACCGCCGACGGCGTCGAGTTCCTCTCCGAGACGGACACCGAGGTCCTCGTCCACCTCATCGCCCGCGCCCAGGCGGACAAGCTGGAGGAGAAGGTCCGCGAGGCCCTGCGCCACGTCGAGGGCACGTACGGCATCGCCGTCCTGCACGCCGACTTCAACGACCGCATCGTCGTCGCCCGCAACGGCTCCCCCGTCGTGCTCGGCATCGGCGAGAAGGAGATGTTCGTCGCGTCGGACGTCGCCGCGCTCGTCTCGCACACCCGCCAGGTCGTCACCCTCGACGACGGCGAGATGGCCACCATCAAGGCCGACGACTACCGCACGTACACCACCGAGGGCTCGCGTACGACCGCGTCGCCGACCACCGTGGAGTGGGAGGCGGAGTCGTACGACATGGGCGGACACGACACGTACATGCACAAGGAGATCTTCGAGCAGCCCGAGGCCGTGGACCGCGTCCTGCGCGGCCGCATCGACGACCGCTTCTCCACCGTGCACCTCGGCGGCCTGAACCTCGACGCGCACGACGCCCGCAAGGTGCGCCGCGTCAAGATCCTCGGCTGCGGCACCTCGTACCACGCGGGCATGATCGGCGCCCAGATGATCGAGGAGCTGGCCCGCATCCCCGCGGACGCCGAGCCCGCGAGCGAGTTCCGCTACCGCAACCCGGTCGTGGACCCCGACACCCTCTACATCGCCGTCTCCCAGTCCGGCGAGACGTACGACGTGCTCGCCGCCGTCCAGGAGCTGAAGCGCAAGGGCGCCCGCGTCCTCGGCGTGGTGAACGTCGTCGGTTCGGCGATCGCCCGTGAGGCCGACGCGGGCGTGTACGTCCACGCGGGCCCGGAGGTCTGCGTCGTCTCGACCAAGTGCTTCACCAACACCACGGTCGCCTTCGGCCTGCTCGCGCTGCACCTGGGCCGCATCCGCGACCTGTCGGTCTCCGACGGCAAGCGGATCATCGAGGGCCTGCGCAAGCTGCCGGGACAGATCTCGGAGATCCTCAAGCAGGAGGACGAGATCAAGAAGATCGCCAAGAATTACGCGGAAGCCCGCTCGATGCTCTTCATCGGACGTGTACGCGGCTACCCCGTCGCCCGCGAGGCCTCCCTGAAGCTCAAGGAGGTCTCGTACATCCACGCCGAGGCCTACCCCGCCTCCGAGCTCAAGCACGGCCCGCTCGCGCTCATCGAGCCCGCGCTCCCGACGGTCGCGATCGTCCCGGACGACGACCTCCTGGAGAAGAACCGCGCCGCCCTCGAAGAGATCAAGGCCCGCAGCGGCAAGATCCTCGCGGTCGCGCACCAGGAGCAGGAGAAGGCCGACCAGACCATCCTGGTCCCGAAGAACGAGAACGAGCTGGACCCGATCCTGATGGGCATCCCGCTCCAACTCCTCGCCTACCACACGGCGTTGGCGCTCGGCCGGGACATCGACAAGCCCCGCAACCTCGCCAAGTCCGTCACGGTGGAGTAGTCCGCGCGCCGCGGAACGTGAACGGCCCCTCGCGCGTGCCACCAGGCGTGCGAGGGGCCGTTCTTCAGGGGGCGGGGGCGCCCATTCCCCCGACCCACGCCTGCCTCGACCGGTGGCCGTCACTCCCCGGCCTGCAGGGCGTGCAGTTGTCCTTGCCACCAGTACGTACCCTTCACAAGGGCACAACCCACCCCTACGCACGAGTAGATTTATCTACACCCGGAAAGCCGCGCGGCAAGGAAGTTGACGCCGCACCACCCTCACCCCACCTGCGGCAAGGCGGCGTTACGGAATGACGACGACGGGGCGTTGCGCGCGGCGCGCGAGCCGACCCGCGACCGAGCCGAAGATGCGCCCCACGATCCCGTGCGTCGATCCGACGACGATCGCGTCCGCCGAGTACTCACGGCCGACCTCTTCGAGTTCGTGGCAGATGTCGCCGCCGCGCTCGACAAGGATCCACGGCACCTCGGACAGATAATCCGCACAGGCAAGTTCGAGGCCGAGCACTTCCGTGCGGTGGTCCGGCACGTCGACGAAGACCGGCGGCTCGCAGCCCGCCCACACCGTGGTGGGGAGCCTGTTGGCGACATGCACGATGATCAGACCGGATCCGGAGCGATGGGCCATGCCGATCGCGTACGAGAGCGCGCGCTCGCTGGACATCGAGCCGTCGAAACCGACGACCACCCCGTGCCGAAAGGCCGGATCGCAGGAATGACGTAGTTCTTCAGCCGCCTGGGGGGTCGCCGTGGGATCGGCGACCTGCCGCTTGCGGTCCGCTGGTTCGGAGAATTCGTGACCGGCCATGGGTGTCTCGGCGAAGGAGTCCTCTGTGGGAGGGTCGACTTTGTTCGGGTCGTACAGCGCAGTATCGGGCAGAACGGACAGGATCAGACAGGATCGAGCAGGGGCGAGGAGGAGCAGCGACGAAAACCGGAGCTGTGTCCGGGAATCATCTTCCCAACCCCATACCCTCAAGGGTACGGCGACACTCCTCTCCTGCCCAGGGCTTGTTACCGGCCCTGCGGGAGCCTCACGGCGTTCACCGGAGCATGCATGAGCGTCGCCCGTATGGCAATGGTTGCTGCCCCGTACAGGTGGTTTGGGCACCCACTCGTGTGGGCTGCCATCGGCCACAAGGTTCACGCCAGTGACCGGCCGGGCGACCACGCGTTGAACTCCGGTACGCCACCGCCACAGGGAGACCTCCGTGCCTGGACCGCCCCCCGTGTCCTCACAGGTCACGACGGACTCACACGTCACGCTGCGGAGCCACCGACGCCCGCCGCAGGGGGCGCACGAACGCCCGCGCGGGGGCGTTCCGGCGCCGCGCGCCGAGGACACATCGCCCACCCCCGCGCAGGACTCCGTGAGCGATGTCGTGCGCTGGGCCGCGTTCAGCTGCGTCCTGGTCCCCGTGGTCCTTGTGGGCTATGGGACGTCGCTGGCCGGAGCCGCCGGGTCCGCGCTCGGTCTTGTGGCCGTGACGGGGGTCTGCCGGCTGCTTCTGCGACAGTCCGAGCGAGGGGCCGCGCGACTGATCGAGGAGCAGGGCGACGACCGTCGCGGGCGGCACGGGCGGGCGGGCCCGGGGGCGCACAGGGGCGGTCGGCATGCTGGTGGGTCTACGCCGGAGGACTGACCGATTCGCACGTACTCCCCCGTTGCTTTTCAGCCAACTTCCTATGGCCATGCATTCCTTGGCCGAAGGGGCACCCAACCCCGGTCCCACCAGGGCTGAAAGGCGTACAGAGGCCGTCTGAACCCTACGGGGACCGGCCACGGAGGTGAGGCGCACTTCCCAGCAACGCCCGTGAGTGCAACGCTTCGTGATCGACTGCTTCACGCCAAGTTGCCATGTCGACATAGTGCCGGGTCCTTAACTGGTCACCCCGGCAGCACAGGACACAGTAGATTCGATCATGACTGTATTACGGCGGGGGACTGGTGGAGGACCGAGGGGAAACGTGCAGGAGCGACAGGTCCGACAGGAACGCCAAGAGCGCCGGGAACGCAGAGACCGTAGAAAACGGAGCAAAAACAGAAAAGGCCAAGAACAGGGAGCCGCGACGACCGAGGGGGGCTTAGCACCATGAGCCACGACTCCACTGCCGTGCAAGAAGCCACGTCGCGGAAGCTTTCCGGACGCCGCCGCAGGGAGATTGTCGCGGTGCTGCTGTTCAGCGGTGGCCCCATCTTCGAGAGTTCCATACCGCTCTCCGTGTTCGGGATCGACCGGCAGGACGCCGGGGTTCCCCGGTACCGGCTGCTGGTCTGCGCCGGCGAGGACGGCCCGCTGCGTACGACCGGGGGGCTCGAACTCACCGCGCCGCATGGCCTGGAGGCGATAGGACGCGCGGGCACCGTCGTGGTGCCGGCCTGGCGGTCGATCACATCGCCGCCACCGCCGGAGGCACTCGACGCGTTGCGCCGCGCGCACGAAGAGGGCGCCCGCATCGTGGGGCTGTGCACCGGAGCTTTCGTGCTCGCGGCGGCGGGTCTGCTCGACGGCCGCCCGGCGACCACACACTGGATGTACGCACCGACGCTGGCCAAACGGTATCCGTCCGTCCATGTGGACCCGCGTGAGCTCTTCGTCGACGACGGAGACGTACTCACGAGCGCCGGGACCGCGGCCGGAATTGATCTGTGCCTGCACATCGTGCGGACGGACCACGGCAACGAAGCGGCGGGCGCGCTGGCCCGCAGGCTCGTCGTGCCTCCGCGCAGGGCCGGCGGCCAGGAGCGCTACCTCGACAGGTCTTTACCTGAGGAGATCGGCGCCGACCCTCTCGCCGAGGTCGTCGCCTGGGCCCTGGAACATCTCCACGAGCAGTTCGACGTGGAGACCCTGGCCGCGCGCGCGTACATGAGCAGGCGCACGTTCGACCGCAGGTTCCGCTCGCTCACCGGGAGCGCTCCCCTGCAGTGGCTGATCACTCAGCGCGTACTGCAGGCACAGCGGCTGCTCGAAACCTCCGACTACTCCGTCGACGAGGTCGCGGGCCGCTGCGGATTCCGTTCGCCGGTGGCCCTGCGCGGGCACTTCCGCCGCCAGCTGGGCTCGTCGCCCGCCGCCTACCGGGCCGCTTACCGCGCCCGCAGGCCGCAGGGGGGTGAGCGGGCCCTGCTGGAATCCCCGGCGCCCGTTCCCACCACGGCGACGGTGAACACGGAGAGCGGTCCGGTGCCGTCACAGACCCGGCGTACGGCGGCCGCGAGTGCGCTCGCCCCGTCGACCTCGCTGTCGACGGATCCGGGCAAGCCGTACTCGGATGTGTACGCGCCAGGGCGCCAGCCACTGCCCGGCCAGAGGAGTGCGCCGTAGGGTAAGACGCATGAACGATCGCATGGTGTGGATCGACTGCGAGATGACCGGGCTCTCGTTGACGGATGACGCACTTATCGAGGTGGCCGCACTGGTCACCGACTCGGAACTGAACGTGCTCGGCGAAGGTGTGGACATCGTGATCCGCCCGCCGGACGCGGCGCTGGAGACCATGCCCGAGGTGGTGCGCAAAATGCACACCACCTCGGGGCTCCTCGACGAGCTGGCATCGGGCACGACGCTGGCCGACGCCGAGGAGCAGGTCCTGGCGTACGTACGTGAGCACGTCAAGGAGCCGCGCAAGGCTCCGCTCTGCGGGAACTCGGTCGGTACCGACCGGGGCTTCCTGCTGCGCGACATGGGGACGCTGGAGGAGTTCCTCCACTACCGCATCGTCGACGTCTCCTCGATCAAGGAGCTCGCCCGGCGGTGGTACCCCCGGGCGTACTTCAACAGCCCGGACAAGAACGGCAATCACCGGGCTCTCGCGGACATCCGCGAGTCCATCGCCGAGCTGCGGTACTACCGCGAGGCGGTCTTCGTGCCGCAGCCGGGCCCGGACTCCGACACCGCGAAAACCATCGCGGCCAAGTACGTGCTGCCCGCGCAGTAGCCTCCGCGGAACCCTTCTGTACGGGGTCCGGGCTGTATCTCTCGGGGGGCGACCCCCGGACCCCCAGCCGCGGACAGCCGGGCGGAAGCCGATACCCATCCGGAGCCCAGCCGCACGGAAATCCGTGTGACGTCCGCCCCGGTAGCCATCCCTCGTGCAGGGTCCGGAAAACGCGTGCGCGAGCACCCCTTCGGACCCTGTACACTTTTTCTCGGCCGGTCGGAAGAAAGAAAAACGACCGGACATGGTGGGTGTAGCTCAGTTGGTAGAGCACCTGGTTGTGGTCCAGGTGGCCGCGGGTTCAAGTCCCGTCACTCACCCTGAAGAAAGGGCCCCGGTTCTCAGGAACCGGGGCCCTTTCGCATGCCGTCCGCAATTGCCGCTCCCGTAATCGCGCGAGGCCGCCGCCTTCGATCACACGGGGTGCGAAGAGCTCCCTTGCGGCCGACTCCCCGCACACCCTTCCCACCTCTCGTGGTGGCCGTGCCGAGTGCGTGTGGCGCCGCGTCGCCGCTCAGGACGACGCCCGCTCCACCAGTTCCGTCGGAAGCACCAGTTGGCGGTGTTCCAGGCGCCGGGCGGACGCGGGGCGGTCGTCCGCGATCTCGGCGAGCAGCAGATCGATCATCGCCCGGCCCATCTCCTCGATGGGCTGGCGCACGCTCGTCAGGGGCGGGTCCATGTGGCGGGCGATCGCCGAGTCGTCGAAGCCGACGAGCGCCACGTCGTCGGGTATGCGGCGCCCGGCCTCGCGCAGGACCTGACGGGCGCCCGCGGCCATCACGTCGGAGCCCGCGAACACCGCGTCCACCCCGGGGCAGGCCTCCAGGAGCTCCGACATCGCCCGTCGGCCACCCTCCTCCGTGAAGTCGCCGGCGGCGATGAGCCGCTCGTCCACCGGGCGGCCCGCGTCCGTCAGTGCGGCGCGGTAGCCGTCGAGGCGGCGCTGGGCGCCGTAGACGTCCAGGCGCCCCGTGATGGTGGCTATGCACGTGCGTCCGCGCCCCAGAAGGTGCTCCACCGCCGAGTGCGCCCCGGCGAAGTTGTCGGAGTCGACCGAGGGCAGCGCCTCGTCGGCCGAACGGCGCCCGCTGATCACCGCGGGGATCTCCAGCTGGGCCAGGAGGTCGGGCAGTGGGTCGTCGGCGTGGACCGAGACCAGCAGGACCCCGTCGACGCGGTGGGCCGCGAGGTACTGGGCCAGGCGCTGACGCCTGCGGTCGTTCCCGGCGAAGATCAGGAGCAGCTGCATCTCCGTCTCGCCGAGCTCGGCGCCGACCCCGCGCAGGACGTCGGAGAAGTACGGCTCGGCGAAGAAACGGGTCTCCGGCTCGGGCACGACGAGGGCGATGGCGTCGGTGCGGTTGGCGGCCAGCGCACGGGCCGCCGTGTTCGGGACGTAACCGAGTTCCGCGACGGCGGCCTCGACCGCCGTCCGGGTCGCCTCGCTCACCCGCGGCGATCCGTTGATCACCCGGGAGACCGTCCCGCGGCCCACTCCGGCCCTGGCGGCGACCTCCTCCAGGGTCGGTCGCCCGCCACTGCGGCTGCGCGCACCGTGAGCTGCCATTGTCCGCCTCCCGTCGCACTTCCCCCGGCGAGGAATGTAGAGGAATGTAACAGCCTGATCATCGCCGGGCGGTTGGGCCGAACGCGCGAGCGTCCTCGTACCAGACCGAGTCGCACCCGAGTCGCCGCCCGAGTAACAGCCCGATAACTGAAGACATATCTCTATGTCCGGTCCCTTGACACCCCCGCTCCCAGCCACGACTCTTCAACTCATCACTTGTGGGAGCGCTCCCACAGTACCTGACACGTACACATCCCGCACGTTCCCCACCCGAGCCGCAGAGTCAGATCAACGGGGCAAGAAGTGCAGTTGGCCGGGGGGTCGGCACGTCAGGCAACAGGAGGACGTAATGCGCACGAGTTTCCGCCGACCCGGTCGGCTGGTGGCCTTCGCGACCGTGACCGCGCTGGCCACAAGCCTGCTGGCCGGTTGTTCAAGCGACGACGACGGCTCGGGGGGCGGCGACGGCAAGGTCACGCTCAACGTGGGCACCTTCGGTGTCCTTGGCCTGAAGCAAGCAGGTCTCTACGCCGAGTACGAGAAGTCGCACCCGAACATCAAGATCAAAGAGAACGTGATCGAGCGCAACGACGCCTATTACCCGAAGCTCCTCACCCAGCTCCAGTCCGGTGCCGGTGTCAACGACGTCGCGGCCATAGAGGTCAGCAACATCACCGAGGTCGTCAAGACCCAGGGCGCCAAGTTCGAGGACCTGAGCAAGGCCGACGGCGTGGACAAGTCCACGTATCTCGACTGGAAGTGGAAGCAGGCCACCACCGACGACGGCAAGACGATCGGCCTCGGCGTCGACATCGGCCCGACGGCGCTCTGTTACCGCAAGGACCTCTTCAAGAAGGCCGGTCTTCCCACCGACCGCGAGGAGCTCGCCAAGGCGTGGGCCGGTGACTGGAACAAGTACGTCGCGCTCGGCGACAAGTACATGAAGAAGGCACCCGACGGCACCAAGTTCGTCGACTCCGCCTCCAGTGTCTACAACGCGGTCTTCGCCGGTGCGAAAGAGCGCTACTACGACAAGGGCGGCAAGGAGATCTACGAGGACAGCCAGGGCCGCAAGGACGCCTGGAACGCGGCGATGAAGGTCGCGAAGGGCGACATGTCGTCCAAGCTCAAGCAGTTCGACCCGACGTGGGACCAGGGCTTCGCCAACGCCAAGTTCGCCACCGTGGCCTGCCCCGCGTGGATGGCCGGATACATCCAGGAGAAGACGGGCGCAGAGGGCAAGGGCCAGTGGGACATGGCCAAGGCGCCCACCGACGGCAACTGGGGCGGAACGTTCCTGGGCGTGCCGAGCGCGGGCAAGCACAAGAAGGAGGCGACCGAGCTCGCCGTCTGGCTGACCCAGCCCGAGCAGCTCTCGAAGGTCTTCGCGAAGCAGGCGAGCTTCCCGTCCACCCCGTCGGCGTACGACACGCTGAAGCCGTCGCCGGCGACCAAGGCGTACTTCAACGACGCGCCCATCACGGAGATCTACGCCGACATCGCGAAGAACACCCCCTCGGCCGTCTACGGCCTGAAGGACGCCCAGATCGGCCAGTCCATCACGGACATCGGTGTGCTCCAGGTGGAGCAGCAGGGCAAGTCTCCGGCTGAGGGCTGGGAGGCCGCGCAGAAGGAGATCAAGGATGTTCTGGGACAGTGACGCGCATGTCCGAGACCGCTGAGTACGCCGAGTCCGCGTCCCCCGGTGAGGGGGACGCGGCCCCGGCCGCGTCCGGGGCCCGCAAGGGCTCCCCCACGTCCTCGTGGCGCAGTCGCCTGTACCGCTGGGACATAAAGGCGTCGCCGTACGTCTTCGTCGCCCCGTTCTTCCTCTTCTTCGGCGCCTTCGGGCTCTTCCCGCTGCTCTACACCGGCTGGGCATCGCTGCACCGCCTGGAGCTGACCAATCTCGACGACAGCACCTGGCTGGGCCTGGACAACTACACCAACCTGCTGCAGAGCGACTACTTCTGGAACGCGCTCGGCAACACCTTCACCATCGGCATCATCTCCACCGTCCCCCAGCTCGCCATCGCACTCGGCGTCGCGCACCTGCTCAACTACAAGCTGCGCGGCTCCACCCTGTGGCGGGTCGCGATGCTCGCTCCGTACGCCACGTCGGTGGCGAGTGCCTCGCTGGTCTTCACGCTGCTCTTCGCGTGGGACGGCGGCATGGTCAACTGGATCATCGGGTCCGTCGGCATCGACCCGGTCAACTGGCGTGAATCGTCGTGGGGTTCGCAGTTCGCGGTGTCGTCGATCGTCATCTGGCGGTGGACCGGCTACAACGCGCTGATCTATCTGGCGGCGATGCAGGCCGTGCCGCACGACCTGTACGAGTCGGCCTCGCTCGACGGCGCCTCGCGCTGGCAGCAGTTCCGGCACGTGACCATCCCGATGCTGCGGCCGACGATCCTGTTCACGGTGGTCGTCTCCACCATCGGGGCGACCCAGCTCTTCGGTGAGCCGCTCCTCTTCGGTGGCACGTCCGGGTCCAAGGGCGGCGCCGACCACCAGTTCCAGACGCTGGGTCTCTATCTGTACGACCAGGGCTGGATCAACGGCCATCTGGGCAGGGCTTCCGCCGTCGCCTGGCTGATGCTCGTGATCCTGCTGCTCATCGCCGCGGTCAATCTGCTGATCGCCCGACGTCTGAGGAAGGCCCAATGAAGTCCCGCACCACGGGCCCGACGACCGACGTCGCCGCGGCCCCGGAGACCGATCTGGTCGCGAGCCCGAAGGCGGCCCGCGCCAAGGACCCGAAGTCGGGCCGCCCCCTGGGGCTCAAGGCCGGTCGCACCATGCACGCGGGGCCCGTGACCTATGTCGTTCTCGCGCTGTTCATGGCCGTCTCGCTCGCACCACTGATCTGGACGGCGATCGCGGCCTCGCGCACGAGCGGCAGGCTCGCCCAGACACCGCCGCCCCTGTGGTTCGGCGGGAACCTCTTCAAGAACCTGGAGCGGGCCTGGACGGAGGCGAGCCTGGGTGACGCGATGCTCAACACCACGATCGTGGCGGGCAGCATCACCATCGGCACCGTCCTGTTCTCCACGATCGCCGGATTCGCCTTCGCCAAGCTGAAGTTCAAATTCAGCGGTCTGCTGCTCCTCCTGACGATCGGCACGATGATGGTGCCGCCGCAGCTGAGTGTCGTACCGCTCTATCTGTGGATCGCCGACCTGCAGTGGACCAACCAGCTCCAGGCGGTGATCCTGCCGACGTTCGTGAGCGCCTTCGGGGTGTTCTTCATGCGGCAGTTCCTGCTCCAGGCGCTGCCGAGCGAGCTCATCGAGGCGGCCCGGATGGACGGGGCGAGCAGCCTGCGCATCATCTGGCACGTGGTGTTCCCGGCGGCGCGGCCCGCGATGGCGGTCCTCGGGCTGCTGACGTTCGTCATGGCCTGGAACGACTTCCTCTGGCCGATCATCGCCCTCAACCAGTCGAACCCCACCGTGCAGGTGGCGCTCAACTCTCTCGGTACGGGCTACATCCCGGACCGGGCGGTGATCATGGCGGGCGCGCTGCTCGGCACCCTGCCGCTGCTCCTGGCGTTCGTCCTCTTCGGAAAGCAGATCGTGAGCGGCATCATGCAGGGCGCGGTCAAGGGCTAACCGGCATCGGCCGTCATCAGTGCCATCAGTGCCATTGGCCGTCACAGGCCAAGGCCCCTCTCCGCCTGCCGTATCCCTCTCCCGCGCGCCAGGGTCGAGCCGCCGCCACCTCGACCCTGGCCGCCCGCCCCTCTTCCTTCACCCCTCCTCTTCCTCCTTCCCCCCCTTCCCATGGGAGCGCTTCCATGCCCGAATCCCTCACCTTTCCGGCCGACTTCCTCTGGGGCGCGGCCACGTCCGCGTACCAGATCGAGGGCGCCGTACGCGAAGACGGCCGCACCCCCTCCATCTGGGACACCTTCAGTCACACGCCCGGCAAGACGTTCGACGGCGAGACCGGTGACGTCGCCGTCGAGCACTTCCACCGCTACCGCGACGACGTGGCGCTCATGGCGGACCTCGGTCTGGACGCCTACCGGTTCTCCGTCTCCTGGTCGCGGGTGCAGCCCACCGGACGTGGCCCCGCCGTCCAGCGCGGCCTCGACTTCTACCGGCGGCTCGTCGACGAACTGCTCGCCAAGGGCATCAAGCCCGCCCTGACCCTCTACCACTGGGACCTGCCGCAGGAGTTGGAGGACGCGGGCGGCTGGCCGGCGCGGGAGACGGCGTACCGGTTCGCCGAGTACGCGGGTTTCGTGGCCGAGGCCCTCGGCGACCGGGTCGAGTCGTGGATCACCCTGAACGAGCCGTGGTGCAGCGCCTTCCTGGGCTACGGATCCGGCGTGCACGCCCCTGGCCGCACCGACCCGGCGGCAGCGCTACAGGCGGCGCACCACCTCAACCTCGCGCACGGCCTGGGCACGCAGGCGCTGCGCGCCGCCCTTCCGGCCCGCGCCCGCATCGCGGTGAGCCTCAACTCCTCGGTGGTCAGGGCTGTTTCGGAGAGTCCGCAGGACCAGGACGCCCGCCGCCGCATCGACAACCTCGCCAACGGCGTCTTCCACGGCCCGATGCTGCACGGCGCCTACCCGGCGGACCTGCTCACCGACACGGCCCGCATCACCGACTGGTCCTTCGTGCGGGACGGCGACCTGGCCGCCGCCCACCAGCCGCTGGACGCGCTCGGCCTCAACTACTACACGCCCGCCCTCGTCTCGGCCGCCCAGGACGGCCCGGCGAACGCGCGCAACGACGGACACGGCGCCAGCGAGCACTCCCCGTGGCCCGGCTCCGACGACGTGGCCTTCCACCAGACGCCGGGCGACCGCACCGAGATGGGCTGGACCATCGACCCGACGGGGCTGCACGACCTGATCATGCGCTACACCCGGGAGGCGCCGGGCCTTGCGCTGTACGTCACCGAGAACGGCGCCGCCTACGACGACAAGCCCGACGCGGAGGGCCGCGTCCACGACCCGGAGCGCATCGCCTACCTCCACGGCCACCTGGCCGCCGTCCGCCGGGCCATCACGGACGGCGCCGACGTCCGCGGCTACTACCTCTGGTCCCTCATGGACAACTTCGAATGGTCGTACGGCTACAGCAAGCGCTTCGGCGCGGTGTACGTCGACTACGAGACGCAGGCCCGCGTCCCGAAGTCCAGCGCCCACTGGTACGCGGCGGTGGCGGCCGCCGGTGAGCTGCCGCGGGAGGGCGTCGCGGGCTGACCCGCCCCCGAAAGCAACCCTTGAGGAGCCGAGTGGCAGCCCGCCGCTCGGCTCCTTAGGTTTCCCATATGCCACATAACGCATCCGATCAGGCACGGTGAGCGCCGGTGGGCGTACTCCGTGATCACCCCGAGTTCGCGCTGTTCGTCTGCCTCGCCCTGGGCTACCTGGTCGGCAAGGTACGCGTCGGCCCCATCACCCTCGGCGGCATCTGCGGCACCCTGATCGTCTCGCTGCTGCTCGGCGCCTGGGCCAAGGTCGTCGTCTCCGACGACGTCAAGACGATCTTCTTCGCGCTCTTCATCTTCGCCCTCGGCTATCTCGCGGGCCCTCAGTTCTTCTCCAACCTCAACCGCGAGAGCCTGCGCTTCTTCGCGCTCTGCGCGATCGAGCTCGTCTGCGTCCTTGGCATCGCACTCGGCCTCGCCAAGGCCTTCGACCTGGACGTCGGCACCGCCTCGGGCATTCTGGCGGGCGCGGCCACCGAGTCGGCCGTCGTCGGCACCGCGACCGAGGCCATCGGCAAGCTCGACGGCCTCACCCCGGACCAGATCACCCAGTACCAGGGGCACGTCGCCACCGCGTACACGGTCTGCTATCTCTTCGGCCTGATCACCATCGTGCTCTACACCAGCCAGATCATGCCGATGATGCTGCGCATCAACCTGCGGGACGCCTCGCGCGAGCTGTGGGAGAAGATGCGCGGCTCGGGCGACGGCCTGGAGTCCGACGAGCGGGAGGCCCTGCCCGGCATGGTCGGCCGCACCTATCTGGTGACGACGGCCGACGGCAGGACCGTGGGCGATCTGGAGTCCGAGCTCGAAGGGCGGATCACCGTCGAGGCCGTCAAGCGCGGCAGCAAGACCCTGACGCCCCGCCCTGGTCTCGCCCTGACCCTCTCCGACCTGGTCCTGGTCGTCGGCCGCCGCGCCAACGCCATCGAGGCGGGACGCCTTATCGGCACCGAGACCCCCGGCATCCCCGGCGTCGACACCCCACTCGCCACCGCCCAGGTCGCCGTCACCGAGAAGTCGATGGACGGCATGAGCGTGGACGCGATGCAGCGCGCGCACCCCGAGTTCATCAAGGACGGCGTGTACGTCACCGACGTACTGCGCGGTGATCAGCATCTGCCCGCCGACGGGGGCACCACCGTGCGGCGCGGTGACGTGCTCACCCTGGTGGGCGCGCGCTCCGGCCTGAACAAGCTGGTCGCGCGGATCGGCGCGGTCGTCAAGAACGACGCCACCGACTTCATCTATCTGGGGCTCGGCATCGCGGCCGGTTCGCTGCTCGGGCAGGTCGTCGTGCACTTCGGCGACGTGCCGATGTCGCTCGGCACGGGCGGCGGCTGTCTGGTCTCCGGGCTGCTCTTCGGCTGGTTCCGCTCGCGCAGGCAGACCTTCGGGGCGTTCCCGCCGCAGGCCGCCAACACCCTCAAGGACATGGGCCTGGCGATCTTCATCGCGTGTACGGGGCTCGTCTCGGGACCACAGGCCTGGCCGCTGCTCAAGCAGTACGGGGCGCTGCTTCCGTTCGCCGGGATCGCGATGGTCCTGGTACCCGCGACGATCTCGCTGTTCATCGGCCGCAAGCTCCTGAAGATCGAGAAACCGCTCCTCATCGGCGCCATCGCGGGCCAGCAGTGCTCGACCCCGGCGATCACCTCCGTCACCCAGGTGGCCCAGAGCTCGGTCCCGCTGCTCGGCTACACGATCACTTACGCCCTCTCGAACTTCCTGCTCCCACTGACCGGACCGATCCTCGTCGGCGTACTCGGCACCTGAAGCGGCCTGCTCGGCATCATCCGAAGCGGCGCACCCGGAGCGTAGAAAATGATCGACTTCCTCAACCGGAACATCTTCCAGCCCCACCCCGAGCTGCTCGTCTTCATCACCGTGGCGATCGGTTTCCTCTTCGGGAAGCTGCGCTACAAGGCGATCGGGCTCGGCGCGGTCACCGGCTGTCTCATCGCGGGGCTGCTGCTCGGGGCGCAGTCCAAGGTCGAGATCGACGGGACGGTGAAGAACCTCTTCTTCACGATGTTCCTCTTCGCCCTCGGCTACAAGGTCGGCCCGCAGTTCTTCCGCGGACTGAAGAAGGACGGCCTTCCGCAGGTGCTCAACGCGGTCGTGGTCTGTGTGACGGGGCTGCTCGTCTGCTGGGGCTTCGCCGCGATGCTCGGATACGGTCCCGGGCTCTCGGCCGGTCTGCTCGGCGGGGCGCTCACCCAGTCCGCCGTCATCGGTGTCGCGGGCGACGCGATCTCCAATCTGCCGGGGCTCAGCTCCGGGCAGGTCAAGAGCGAGTCGAACCTGGTCGCCATCGGGTACGCGGTGACGTATCCCCTGGGCACGATCCTCTGCGCGATGCTGCTCGCCAACGTCCTGCCGAAGCTCTACCGCAAGGATCTCGCGGCCGAATCCGCCGCCCTGGCAAAGGAGTTGGACACACCGGGCGACAACCCCGACCTGGCCGAGGGCTACTACGAGGTGGTCCTGCGCGCCTACACCATCCAGCGCCCCGACCTCGTGGGACGCACCATCGAGGACTTCGAGAACCAGCAGCGCGAGCTGGGCCGCCGGGTCTACATCACCCGCGTACGCAGGGACGGGAACATCCTCGACCACGACCAGCGGACCGCGCTGCGCGAGGGCGATGTCGTCGCGCTGAGCGCGCTGCGCGGCTCGCTCGTCGAGTTCGACCCGCGCACGCACATCGGCGGCGAGAGTGACGACGTCGAACTCCTCGGCTACCAGACCGAGTCCCTGCACGTCGTCGCCTCGGAGAAGGCCCAACTCGGCCGTTCTATCGCCGACTTGCGCCGCGAGCCGTTCATGGTCGGCGTCTACGTCGACAAGCTGTACCGCTCCGGCGCCGAGTTCCCCTACCGCCTCACCACGAAGCTGGAGCGCGGCGACACCCTGATCCTCACCGGCCCCAAACGCCTGGTGGACCCGGCGGGCAGGGAGCTCGGCAAGCCCGTACCGACGTCGTTCGCCACCGACATGATCTGGGTAGGCCTCGGCATCTTCCTCGGCGGCTGCATCGGCATCCCGGCACTGACCGCGGGCGGTGTGCCGATCTCGCTCTCCACGTCCGGGGGTGCGCTGATCATGGGTCTGGTCTTCGGCTGGATCCGCGGCAAGTACCCGACGTACGGGAACGTCCCGCCCGGCGCCCAGTGGTTCATGGACACCCTCGGGCTCTGCCTCTTCGTCGCGGTCGTCGGCATCAACGCGGGCCCGAGCTTCACCTCCGGTCTGTCGACGGCGGGCTGGGGCCTGCTCCTCTTCGGCGCGATCGCCACGGTGATCCCATTGATCGTCGGCTTCCTCTTCGGCCACTACGTACAGAAGATCCGCTTCCCGATCCTGATGGGAGTCCTCGCGGGCGGCCAGACGACCACCGCGGCGATCGGCGCGATCAACGAAACGTCGAGGTCCCAGATCCCGACGCTCGGCTACACGATTCCGTACGCCGTCGGCAACGTGCTCCTGACCATCTGGGGCGCGGTCATCGTCCTGCTCCACCACTGAACCCCGCCCGACCCCCGCCCACTGAACATCCGTCCGCATGTGAGGAACGAGCCGTGCCCAAGACCACCTTCACCCGCGAGGAAATCCAGTCGTTCGCGCAGCTCAGCCCGTTCGAGCTGAAGGACAAGTTCATCCAGATCGCCCAGGCGGTGCAGGCCGACAAGCCGGGCCAGAAGGAGAAGTCCAGCGCGCAGATGCTCAACGCGGGCCGCGGCAACCCCAACTGGGTCGCCACAGGACCTCGCGAGGCGTTCTACGCGCTCGGCTACTTCGCCCTCTCCGAGTCCCGCCGCGTCTGGACCGCCGACAACCTCGGCGGCATGCCGGAGAAGACGGGGTCGGGCGTCCGCTTCGACACCTTCGTACGCCAGCACCCTGACCTGCCCGGCATCGAGCTGCTCCAGAGTTGCGTCGAGTACGCCGTCGAGCGCTTCGGCTTCGACAGGGACGACTTCATCCATGAGCTGACGGACTGCTCGGTCGGCGACAACTACCCCGTGCCCGACCGGATGATGAAGCACGCCGAGCAGATCGTGCGCGGCTACGTCGCCGACGAGATGTTCGACCACAAGCCCCCGGCGGGCAATCTGAGCCTGTTCGCCACCGAGGGCGGCACGGCCGCGATGTGCTACATCTTCGACTCGCTCATGAAGAACGGCATCCTGCGCAAGGGCGACAAGATCGCCCTGATGGTGCCGGTGTTCACGCCGTACGTGGAGATTCCCGAGCTCGACACGTACGAGTTCGACGTGACGTACGTCCAGGCCAGCATGTTCGCCGAGGCGGGCGTACGGGAGTGGCGCTATCCGCAGGAGGAGGTGGCGAAGCTGGCGGACCCCGGCATCAAGCTGGTCTGCCTGGTCAACCCCTCCAACCCTCCCTCGCTGGCGCTGAGTCAGCGGGTCGCGGACCAGATCAAGCAGATCGTCGCCACGTCGAACCCGAACCTGCTGATCGTGACGGACGACGTGTACGGCACGTTCGTCGAGGGCTTCCGCTCCATCGCCGCCGACCTGCCGCGCAACACGCTGCTGGTCTACTCGTACTCCAAGCACTACGGCTGCACCGGCTGGCGGCTCGGCGTCATCGGCCTGAACGACGACAACGTCATCGACGAGCTGATCGCGGCGCTCCCGCAGACGGAGAAGGACCGGCTCGCCAAGCGGTACGGGACGCTGACCCTTGAGCCGGAGAAGATCAAGTTCATCGACCGCCTCGTCGCGGACTCGCGCCAGGTGGCCCTGAACCACACCTCGGGCCTCTCGCTCCCCCAGCAGATGATGATGGTCCTCTTCTCCCTCTTCGACATGCTGGAGGAGGGGCAGGCGTACAAGCTGCGCATCCGCTCGATCGTGCGGCAGCGGCTCGAACTGCTCCTTGAGGGAGCCGAGATGAAGATCTCGGACGACCCCGAGCGGGCCGGGTACTACATCGAGCTGGACCTGCTCGCCGAGGCGGAACGCGTCCACGGCAAGGACTTCGCCGACTTCCTGGAGAGGAGCTACGAGCCGGTCGACCCGCTGTTCCGCCTCGCCGAGCAGACCCACGTGGTGCTCCTGAACGGGGGCGGGTTCGAGGGGCCCGAGTGGTCGGTGCGGGTGTCGCTCGCCAACCTGGACGACCTCGACTACCTGAAGATCGGGCACCATCTGCGGGCGATCTTCAACGACTACGCGTCGGAGTGGAAGGCGTCCAAGGCGGGGTAGTGCGGGCAAGAGGTGGGCGCCCCGACCGGGTGGGGGGATGTGGGGTGCCGGTCGAGGCGCCGTGGGGGGCGGTGGTTCGGGCGGGTCAGGGGGGCGGGGGCTACTTGTAGGCCTCGGTGGCTCCGGGGGCTACTCGCAGGCGCCGGTGGTTCCGGGGGCTACTTGTAGGCGCCGAAGGCCTTCGTGAAGGCGAGCGGCTCCTGCTCGATCGACGAACAGGTCGGCTGCGCGCTGTTGCCCGCGCCGCCCTCACAGGCCTTGTCGCGGGTCGAGGACCACATCGCCAGCCAGCCGATGCCCTTCTCCTCGGCGAACTTCACCAGCTGCGTGGCGTCGTCGGCCTTGAAGACCTCGGTGGCGACGTCGTTCACGCCGATCATCGGGGTGACCGCGACGGCCTTCCAGGCGGCCTCGTCGGAGAGACCGAGGGCGCCCTTGATCTGCTTCTGCGTGGCGGTCGCGGCGTCGATGGCGTACTGGCCCATGTCACCGCTGTAGGAGGGCCCGTAGTCCATCGCCATGATGTTGACGGCGGAGACCTTCACTCCGTTCTTCTTCGCGTCGGCGACGAGGTCGACGCCCGGCTGGGTCAGGCCCTCGGGCATGACGGGCAGCGTGAACGAGACGTCCAGGCCCGCGTGGTCCTTCTGCAGCTGCGCGATGGCCTGCGCGCGGCGGGTGTTGGCGGCGGTGTCGGGAAGGGCGCCGCCCTCGATGTCGAAGTCGACCTTCGTCAGCTTGTACTTGTCGATGACCTTGCCGTACGCCTTGGCCAGCGCGTCGGCGCTGTCGCACTTGAGGCCGAGCTCGGAGCCGGCGGCGCCGCCGAAGGACACGCGTACGTCGCCGCCCTTGGCCCGCAGGTCGCCGATCTGCGAGGCGACCTTGTCGTCGTCGAGCCCGGTGACGCCGCCCCACAGGGGCTCGCAGCTGCCGCCGGAGGTGATGAAGGCGAGGTTGAACTCCTTGACGCCGGTCTTGGTCGCGGTGTCGACGAGGTCGTACGCGGGAGCCAGTGAAGTGTCCACGAACGGGGCGAACTTGGCGCTGCTCTCGGCCTTCGCGGTGGGCGCGGTGGGCTCGGCGGGAGCCTTGCTGGCGAGCGCCGTCCCGGAGAAGGCGAAGGCGCCGCCGCCGACGAGGGCGACGGCGGCGAGGCCGCCTATGACCTTGGACTTGGTGCTCACCGTGCGCCGATGCGTGCTGCTCATCGCGTGCCTGCCTTAGCTGTGCGGGGGTGGGGGTGCGTCAGCACGTTAGCCTCGCGGGGGCGCGACATCGCGGACAATTGGGGCTCTGCACTGGATCTTAGGGTGCGCTTAAGGGAGCGATCGGGGCCGGTTAAAGGTCGTCTCCCGAACACGCTTCTCCCGCGCTCCGCGCGGGTCTTCCCCCCGCCCGGCACCCCGGGTCGCCCCTCCCCCATGCGGTTTGGCCGCCCGCATGTCCATGTTCCACGCGGGGAGATCGGGTGGACCAACCGCCCAAAAAGAGAGCTACCGCACGCCAGGGGCGCGCTTTCGGCGACGTACGGACCCCCCGTGCCCCCGCCCCCCGGCGACAGGCCGACGCCCGTCCAGCTGGATCCAGATCCGGACCTCCGTGCCGCCGAGCACGGACCGCCCGATGCGGACATCCCCACCGGATGACTCCGCGAGCTGACGCACGATGTCGAGCCCCAGGCCGGTGGACCCGTCGGCCCCCGACCCCGCGCCCCGCGCCAACGCCGCCTCGGGATCGGCGATCCCCGCCCCCGCGTCCGAGACGAGCACGATCACCGCGTCCTCCCCGCTGTGCACGTCCACCGCGAACGCCGACCCCTCCCGCGTGTGCCGGAAGACGTTGCCCAGCAACGCGTCAAGGGAGGCGACGAGTTCGGGGCGGGACACCGGTATCCACACCGGGCGTTCCACCCCCGCGACCCGCACCTCACGCCCCTCGTCCTCCGCGAGCGCCGACCAGAAGGCCATGCGCTCCTGGATCACCTCGGATGCGTCGCAGCCGGCGCCGGGGCCGACCGCGACGGTCTGCGGCTTGGCGTCGCGGGCGGTGCGGATGATCGTGTCGACCTCGCGTTCCAGCTTCGCCACCGCGATACGGGTCTGCTCGGCCGCGGGACCGTCCCCAAGGGAGGCCGCGTTCAGCCGCAGCACTGTCAGTGGGGTGCGCAGGCGGTGGGAGAGGTCGGCCGCCAGTTCCCGCTCGTTCGCCAGGAGTTGCACCACCTGGTCCGCCATCGAGTTGAACGCCACCGCGGCCAGGCGCAGTTCCGTCGGGCCTTCCTCCGCGACCCTCGAACCCAGCTTCCCCTCCCCCAGGGACCGCGCCGCCCCCACGAGCCGCTTGGCGGGCTGCACCATACGTACGCCGAGCCGGTCCGCCACCGCCACGGACCCGATGATCAGCGCGACGCCGACACCCGCGAGCACCAGCCACGCCGTGGTCACCCCGTTGCTGACCGCGCCCTCGGGCACGAAGATCTCGACCACGGCGATCTGGGTGGAGCTCAGCGCCATCGGCTGGAGGAGAGCGAAGCCTCCGTCGACCGTCGCCGTCCGCGCCCGGCCCTCCTTGCGCGTGGTCTCCACCGCCTGCGCGTCCGCCCGCCGGTCGCCGATCTCCAGGGCGGGCGCCTTGTCGACGGCGGGCACGTACACCGCCATCCGCCCCTCGCCGCCCGCCTCGGACGTGGCGACGGCCCGCGTCAGCTGATCGCGGTCGGTGGTGATGGAGAGCGTGGGGCCCATGCCGGCCGCGTGCCGCTCGGCGTTGGAGAAGGCCCGGTCCCGCGCCATCTCCTGGATGACCAGGCCGAGCGGTACCGCGAAGGCCACCACGACCATCGTCGTGACGGCCAGGCACACCTTGACGAGTGCCCATCTCACAGCGGTGGCTCCAGCTTGACGCCGACACCCCGCAGCGTGTGCAGATAGCGCGGCCTGGCGGCCGTCTCCCCCAACTTCCTTCGCAGCCACGACAGATGTACGTCGATGGTCTGGTCGTCCCCGTAGCTCTGCTGCCACACCTCGGCGAGCAGCTCCTTGCGGGGTACGACGACACCGGGACGCCCGGCGAGGAAGGCGAGCAGGTCGAACTCGCGCCTCGTCAGATCGAGCCGCGCCCCATCCAGCTCCACCTGGCGCCGCAGCGGGTCTATGGCGAGCCCGCCGACCCGTATCTCCCGGCTCGGCGGCGCCTCGTCCGCCGCGGCGCGCGAGCGGCGCAGGACGGCGGCCATCCGGGCCGACAGGTGCTCGACGGAGAACGGCTTGGTCAGGTAGTCGTCGGCGCCGTCGTTCAGGAGCCTGACGATCTCGGTCTCGTCGTCACGCGCGGTGGCGATGATGACGGGGACGTCGGTGATCCCGCGCAGCATCTTCAGCGCCTCGGAGCCGTCGAGATCGGGCAGACCGAGGTCCAGGATCACCACGTCGAAACGGAAATGGGCCACTTCGCGCAGCGCCTCAAGGGCCGTGCCGACGCTGCGCACGGTGTGCGATGCCTCGGTCAGATGCCGGATGAGAGCGGAGCGTACGAACTGGTCATCCTCGACGACGAGCACACTTGCCATGGGCGGCACCGTACGCCATACGAGCGACCACGGTCGCGTGGGACAGCGGCGACCCCTGTGGTGCAGTATGGCTCGCGATGCGCAGAGGACTCATACACGCGATGGCTTGGTCGCTGGCCACGGGAGCGGCGGTCACGCTCTCCTGGTGGGGCGTCCACACGGTCATGGCGGGCACCGCGTACGACCCGCCGCGCGCCGTCCCGCTGGCCGCCGACGGCGACCGGGCAGAGCCGCTCTCCTCCTCCACGCACCGCCCGGACCCGACGCCGACCCCCTCCCTGTCGAAGTCGGGGCCAGAGTCGAAGGACCCCTCGAAGACTCCCGAGAGCAAGCCTTCCAAGAGCAGGACAGGCGAGGCGGGCAAGCCGAGCGCCCCCTCCACGCACGCTTCCGCACCCGGCGACGTGAAGAGCTACTCCACCGCCGGCGGCCGGGTCGTCTTCGATCTCGGCAAGGTCTCCGCGACGCTGGTCTCGGCGACCCCGGCGGCGGGCTGGTCGGTGCAGGTGTGGAAGCAGGACACCTGGATCCGGGTGGAGTTCACGTCGGGGACCGAGAAAGTCTCGGTGTTCTGCACGTGGCACGACCATGCCCCGGCGGTAGAAATCAACGAGTACTGACCGGTTGGTTCAGCGGAAGACCCAGAGTTGAGAAAACTCGGCTGAAAACCCCGGCGAAAGCTTCCTCACATCCGAAGCGTCCTCAGCGGAACACCGACGGCGGCGGCGCGGGCGACGCCACCGCGCTCGCGTCCGTGACCGCCGCCGCTCCCCCGCTGAAGTCGACGAGCGCCCGGCCGTGCTCGACCCGCGCCGGATGCGAGTCCCCCGCACTGCGCCGGGTCAGCTCGGCGATCGGCAGTGGCCGGGCGGAGCCGACGAGCACCGCGTTGCCGAATCGCTTGCCGCGCAGTACGGCCGGGTCGGCGATCAGCGCGAGCTCGGGGAAGAGCGTGGCGGCGGTGGCGAGCTGGCCGCGCAGATGCGCGAGCGGAGGACCGTCGGCGAGGTTCGCGGCGTAGTACCCGCCGGGCTTCAGAACCCTGCGTACGTCCCCGAGGAACTCGGCGCTCGTGAGGTGCGCGGGCGTACGGGCGCCGCTGAAGACGTCGGCGATGACGAGATCCGCCCAGCCGTCCGCGATCTTCGCCAGTCCTTCGCGGGCGTCGGTGCCACGCACGCGCACCCGCGCCTGCGGGTCCAATGGGAGCTCGCGGCGGACGAGTTGGATGAGTGACGTGTCGCGCTCGATGATCTGCTGGGTGGAGCGTGGGCGGGTCGCGGCTATGTAGCGGGCGAGGGTGAAGGCGCCGCCTCCGAGGTGCAGGGCCTGGATCGGCTTGCCGGGCGGCGCGACCAGGTCGGCGACGTGCCCGAGCCTGCGCTGGTACTCGAAATCGAGGTACGCCGGGTCGTCGAGGTCGACGTGTGACTGCGGGGCGCCGTCCACGAGCAGTGTCCACGCGCGCGGCCTGTCCCGGTCGGGCATCAGCTCGGCGAGCCCGCCGTCCACCTTCTCGACGACGGCTTGTGCCTCTTCCCGGGATCGCCTGTTCCTTGCCATCCGACCATTATCGGCGCACGCGGACGGCGCGGCCCGATGACCTTGGAGCATCCCCCGTCACGGGCTCAGCGGCAGTTGTCGGCGGCCTCGATCGTGCGGGCCGCCATGCCGAGCGCCGCGCGCAGGACGGCCGGATCGGTGACCGGGTCGGTCTCGTCGGGGGGAAGGAGCCACCCTGTCCCGGCGACCGGGGGCGGCGGGCGGACGGGCTCCGGCTCGGTGCGCGGGCGGGTGCCGCGGCCGAAGGTCTGCGTACACGCGCTGCCCGGCAGGTCCCAGGCGTCGGCGGTGCCGGGCGGCACCAGGAAACCGAGGGTGTCGCACCCCCCGTCGTGCAGGACGGGGCCGACGGCGTCACCCGCGCCGCGGCGCAGGATGTCGACCGCTTCGAGGCCCTGGCGGGCCGGGACGGTGACGAGATCGCAGAAGTCCGTGGACTCGGGGGGCTCGGGGGACTCGAAGGACTCCGTGGGGCAGACGCCCTGCTGTGGTGGTGCGCTGTGGTCCTGGGTCGGCAGGTGTCGTGCCGTCGTCAGCGATGCCCGCGATTCGCCGTTCTCCACGCCGATCTCCATCAAGGGGACCCCTCCTCGCAAGGGCGGAAGCCACGTCGCTCCCTCTCCACATGGTTCAACGCGGGACGGCGTCAATAGCTACGGCGTAATACCGCCGCAAAGGATGGCAGTTCATGGCAGATGAAGGGTGAGATATCCGGTTTGTAGCCAAACTCCGCATGCCGTCCCTATCGGACCGGGTACGTTCTTGCTTCGCCGGAACAGGGGGAAGCATCGCCGGATCCGCAGGATTCGTCGCACTCCGGCACGATCCGCACGAGAGGGTCAGGCCATGGCGTCGTCACCGATGGCATCGTCAAATCCGTCCCCACGGGCGAACGTTCGCTTCCGGCGACTGCGCGGTCAGCGCTCGCCGAGCGAGTTCGCAGCCGTGATCCGCAGAGCAGCTCGCGACATCGGGGAGCGCGTCAGCTGCGACGCCCGTTACGTCGGACGCGTCGAGGCAGGGGAGATCCGCTGCCCCAACTACGCGTACGAACGGGTCTTTCTGCATATGTTCCCCGGCCGGACGCTCACGGATCTGGGGTTCGCGCCCCGGTCCACAGTGCGCGGGCGGGGGGCGCGCGCCGAGTCCGAAGCGCCCGTGTCACACACCACGCTCCATCCGTACGAGTCCTCTCCGTCCGGCCTTTCCGGCCTCGAAGCACGCGAGTGCGACCCGTACGAAATCAGGAGCAGCGAGGAGAACGACGTGCGGCGCCGCGCATTCATGAGCGGCACGGCCACCGTGGCCGCCGTCTCTTTGGGGCCCTTCGGGCTCGCCGCCCAGAGTCCGGCCGAGGCCACCACGGGCACGGGGCGCGGCGGCCGGGTGGGCGAGGCCGAGGTGAGCGCGGTCGAGGCCGCCGTGCGAAAGATCCGGCTGCTCGACGACCGGCACGGCGCTGACGGCCTCTACCGCCGCGCCTCCGCCCCGCTGCGGACCGCGTACGCCCTGCTCGACGCGGGCACCACCCGCCAGTCGACGGCGGACCGGCTGCACGCGGGCGCCGGTGAACTGGCGATCTCGGTGGGCTGGCTCGCGCACGACTCGGGCCGGTTCGACGACGCGCGCTCGCACTACGCGGAGGCTCTCGCGACGGCCCGGATGTCCGCCGATCCGGCTCTCGAAGCACACGCCTTCTGCAATACGGCTTTCCTGGCCCGCGACGCCGGGCGGCCCCGCGAGGCGGTGCGGGCATCCCAGGCCGCGGCGCGCGCCGCCCGCCACCTCGCGTCGCCGCGGCTGCTCTCGCTCCTCGCGATGCGCGAGGCGGGAGGCTGGGCGGGGCTCGGCGACCGGCTGGGCTGCGAGCAGTCATTGACCCGCGCGCACATCCTCTTCGACCGCGGCCCCTCGGACACCGACCCGGAGTGGATGACCTTCTACGGCCCCGCCGAGCTTGAGGGCCTCGAGGCGCAGTGCTGGTCGGCGCTCGGCGAGTGGGACCGGGCGTCCCTGCACGCACGGCGCGCGGTGAGCGTGGCATCGGCGCAGACCCCGCAGTTCACCCGGAACATCGCCCTCTACACCGCCGAGCTCGCCGACGACCTGGCCCGCGCGGGCCGCCCTGACGAGGCGGCGACGGCGGGGCTGCGGGTGCTCGGGCTCCTCGACGAGGTGCGGTCGTCGCGCATCCAGTCGATGCTCGCCACGACGGCCCGGGTGCTGCTTCCGCACCGGCGGGCCTCGGGGGTGTGCGGCTTCCTGGAGCGGCACGCTTCGTTGCCGAGGGTCGTATAGACAGGCAGTCAGTACTGCCACGTGGACAACGGACAGCGGACAGCGGTCAGCGGACAGCGGACAGCGGACAGCGGTCAGTGCTGCGACAGGTGCCCCGTGTCGTTCCACGACTCGACGGCCGGTTCGCCGTAGGCCCAGCCGAGGGTGGAGATCGACGTCGGGTTGAGGCGGACGCGGGCGGCGAAGTCGATGCCGAGGCCGAGCCAGCGTGCGCCGATGGACCGCAGGATGTGCCCGTGCGCGAAGACCAGCACATCGCGGTCCGCGCTTCGCGCCCAGTCCACCACCTCGTCCGCGCGGGCGGTGACCTGCTCCAGGGTCTCGCCCCCGGGGACGCCGTCGCGCCAGATGAACCAGCCGGGGCGTACGTCCTGGATCTCGGCCGGGGTCATTCCCTCGTAGGAGCCGTAGTCCCACTCCATGAGCGTGTCCCAGACGGTGGCGCGGTCCCCGAAGCCGGCGATCTCGCAGGTCTCCCGGGCGCGGGAGAGGGGGCTTGTGCGCACCTCGACGTCCGGGAGGCCGTCGAAGGGGGCGCGGTGCAGGCGATCACCCAGTAGTTTCGCGCCGTCGCGGCCCTCTTCCAGGAGCGGGATGTCCGTCCTGCCGGTGTGCTTCCCGGACAGGGACCACTCGGTCTGTCCGTGCCGGGCCAGCAGGATGCGCGGTGCCATGTCGAGCCTTTCCGAACCGACGGCCATCGGTGGAGACCATCAGCTGTCATAGAGCCATTTCCGCGGACAGACAGCTGTCCGTACCCTCCATCATCACTCACGCGCGATGTCGCGATCATCCGTGCCCACAACGCGATCATCCGTGCCCACAAGGAGCAACCCGCTCGACGATCTCAGCGTCTAAGACGACCGGGGACCGCCTCAGGGCGGTTTCGCGTACGCCGTAAAGTGAGGCGGCGGCGAACACCGCATGACCAAGAACGGATGGGGGAACGACCGGATGCCGCAGAGGGACACGCCGGGCACCGGGGGCACCGGCGGGCTACGGCTTCGTTGGTGGACGGAGCTGCCGCTGATTCTGGTGGTGTACGCCCTCTACTCGGCCGGACGGCTGCTGGCGCGCGGCGACGTGTCCACCGCCGTCGACCACGGCGTGGGCATCCTCCGCGTGGAGAAGTTCCTGCGCCTCAACGCCGAGAGCCCGCTGAACCGTCTCTTCACCGAGCATGCCTGGATAGGCGTCCCCGCCGACTTCTGGTACGCGTCGCTGCACTATGTGGTGACGCCCCTGATCCTCGTCTGGGTCTTCCGCAGCCACGCGGTCCAGTTCCGTGCCGCACGCGCGTGGCTGATGAGCTCCACCCTGATCGGCCTGGTCGGCTTCACGCTCCTGCCGACCTGCCCGCCCCGCCTGTTGAGCGCGGGCCACGGATTCGTGGACACCATGGCGCAGTACAGCGACTACGGCTGGTGGGGCGGCGAGGCGAGTGCGCCGCGCGGGCTCGGCGGCATGACCAACCAGTACGCGGCGATGCCGAGCCTGCACGTGGGGTGGGCGCTGTGGTGCGGTGTGATGCTGTGGCGCCACGGGCGTTCGCCGCTGGCCAAGGTCGCGGCGGTGGGCTATCCGCTGATCACCACCATCGTCGTGATGGGCACCGCGAACCACTACTTCCTCGACGCGGTCGCGGGCGCCGTGGTGATGGGCGTCGGCCTGCTCCTCGTACAGCCCGTGCTGCGGCTCGCGGACCGGGTGAAGGCGAGGGTGCGGCTGCCGCTGGCGGTCGCGCGGCCTTCGGCGGGGGTGGTGGCCGGGTCGAACGCGGCGTCCGTCACGGGCTCGCCGTCGGCCTCGTCCGTCCCAGAGTCCTCAATTGTCAGTGCCGAGTGCCAGACTTCGACAGGTGAGCGAATTCCCCGGCCGCGCGAGCGGCCCGCCGAGCCACGCGCCGAGTCGAGTGCCCGATCCGCCGACGCGGGGGACAGCGCTGCGACAGCGTCTCGCTGAGCTGCGCGGTCCTGACGTCCCCGCTCAGCCGCTCGACGCACGCGCCCTCGCGGCTCTCGCCGCCAATCCCGGGTGCAACAGGCGCGCGCTGCTCGACGGCGCGGGCGTGGACAAGGCGACCCTCGCGCAGTCGCTCGGCTCCCCCGCCTCCTTCGGGCAGTCGCAGTTCGCGTTCATGCGGGGCAACGCCTTCGAGGCGAAGGTCAAGGCGGACGGCGGTGCGGAGCTGCTGCGTCTGGCGCACGGCAGGCTCGGGGGCGGTCCTGAGCCGGTGCCCGGTGAGTCGGCAGTGCCGGATCTCACCGCGGTGGGCCCCGAGGGCCGCGCGGCCCGCACCTCGCTCGCGCTGCGCGAGGCGGTGTCGACGGAGGGCTGGACCCTCCTCGACCACCCCATGCTGGCGCTCGACGTCGCCGGAACACCCGCCTTCCTCGAACCGGACGCGGTGGTGATCCACCCCGACGGCACCTGGACGGTCGTCGAGATCAAGTCCTTCCCGATGATCGACGGCTCGGCGGACGCGGCGAAGGTGGGCGCGGCGGCGCGCCAGGCCGCGGTGTACGCACTGGCGCTCGAACGGGTGGCGGCCCACCTGGATCCCGCGCCCCAGGTCCGGCACCACGTGCTCCTGGTCTGCCCCAAGGACTTCTCGAACCTCCCGACGGCGTCGGCCATCGACGTACGCAAACAAATCTCGGTGACCAGGCGCCAGTTGGCGCGCCTTACCCGCATCGAGGACATCGCGGCGGCGCTTCCCGAGGGCACCACCTTCGACGTGACCCGTCCCGCGGCCGACCTGACGGCAGCGGTCGAATCGGTCCCCGCGACATACGCCCCCGAGTGCCTCGCCGCCTGCGAACTGGCCTTCCACTGCCGCGAACGCTCCCGCGAACAGGACGCGGTGACGGCCCTGGGCCGCGCGCTGCGGGGCGAACTGGGCGGCCTGACGACGGTGACGGGCGTCCTCTCCGCGGCCAACGGCACATCGGGCGACGCGGCGGACCCGGCGGTGGCGGCGTTGCGGAGGGCGGCGGCACTGAGAACAGAGGCGTTGGCCGGCGTGGGCGCCTCGGGCGGGGGCACGGCGGGGGGCGCGCCGTGCTGAGCGCCGGAGTGACGCGACCAGTGCGCACGCTCCGACGCCCGCATCTCCGTCCGAAGGCGGCCCCCCTCTCCCCGCCCGCCCACCGGCTCCGGAGCTCCCCGCCGACCGCACACCGCTCCCCCGCTCACCCGCCCCAGAGCCCCTCGCCGACCGGCTGTCGCCGGGCGATCAGGTGGGCGGACGGGGCAGACGGGAAAACCCCGCCGCCAAGCGGCAAAGCAGCAGGCCACGGCCCGCGGACACCGACGCCGACGCCCCGCGCAGCCGAACCGCACCGCGCAACAGCCGTTCCCTTCCCGACCGCTCACCCGCCCCTGAACCCCTCGCCGACCGGCTGTCGCCGGGTAATCGAGTGGGCGGACGGGAAACCCCCACCGCCAAGCGGCGAAGCAGCAGACCATGGCTCGCGGACACCAGCACCGACGCCCCGCGCAGCCGAACAGGCGAGCCCAGCGGCCCCGCCGATCATGGAGGCCCCCCGACCGTGTCACTGATCGACAGCCTGGCCCGCCTGGAGGCGGTGGCCACCGGACGCGCTCAGCCGAGGGCGACGGCACGGCACCGGCACCTCTCCCAGCGCCCCCTCGTCCTCGTCCCCCTCATCACCGCGGGTGAGGCAGGTGCCCCGCTCGGCGCGCTCGTCGGGACGGAGCGGACATCGCCCCGCGTGCTCATCGTCCCCCAGCCCCGCGACCGCGACCTCCGCTTCACCTTCCTCGCCCAACTCGCGGACACCGTCCTGGAGTACGTCGACACGTTCGCGGACGACGTCGAAGCGGCGGAACGCAGCGAGAAGGACCCGGAGACCGGCAAGCGCGTCAAGGTGGAGGTCGAACTCTGCGCGGACGCACCGCAGCTGATCGTCCCGAGCCGCGCCGGCATCGACTTCGTACGGCTCATCGGCCGTTCCACCCGCTTCCGCCGCACCGCCGAGCAGGACCCTCAGACCCCGTATCCCGCCCCGCCCCGCGTCCCCCTGCTCGGCCGCTGGCTGACCCACTTCGGGGAGCGGGCCCGCGTCCCCGGCTCCTCCCTCCTCGTCGCCATGACCGAACTGCTCTCCCGGCACTGGGCCACCGGCCAGTCAAGTCTTGAGGACCAGCACCTGGGCGCCCTGCTCGCCTGGATCGAGGCCCCGGAAGGCACCTCCGGGGCCGACGCCGCGCTCCGCGCCGAGCTGGCCCGGGACAAGGACGGCCAGTTGCTCTGCCCGCCCGCGGGCCCCGCCACGGACCCGGCGTTCGACAACCGCCTCCTCGCCCCCGCCATCGAGCGCTACGACCGCGCGCGCGGCACCCTCGCCGCCGCCGAGGACGGCGTCGAGGCGGACACCCGCCTCGCCGAACTGGCCGCGGCCGAGCGGGAGATCCGCTCCCTGATCGAGAGCAGGACCCGCCCCACCTGGGACGCGGTGTGGCGTGGCCTCGACGCGCTCTGCACGCTCCCCGAGACCCCGCACGCCGCCGACCGCTGGATCCGCGACCGCTGGTCGTTCACCGGCCACCGGGACCGCGTGACGGCGGGCGAACCCCCGCAGCCCCGCATCGACGACGCGGTGACGGCGGCGAACAAGCTCGCCGCGCGCGAGCGCGAGCAGGCCAGGCTCGACGCCCAGGAAGCACTCGACGACCCCCTGGTGATGGCGGGCCGCCGGCTCGCGGGCGAGGCGTTCGCGGGCGAGGTGACCGAGGTGGTCATGGCGTACAGCGAGAGCAAGAGTCCAAGGCCGCGCCCCCTCGTCACGGTCCGCACGGACGACCACCCGCACCTGGCCGAGCGCGCGAAGGTGTACCGCTCGCTGCAGGGCAAGCCGCAGACGGCCGAGTTCGTCGCCCACGAAGGTGCGGGCACTGTCATCCTCCGCGTCACCGACAAGATGGGCCGCGGCAAGGAGCCCGAGCCAGGCTCTGTGCCGGAGAAGGGCGAGCGGATCTGCTGGACGCTCTTCGAGCACGAGCAGCGCGGCGGCCCCAAGCTCCCCGAACCCGATGAGACTCCCTGGACCCACGGCGGCCCGCCGGGCGACGCCGCCGAGCGCCCCGATCCCGTGACGCCGGAGGACACCCTGTGAGTCCCACCGCCCCCTTCGACCGTGCCTCCTTCGACCCCGGCGCGGCGGCCACCCGCGCCACGGACGCGATCCTGCACGACACGCTGCACGGCGCGCACCGCGGCGTCGTCGTCGACTCGCCGCCCGGCGCGGGCAAGTCGACCCTCGTCGTCCGGGCGGCCCGCGAACTGGCAGCGGCCGGACGCCCGTTGATGGTGATCGCGCAGACGAACGCCCAGGTCGACGACCTGGTCCTGCGTCTCGCCGAGAAGGACCCGGAGCTGCCGGTGGGCCGTCTGCACAGCAGCGACCCGGACGCGTACGACAAGGCCCTCGACGGCCTGCCCTTCGTCCGCACGTCCACGAAGGCCGCCGACCTCGCCGGGCTCGACGTCGTCGTGTCGACCGCCGCGAAGTGGGCGCACGTCGAGGTCGCCAAGCTCGACGCCCCCTGGGGGCACGCCATCGTCGACGAGGCGTATCAAATGCGCTCGGACGCTCTGCTCGCCGTTGCCGGGCTCTTCGAGCGGGCGCTGTTCGTGGGCGACCCCGGCCAGCTCGACCCGTTCTCGATCGTGGGCGCCGAGCAGTGGGCGGGCCTCGCGTACGACCCTTCGGCCAGCGCCGTGACGACGCTGCTCGCGCACAACCCCGAACTGCCCCAGCACCGCCTGCCGGTGTCCTGGCGGCTACCGGCGTCGGCGGCCCCGCTGGTCTCCGCCGCGTTCTATCCGTACACACCCTTCCGCAGCGGCACGGACCACGGCGACAGGACGCTCGACTTCGGCGTTCCGTCGGATGGTTCGGGTCCTGACCGGGTGATCGACGAGGCGGCGGAGTCGGGCTGGGGTCTGCTCGAACTGCCCGCGCGGAACACGCCGCGGACGGACCCCGAGGCCGTACGCGCGGTGGCCCAGGTCGTCAGGCGTCTCCTGGACCGCGGCGGCGCCGCCACTTCGGAACGCGACCCGGACCCCGCTCCCCTGACGGCCGACCGCATCGCCGTCGGCACCGCCCACCGCGACCAGGCGGCGGCGGTGCGCGCGTCCCTCGCGGCGCTCGGCGTCACGGACGTCACGGTGGACACCGCCAACCGGCTCCAGGGCCGCGAGTTCGACGTGACGGTGGTCCTTCACCCGCTCTCCGGCCGCCCGGACGCCACCGCGTTCCACCTGGAGACGGGCCGCCTCTGCGTCCTCGCCTCCCGCCACCGTCACGCCTGCATCGTGGTCTGCCGCGCGGGCGTCAGCGAACTGCTCGACGACCACCCGTCGACGGAACCGGTCCAGCTGGGCGTCACGGTGAAGTTCCCGGACGGCTGGGAGGCGATGATGTCCACGTGGGCGCAGTGGTCCGAACACCGCGTGGCCTGGCGGCCGTAGGCCCGAGAGTGCCGAAGCCCCCCGCAGCCCTGGGCACACGGCCCCCTTGCGCAGCAGGGGAGAATGGAAGACGGCCCCCCACGGCCGAGAACCGTACGAGGAGGAAGAACCATGGCGGAGCCCGATCGGTCCCGGACCGAGCAGCGCATGCGCCCCGCGCCCCTGCTCTTCGAGCCCGCGGAGGCCGTCGCCGACCCGGAGCACTTCTTCGACCTGGAGTCGATGGAGGACCCGCAGGAGCTCCTGTCCCGGGCCACCGAGCTGACCCACGCCTTCCGGGCCGCGACGGACCGGGCGGTCGAGTTCCAGGCGATCGCGGCCGCGCAGCTCGCCGACCCCCGGCGCTTCGACCGCCTCACGCCCGCCGTGATCGCCGAGCGCGCGCAGTGGACCGAGGACTACGCGAAGAAGATGGTCGAGTTCGGGCGGGATCTGCTGCGCGGGGCCGGTGCGGGCGGCGGCGGTCCGGAGGGCTGAGGGCCCGCCGAGGCGGGAGGTCCGAGGGACGCGAGGCAGGGGGAGCGCGAGGGCCCAGCGAAACACCCGTCAGGCACCCGTCAGTCTCCTGTCAGGCCCCGCGCGAAACACCACCGGGCCCCGCGCGGACTCTCGCTGACCCCTCGCAGAAACCACCGCAAGCCTCACCGCGGGCCCCCGCAGAGACCAACCACTGCGAGCCCTTACCGCGGACCTCCGCAGGACCCCTGAGCCCCGCCGCGGCCCCCCGCAGAGACGCCCTGCGCCTGCGCTGCGCCTTGCAGACCCCTCGCAAGCCCCCCGGGAAGGCCTCCTGGAAGCCCCCTACAGCCTCCTGACGAACCCCCAAAAAGATCAGGGGGCATATGCCGCGGAGGGCAAGGTACTCCTTCTCGCCTCCCGTTGTCCTGATTTCTGACAACTCTCAGAATCGGAACGCTCACCCCCGGTAGATGTATTCGCCATGAGCAGTACACGTCTCCACCCCGGCCCTGCCCCCGCCGGCGTCCAGAACATCTCTGACGTCACCACCGAGGGAGCCGCCTGGCTCGCCTCCGCCGAAACGTATCCACGCAGCGCCCTCATCCACTGGCGCAGCCGACCCACCGCCCCCGCCGTCCTCCCCTGCGGCTCCGTCTTCGACGTGGTGAGCGTCCCGGCCGTCTTCGGCCGCCGGATGCTCGGCTGCCTGTGGGAGGAAGGTCCGGGATCCGGCCCCGTCGCGGCGCACCGCGGCCGCATGCTCCTCTTCGCCGCCCCCGGCACCGCCCAGCGGCTGCCCTCGCTCCTTGAATGGGAGGAGTGGGGCCGCGCCGTGCCCGGCGTCCTGTGCCACGGCACGGGGGACGCGGTGACGGTGCCGCCGATCGTCGTGGACGACCGGGAGACGCTGCTGCCGGGGCGCCTCGAAGGGCACCTCGAATCGCGCTGGCTCGTGGCCCCCGACGCCCGGCATCCCTGGCTTCCGGGGCCCGAGGTAGCCCTCTGGGCCTGTGTCCGCGCGGCCCGTGCGGCGGCCGGTTCCGCGGTCCGGATTTCGATTTTTCCTGGTGGCGATCAGGGTGCTAAGGTCTACGACGTCAGCAGGCGCCGTTAGCTCAGTTGGTTAGAGCAGCTGACTCTTAATCAGCGGGTCCGGGGTTCGAGTCCCTGACGGCGCACAGACAGAATGAAGCCCCTCGCGCGAGCGGGGGGCTTCTTTCGTGCGCGCACGGAACGCTCCGGAGCGCCCGGCTCAGCCCGCCGACACCTTCACCGTCCACGCCCCCGTCGCCGTCCGCCCCTCGACCTCGATGCGTACGTCGTCGCCCGGCACCGTGAAGCTCTCCCCCGTGCCCACCGGCGCGTCCGCGAGCGGCGGGTACACCGATTCGCCCCAGCACGCGTCCGAGCCCGGGTGGGCGTCGACGACCTCGACCGGGCCGCCTCCGGAAGGCGCCTCGTTGCGTACGCGATAGGCGAGCACCCCCTCCCTGCACGTCGCGCGGTCGTTGCCCACCGCGCCGCGCGCCTCGATGGCGATCGCACTGTCGAGGCCGGTGCGGACGACCGCCAGCTTGGTGCCGCCGACGCCCCCGCGCGCGGGCCGTGCCGCCAGCGGCTCCAGGGTCAGCCGCCGCGCCCCGCCCTCCACGCACACCACCTGCCGCTGGTCCAGCCAGCCGAGCTTCCACTTGTGCCAGCCGAAGAGGTCGGGCGCGAGCCCGAACTGGCTGCCCATGACGTCCCAGTCGCCGACGTGCGTGTCCCAGTCGCCCTTGCCGTCCGTCGGCCGGTGATAGAGGTCGGGCAGGTCGAAGACGTGGCCGGTCTCGTGGGCGAGGACGTTGCGGTCCGGCGGATGCCGCTCGAAGACCGTAACGATGCGCTTGATGTCCACGCCGTCGGCCCTCATCGGCCGGTCGAAGTTGACGACCTTCGTGGCGTCGGAGTCGACACCGGGCGCGTCCGGGTCGGCGACGAAGTAGACGACGTCGTACCGCGAGAAGTCGACGTGCGGATCGGCCGCGGCCACCGCGTCCCGCAGATAGGCGCTGCGCCGGGCCGGGTTCCAGTCCCGCTGTATGGCGTAGGAGGTGGAGTAGTCCGGCATCTCGACCCACTGGCGCTGCGGGTGCGGGCGCAGCGCGAACTTGCCGTAGGAGGCGCGGTCGAAGAACTGGCTGGTGGCGGGGAAGTAGTCGCCCGCCAGGTCCTCGGGGGTGCTCCGGGGCGGGGAGTCGGGGAAGGAGAGGAAGACCATGGCCGCGTCCAGGGCCCGGTTCGGACGCGTGTAGGCGGCGTTCCAGGTGTCCAGGCCCTCCGAGTGATGCGCCGGTGTGCGCTGGAGCGCGCAGGGTACTGCCGAGGTCTGGGCGATCGCGGGGCCCGCGACGAGCCCCGTGGCGGCGAGCGCGGTCAAGGACGTGAGGGCGGCGGCCGTGCTGCGCAACCGGGATCTCTCCCCTCCACGGGTGAGTCCCCAGCGGGGTAGCTGACGCGGCACGACCACCTCCGGGCAGGGATTACGGGGCATCCCACCCACTTTGTGACGTTTTATTTAAATATGCCCTGTTTGTCTGACCCGATCGGGTGGCCGACGACCCGCCGGGCGTTCACCGAACGTCACAAGTGGTCGCCGAGCAGATTGAGGCGCAAGGGAAGCGCTACCGGGGTGAGCAGAAACGATCTGCCACCGGTTGGGTGCCAAACCCATGCCGGGCATGCGCCTGTCCTATGCCGAACGCGGCCGCCACGCGGTACCGCGCTGTGGCTGGATGCGCCGTCCGGCCAGCCCCTATGATCGGCACACCTTCCTGCGCGGGCCCGGCCTCGCCGAACAACTGCACTGAGGGGGCAAGTGGTGAACGGAACGTCTGAAGGCCAAGCGCCCACAGCTGTCACAGCGGTCACAGCACCCGAACTCGCCGAGGCGCCCACTACGGAGCGTCGCCATCCGGGGCAGCAACCCGATCACCGAGCCGCGTTCGCTGCCGCCCCTCTCGCCCTCGGCGTCGTGGACGGCGAGGGCCTCGTCATCGACGCCAACGACGCGCTCGCCGAGCTGCTCGGAGCGGCCCCGGACGATCTCACGGGGCGCCTCGCCGCCGATCTGGTGGACCTGGCGTCGGACACCCGCGTCTGGCACGCGTACCGCGAGGTGCTGCGCGGGCGCCAGGCGAAGCTGCGCTGCACCCGTCGCCTGAAACATCCCGACGGGCACTCGCTGTGGGTACAGATCACCGTCTCGCCGATGCCCGGCGGTCGTACGGTGCTGCTCGCCGCCACCGACATCAGCGCGCGCCGCGAGCTCCAGGACCGGCTGCGGCATCTGCAGATGCACGACCCGGTGACCCGGCTCGCCAACCGCAGCCTGTTCTTCGAACGCCTTGCCGCCGCACTCGAAGCGGGGGCGTACGACGACACGGGAACCGGCCGTATCGGCCTCTGCTATCTGGACCTCGACGGGTTCAAGGCGGTCAACGACACCCTCGGCCACCGGGTCGGCGACCGGCTGCTCGCGGCCGTCGCGGAGCGGCTCACACGGTGCGCCGACGAGGCCGCCCACGGCCAGGCGGCGGCGCCCCTGGTGGCGCGGCTCGGCGGCGACGAGTTCGCGCTGCTGGTGGAGGACTCGACGGGCACGGACCAGCTGGCCGACCTCGCCGACGCGGCGCTCAAGGCGCTGCAGGACCCCTTCGACCTGTCGGGCCAGCGGCTCTCCGTTTCGGCGTCGATCGGCGTCGTGGAGCGGCGCGCCGCCGGGACCACGACGACATGTCTCATGCAGGCCGCCGACACGACGCTCTACTGGGCGAAGTCGGACGGCAAGGCCCGCTGGACCCTCTTCGACCCCGAGCGCAACGCCCACCGCATGACACGGCAGGCGCTGTCGAGTTCACTGCGTCCGGCCGTCGACCGGGATGAATTCGTCCTCGACTACCAGCCGTTGGTGCGCCTGGAGGACGGCGGCGTGCGCGGGGTCGAGGCGCTGGTGCGGTGGCAGCATCCGCAGTTCGGGCTGCTGACGCCGAATCGGTTCATCGGCCTTGCCGAGGAGGACGGTTCGATCGTGCAGCTGGGCCGCTGGGTGCTGCGGACGGCGTGCCGCCAGGCCCGGCAGTGGCAGCTGGACCACCCGGAGCGGCCGCCGGTGTTCATGAGCGTCAACGTCGCGGTGCGGCAGGTGTGGGACTCGGACCTGGTCGCCGATGTCGCGGACATCCTCGCCGAGACGGGCCTCGCCCCCGAACTGCTCCAGCTCGAACTCACCGAGTCGGCCGTGATGGGCTCGGCGGGCCGCCCGTTGCAGGCCCTTCAGTCGCTGAGCGACATGGGGGTGCGGATCGCCATCGACGACTTCGGCACGGGGTACTCGAACCTTGCGTACCTGAGCCGGCTTCCGGTGTCCGTCCTGAAGCTGGACGGCTCGTTCGTACGAGGGTTCCAGTACGACGCGGAGGCGGGCGAGGCACACATCAACCCCGCCGACGAGGTCATCGTCGAGGCCCTGGTCCAGCTCGCGCACCGCCTCGGGCTCACGGTCACCGCGGAGTGCGTGGAGACCACGTCGCAGGCGGCGCGGCTGCGGCGGATCGGGTGCGACACCGGGCAGGGGTGGCTGTACTCCCGCCCGGTGGCGCCGGATCATATCTCCGCGCTGCTCGGCGCCGGTGCCGGTTGAGGGCTACGCGCCGGGCAGTCCGTACGCGTCCGCGATCAACTCGTACGAACGCAGCCGCACTTCGCCGCTGTGCGCGTTGGCCGTGATCATCAGCTCGTCGGCCCCGGTGCGCTTGGCGAGGTCGTCGAGGCCGGTGCGGACCTGGTCGGCGGTGCCGTAGATGACGTTGGAGTTCCAGCTGTTGACGAACTCCCGCTCCATCTCGCTGAATGCGTACGCCTCAGCCTCCTCGGGAGTCGGGACGAGCCCCGGCTTCCCGGTCCTGAGGCGGACCATGTTCAGGGCGGCGGCGAGCACCTGACGCCGGGCCTCGTCCTCCTCGTCGGTCGCGAGCGCCGATACGCCGATGAGGGCGTACGGCTCGTCGAGGACCGCGGACGGCTTGAACGACTCCCGGTAGAGGTCGAGCGCCGGGATCGTGTTCTGCGCGGAGAAGTGGTGCGCGAAGGCGAAGGGCAGGCCGAGGACTCCGGCCAGGCGGGCGCTGAAGCCGGACGAGCCGAGCAGCCACAGGGGCGGGCGGTGCGGGGACTGGACGCCGCCGGGCGAGGTGGCCTGGACGGGGCCCGGGACGGCGTGGATACGGCCGTACGGGTGTCCGTCGGGGAAGTCGTCGTCAAGGAACCGGGTCAGCTCGGCGAGCTGCTGCGGGAAGTCGTCGGCGCCTTCGTTGAGGCGCTCGGTCCTGCGCAGGGCGGCGGCGGTCGCGCCGTCCGTGCCCGGGGCGCGGCCAAGGCCCAGGTCGACGCGGCCCGGGGCCATCGCCTCCAGGGTGCCGAACTGCTCCGCGATGACGAGGGGGGCGTGGTTGGGCAGCATGACGCCGCCCGAGCCCAGCCGGATGCGGTCCGTGTGGGCGGCCAGGTGGGCGAGGATGACCGCCGGGGAGGATGAGGCCACGCCCGGCATGGAGTGGTGCTCGGCCACCCAGTAGCGGTGGTATCCGCGGCCCTCGGCCAGCTTGGCGATCTCCACGCTCTTGCGCAGGGCGTCGGTGGCTGTCCGGCCCGCTCCCACGGTCACCAGGTCCAGTACGGAGAGCGGGACCGGCGCGGTGCCGTACCGGTCGCCACGGATGTCGTCGCTCGGGTCCACTGTCACGGGGGCCTGCCTCCTGCTGCGCGTGCTTTTGCGGGTCTTCTTGCTCCGCAGGGGGCAACAGGAGGGTGGCTCCGTTTTATTCCCGGGGACGGTGGCGTTCCGCTCCGCGGGCGGGGGCGCCCGGCTACTGCCTGACCTGCACCACCGGCTCCTTCGTGAACAGAGTGCCCAGTGACGGCGCGTTCACCCTGCGCGCGGACAGGCGCAGCGCCTCCCAGACCGTCACCTGGTTCGCCGTCAGGACCGGTTTGCCGAGGTCCTGCTCCAGCGCCTGGACGTACGCCGCCGTGTGCAGTGCCGTGTCGGGGAGCAGGACCGCGTCGGCGTCCGGATGGTCGCCCGCGCGGGCCATGGCCCTGACCTCCTCCCAGCCCCACGTGCCCACCTCCGCCGCCGTGATGATGCCGCTCCCCTGTGTCGAGACGACCTCCGTGCCCGACGCCTTCAGGAACGAGGCGAAGAGCGCCGCCACGTCCTCCGGGTAGGTCGCGGCGACCGCGACCCTGCCCGCTCCCACCTCACGTGCCGCATGGGCGAACGCGAAGGACGTACTGGACGCCGGCAGGCCCGCCGCCCTGGCCAGGGCGCGGACCTGGTCGTGCGCGCCCTCCCAGCCGAAGACGAAGCTCGCGCTGGTGCAGGCCCACACCACCGCCTCCGCGCCGGCCATGCGCAGCTCCTCCACCCCGGCGGCGAGCCGGGCCGTCGAGCCCATCTCCAGGAGCGCGTCGACCCGGTGCGCGTCCTCGCCGATGTCGGTGTGGACAACCTGCAGCCGGACATCGCTCCCCAGCATCTGCTCCATACGGGGGTAGTCGTCCTCAGCCGAGTGACCCGGATAGAGGAATCCAAGTGCCGTCACTTCCAGCCTCCTTCAAGGCAGCGGTGGTGGTCCTTCGGGCAGTCCCTGGGGCGGATCGACCGGCACCACGCCGGGCAGCTCGCCCGGCCCCGCGACCGGGCCCGCGCCCGGCCTGGCACTCGGATTGATCAGCGCCTGGTACGGCCCTACGGCATGGGTACCCAGACGGCGCAGGGCAGACCACATCGTGACCTGGTTCGCTGAGATCACCGGCATCCGCAGCTCGGCCTCCAGCTGCGGAATGACGTCGTACGTCGCGAGATTGGTGCAGCTGATGAAGAGCGCGTCGGCGCCGTCGAGCACCGCCCTGCGCGCCATCTCGGCCACGTCCTTGTAGGGCACCTTCCAGATGTGCCGGGTCAGGCCCAGATAGGCGCGGCCGGTCACGGACACACCCGATTCGGCCAGGTAGTGCTCCAGGGACTGGGTCACCGACCAGGTGTAGGGCGTGACGAGCGCGATGCGCCGCGCGCCCAGATCGTCGAGCGCCTCAAGCAGCGCGCCCGATGTGGTGACGGCCGAGACCGCGCCTTCGCGGTTCATTGCCTCGCACATCGCGCGCTCGCCCGCGATGCCGCCGACGAAGCTGCCCGACGTGCAGGCATAGGCCAGGACTTCGGGTTCGGCGGCGCTCAGAGCGCGCACCGCCTCGCCCAGGGTTTCGTGTTCGCTGACGAGTCGTGCCAGGTCGAGGCTCACCTCGACGGGAACGTACGGGGTGCGTGTCAGGTGGAGGGAGACCTCGTCCGGCACCCAGCGCCAGAGCTCCCGGTCGAGTGCGAAGTCGAAGGGTGCGACGACACCTACACCGCGTTGAGGGTGTGGTCCGCCGAGGAAGGAGACGTCCATGAGCAGGCCCCAAGTTCGTGCGTGCGTGCATTTGAGGGACCGGCCGGGGGCCGGGAGATGCGGAACCGGCGACGCGCCGGGACGTCGGGATGGGGCAAAGGCGCGAAGAAAGCGCTACAGAGTGTGCTACGACCTCGCACGGAGCGTACTCAGTCGTGGGGTGCTTGTGATAGAGCACCTCTGTTGACGAAGGTAGTTTCAGGTGCGAGCGTGGTCAATCCGCGCATCTCAGACGGCTCTGGCCGACACGAAACTCAGGGAAGCGGACTCTCATTGCGAAACGGTTTCTCCCCGATGTCCGAATCAACCTCTGATCCGATGTCCGATACAACCGTTCTGGTCCTCGACGCCCCGTCCCCGGCCCCGCCGCCCCGTCTCGGCAGCCTCGCGGGGCGCGCCCGGATCCTGCACGCGGACGCGGACAGCCTGGCGGACCAACTCCCCGACGCCGATGTGCTCTTGGTGTGGAACTTCCTCTCGGACGCGGTGCGTCGGGCCTGGCCGGGCGAGGGGCGGCGGCCCCGCTGGGTGCACACCGCGAGCGCGGGCGTGGACCGTCTGATGTGCCCTGAACTCGCCGAGTCCGACACGCTGGTCACCAACGCCCGCGGGGTCTTCGACCAGCCGATCGCCGAGTACGTGGCCGCTCTCGTCCTCGCCATGGCCAAGGACCTGCCGCGCACCCTCGAGCTCCAGGACGAGCGGACCTGGCAGCACCGCGAGACCCAGCGAATTGCCCGCACACGCGCGTGTGTCGTGGGTTCGGGCCCGATCGGACACGCCATCGTCCGCATGCTGAAGGGGCTCGGGATCATCACCGCCCTCGTGGGCCGCAGCGCCCGAGGCGGCGTCCACGGCCCCGACGAACTCGATCGGCTCATGGCGCGGGCCGACTGGGTGATCTGCGCGGCGCCGCTCACGGACGACACGCGCGGCATGTTCGACGAGCGGCGCTTCGGCATGATGCAGCCGTCGGCGCGCTTCATCAACATCGGACGGGGCGCGCTCGTCGTGGAGGACGATCTCGCGGCCGCCCTGTCGAAGCGTTGGATCGCGGGGGCGGCGCTCGACGTCTTCGAGCACGAGCCCCTGCCGGACGACAGCCCGCTGTGGACGGCGCCGGGTCTCCTCGTGTCCCCGCACATGAGCGGGGACGTGGTCGGCTGGCGCGATGAACTGGGCTCGCAGTTCGTCGAGTTGTACGAGGAGTGGGCGGCCGGACGGCCCCTGTCCAACGTGGTCGACAAGAAACGTGGGTATGTACCGGGGAATTGATCATTCCCGGACATGCGGCCACTGATGCGGGCGCTGGTGCGGGCACTGATGCGGGCACTGATCATTTCCGAGCCACTTCCCTCCCCTGAGGAGCGTGCATGACCGAGCTCACGGATCTCACCGCGGTACAACTCGTCGATGCCTTTTCCAAGGGCGAAATCAGTCCGGTGGACGCGACACGAGCCGCTCTGCGCAGGGCGCGGGACGTGCAGCCGACGGTGAACGCGTTCGTGCGCATCGACTCCGACGAGGCGCTCGCCCAGGCCGAGGCGAGTACGGAGCGGTGGCGGCGCGGTGAGCCGCGGGGGCTCGTGGACGGGGTGCCGGTCTCGGTCAAGGACATCCTGCTGCAGCGCGGCGGGCCGACGCTGCGGGGCTCGAAGACCGTGAGTGCGGCGGGGGCCTGGGACGAGGACGCGCCGTCGGTGGCGCGGCTGCGCGAGCACGGCGCGGTGTTCATCGGCAAGACGACTACGCCCGAGTTCGGCTGGAAGGGCGTCACGGACAGCCCGCAGAGCGGGATCACCCGCAATCCGTACGACCCCGCGCGCACCGCGGGCGGTTCGAGCGGCGGCGGAGCGGCCGCCGTGGCACTCGGCGCGGCGCCGGTGTCGCTCGGCACGGACGGTGGCGGCTCGGTGCGGATCCCGGGCTCCTTCTGCGGCATCTTCGCGCTGAAGCCGACGTACGGAAGGGTGCCGCTGTATCCTGCGTCCGCGTTCGGCACGCTGGCGCACGTCGGCCCGATGACGCGGGACGCGGCGGACGCGGCGCTCCTGATGGATGTCATCAGCGGCCCGGACTGGCGCGACTGGTCACAGCTGGCGCCGGTGGAGGGCAGCTTCCGCGCGGGTATCGAAGGAGGCGTACGCGGTCTGCGCATCGCCTATTCGCCCTCGCTCGGCAACCAGGTGGCGGTGCGGCCCGTGGTCGCCGCCGCGGTGCGGCGGGCGGTGGAGTCCCTCGCGGCGCAGGGTGCGTACGTCGAGGAGGCCGACCCGGACTTCACGGATCCGGTGGAGGCCTTCCACACCCTGTGGTTCAGCGGCGCGGCGCGGGTGGTCCAACACCTGCCGCCCGACCGGCGCAAGCTGCTCGACGCGGGGCTGCAGGAGATCTGTGCGCAGGGCGCCCGGTCCAGTGCGCTCGACTACCTCGCCGCAGTCGACGTACGCATGGAGCTCGGCCGTCGCATGGGCCGCTTCCATGAGACGTACGACCTCCTGGTCACTCCGACGCTGCCGATCACCGCTTTCGAGGCGGGGGCGGAGGTTCCGAAGGGTTCCGGCCATCGCCGGTGGACGGGGTGGACCCCGTTCACGTACCCCTTCAACATGACGCAGCAGCCGGCCGCGACCGTTCCCTGCGGGGTGGACCGCGACGGGCTGCCCATCGGGGTGCAGATCGTGGCGGCGCGGCATGCCGACGCGCTCGTCCTGCGGGCCGCGCACGCGCTGTACGAAGCGGGCGGCGCGGAGATCGCGCCGCCCGCTGTCGGCTGACTACCTGACGCCCGACTGCCGCCTGCCGCCTGACACCTGACACCTGACACCTGACGCCGCGGGCGGGTTCTACGCTCTGCGGAAGTTCAGCGTCTCGCCCTGCGCGCCGCCGCGCCACAGGTCGTTGCAGGCCTCGGCCATCTCGTCGAGGCCGTCGACGACCTGCCCCCAGACGATGCCGGGGACCCAGCCCACGTCCCCGTTGAGCAGCAGGTTGTTGCGCTCGTAGAAGAGGGCGAGGTCCACGACCGTGGCGCCCGCCCGCACGTCCGCGGCCGGTTCGTATCCATAGGACTGCGTGCCCAGCTGTGTCCCGTTGAAGGAGAAATAGCAGAGGTCGCCGGGAATGGGGGTGACTGTCGGATTCTCCAAGGGCGGCTCGCGGTCCGCGAAAGCCGGAAAGAGGGCGTAGATCTCATTGCGGGCATACTTCGCGTGATAGACGTCCTCGCTGAGCGGAAGCGCCTCCCACACCGCCGCGCAGGTCACAGGGGCCCGCTCGTCGAGCAGCTTTGCCGTGCACTGAACTCCCCGCTTGGCGAGGGAGACTTCGATGAATCGGTCTGCCATGTGTCCCATGCTCCTCCCTGGGTCAAGACCACAACGATTGCATCAGGGGCCGAAATTGGCCCGCATATTTTGCTTCGAGTCGGGTAGCCGCGCGCCCATGGCTCCACCACATGAGAACAACGAGGGATTCACAGGCAGCAGGCTTCGCCGCCGCTCCCTGCTCGCAGGAGCAGCGGCGCTCGGAGCTATGGGGGCTGCGGGGTGCGTCAAGGTCCCGGAGGAGGGGAAGGTTGAGGGCGGGGATCTACTGAGTCGGCTCCGCGACGCGGGGACCGTGCGGATCGGCGTCGCGGGAGAACTCCCGTTCGGCTATATCGACAAGCAGGGCGAGGTCACCGGCGAGGCGCCGGAGATCGCCAAGGTGATCTTCCCGAGGCTCGGTGTGCCGCATGTGACGGCCGTACCGACCGAGTTCGGCGCGCTCATCCCGGGGCTCACCCAGGCGCAGCAGTTCGATGTCGTGTCCGCGGGCATGTACATCAACCCGGCCCGCTGCGCGCGGGTCCTGTTCTCCGACCCCGACTACCTGATGCTCGATGCCTTCATCGTGAAGAAGGGCAACCCGCACGGGATCAAGCGGTACGAGGACATCGTCAAGAAGAAGCTCAAACTGGCCAGCGGCACCGCGTACGCAGAGATCGCCTACGCGGAGGCGGCGGGAGTGAAGAACATCCTCATCCTGCCGGACCCGGTGGCGGGCCTCGCCGCGGTGGAGCAGGGCCGGGTCGACGCCTTCGCGGGCACCGCCATCACCACCCGTGACGTGGTGAAGGGCAGCAAGCGTGCCGAGGTGACCGAGGCCTTCCAGCCGAAGGTGGACGGCAAGCCCGCGTACGGCGCGGGCGGTTTCGCCTTCCGGCTCTCCGAGAAGAAGTTGCGCGACGCCTTCAACAAAGAGCTCCACAAGATGAAGAAGAGCGGCGAACTGCTGCGGGTCGTCGGCAAGTTCGGCTTCACCAAGGACGAGATGACCGATCTGACGCTCGACGATCTGTGCCCGCCGGTGAAGGGAGCCTCCTGATGATGACGGCGGACTTCATCTGGGCGTGGTTCCTGCCCGGTCTGTGGATCACCGTGCAGATCACGGTCTACAGCGCGGCCCTGGCCTTCGTGATCGCCTTCCCGATCGGCGTTCTGCGTACGTCGCCGCTCTGGATCGTGCGTTTCCTGGCCGGGATCTACTTCGAGATCTTCCGCGGCACGTCGGCCCTGGTCTTCATGTTCTGGATGGCCTTCACGGTGCCGATGCTGTTCGGCTTCAGCTTCATGCCGATGGCCGCCGGTGTGCTGGCACTCGGGATGACGTACGGGGCGTACGGCTCGGAGATCGTGCGCGGCGCTCTTGCCGCCGTACCGGTGGCTCAGCGCGAGGCGGGGGTTGCGCTGAACTTCACCAAGGGGCAGCGCCTGCGCAAGATCGAGATTCCGCAGGCCTGGCCGGAGATGCTTCCTCCGTTCAACAACCTGCTGATCGAGCTGCTCAAGGGCACCTCTCTGGTCTCGCTCATCGCGGTGGCCGACATGACCTTCGCGGGCAACCTGTGGCGGCTCGTCACCGCCGAGAGCGCCCCGGTCTACACGGTGCTCCTTGTGGTCTACTTCGTGCTCGCCTTCCTCCTGACGCGAGGGATGCGGCTCCTTGAGCGGCACGCGAAGTCCAAGGTCGGCCAGGCGCCCGAGAAGCTCGGCCTCTTCAGCGGGCTGCGCTCCAAATCGTCGATCGACGACCTGTCCGTTACCGGGGGTGCCAAGTGAGCTGGGACTGGTCCAACGTCGAAGACTTCATGCCGAAGTTCTGGGACGGGGTGCTCGTCACCCTCCAGGCTCTTGGCTGGGGCACCCTGATCGCGTTCTCCCTCGGCCTGCTCTGGGCGATCGCGCAACGTTCCGAGCAGGCATGGATCCGCTGGCCGGTGACGGCTGTCACCGAGTTCATCAGGAACACTCCGCTGCTGGTGCAGCTGTTCTTCCTGTTCACCGTCGTCCCCGAGTTCGGCCCCACGATGTCCCCGCTCACCACGGGCATCGTCGGCCTCGGCCTGCACTACTCGACGTACACCGCCGAGGTCTACCGAGCGGGTATCGAAGGCGTTCCCGTCGGCCAGTGGGAGGCGGCCACGGCGCTCAGCCTGCCCAAGCGCCGCACCTGGACCGCGATCATCCTCCCGCAGGCCATCCGCCGCGTGATCCCCGCCCTCGGCAACTACGTGGTGTCCATGCTCAAGGACTCCCCGCAGATCGCCGCCATCGGCGCCCTGGACATGCTGGGCGAGGCCAAGGGATTCACCCAGGCGACCTTCACCTACGAGGCGATCAGCATCGTCGGTGTCGCCTTCATCGTCATTGCCTACCCGGCTTCCGTCCTTCTGCGAGTCCTGGAGCGTCGCCTTGTCCGCTGACAGCAGCACCACGAACGAAACCGTCAATCCCACGGTGGACGGCAGCGAGCTGATCCGCTTCGACAAGGTCACCAAGCGCTTCGGCAGCCATGTCGTCCTGGACGAACTCGACTTCTCCGTCGCGTCGGGCAAACACGTCACGCTGATCGGCCCTTCCGGATCCGGCAAGACGACGATCCTGCGGCTCCTGATGACCTTGATGAAGCCCGAGGAGGGCACGATCAAGGTCGGCGGCGAGTACCTCACGCACGAGAGCAGGAACGGCAAGCTCGTGCCGGCGAGCGAGAAGTACATCCGCGAGGTCCGCAAGAACATCGGGATGGTCTTCCAGCAGTTCAACCTCTTCCCGAACATGAAGGTCCTGCGCAACATCACGGAGGCGCCGGTCCAGGTGCTCGGCCTCTCCAAGGACGAGGCGGAGCAGCGCGCCCGCGAGCTGCTCGACCTGGTCGGGCTCACCGAGCACATCGACAAGTACCCGAGTCAGCTCTCGGGCGGCCAGCAGCAGCGTGTCGCGATCGCGCGCGCCCTGGCGATGCGCCCGCAGGTGCTGCTCCTGGACGAGGTCACATCCGCGCTGGACCCCGAGCTGGTGGCAGGTGTCCTCGACGTCCTCAGAGACATCGCGCACACCACGGACATCACGATGCTCTGTGTGACCCACGAGATGAACTTCGCCCGGGACATCTCGGACCAGGTCCTGATGTTCGACTCGGGCCGGGTCATCGAATCCGGGACGCCGGAGAAGATCTTCACGGAGCCGGAGCACGAGCGGACCCGGGAGTTCCTCTCCGCGGTGCTGTAAGCCACGGGAAGTCAGACCCAGGCGGGACCGTGGCTCGGCGCCACGGTCCCGCCTCGTTCCTCCCGGCGATCGGTCCTGGCCGACCCGCTACGCCGGAGTAGGTTTTCTCCCGGCTTCAGCCCGGGGGCATGACTCTGGCATATGCCAGAGTGGCGCTTCGCTGCTGACAGGGCCGAGATGCGGCATCAATCTCGGCAACAGCCGCTCCATATCGACCTCTTGGCGGCTATCGTGGACGGAGCCCAACTGTCCGGAACCTTTCCACGCAGGGGGAAGTCGTGGCGCTGAAACACGAGCCGACCACGCCGCAGCACTCGGTGCAGAACGCTCTGCGAGTGCTCGAGATCGTCGCCAGGCACGACACCGGCGTCACCGACGCCGAGATCGCCCGGCAGACCAAGCTGCCCGCACTCCGCCTCACCACCCTGCTCCGCATGCTGCGCCGCGAGGCGTACGTCGAACAGAACGCCGACGGCGCGTACGTCACCGGCCCCTCCCTCACCCGCCTCGGCGCCGCCCAGCGCCGCGACCAGGTGCTGCGGGAAAAGCTCCAGGTGACCCTCGACGGCCTGCGCGACTCGATCGGCGCGGCCGTCTACATCAGCCGGTACGAGGACGGTGAAGTCAAGATCACCGACTGCGCGGACGGCCCCGGCACCCCGGCGGTCAACGAGTGGGTGGACTTCCGCTCCTCCGCGCACGCCAGCGCGGTCGGCAAGAGCCTGCTGACCCAGCTAGACCTGAACGGCCGCAGGGATCACCTCTCCCGCCACAAGATGGCCCGCCTCACCTCGCGGACGATCACGAACGAACGCGTCCTCCTGAACCGCCTCGCCGCCCAGCCCGCCACGGTCCCGGTCCTCGACCTCCAGGAGTACGCGGTCGGCACGGTCTGCGCCGCAGTCCCCATCACCGCGGGCTCCGCCGTCGGCTGCCTGGCCCTCTCCCTGCCGGTGGAGCACGCGCACCGGCTGCGGGAGGCTGCCGAGACGCTCAATCGCGGGGCCGCGCCGGTACTGCTCTCGCTGGCGATCTAGGGGCGCGGGCGGCGGTCCCGGGCGCCCGCCTGGCACCGGTCCTGAGCACCCTCCGGGACCAGGTATTATTTTCTTGTCACCAGGCGCCGTTAGCTCAGTTGGTTAGAGCAGCTGACTCTTAATCAGCGGGTCCGGGGTTCGAGTCCCTGACGGCGCACAGACAGTAAGAAGCCCCTCGCGCGAGCGAGGGGCTTCTTACGCGTTCCCCCGCCTCGCTTCGCATATCCCTCGCACCGCTGAGGACACCTCTCACCGATCCCGCAGATCGGGCTCGGTCTGACGCTCGCGGTGCTCATCGACGCGACCGCGGTCCGGATGTCTCCATCAGCGGTACGGGCTCCGCGAGGTCCCGTCGTCCGCCGGCCCCGAAACGGTCAGGCAAGCACCACCCAGTCCATGACGAGGGCGGCCACCAGGCCCGCGGCGAGGAGATAGCTGCCGAGCCTGGTCCGTCCGCGCCTGCTGAGTTCGATCACCAGGCCGCAGAGGACGAGCAGCAGCCCGTACACCCCCACGACCAGGACGGACGACCGGCTCGCCATGCGTACGGCGAGCACCACGGCCGCCGCGGCCATCAGCACCGAGGCCGCGGCTATCCGTATGCGCCGGGCCTGGCGCGGTGTGAAGCGCGGCGTGAAGCCCGGCGTGTCGCCTGCCTCTGTCTGGTCTGACGTGCTCATGGTTCAGGATCGTAATCGACCCGACCGATGGCCATTGCACGGATCGTCAGGTCGGTCTGTTCGGGGTGCCCGCGCCACTCAGGCCCGCAGGTACGCGACGACGAGTTCGGCGGCGATCGCGCCGTTCGACCTGCCCTCGGCCACCAGGCCGAGCACCTCGCGCTCGCGCGGCGTGAGCCGGTCGGGCCGCCGGGTGGGCTGGCGACCGTCAGTGTGCCATCGAGCACGGCGATCCGGTCCGCGAGGCCGGTCAGGCCGCTGCCCCGGGCGGGGTCCGCGCCTCCCTCCGGGCCAGCAGGAGGCGGGCGAGGGCGGCTCGGGCGGTGGCGTAGGCGCCGAGGGGGTAGAGGAGCGGGGCGAGCAGGGCAAGGCCACCCACAAGAACGAACACCCCGAGCACCACACCCCCGGCGAGGAAGACCACCGCCCTCCAGGGCGCACCGCTCCCCCAGATACGTACGCCGCCGAAGACCCGCCCAGACGCTCTCCCTGACCATGGGGCCCACGGTATGCAGAGGCGGTACGCGGAGGCGGTACGCGGAGGCGGTACGCCGAGGCGCGCGGGGGGAATCGCCCGCTGCTCACAGCGGCATCCTCCCACCCCTTACAGCAGTCCCTCCCGCCCCTGAACCCGGTACTGGTCGAGCAGCGCGGCCACGTCCGCCTCGTCAAAGCGGCGATAGCCGCCCGCCCCGGCCACGGGCCGCCACCACACAGGGTCCCCGCAACGAAACCCCTCCCCGCGCAGGACAGCCCGCGCCACTTTATTGGTGGCGGTAACCGGCATCCGCCCCACCACCCGCACGAAGCGAGGGGCCATCTTCGTGCCCAGGTCGGGCTGTGAGAGCAGGAACTCGGCGAAGGCCAGGGGGTCGAAGGAGACCCCCTCGCGCGGGGCGACCGCCGCCATCACCTGATCCCCCGCCACGGGGTCGGGCACCGCGTACACCGCCACCGCTGCCGCCTCCTCCCACCGCGTCAGAATGCTCTCGATCACCGCCGCCGCCAGATTCTCGCTGTCCACGCGGAGCCGGTCGTCCGTACGCCCGGCGAAGTAGAGAAACCCCTCCCCGTCCCGGTAGAAGAGATCCCCCGTCCAGTACCAGCCGTCCCGGAGCCGCGCCGCGTCCGCCTCCGTGTTGCGCCAGTACCCCTCGAAGGGCGTGCGCCCCTTGTTCACCAACTCCCCTATCGCCGCATCCCCGTTCAGCAGGCGCCCGTCCGCCGCGAAGGAAGCGGGCGGGCACTCCTCCCGCGTACCGGGATCCACCACCACGAGCTCGTCCCCCGGCGCCGCCCGCCCGATGGCCCCGGCGGGCGTCCCCGGCGTCCGCTGTATCGCGGCCCCGCCCTCCGAAGAGCCGTACCCCTCCACGAGCCGCACCCCGAACCGCTTCTCGAACCGCCCCGCGTCCACCGCCCCGGCCTCCGTGCCGAAGCCCGTCAGGAGGGGGTTCTCCGTGTCGTCGGGGCGCTCGGGCGTGGCCAGGACGTACTGCACCGCCCGGCCCACGTACGTGAAGTACGTCGCCCCATGGGCCCGTACGTCGTCCAGGAACGCGGAGGCCGAGAACCGGCGCCGCAGCGCCACCCCCGCCCCGGCCGCGAGGGCGGGCGCCCAGTCCGCGATCACCGCGTTGCCGTGGAACATGGGCATGCAGATGTAGTGGACGCCGTCCGGGCCGAGCCGGAAGTGACTGACCAGGGACTGACCCGCCGCGGCCAGGCGGCCCTGGCTGCAGATCGCGGCCTTGGGCGCCCCGGTCGAACCGGAGGTGAAGTAGAGGAGCATGCGGCTGGCCGGAGTCGCCGCGCTCGATATCTCCGGGCGTGCCCGCGCGTAGGGCGCGAGCAGTTCGGCGTAGGCGGCCGTATCCGTCACCAGGACGCGTACGCCCGGGAGTTCGAGGCCGTCGAGGAGCGCCAGGTGCGCCCGTTCCGTGACAAGGACGCGGCAGTCCGTGTGCACGATGTCGCGGGCCAGTTCCGCGCCCCGCCGCGTGGGGTTGATGCCCGCCACCGCCGCGCCCGCGAGCGCCGCCGCGCTCAGCCACAGGGGGTACTCGGGGGTGTTGTCGAGCAGCACCCCGACGTGCGGCTCGGCCCCTCTGGGCAGCAGGTCAGCGAGGAGCGCCGCCCTCGCCGCCGCGCCCGCCGCGACCTGGTGGTGGCTCAGCTCCTGCTGCTCGAAGCGCAGCCCGGGGCGGTGATCGCCCCAGCGAGCCTGTACGAGTTCCGCGACGGTACTCCCGGTGGCCTTCATGGCCGCGCACCATAATTGATGGACCGTCAGATGAGGAGAGGGCCTGCGCGATCCTCGCGCAGGCCCTCCCGTCAGGAGACCGCTCAGAACTTGACGTCGGAGCAGGCGTAGAAGGCGTTCGACGTGTCGTGGACCGTCCACACCGCGACGATCACGTGGTGTCCGCTTCTGCCACCGGGGATCGCCCCGGAGTGCGAGAGCGTGGCGGGCGGCTGCTGGCCGTTGTAGGGGACGGCGAGGAACGGGGTGGTGTCGAGAGCGGCCCGGGTCACCGGCTTGCTCTCGTCCCAGCCCTGCTTGGTTATGTAGTACTTGAAGTCGGTGGTGCGGTGGCGCGCCGTGAACTGCCAGCGGAAGGTGTAGTTCTGTCCGGCGCTGACACTGGTCGTCGGCCAGGCGCCGCCGCCCGGCGCCTTCGGCTGATTGAGCGCGTCGAAGCCGCTGACGCCCGCCGAGCAGATCTTGCCGTCGGCCGGACCCGCCGCAGGGAAGCCCTTGGGGCCCTCGACGCTCTGCGGCTCGTACTGGATGGAACCGCAGCCGCTCACCGTGCCGTTGGAACAGTTGATCTGACGGCTTGCGGGCAGATCGGTGTAACCGTGACCGCTCGCGCCACCGGACGAGAGCGCGAGCGCCCCGACGGTGGTCGCGCCGAGCATGGCCGCGTACATCTTCTTGTTTCGCATGCTGCCGCTCCAGGGGAAACGTGGGGATTCCGTGAGCCGTGCGCGCGCCGCGGCGCCGCATCACCACGGGTGCGGTGATGCGGTGAATGCGGTGAGTACTGCGGTAACTGCGGTCTAGACCAAGCCCAGATTATGGGCGGTAGTTGAACATGTCCATACCAATAGTGGAGACGATCCGATCGCAGCGTCGGCGCGACTTCTCCACCAGTTCACCGTTGGGGCCGTCGTTCGTCGCCACCCACGCGGCCGCCCCGTCGGCCGTCCTGCCACCCGCCAACTGACGCTCGACAAGACGCAGTTGACGTACCTCCGCAGGTGCCCGCACGTACCAGCACTCCCCCATGAGGCGCCGAGCCTCGCGCCAGCCCGGCAGATCGCAGGCCAGATAGTTCCCCTCGGTGACGACGAGCCGGGCGGTCGGCGGGACGCGATGCCGGGCGGCCACCGGCTCGTGGAGAGTGCGGTCGTAATCGGGTACGTAGATGTCGTGGCCGGTGTCCTCGATGACCCGGGTGAGGAGCGCGAGGTATCCCCGGACGTCGAAACTCGGCTCCGAGCCCTTGCGTGAGGTGAGGGAGAGGCGCTCCAGCTGGTCGTTCGAGAGATGGAACCCGTCGAGCGGCAGATACGCGGCGCCCTCGCCGACCGCCTCCACCAACGCCCGCGCGAACGTCGACTTGCCCGCGCCCGGCGGCCCCGCGATCCCCAGGAGGGTGCGGGGCCGGTCCGCTGTCAGCTTCCAGGCGTCCGCGGCGAGAGCCGCGAGGGTGGGGGCGCGGTGGTCGGGGGCGCGGTGGTCGGGGGCTCGGTGGCTGGAGGTGCGGTGGCCGGGGGCGCGGTGGCCGGGGGTGCTGTCATCGGTCTCCATGCCCCGTATAGAACGCCACCGTCAGGTCCTTGACCAACGCCTTGCGCTCGTAGTCGTCGAGCTCGACCAGGCCGCGGGTGGTCAGCCGGGTCACCGTGTCCTCGACGGAGTCCACCACCGAGGTGAGCACGCTGTCGCGGTGCCGCGCGTCCAGGGCGGCGACCCGGCGCAGACGCATGGTGTCGGCGATCTCGGGGGCGTATTCGATGCGGGTCGGCTGGGCCGAGAAGATCTCGATGCCGACCGGCTCCGCCTCGGCCGCGAGCATCCGGGTCAGCGCGTCGCCGACGGCGTCCGCGTCGCGCAGGGTCGGGGTGTCGTCGTGGAAGGCGTCGGCGGGCAGCCGGGACAGGACCCGTGCCGTCGCGGCCTCGACGCACTCGCGCAGATACTCCTGGTGGTCGGCGACCCCGAGCGTCGCCCGCGCCGCGTCCTTGACCCGCCAGACGACGAGGACGACGACCCGCAGCGCGACTCCGCCCCGGTCCACCGCGGGCATCGGCTCACTGCGCCAGTGCCGCAGGCGTACGTCGACGCGGCGGCGCAGGAGGAGCGGGTTGACCCACATCAGGCCGGTACGGCGGACGCTGCCGCGGTACCGCCCGAAGAGCGTGAGCACCCACGCCGTGCCGACCCGGCCCCGGGCCAGGCCCCCGAACCCGAACAGCGCGAGCGCGCCCGACCCCGCGAGCGAGGCCCACTGCCCCAGCCCGAGCCCGGCGTACGCGTCGTATACACCGGGCCCGCCGGTCCCACCGTGCGCGCCGTGCCCGTCCGGCCAGGGCAGCCCGGCCGCTTGCGCCACCGGCTCGGGCAGCAGCCCCGCCCACCAGAGCGCGGCAGCGCACCCGGCGACGCCCACGGCCCCGCCGAGCGCTCCGACGGCGCCTGGCAGCACGCGCGCGGGGCGCTCGCCGAGCCCCGGGTCTACCTCGGGCACGGGCCGGGCCGCGTACGCCGATGCCCTCACCGACGCCGGCGGCGCCGCGGGCCGCCGGGCGGTGCGCGGCTGCTCCCCCGTGCCCTGGCGGCGCCGCACCACGGCGGGCGCCAGCGGCACCCCGGGGTCAGCGGGGTCGTCGCGGAAGAGCAGGTGGATGGGGATCTCGGTGGTGGCCTCGCTCTGGATCAGACGCGGTGGGCGTGCGGTCGTGTCCGGTGCGCCGGTGAACTGCGGCTCCTCGGGCTGGGGGGTCTGTGACCGTGATGCCGCTGTCGCACTCATCCTTGCCTCCGCCTCATACGTGCCTCGATCTCATCCGCGACCTGGTCACAGGTGTGCCTCGGTCTGATTGGTGACCCGGTCACATCTGTCACCCGGTCCGACTCGCGCCCCGGCCGGACCCGTGACCAGGTCACATCCGCAACCCGGCCACACCCACACCCCGACCAGACTCGCGCCCCGGCCACATCTGTCACCCGGTCCGACTCGCGCCCCGGCCGGACCCGCGACCAGGTCACATCCGCAACCCGGCCACACCCACACCCCGACCAGACTCGTGCCCCGGCCACATCCGCAACCCGGCCACATTCGTGCCCATGTCTCATCCGCGCCGCTCCACTCCCACGACTCCCACGACTCCCAAGGCCCCCGTGACTCCTGTGGCTCCCGCGGCTCCCGCGGCTCCCGCAGCTCCCGCACCCCCTCTGACTCCCACGGCTCATGCGAACAACCGCCGCCAGGTCTCGGGCCCCGGATATCCGTCCGCCGCCGCCCCTCGCCAGCCCTGCGCCCGCTGGAACGCCTCGACGTTGCGCCGGTCGCTCTCGCTCCAGCGGGGGCCCGGCCCCTGGGCGTAGTGCTTGCCGAAGCCCTTCTTCACCAGTTGCCTGCCCAGCTTCTCGATGGACGGGCTGGACTGACCGGCACGGAACACTCCCCTGCCCGGGTACGCCGGTGCCTTGCCATGGCTGCCGCCCCCGCCCGCTCCCGCGCCCGCTCCGGCGCCCGGGATGTCGCGGCCCTTGCCCGTCATCAGGTACGACCAGGTCGTGCGACCCGGCAGACCGTCCGCGTCCCCGCCGGTCCAGCCCTGCGCCCGCTGGAACGCCTGCGTGGCCCGGCGGTCGGCGTCGCTCCAGCGCGGGCCCGGTCCTGACTTGTAGTAGCGGGCGCCGCCCCGGCCGACCAGGGCCTTGCCGAGCTGCGTCACGTATTTGTTGTCGGCCCCGGGGCCAAAGGACCCCGCACCCGGGTAGCGCGTCCCCGTACTCGGCCCCGCGCCGCCCGGAGCGCCACCGCTCACTCCCTTGTAGCGGTAGGCCAGATAGCGGCTCCCATTGCTCCAATAGGCATAGGGAGTCGTCTGCTTACGGGCGTGCGGGCGGGCCTGTTCGTACGCGGTGTATTGCGTGTGCGCCGCGTTCGCCCAGCCACCGAAAATCGTCACGTGCGACCCCTTCTCGGGGTTCGCGGGATTGTGGAAGAGAAGGATGTCGCCGGGCAGCAGCTGGCTCTTCGTAATGCGCGTCGCGTAGGAGGAGAGGCTCCCCGTCCATTCATTGCCGCCGAGATTCCAGGCCATCGAGACAAAGCCCGAGCAGTCCTGGCGGTATCCGTCGGCCCAGTACTTGCTCATGCTGTACGGCACCTTCGCCGTGACCCACTTCTGGGCGCGGGCCATGATCTCGGCCCGCGTCGTGGCCCGCGCCGCCGACGACACGGGACCCGGCGTACCCGGCGTACCCGGCGCTCCGTGCAGCGCACTCGTGCCGCCCTGCGGACTGTCCGGCCCCGGGCCCTCGTCGGACGGAACCCCCGGAACCCCTGGGGCCCCGGCGGGTACCGCCCCCGGTGGTCGCGCCGGATGGTGGCCGCCCGGCACGGCATCGGGGGCCGCCGCCGCCGGAAGCACCTGGCCGCCACCGAGCACCGTGCCCGCCGCCGCGGCGATGACGAGGGCGCGCCGCGCGCCGTGCGCCGCCGGGTGACCGCCCTCTCTTACGGGAAGCGCGTGGGCCATGGTCCGTCGCCAGTGAATGCATCCGGGACAGTCGCAGTCGCTCTCGGGATCGAATTCCTCGAATTCCGGAGCGCCCACCGGAGCACCCTCCATGCGATTCCCCTCACACTCCAGGAAAGAATGTCTGCGTCGCATCTGCACAGTCGTCAGCTTCTCAACTGTCGCGCGATATCGCATGTTGACGGTCCGAATGATGGAGCCGCCCCGCATTCACGCCCTCGCCGCTCACGGCAGCCACCCCCGCAATGCCCCCGGCGCCCTCCACGCGACCCCCGCGAAGGCGCGGGCGCGGACCCTCGATGGTCCGGAGCACCCGCCCGCGTCCGGTAGAGTTCTCCAGGTCAGCAGGCGCCGTTAGCTCAGTTGGTTAGAGCAGCTGACTCTTAATCAGCGGGTCCGGGGTTCGAGTCCCTGACGGCGCACAGACAGCGAAAGCCCTCCGTTCACGCGGGGGGCTTTCGTGGTTCCCGTACCGGGTCGACACCCGTCTCCGTACCGCTACCGTTGCGCCATGGCGCGCGACATACAGGAGCGGATCAAGAAGCTCATCATCGACCAGCGGCTGCCCTCCGGAGCCTCCCTGCCCACCGAGCCCGAACTGATGGAACGCCTCGGCGTCAGTCGGAACTCCGTGCGAGAGGCCCTCAAGGCGCTGCAGGCGATGGGCATCGTGGAAATCCGGCACGGTTTCGGCACATATGTCGGACCCATGTCGATGGCTCCCATGATCGAGGGCCTCACCTTCCGCACGGTGGCGGGCCACTACCGCGGCGAGGACAGCCTGCTTCAGCTCCTGGAGCTGAGGGAGGCCGTGGAGACCGGGCTCATCGCCCGCCTCGCGGGCCGTATCCCGGACGCGGATCTGGCCGAACTGGACGCCCTCGTCGACCGGATGGACACCGAGGTGGCGGCGGACGACGGCCGGATCGGTGAGTCGGGTGCGGTTCGCACCGAAACCGACCGCGCATTTCACGCCACTCTCTACCGCTGCCTGCGCAATCCGCTGCTCGGTGAGGTCCTCGAAGCGTTCTGGGACGCCTTCCACAAGGTGCGTACGGACCTGGTGGACGTGCCGCAGGACCCCAAGGTGACCTGCCGGCAGCACCGGGAGATCCTCGACGCGGTCCGGTCCGGCGATGTGCTCCGAGCCGAGCGGGCGATACGGGAACACTTCGGTAATATTCGAACGCGATTGAGTGCTCCTGCCCCAACAGGCAGCAACAGATAACCCAAATCGCTCGTATGACCGGTAAACACCTTGTTTCGCCCTTGCGATCATGGCTGGCGATGTAGAACCTGGTGCTGGAGCCATCGGCTCTCATGAGGCATGCGGTGCGGGGCAGTTGGGGGCCCGACCGCAGCCCGGCGGGGGAAGGGGCGGGGGCCCCGTTCACGAAAAGATGCCGAGGGGGGCATCATGCAACCGGAAGGTAGCCGTTCCATGTCTTAGGGGACGGTGGCCTCTCACTGATGCGTCCGTGAAGGTCGGGGGACCGGGCCGGACGGAAGGACCAACGAACACGCGGGCGACCGCGTGCGGGGGGATGACTCATGACGTCGACGCCGACGGGCGCCCGGCCGAACGATCCGTCAGAGACGACCCAACTGCGGGTGCCGTCGCACCGTACGGGCGGGTTCAGGCGTATCAAGAAGGCTCTGCCGAAGTACGACTACGAGCACTACAGCCGTCTCGCGGGGCCGCTCACGCAGCCTGATCCGACCAAGCCGTACAAGGTGCAGTACCGCTCCCTGCTCTCGCAGGAGCCGCACCGGATCAGAGCCGCGCTGATGCTGGGGGCCGCGCCGCTGCTCTCCCTGGTGCTGCTCGCCTGGCTGCTGCAGCCGACGCACTGGACGAAGCGCGACTACGTCTCGAACGACTGGCTGCCGACGCTTGACATAGTCATGCTCATATCCATCGGTCTGATCGAGTTCTTCCGGTGCATGAACGTGCTCTCGAACGCGCACGCCACGCTCGTCGCCCGTGACCCGATACCCGTGGTCCCCGAGACCGGCACCAAAGTCGCCTTCCTCACCTCCTTCGTGCCCGGCAAGGAGCCGCTGGAGATGGTGACGAAGACCCTGGAGGCCGCGGTCCGCATCCGGCACCGCGGCCTGATGCACGTCTGGCTCCTCGACGAGGGCGACGACCCCGCCGTCAAGGAGGTCTGCCTGCGGCTCGGCGTGCACCACTTCTCCCGCAAGGGCGTGGCGAAGTGGAACATGAGCAAGGGCCCGCACCGCGCCAAGACCAAGCACGGCAACTACAACGCCTGGCTCGACGCGCACGGCGACGACTACGACTTCTTCGCATCGGTCGACACCGACCACGTCCCGATGCCCAACTACCTGGAGCGGATGCTCGGCTTCTTCCGTGACGAGAACGTCGGCTTCGTCATCGGCCCGCAGGTCTACGGCAACTACGACAACTTCATCACCAAGGCCGCCGAGTCCCAGCAGTTCCTCTTCCACGCCCTGATCCAGCGCGCCGGCAACGCCTACGGCTCTCCGATGTTCGTCGGCACGAGCAACGCCGTCCGCATCAGCGCCCTGAAGCAGATCGGCGGTCTGTACGACTCGATCACCGAGGACATGGCGACGGGCTTCGAGATCCACCGCGCCACGAACCCGAGGACCGGCAAGAAGTGGAAGTCCGTCTACACGCCGGACGTGCTCGCGGTGGGTGAGGGACCCAACGCCTGGACGGACTTCTTCACGCAGCAGCTGCGGTGGTCGCGGGGAACGTACGAGACCATCCTCAAGCAGTTCTGGAAGGCGCCGTTCTCGCTCCCGCCCGGGCGGCTCTTCAACTACACGATGATGGTCATCTTCTACCCGATGTCCGCCATGAACTGGATCCTGGCCGCGCTCTCCTGCGCGCTGTTCCTCGGCATGGGCGCATCGGGCGTGAACATCGACCCGACGATCTGGCTCATGCTGTACGGCAACGCGTCGGCGCTGCAGATCGGCCTCTACATCTGGAACCGCCGCCACAACGTCTCGCCGCACGAGCCCGAGGGCTCCGGCGGTATCGCGGGCATGGTGATGTCGGCGCTCTCCGCGCCGGTCTACGCACGCTCCCTGATGGACGCCGTGCTGCGCCGCAAGAGCAAGTTCGTGGTGACTCCCAAGGGCGATTCGGCGAGTCCGGACACACTGTTCGGCACGTTCCGGATCCACCTGTTCTTCATCCTGGTCTTCTGCGGTTCGATGGCCGCCGCGTTCGTGTTCGGCCATGTCCACCCGGCGATGATCACCTGGGCCACGTTCGCCCTGCTGATCACGGCCGCGCCGATCTTCGCGTGGCGGTGGGGCATCCGGCAGGACAAGAAGAAGCGCAAGTCGCAGCACAGGGCAGGTCCTCCGGGTCCGCCGACCGGCCAACACGCGAAGGTTCCGCAGCAGCGCGACGGCCTCGACGCCACAGCGCAGCTGCCGCAGGCGCACGATGCCCCAGAGGCTCCGCAGGCGCCGCACGCCCCGCAGCACAAACCCAGCTGGGCGGCGAACGACCAGACCATGCAGATCGCCCTTGGGGGACGTAAGAAATGAAAGACCGCTCCAGCCGCCGCCGCGCCCGCCGCATCGCGATAGGCGCGGCGGTGGTCATAGCGCTGGCCGGGATGAACGGCCCGTGGCTGTGGCGCGTGGGTTCGGAGAAGTACCACGACTACAAGATCAACAAGCCGGAGTACAAGGCCGACAACGGCCACTGGCAGGTCGTGAACTTCCCCGAGGAGTACCGCCAGAACACGATCCACGCGGCGCTCCTGCACACCGGCAAGATCCTCCTGGTCGCCGGTTCCGGCAATAACCAGAAGAACTTCGACGCCAAGAAGTTCGACACCCGCCTGTGGGACCCGGTCAAGAACACGATCAAGAAGATCAAGACGCCCGTCGACCTCTTCTGCACCGGCCACACCCAGCTGGCCAACGGCAATCTCCTCATCGCGGGCGGCACCCAGCGCTACGAGAAGCTCAAGGGCGACACCACCAAGGCGGGGGGCCTGATGGTGGTGCACAACGAGGACCCGGACAATCCGATCACGCTGCCTTCGGGCACGAGGTTCACCGGCAAGAAGAACGGCAAGACGTTCGTCTCCAAGGACCCGGTCGTCGTCGAGCGCGCCAAGAAGGTCTTCGACAAGGCGACCGGCGCGTTCGTACGCAACGAACCGGGCCTCGGCCGGGTGTACGTGGAGGCGCAGAAGAGCGGCACCAAGCACGAGACGGGCACGCAGGACAACTACCGCGTGCAGGGCCTCAAGGGCGCCGCCACCCGCAACACGTACGGCATCGCGCAGAAGCTCGCCCTGGACAAGAAGGACTTCCAGGGGATCAAGGACGCCTTCGAGTTCGACCCGGTCGCCGAGAAGTACATCAAGGTCGACCCGATGAACGAGGCCCGCTGGTACCCCACGCTGACCACGCTCTCGGACGGCAAGGTGCTCAGCCTCTCCGGCCTCGACGAGATCGGCCAGCTGGTCCCGGGCAAGAACGAGGTGTACGACCCCAAGACCAAGAAGTGGACGTACACCAAGCAGGTCCGCCAGTTCCCCACGTACCCCGCCGTCTTCCAGCTGGAGAACGGCAGGCTCTTCTACTCGGGATCGAACGCGGGCTACGGCCCCGACGACGTCGGCCGCAAGCCCGGCACCTGGGACCTGGACGAGAAGGGCAGCTGGAAGGGGATTCCGGGGCTGAGCGACCCGAAGCTCCTTGAGACCTCCAACACGGTCGAACTGCCGCCCGCGCAGGACCAGAAGTACATGGTGGTCGGCGGCGGCGGTGTCGGCGAGTCCGACAAGTCCAGCAAGAAGACCCGCATCGTCGACCTCCTGGACGACAACCCGAAGTTCGAGGACGGCCCCGAGCTGGAGAAGGGCACCCGCTACCCGCAGGCATCGACCCTGCCCGACGACACGGTGCTCATATCCGGCGGCTCGGAGGACTACCGCGGCCGCGGTGACTCGAACATCAAGCAGGCCCGGATCTACGACGCCAGGACCGGCAACATGCGGCGGGTCGCGGACCCCGAGGTCGGCCGCAACTACCACTCGGGCTCGATCCTGCTGCCCGATGGCCGCGTGATGTTCTTCGGCTCCGACTCGCTCTACGCCGACAAGGCCAACACCAAGCCCGGCGAGTTCGAGCAGCGCATCGAGATCTACACCCCGCCGTATCTGTACCAGGGGTCGCAGCCGAGGCTCTCCGACGGGCCCAAGGAGATCCGGCGCGGCGGGTCCGGAACCTTCAGGACCCAGCACGCCTCGTCCATCAAGACGGCCCGCCTGATCAGGCCGAGCGCCTCGACGCACGTCACCGACATCGACCAGACGTCCGTCGCCCTCGACCTGAAGAAGTCCGCGGACGGCGTCACGGTGACGATTCCCAAGGAGCGGAGCCTGGTGGAGTCCGGCTGGTACATGCTCTTCGTCACGGATGATCAGGGCACCCCGAGCAAGGCTCAGTGGGTGCACGTGCCGTAGCTCGCGTGGGCGCGGTGCGGGTGACTGCGCGCGCAGCCCACGAAAAGCCGCAGTCGCATCTGCCCGGTTACTCGGTAGATGCGACTGCGGCTTTTCTGTGGTTGCTCGCGCAGTTCCCCGCGCGCCCGCTAAAGGGGCGCTGTTACTTCGCGGCCTCCGCCAGCTTCAGCGCGTACTGAGGCCACCAGGCCCCCGCCTTGGGCCCACCGCGGCAGGTGCCGTCGGACTCACCGGGCCGCTTGACCCAGAGATAGGCGTCGACCAGCGGATCGTCCGTCTTGGTGGTGGGCGCCTCGCCGAGCGCGCGGCCTGGCGGGTTGCACCAGGTGTCCTTGCCCTTGGTGTACGGTCCGTTGCCGTTGCGCGCGGTGTCGATGACGAACGGCTTGTTGCCGATCTTCGCCGAGAGCTTCTTGCCGAACTCCGTGCTGGCCTCGGTCGTCTGGAAGTTGGAGACGTTCACCGAGAAGCCGTCGGCCTGCTCGACGCCCGACCACTTCAGGGGCTCCCAGAGCGAGTCGGGGTTCTTCCAGCCCGCGTTGCCCGCGTCCAGGTACACCTTGGTGTTCTTCAGGGACTTGAGCTTCGCGATGGCGCCCTTGAGGAGGTCGTACCGCTCCTCGTGGAACTGCTCCGGTGTGCAGTTGTCGACCATGTGGAGCACCGCGTCCGGCTCCAGGATGACCGTGGCGCCGCGGTCGCCGATGCCCGCGGCGACCTGGTCGATGAACTTCCTGTACTCGTTGCCGTCGGCGGCGCCGCCGCCCGAGTACTGACCGCAGTCACGGTGCGGGATGTTGTAGAGGACCAACAGGGCGTCCCTGTCGACTTTCTGAGCGGCCTCGGTGAAGCCGCGCGCCTGGTCCTGCGCGTTCTCCGGGATGATCCATTCGGGAACCGGCTGCTCGGCGATCTTGCGGATCAGTTCGGCGTCGTCCTTCTTGCCGTCCTTCTCGTACGAGGCGACCTGCTTGGCGGCGTTGCCCTCGGGGTTGACCCAGTACGGGTCGGAGCCCTTCGGCTGCTGCTTGACCGGCTGCCCCGACGTGTCCTTGCCGTCATCGGAGGAGCACCCCGAAAGAAGCAGCGCCGCCCCCGCGAACACCGCCGCAGTCTTCACCCCCCGGCCCACGATCCGATGACCGGGGCCGGTGTTTTTGTGGTACATCCACTCCCCCTTGGGTGCACTGTCCGATTTCTCAATCCTGGCATACGCGCTCCCGGCCCACGAGGCCCGCCCGCCCGCGACGGATACCTGTTGGAGAGCTGTTACAGCACAGCGCCCGGGGGTAGTCGAGCAGAACGCGGGGTGGAGCTCATGGGGAGGAGACCATGCGGGATCACACCTCTGAATTACGACTGGCCCAGGTCCTGGTGGAGACCACGAACACCCTGGACGACGACTTCGACCCGGAGCGCTACCTGAGCCGGGTCGCGGGCCACTGCGTGGAGCTGCTCGACGCGTCCGCCGCCGGAGTCGTCCTCGAGGGCGAGGGCGTACCCGTGATCGCCGTCGGCGGGCACCCCAGGGAGCTGGCGCTCGCCCTGCTCGGGTCCCAACAGGGCGGCGGCCCGTGCGTGGAGAGCCTCGGCACGGGGCTCCCCGTGCCTCCGGTGCCGCTCGCGGCGGTCGAACCCGCGCAGCGCTGGCCGGAGTTCACCGCGCTCGCGCTGCGGCACGGAATCGGAATGACGTACGCGGTCCCGCTGCGACAGCGCGAGACCCTGCTCGGCGTGCTCAACGTCTTCATGCCCGAGGCCTCCCGGATACCGCACACCGACAGGGAGTTGAGCCTGGCTCAGGCGATCGCCGACGCGGCCGCGGTGGGTCTGCACAATCACCGCGCCTACACGGGGTACCGGACCCTGGCCACACAGCTCCAGGGCGCCCTGTCCAGCCGCGTACGCATTGAACAGGCCAAAGGCATACTCGCCGAGCGCTGGCACACTGGTGTGGATGAGGCCTTTGAGGCGCTGCGGCAGTACGCACGCAAGGAACGCCTGGTCATAGACCTGGTCGCCAAGGAGGTGATCAAGGGGACGCTCGACGACTCGGCATTGCGCGGGAGTTGATGCGAACCTCCCCGAAGGTCATTCCGGAACCGCCACCACCTGCGGTGATCACGGAGAGGAAGCGATCCACGACTTGGCGTCAATCGCCCCCTAGGCTCCAGCGCTCATCCGTTCTAGAGTCGTCTCAACGGCCCAAGCCCCCGGCCTGATTGATCGTCCATCCCGCATTGCGGGGTTGGCCACCGAACCTCCCGCGCCGACGCCGGGTTACTCCCGCAACTCGAGCGCGCGCGGTCGAGGACCAGCCCGGTCGGCGGCTCCGGGGGGAGCGGGCCGCCGACCGGGCCGGGTTGTCCTTACACAGGCAGACGCAGGCGTAGGCGGGCATAGACGCAGGCGGACACGTACACCGTTGACAGTGTCCATGAGCAACTGGGACTGTCCGGGACGACGCCAAGGGGCCGCCGGGGGTGCCCCGTGGGCGCGAGCGCGGCGGGAGTGCCCTCGCGCCCCGGCCCACCCCCGGCACCGACCCCGCACCGTCCCTACGGCCCCACGCCGGTGAGGTAGGCGGACACCACCACGTTCGCCGAGTACGTCTTGGTCGCCCGGTCGAACGTGCCGCCGCAGGTGATCAGACGGAGTTCGGCCCGGCCCTCCTGGTGGGGGCCGTACGCCTTCTTCGCGTCGAAGCGGTCCCGGCTGAGGACTTGCACGTCGTCCACGGTGAACTCCGCGACCGAGCCGTCGTCCCGGGTCACCCGGACCTTCTCACCCGGGCGTACCGCGCTGAGGTCGTAGAAGACCGCGGGGCGCGTCTCGGTGTCGACATGGCCCACGAAGAGGGAGGTGCCCGCCGCACCGGGGCGCGTACCGCCGCCGTACCAGCCGACGGAGCTCGCCTGGGTGAAGGGCGGCGGATCGATGGCGCCGTCCTGATCGAGCCCACGCGTGATCACGGGAGCCCGCACGTTCAGCGAGGGGACATCGACGCGCTGCGGCTTCGCGGCGCCCAACGGCTCGTGCGCGTGCGGGAGTTCGACACCGAACGGCCGGCCCACCGCGGCGACGTCTCCGTTCGTGGGCTCCGACACACCGCCGCGTACGTCGGTGATGTCACTGCCCCACAGCCAGAGCCCCACAAGGAGCAGCGCCCAGGCGACCCCGGTGAGGAATCGCCCGTGCCCAGCCGGTTTCTCATGGCCCGACATCTCGGTCGTCGCCCGTCACTCGGAGCGGCGCCGACGGACACTGCGGAACGCCACGGCCACGGCCGCCACCCCGGCGAGCACCAGGCCGATCACCGCGTGCCGGGTGCCGGGGCCCGCCTCCTGGGCGTGCGCGGCCAGCCGCGCGGCGCCGCCGCCGCCCGCGTGGACCGGCGAGACGGGGGTGGAGTGGTGCTGGGCGACCTCCACGGAGCCCGCGCGCTGGTGGGGGTGGCCGTCGCAGGTGATGGTGACCTCGTACGAGCCGGAGACGCCGTTCCTGATCCTGGCGGAGCCGTTCAGCGAGTACTTGTCGCCGTCCCTGCCGGTGAGCTGGGCGTCCCCCTCGAACGCCCCGGACCCCGCGGACCCGGTCGTGCCGTCGCAGCCCGTGACGCTGATCTCCACCTCGGCCCCGGCCGCGGCACTGGACGGGGAGATCGTGGCACGCACTTCGCCCTCGTCGTGGGCGTACGCCGGCACTGTGGCGGCGACGGGAAGCGTGGCGAGGACAGCCGCCCCGGCTATACCGGCGATGCCACGCAAGGTGAGTGAACCTCTACGCATCGTGAACCTCCTGTTCCGAGGTTCACGCGCGGCGGCACGTCACGCCTCCCGTGTGCGGCAAACGGGTGGTGTCACACGCGGTCGACGAGGTCCGCGATCGAGTCCACGACATTGGAGGGCCGGAAGGGGTACTGGTCGATGTCGTCCCGGGTGGTCAGGCCCGTGAGGACCAGGAAGGTCTCCATTCCGGCCTCCAGACCGGCGAGGACGTCCGTGTCCATGCGGTCGCCGATCATGGCGCTGGTCTCGGAGTGCGCCCCGATGGCGTTGAGCCCGGTCCGCATCATCAGGGGGTTCGGCTTGCCCGCGAAGTACGGGGTCCGCTTCGTGGCCTTGGTGATCAGCGCGGCGACGGCGCCGGTGGCGGGCAGCGGTCCCTCCGTGGAGGGCCCGGTCTCGTCCGGGTTCGTGCAGATGAAGCGGGCTCCGCCGTTGATGAGACGTACGGCCTTGGTCATCGCCTCGAAGGAGTACGTACGGGTCTCGCCGAGCACCACGTAGTCCGGGTCGTGGTCGGTCAGGACGTACCCGATGTCGTGCAGGGCGGTGGTGAGCCCCGCCTCGCCGATCACATACGCCGTGCCGCCCGGCCGCTGGTCGTCAAGGAACTTCGCGGTGGCGAGCGCCGAGGTCCAGATGTTCTCGACGGGCACTTCGAGGCCCATGCGGATGAGGCGGGCCTGGAGGTCGCGGGCGGTGTAGATCGAGTTGTTCGTCAGGACCAGGAAGGGCTTCCCGGACTCCCGGAGCGTCTTGATGAAGGCGTCGGCGCCGGGAATCGGCACGCCCTCGTGGATGAGCACGCCGTCCATGTCGGTGAGCCACGATTCGATGGGCTTGCGCTCTGCCATGGGGTGCACTCCTGCGGTCTTCGGTGAAGCGGGTGTGGGCTGAGAGGCGCCGGGACAGCTCTGTGCCGACGGCCCTCAGCCTAATCAGGATGCGGTGTTCGTGAACCCCTCGATCACCCTCGATCATCCCTCGACCACCCCTCGGTCGCCCCTCGGTCGCCCCTCGGTCCGCCCCTCGGTCGTCGGTCAGCTTCCCGTGGCCGACTTCCAGTCCTCCACGTACGTCTGGAGGTTCTTGGCTATGTCGGACCAGTCAGGCTCGAAGATCTCGACCCCGTCGATGATTCCGTCGAGCGCGACCGCGTTGGCGTCGGTGGCCTTGATGTCCTTGCGCGCCGCGAAGCCTCCGCCGATCTCGCTGACCTGCTGCTGGGCCTTCTGACCGAGCAGGTAGTCGAGGAACTTCTTGGCGTTGGCGGAGTGCGGGGCCTTGTTGACCAGGCCGGCCGCGTAGGGCAGGGCGAAGGTGGTGGGCTTGCCGCCCTCCTTGGCCGGGAACCAGATGCCGAGATTCGGCATGTCCTTGGACTGGGCGTGGTTCATCTGGACGTCGCCGTTGGCGGCGAGGAGTTCGCCCTTGTCGACCTTGGGCGCGAGCTTGCCGGTGGAGGCGGACGGGCCGACGTTGTTCGTCTGCAGCTTCTTCAGATAATCCATGGCGGGCTTCTCACCGCCGAAGTCGTGCATCGCCTTGATGAGCACGGCGGTGCCGTCGCCCGCGACGCCGGGCGTGGAGTACTGGACCTTGTCCTTGTACGAGGCGTCGGTGAGGTCCTCCCACGTCTTGGGCGCCTTGCCGCCGCTGAGCTCCTTCTTGTTGTAGATGAAGCCGAAGTAGTTGTTCACGACGGAGGTCCACTTGCCGTCGGTGGCCTTGTCGGCGCCGTCGACCTGGGCGGAACCCTCGGGCTTGTAGGCCTGGAGCAGTCCCTTCTCGTCGGCCTGCTGGATGAACGGCGGCAGGGTGATGATGACGTCGGCCTGCGTGTTGGACTTCTCGCGGACGGCACGCTGCACCATCTCGCCCGAGCCGCCCTCGACGTAGTTCACCTTGATGCCGGTCTTCTTCTCGAAGTCCTTGAAGACCCGGTCGTACCAGCCGTCGCCGTTCTCGCCCTTGAGGCCGTCGGCGCTGTAGACGGTGACTTCCTTCGCGTCGGACGCGGAGGAGTCGCCGCCGCACGCGGTGAGGGAGCCCGCGAGGACGAGGCCGCCGGAGAGGGCGGCGAGCGTGCGGGTGCGGGTGCGGGTGCGGGTGGAGCGAGAGGACATGACGTTCGTACTCCTTGGGGAAGTCGGAGGGAGACGGAGGAAGACGGAGGAGGTCAGCGGTAGGAGGCGCGGGTGCGGATGCGGGAGACGCCGAAGAGGACGAGCAGCGTCGCCGCCATCAGGACCACGGCGACGGCAGCACCGGTGAAGAGGGAGCCGCGGTCGGTGGCCGCGTAGATCCGCACGGGCAGCGGCATCCAGTCCGGCGGGTAGAGCATCATCGTGGCGCTCAACTCGCCCATGGAGAGCGCGAAGCAGAGGCCCGCGGCCGCGGTGAGCGACGGCAGCAGGAGCGGCAGCCTCACCTTCCACAGGACGTACGCGGGCCGGGCACCGAGCGACGCGGCGGCCTGTTCGTACGCCGGGTCGAGTCGGACGATGGCAGCCGAGACCGACTGGTAGGCGAACGCGGTGACAAGAATGGTGTGCGCGAGGATCACGATCCAGCGCGTGCCGTTGAGGATCATCGGCGGCTTGCTGAACGCGACGAGGATCGCGAGCCCGACGACGACGGACGGCACGGCCACCGGCAGCATGAAGAGGGTGTCGAGGACGCGTCTGCCTCCCCTCTTCAGCGAGGCGGCGGCGAGCGCGGCCCAGGACCCGACGGCCAGTGCGATCAGACTGGCGCTGACGGCGGTGACCAGGCTGGTGGTGAGCGCCTTGAGCGAATCCCCGCGGGTGGCGGACGCGTAGTGCTCCGGGGTGAATCCGGAGGGGAAGGCGCCGGACCACTGCGAGGAGAACGAGGCGGCCAGGATCACGAGGAGGGGAAGCGCGAAGAGAGGCAGGAAGAGGACGAGGAAGAGAACCCAGGTGGCCCACTTCCCCTTGCGGCTATGCACCAACACGACGGCTCACCACCCGGTAGAGGCTGTAAAGACCAACGGAAATCGCGATGTTGACCACGGCGACGACACAGGCGGCCGGATAGTCGGATTCGAGAATGGCCTTGCTGTATACGAGCATCGGGAGGGTCGTGACCCCTTTGGCGCCGGTGAAGAGGACGATCCCGAATTCGTTCAGACACATGACGAGTACGAGGCTGCCGCCCGCGGCGAGGGCGGGCAGCGCCTCGGGCAGGATGACCCGCCGGATGACGCGTCCTGGCCTCGCCCCGAGGCTCGACGCGACTTCCAGCTGCGCGGTGTCGATCTGCGAGAACGCGGCGAGCAGGGGGCGCATCACGAAGGGCGTGAAGTACGTGATCTCGGCGAGGAGTACGCCCCACGGGGTGGTGAGGAACTGGAACGGTCCGTCGGCGGCCCCGGTGGCGTCCGTCCACATCCCGTTGGCCATGCCCTTGGTGCCGTAGACGAACAGCAGGGCGAGGGTGATTAGGAAGGACGGAAAGGAGAGAAAGACGTCGATGAACCTGGCGACGGCTTTCCCGCCGGGGAACGGCACGAAGGCGATGACGAGCGCGAGCACGAACCCGAGCACGAGACACCCGGCCGTGGCACCGACGGCCAGCCACACGGTCGTCCCGAGCGCCTCCCGGAACGCTTCGGACGCGAAGACGTCGGAGTACGGCTGGAGGGAGGTCCCCCCGGTATCGGGCCGGACGGACTGCTGGACGACGAGGGCGAGGGGGTAGAGAAAGACGAGGGCGAGGGCCGCGACGGGGGGCAGGGCCCAGAGCATTGGGGGAACTCGAAGCCGCTTCCGCGCCAGGCTGTCACCGGTCCGCTCCTGCTGTGGGCAGGCGTCCCGCAGGGCGGGACGGGTGGGCACAGCCCCCGATGCCGGGTCACCTTTGACGAGGTGTTCGCGAGCGCTAGGCATCGGCCACTCCCGCAGCCAGCAGCACCGCATCCTCGGGTGCGAAATGCAGCGTGACCTCGTCACCGATACCCGGCGGAGTCCGCAGCTCCCGAAGGTCCGCCTTCACCCGCTGCCCGGCGACATCGACGTACAGCCGATGGGTGGACCCCCGCCACTGCACCTCGGCGACGCGACCGGAAAGGGCATTGGGGCCGTCCCCCAAACCAACCAGATGCGGCCTCACGCACAACGTGGCGGTGGCCCCCCGCGCCGCCTCCCCCGTGTCGACCTTCAGGTCGGTACCACCGAACGATACGGCGCCGGACCCCACCCGTACCGCGAGGAGATTCGCATTGCCCACGAACGAGGCCGTGAACTCGGTCCGAGGCGCCCGATAAAGCTCCTGCGGAGTCCCGCAGTCCCGCAACCGCGCCTTGTCCATGACGGCGATACGATCCGCCAGGGTCAGCGCCTCGACCTGGTCATGGGTGACGTACAGAATAGAGACGTCGGGCAACTCCCGGTGCAGCCGGGCGAGTTCCCCCAGCATCCCCGACCGCAGCTGCGCGTCCAACGCGGAAAGCGGCTCATCGAGCAGCAGCACCCCCGGCCGAATGGCCAACGCCCGCGCGATCGCGACCCGTTGCTGCTGCCCGCCGGAAAGCTCCCGGGGAAAGCGTCCGGCGTACGAGGCCATCCCCGTCATTTCCAGCGCCTCGGCGACCCGCCCCGGAATCTCGGCCTTGGGCACCCGCTGCGCCTTCATGCCGAAGGCGACGTTGTCCCAGACCCGCATGTGCGGGAAGAGCGCGTACTGCTGGACGACCATGCCGATCCCCCGCTGGTGCGGCGGAAGGCCGGTGACATCGCGATCCCCGATGAACACCCGCCCGGACGCGGGCCGCACGAACCCGGCGACGGCCCGCAGCGCGGTCGTCTTGCCCGAGCCCGATGGGCCGAGCAGGGCCATGACCTCGCCGGGCTCGACGGTCAGGTCGAACGCGTCCAGGACGGTGTTCTTGCCGTAGGCGACCGAGACGTCCTCGAAGCGAATACCGCTGCGGACGAGCACGGGGGCGGCGCCGCTCACTCGCCAACACCCCTGAGCAGGTGCGGCAGTTCAGCGACCGACCCGAGCACGTGGGTGGCCCCCGCCTCCCGCAGCGCCTCGGCGTCATGCGCCCCGGTGAGCACCCCGGCGACCACACCGGCCCCGGCCCGCACCCCGCTCCTCATGTCGTACGCCGTGTCGCCCACGACAGCGATCCGCCGGACGTCGTCCACCGCCCCCGTCCGCAGGAAGGCGCTGAGCACCATGTCCGGGTAGGGCCGTCCCCGGCCGCCCGCGTCGGCCGGGCACAGGGTCAGCTCCACGAGGTCCCGCCATCCCAGCGCGTCCAGGATGGCGTCCTGCGTGACGCGGGCGAACCCGGTGGTCAGCACCACGGTCAGGCCGGCGGACCTGAGCTCGTCGACTGCTTCGCGCGCACCGGGTACCGGCGCGATCAGACCGCCGTCGACGAGCTCCCCGTACGCCTTCTCGAAGGCCACGTTGGCCCGCTGGGCGAGCGCCTCGTCCCCGAACAGATGCCGGAAGACGGAGATCTTGGACTCGCCCATGGTGGCGCGTACGTAGTCCAGCTTCCCGGCGTGATCGGCGGAGTCCGGCTCGACGCCGAGTTCCCGCGCGGCGGCGGAGAAGGCCCGCTCCACGAGCCCGCCGTCCGCGACGGTGGTACCGGCCATGTCGAGGACGACAAGCCCGCACCGCGTGTCCAACTCCCGCATCTCCCTCACCATCCCAACTCGTCGGCGGTCTTCTCGGCGATCGCGGGCGAGCACGTCATGCCGCGCCCGCCGGGCCCGGTGACCAGCCACACGCCCTCGCGCACCTGCTGGCGGTGCACGACTCGGGCCGTGTCGACGCACTGCGCGTACACCCCGGCCCAGCGCCGCCTGATCTTCGGCAGCGGGCGCCCCAGGAAGCCCTCGACGACCTCGGTCAGATGGTCGTAGGGGTCTTCGAAGGTGTCGAAGGCGAAGGGGTGCTCGTACTCGTGGGTGTCACCGATGGTCAGGCCGCCGTCCGCGCGCTGGACCATGAGCAGCTGCATCTTGTGCGCGGCGGCGGCCGGCGCCTGCGCCTGCCCGGCGTTGAGCGCGTCGAGGGCGTCCGACCTGTACGCCGGGTAGTAGCGGAAGCTGTCCGCGTCGGCGACGGAGGTGGTGAGCGCCTCACCGAGGGGCTCGGTCTGCATCATCTGCAGGCGTACGCGGCGCACGGGCAGGTCGGGTCCGGCCAGCTCGCGGACGAGACCGCCGAGCCAGGCGCCGGTGGCGAGCACGACGACATCACCGGTGTGCACGTCGCCGTGGTCGTCCCGCACCGCGCTCTCACCGACGACTTCGCGCACTTCGCGTCCGGGCAGGAAGGTGTAGCGGGGCGACGCCAGCAAGGCCTCGCGCAACCTGAGTTGAGCGACGCGCGGCTCCACGGCCGCGTCCCGCTCGCACCACAGACCGGCGACGAAGTCACCGCGCAGCGCCGGGTTGAGGGCGCGCGCCTCGGCGGCGTCGAGCAGCTTGTAGCCGCGGGCCGCCGCGTCGGGGCGGGCGAGGGCGGCTTCGGCGACCGCGCGCTCGCGTTCGTTGCGTACGAGGGTGAGGGAGCCGTTGGCCCGGAAGCCGATGCCCTCCACCCTCGCGCCTATCTCCTCCCACAGTTCGCGGGCCCGCAGGGCGGTGTCCAGCTCCTCGCCCCCGGCGCGGCCACTCACCCATATCTGCCCGAAGTTGCGCAGCGAGGCTCCACGGGCCTCGCTCTCGCGCTCGATCTGTACGACCTCGTGGCCGCGTTCCACTGCGTGCCAGGCGTGCATGGTTCCCACCACGCCGGCTCCTACGACGATGACTCTCACGGCGGCAACGCTCCTGGGGGAGGGTGACCCGCCGCGGTCCTGTCGGCAACGGGACGGTGAACGGCCACCCAAGTTTGGCCTAGACCCGTTACGTTCTCGTTATCTTTCCGGGAGGGGGGCCGCTAGGAGAGTTCAGCCGTTGCCGCCATCGCCGCCGTTGCCGTCGTCGCCGCCGTTGCCGCCGTTGCCCAGGTGCGTGGTGAAGGAGAACCGGTCGCCCCGGTAGAGGGTGCGGACCCGCTCAAGGGGGTGGCCGGAGGTGTCGCGCGAGACGCGGTGGATCAGCAGCATGGGCAGCGCGGGCGGGGTGCCGATCAGCAGGGCCTCGCGGGGAGTGGCGAGGACGGTCTCGATGCGTTCGTCGGCGTCACCGAAGGAGATGCCGAGCCGGTCGCGCAGGTAGGCGTAGAAGGAGGAGTCGGGCTCGAAGTCCCGGTCGAGGGCGGGGGCGCGGGCCACGGAGACGTAGGTGCTTTCGAGTCCCACCCGCTCCTCATCGGCGAGCAGTACACGCTCCATGTGCCAGACGGGCTCGCCCTGTTCGACCCCGATCTCGGCGGCCAGGGCCTCGGGGGCGGGGAAGCGGTCGAGGGAGATGAGATGTCGACCCGGGGTACGCCCCTGTCGCCGTACGCCTTCCGTGTAGCTGGCGAGGGACAGCGGCTGCTCCAGCTTGGGGCCCGCGACGACCGTGCCCCGCCCCTGCCTGCGCAGCCGCCCTTCGAGCAGCAGATCGCGCAGCGCCTGCCGCACGGTCTCCCGCGCGACCTCGTACCGCACGGCGAGATCCCGCTCGGTGGGCAGCGTCTGCCCGTCCCCCAACTCCTCTATCAGGTCGGCGATTCTGGCCTTCACCGCGTAGTACTTCGGGATGCGGCCGTGCTCGGGGATGCCGGAGCGGATGGGGGCGCCGGGGACCTGGTCGAGCAGGTGCGCGGGAGGGTGCGGGGGGTTCGGGTTGTCCACCCGGGGATGTTCGCAGACGTACGTGAACCCTGGTCGGACGGCGCCCGACCAGGCCGTCGATCACGCGGACGGGCTGCCGAAGTAGTGCCCCTTGTCGAGATCCTCGATGAGCCCCGGCCGCGTCGGCCGCCACCCCATCAGCTCGCGGGTCAGCGCGCTGGAAGCGGGCTGGTCGGGCGCGAGGATGGCGGCAAGCCAGGAGAAGTGCGCCGCCGCGTCCTCGGGAGAGACGGAGACCACCGGCAGATCCAGATGGCGGCCGATGACCTCGGCGATGTCGCGGATCGGTACGCCCTCGTCGGCGACGGCGTGCAGCATCGACCCCGCGGGAGCCTTCTCCAGCGCGAGGCGGAACAGCTGCGCGGAATCAAGACGGTGCACGGCGGGCCAGCGGGCGGCCCCGTCGCCGATGTAGCCGGAGACGCCCTTGTCGCGGGCGATCTGGACCAGCATCGCGATGAAGCCAGTGTCCCCTTCCCCGTGGTTGGTCCGAGGGAGGCCGACGACGGAGGAACGGACGCCCCGGGAGGCGAGGGAGAGCACCCACGCGGCGGTGGCGAGCCTGGCCTGCAGTCCCTCGGCGGCCGGGTCGGGATCGAGCCCGTCCCGTTCCGTCGCCACGCGTCCGGGCACATGGGGCGTCCCGGAGGCGATGACGAACGGCCGGTCGGACCCCGCGAGCGCCTCACCCATGGCCTCGACGGCACGGCGGTCCGCACCGGTGGCGCCCTGGGGGTCCCCCGAGAAGGCGATGTCGTGCTTGAACGCGAGGTGGATCACGCCGTCCGCCCCGGCGGACGCAGCGCGCAGGGTGTCCAGATCGTCAAGGGTGCCGCGGACCACGTCGGCCCCGGCCTCGGTGAGAGCGGCGGCGGAGGCGTCCGAGCGGGCGAGGCCGACGACCTGATGACCCGCGTCGATGAGGTCCGGAACGACGGCGGAGCCGATCCAGCCGGAAGCGCCGGTGACGAAAACACGCATGGGAATCCTCCAAGTCGATTCGACACCGGCGAGCGATGCCGGTGTCCGACACCAGTGATCGATGTGGTGAGCGATGTGGTGAGCGATGTGGTGAGCGATGTGGTGAGCGATGTGGCGATCGATGTGGCGATCGATGTGGCGATCGATGTGGCGATCGATGACAGTGACTGTCATCGACAGTACACCTGATGTCAGTCACTGTCGTGCCGTAGGATCGTCGACATGGGTCGATGGGAGCCGAACGCGCGCGGGCGCCTCGAACAGGCAGCGCTGGAGCTCTACAGCGAGCGCGGGTTCGAACAGACCACGGTGAAGGAGATCGCCAAACTGGCGGGCCTCACGGAGCGCACGTTCTTCCGGCACTTCGCCGACAAGCGCGAGGTCCTGTTCCCGGAGTCGAACCCCCTGCGGGACGTCCTCGTCGACGCGCTCGACGGCGTCCCTGATTCCGTGCCGCCGATCGACGCCGTCGCCGCGGCTCTGGACACCGTCGGCGAGCTGATGAGTGAGCGCCGCGAGCTCGCCCGACAGCGTCAGGCCGTCATCGCGGCCAACGCGGAGCTCCAGGAACGCGAGCTGGTCAAACTCGCCTCGCTCTCATCGGCACTCACCGACGCCTTGCGCCGACGCGGGGTGGCGGACCCGGCGGCGGGTCTGGCAGCGGAGGCGGGGATCGCCGTCTTCAAGATCGCGTTCGAGCGTTGGATCAGCGAGACCGAACAGCGGAACCTGTCGCACCTGATCCGGGATTCGCTCGACGAGCTCAAGGCTGTGACGGCGGGCGGGGGTCGTGACTCGGGGCGGGCTGTGGGGGCGGGGAGGGTGTAGCTCCGGGCGGGCTGTGGGCGGGGAGGGCGTGACTCCCGGCGGGGAGGGTGTGACTCCCGGCGGGGAGGGTGTGACTCCCGGCGGGGAGGGTGTGACTCCCGGCGGGGAGGGTGTGACTCCCGGCGGGCTCAACGCCGCCGGGTCGCGGCCCTCAGGCGTCGGGCCCCCACGAAGAGACCCCACCCCCCGGCGAAGAGAATCCCGGCGACGGCCCCGACGCCGAGCAGGGCGCGGGGCCCTGTCGCGGCCAGTTCATCGGCGTACGAGGATCCCCCGGCGTCGGCGTCGTACCGCTCACGCCCTCCGCCTCCGCCACCGCCACCGTTGGCGCCGCTCTCTCCCACGCCCCGGCTGTCGCCCCCGCCCCCGTCCGCACCACCGTCCCCGCCCCCGTTGCCGCCTCCGCCGCTGTCACTGTGGTTGTCGCTGTCAACGTTGTTGTCGCTGTCGCTGTCGCTGTCGCTGTCGCTGTCGTTGTCGACGGCGAACGGATAGTCGTCGGACTCGCCCACCCAGTCGCCGTCGTCGTCACGGCGCTGGACGACGGCGGCGGAGATGACGGCACGTTCGGACCGGGCCTCGGAGGTGAAGGAGAGCCGCACCTTGACGGTGCGGGTCCTTCCGGCCTTGACCGTGAATCCGGGGAATCCGTCGTCGAATACGCCGACGTTCTCGTCCCGGTCGGTCCGCTCGATCCCCACGGGACGCCAGCGCGTGCCGTCGTGGAAGTCCAACTGGATCTGCCGGGGCCGCAGCTCGCGCTCCTTGTCGACGATGACGACGACGGGGTGGATGTTGCCGCAGCTGCCGCGGGTGGAGTTGGCCAACTTGAGGGACCATTTCCGGTAGCCGCCCCCGGCCTCGTAGGTGGCGGGCCCGCCCTTGATCCGCGTCCCGATGGGGAAACCTCCGCCGTTGGGGGCGGAACAGACGGGGGGCTGGGCTGCTCGGGGCCGCTGCACGGGCGCCGCCGGGCCGCTCTCCGGCACCCCGTACGCGGCAACCGCTGGCCCCACCCCGGTCACCCCGGAGGCGAGAGCGGCGGCAGCGGCGGTGACGCCGGAGGCGAGAGAGCGGCGAAGTCGCATGCGTTGCCTTTGCTGAGCGCGGGGCGGGAGGGCGAGAGGAAACGAGGGCGGGAGCGGGGGCGAGGGCCGGGCGGGGGCGAGGGCGGGGTGAGGGCGAGGGCGAGGGCGAGGGTCGGGGCGTATGACACTGGTCGGCCGCGACCTTGCCACGCCCGCACGAACTCACGGGGCCCGCCACAGCCCCGTACCGCCGACTGGACCGCACACGTCACTCCTATCAGCTGACTTTCCGTTAAATGCGGCTGGTGGGGCGGCTGATGCCTCGGGCCGCCGGGGTCGCGACCGGCTGGGGCTGCCGGGGCGGCTGATGACTAAGGCAGTCCGGGGTCACGGCAGCCGATTCCGGCTGCCGTGTCGCTGCCGGGGCGCTAGCTGGCACCGACCGCAAGGGCGGTCGGCGGTGGCGGTCAGCGGTCAGCGGTCAGCGGTCAGCGGTCAGCGGTCAGCGGTCAGCAGCCAACGGTCGGCGGTCGGCGGTCGGCGGACAACGGCCAGCGGTGGGCGGCCAGCAGCCAACGGTCGGCGGCCAGCAGCCAACGGCCAACGGTCAGCGGCCAAGAGCCAGCGGTCGGCGGTCGGCGGTCGGCAGCCAGCAGCCAAGAGCCAGCGGTCGGCGGCCAGCGGACAGCGGCGGCGGTCAAGAGCCAGCGGTCGGCGGCCAGCAGCCAGCGGCGGCGGCGGTGGCCGCCAACGACTGCCGAGGCAACCTCCGGCCCTGCTCAACCGCGAACACCACGAACGCTGCGAACACCGCGAACGCCACAACCGCCACAACCGCCACGACCACCACAACCGCCGCCAACCCCACACGGCAGCCGCCAGCACCTCCACCCCGCCCAGCAACCAGCCACCAGCCACCAGCCGCCAGCCCGCACCCCTACCCCCGCCCACCCCGAAACGCCACATCCGCCGCCCGCCCGAAAAGCGGCGCGAGTACCAGTTGCGCGGCGCCCTCCGCGACCCCCCGGTCGCCCCCGGACGCGACGGCGACCGGGACCTCCGTGCCTCCGCCGCCCCGCCGGGCGCGTTCGGTGACGACGGCGCCCACTCCTCGTACGAAGCGCTCCTCGTCGGCGAGTACGACCCGCCCGCCGAGCAGCACGAGGTCGATGTCGAGCAGGCTGACCAGGTTGCCCGCCCCCGCCCCCAGGACCCGCGCCGCCTCATCCAGATCCCCCCGCGCGACCGCCGCCAGGCACAGCGCCTCGATGCAGCCTCGGTCGCCGCACCCGCACTCCGGGCCGTCCAGCTGGATCACCTGGTGGCCGAACTCCCCCGCCCCGGTCCGCGCACCCCGGTAGAGACCGCCGCCGAGGACAAGGCCCGCGCCGAGCCCCGTACCGAGGTGCAGATACGCGAAGGACTCCGCCACGCCGCCCAGCGCGAGGCCAAGGGCGGCGGCGTTCGTGTCCTTGTCCACGACCACCGGCAGCCCGAGCCGCCCGGCGAACGCGTCCCGCAACGGGAAACCGTCCCACGCGGGGAACCCGGTCACACGGTGCAGAACCCCGTCGGAGTGGTCGAGCGGACCGGGCAGCGCGACCCCGATGCCGAGCAGCCCCGGCATCGCGCCATCCCCCCGGACGAGGCCCCCGGCCAGTGACCGCACCGCCCCCACCGCAACGTCGACCACGGCCTCGGCGCCATCGCCGAACGCCAGCGGCGCCCGGCGTTCCGCGACCACGTGGCCCGTCAGGTCGGCCAGGACCGCCGTCAGTTCGTCCCGGTCGAGGTGCAGGCCGACCGCGTGGCCCGCGTCCGGCACGAGCCGCAGCAGCGTGCGCGGCTTGCCGCCCGTGGACGCGCGGCGGCCCGCCTCCGCCGCCAGCCCCTCCGTACGCAGCCGCGCGGTGATCTTGCTGACGGCCTGCGGAGTGAGCCCGGTGCGCTCGGCCAGTTCGAGGCGGCTTATCCCGGCCTCGCCCGCCGTGCGCAGCAGGTCGAGCACCAGGGCGGCGTTGTGCCCGCGCAGCGCGAGCAGGTTCGCCCCGGCGCCGACCCTGCCACCGCTCGCCCTCCCACTCCCGCTCCGGCTCCCGCTCCGGCTCCCGCTCCCGCTCCGGCTCCCGCTCCCGCTCCCGCCGCCGTCGGCCCTCTCATCAGTCCTGTTCACCCCTCCATTGTCGCCCGCGCTTGCGCTTTGGCAACACCGTTGCTTAAGTGGAACGCATGACTGGTACAGGCTCAGGCGCCCCCGGACCTCACGGCTCCCCGCTACGCGTAGCCCTCATCGGATACGGCCTCGCGGGCTCCGTCTTCCACGCCCCGCTGATCGCCGCCACCGAGGGCCTCGTCCTCGACACGGTCGTCACGTCGAACCCCGAGCGGCAGGCGCAGGCCCGCGCAGAGTTCGGTGACGGGCTGCGCTTCGCCGCGTCGGCCGACGACCTCTGGGTCCGCGCGGACGAGCTCGACCTGGTGGTGATCGCGTCCCCGAACAAGACGCACGTCGCGCTCGCGACCGCCGCCCTCAAGGCGGGCCTCCCGGTCGTCGTGGACAAGCCGATCGCGGGCACGGCCGCCGAGGCCCGCGAGCTCGCCGCGCTCGCGGACGACCGCGGCCTTCTCCTCTCCGTCTTCCAGAACCGCCGCTGGGACAACGACTTCCGCACTCTCCAGAAGCTCATCGCGGACGGCGAGCTCGGCGACGTATGGCGCTTCGAGTCCCGCTTCGAGCGGTGGCGTCCGCAGCTCAAGGGCGGCTGGCGCGAGTCCGGGAACCCGGAAGAGATCGGAGGTCTCCTGTACGACCTCGGGGCTCACGTCGTCGATCAGGCGCTCGTACTCTTCGGCCCCGCCCAAACCGTGTACGCCGAGTCCGACGTCCGGCGCCCCGGCGCCGAGGCCGACGACGACACGTTCATCGCGATCACCCACCTGGGCGGCGTCCGCTCGCACCTGTACGTGAGCGCCACCACCGCCCAGCTCGGCCCGCGCTTCCGTGCCCTCGGCTCGGCGGCGGGCTATGTGAAGTACGGCCTCGACCCGCAGGAAGCCGCACTCCGCGACGGCAAGCGACCCGCGACCGAGGACAGTTGGGGCGAGGAGCTCGAATGCATGTGGGGCCGGGTCGGCTCCGGCGAGTCCCCGCTGACCGGCGGCGGCAACCCGATCCGGACACTGCCGGGCGACTACCCCGCGTACTACGCGGCGATCGCCGACGCCCTGCGCGGCACCGGCGAGAACCCGGTCTCCGCGTACGAGGCCGCGTCGGCCCTCGACGTCCTTGAGGCGGCACGCCGCTCGGCACGCGACGGTGTGACGGTGGTCGTATGACGACGCCCACCGCACCCACACTGGAAGAGCTCGAGACCCAGGAACTCCGCCTGGTCCTCCCCCACTTCACGTACGAGGACGCCTGGGCACTCGGCACGCTCCTGGTCGATCTCGCCCGCGAGCGCCAGGCCCCGGTCGCCATCGACATCACCCGCGGCGGCCAGCAGCTCTTCCACGCGGCCCTGCCGGGATCGACCCCGGACAACGACGCCTGGATCGCCCGCAAGCGCCGCGTCGTCGAACGCTACAGCTGCTCGTCGTTCCTGGTCGGCACGCGTTTCCGCGCCAAGGGCACGACGTTCGAGGACTCCTCGCGCCTGGACCCGGACGTGTACGCGGCGCACGGCGGCGCGTTCCCGATCGCGGTGCGCGGCGCGGGCGTGATCGGCACGGTGGTGGTCTCGGGCCTCCCGCAGGCGGCGGACCACGCACTGGTGGTGGAGGCACTGGAACGGCACATCGAGGGCCGATAGCGGCATCTCGGGCACGAGGTGCGGGGCACGAGGTGCGGGGCACGAGGCGCGGGCACGGGGTGCGGGGCGCGGTAGCGAACAGTCACCGCGCCCCGCGGGCGTCACGCGTCCTTCAGTTCCTGACGCTGCTTGCCGAGCCCCTCGATCTCCAGCTCCACCACATCACCGGCCCGCAGGTACGGCTTCGGCTCGGGGTGCCCCATGGCGACGCCCGCCGGCGTACCGGTGTTGATGACATCGCCCGGGTACAGCGTCATGAAGTGGCTTACGTAGCGCACCACTTCCGCCACCGGGAAGATCTGCTGGGCCGTGGTCCCGTCCTGCTTCAGCTCGCCGTTGACCCAGAGCTTCAGGGAAAGCTCCTGCGGGTCGGGGACCTCGTCCGTCGTCACGAGCCAGGGGCCGAGCGGATTGAACGTCTCGCAGTTCTTGCCCTTGTCCCAGGTGCCGCCGCGCTCGATCTGGAACTCGCGCTCCGAGACGTCGTGCGACACCGCGTACCCGGCGACGTGCGCGAGCGCCTCCTCGTGGGACTCCAGGTAGCGCGCGGTGCGCCCGATGACGATCGCGAGCTCGACCTCCCAGTCGGTCTTGACCGACTTGCGCGGTACGAGGACGGTGTCGTCGGGGCCGACCACCGTGTCCGCCGCCTTGAAGAAGATGACGGGCTCGGCGGGCGGCGTGGCCCCGGTCTCGGCCGCGTGGTCGTGGTAGTTGAGCCCGATACACACGACCTTGCCGATCCGGCCCACCGGCGGCCCGACCCGCAGACCTTGCGCGTCGAGCACGGGCAGCTCGCCCGAACCGGCGGCGGCCCTGATCCGGTCGAGCGCGGCCGTGTCGGCGAGCAGCGCCCCGTCGATGTCCGTGACGGCCGCCGACAGGTCCCGCAACGTGCCTTCGGCGTCGAGCAGCGCCGGGCGCTCGGCCCCCGCCGTTCCGACTCGCAGCAGCTTCATGGTCAATCTCCCTTGGTCGAGTCGCGCCCGCGTCCTGACCGCCGCGTGGCCCGCAGTGGGGCCTCCCCTGCCCGAACGGGGTCGAGAGCTCGGGAAGGGTCGCGGCCATCGGAGGTTTGGAAGATCCTCCAAGGTCACTGTCCATCCCGCAAGACCCTGTTCACAGACCGGACCATTACCGGGCGGTAGCCGCTGTCCCGCAGTAGCCGCTGTCCCGCGGTAGCCGTTGTCCGCGGTAGCCGTTGTCGCGGTAGCCGTTGTCCGGCAGCAGCCCCGCTATCCAGCGGCAGCAGCCAGCGCCCCGGCGCCGTACGGCATGTCGCGGTAGAGCACGGCGCGCTCGACCGCGCTCCAGGTCGTGCTGGTGACCACGTACAGCGCGGCGGCCAGCGGCACGAAGGCGACGGTGAACAGCGTCATGAAGGACATGAACGGCATGACCTTGGTCATCGCACCCATGCCGGGCATCTGCTGCGCGTCACCGGAGCCGCCGCCGGCGGCGGCGGCGGCAGGCGCGGCCATCGCCATCTGCTTCTTCGCGCGCCGGAAGTTGAAGGTCGCGACGGCGGCCACGATCACGAAGAGCCCGATGTAGACGAGCCCCTGCGCCCCGAAGACCCCGCCGTCGGAGAGCGCGTCCTTCCACCGCCCGCCGAGGGGCGCGGCGAAGAGCTTGTGACCGAGCAGCGCGTTGGCTTCCCCGCCGATGTTCGAGTTCGAGAAGAGGTGGTAGAGCAGGAAGAACGCCGGAAGCTGGAACAGGCTGGGCAGGCACCCGGAGAGCGGCGAGACCTTCTCCGCGCGGTGCAGTTCGAGTACCGCCTTCTGGAGCTTCTCGGGGTTCTTGGAGTGCTTCTTGCGCAACTCGGCGATCTGCGGCGACAGCTTGGCACGCGCCTTCTGGCCACGGGCCGAGGCCCGCGACAGGGGGTGGACGAGAAGTCGTACGCACGCGGTGAACAGCACGATGGCGGCGGCCGTCGCGGAGGCGTGGAAGACCGGTTCGAGCAGATCGGCGATGGAGCCGACCAGGTCGGCGAACAGGGACATGAAATCGGACAGGAAGCCGGGCATGGAGAAGCCCTCCGGAGGTCTCGTCGTACCGAGGAAGAGAGATGAGGAACTCGTGTCGGCGTGACGGCCCGCGAGGGGTCTCGAGCCCGCGAGGGCTCTCGATCTGTCGCTGTCGCTAGAGGTGCGGGAAGAGGCGCAGGTCCCCTACGCGGCCGTCATGACGAGACGGCCCGGTGCTCGGGGCCGCCTGCGCCCGGAGGCGTCGGGATCGCGCTGCGGCAGGAACGCCGTGCGCTTCTCGCGGTCGCGGATGGCCGTGCGCACCCGAGTGCGCGGCACGGCGGGAGCGCAGCGCGCGGCGAGCAGGGAGCAGACGGCGAGCGCGGAGCCCGCGGCGGCGGTCGCGGCGAGCGCGACGGCGGCGGTGAGGCTGCTCGCGTCGAGGAGGACGACCTCGACGAGGAGGAAGAGAAGAAGGCCGGTGGGACGGAGGGCGGCTTTCCAGCTGCGGATCATGTCCTGCATCGCTTCGAGCCCCCTCTCCGTGAATCTTCGAGCCTTCGAGTCTTCGAGACGTCAGGTCTTCGAGTCGTCGAGACTGCCGACCTGTACGACGTATCGCGTACTGCCGTTATACAGGATCCGTCTCGACGGCCGTAGGGGTCGCCCTCCCCGTAGGGGTCGCCTACCCGTAGGGATCGCCCTACCGGGGCCGCATGGACCGCAGCTTCCCCCACACGATGAGCCGGTACTTGGACGTGTACTCGGGGGTGCAGGTGGTGAGGGTGATGTAGTACCCCGGGGAGTCGTACCCGTGCCCGGCTTTCACAAGGCTGCGGGGCACGGCCCGGATGACGCCGCTGTCACGGGCGGAGGTCTGGGCGAGCGTCTTGTCGACGACGTACGTATAGACGGCCTTCCGGGTCTCGACGACGACCTCGTCACCGCCCCGGAGCCGATTGATGCGGCGGAAGGGCTCGCCGTGGGTGTTGCGATGCCCGGCGAGCGCGAAGTTCCCGCCCTGACCGGGCTGGGAGGTACGCGGATAATGCCCGACGTATCCCTTGTTGAGTACGGCGCTCTTGCTGACCCCCTCGGCCACGGGCACCCGTATCCCGATACGCGGAACGCGCAGGACGGCGTAGGCCTGGTCCCAGTCGGGGGTGGGGGCGGGGGCGGCGACGGCTTGCTGCCGCCGGGCGGGCTTCCGACCGGGGGTCTCATCGGCGCCTGAGTCGCGCGACTCGGGTCCGGCGCCGGGGGAATCGGCAGGAGCCGACTGGCTCCCACGCTCCTCATCCCCCTCCCCAGCCCCCTGCCCAGCCCCCTGCCCAGCCCCCTGCCACTCGCGCTCCAGGGCGTGGACCTTGCGCTCGGCGCCTTCGCGGGCCTGCCGATTGGTCCACCAGAGCTGATGGACGACGAGCAGCAACAACACAAGCCCGCAGGTGACGGCGGCCTCGGCGCCACCCCACACAAGGCGAGCACCTCTCCCCCGCGCCCGGCCCCGCCGCCCGCGAGGCCCATGCACAACAACAGGAATCCGCTCGGCCCGCTCCCGCACGTCGGCACCTCCCCTACCAAGAGGGCGGCAGATTAGGCCCAAGCCCGCGAACAATCCATGCCGCCCACATCCCGACCACATCCGGACCGCATCCGGCCCTCATGCCGACGACACCGCCGAAACCACAAAAAGTGCAGCTCCCTGATCTGCCCTGATCTGCACGGCAACCCTGCTGCAACGCCCCCACTCGGCAGTACGGTGTCCCGTATGCGCCCCGACACGCCTGCCGACCACATCGCCGAAGCCGAGCGCCTGGAGCGGACCGCCGGCTTGTACCCCGAGGACACCGAACACCTGCTGCTCCAAGCCGCGGCCCACCTGGAACTGGCGGGCGAACGCGACCGCGCGACCACGCTCTACGACCGCCTGCTGACCCCGGACGCCCCTCACCCGGCATCGGCCCCGACCCTCATCCGAGCCCTGAAGGCCTCGAACCTCTGGGAGTACGGCCACGAGGCGGAGGCAAGGGCGATCATCGACGGCGTACGGGCGGCGGCCCCGCGCGACCCGGCCCCGTGGGTGATCGCGGCGGAGTCCCTGGAATCGCACGACGAACTGAGTCAAGCGCAGGAAACGTTCACGCAGGCGCTCGAACTCCTCCTCCCCTCCATCTCCGGCGGCACCCCGTCCTACGAACAACGCCCGTTGCTGTTCGGCCGCCACCGGGTACGCCGCCTGCTGGGCGCGACCCACGACGATTGGGACGCGCTGGCGGACCAGATCTCGACGTCCCCAGTCCCCCTGGACGAACTGCACGACCCGAAGCGCATCTGGTCCCTGGGCTCGGACAACCCGGTGGAACTCCGCGCGGAGATCTCCCGCATCCAGGCGGAGTTGGGCTCGTACAGAGAGGCCCTGTCCCGCCCGTTCCCGGTGGCGGTCCTGCACTGGCCGTCGGCGGAACTGGAAGAACTCCTGACGGCGTACCCGCCCCTGGAATCCGAATACCCCTCGCACGAGGCGCACTTGTCGACCATAGAGTCCTCCCTGCGCGAACTCTCCGCCTCGGGCACCCCCAACTTGGGCATCGTCACAGGCACGGTCCCGTCCTACGAGGCATTCGCAGCCTCAGAGGGCGCCCAACCGACGGACGCCTCACTACTACCGCAGTACGCGACGACGCTGGCCGCGCGGGGGCGCGCAGTGGGGTGGCCGCCGGAGGCGGGGGCGGCTTGTTGGTGTGGGTCGGGTACCCCTTACGCCGAGTGTCATGGCTCGGGCCAAGCCTGACGCATCCCGCCCGCCGTTCAGACCGTCCGTCGCATTAGTGGAGGTCATCACAGGGATCCCAGCCGGGCTGCAGCGTGGTCGAGATGCAGCGCCGTTGGTATGTGCACCGCGCCAAATTCAGTAGCCGCTGCGAGTTCGATCGTGTCGAACTCCAGCGGCGGCTCCACATCGGCGAGTAACTGCTCCGCAGGTGTCTTCCGGCCCACGCTTGTCCCCTGCCGAAACTTCTTGTTGCCTACACGCAGGCTCAGCGCCCGTCGGCCAACCCACGCGTCCACACGGAACAAGGCATCCGCTAGCGGGTGGACACGCAGATCTATTCCACGCTGCCTCAGTTGCACGAGGGTGTAAGCCTCTCGCAAGAAGCCGTAGTACGCGTTCCCAACGCGCCAGCGCATCGCCGCCCGGGCGCGCCACTCTGGGTGTCCGTCGTCGACGAGGCTGCGGATCATCGCCCTGGCCGGATGGCCAAGCATCTCCTGTCCCGCAGCGTCATCGAGGGCGAACTCTCTGAACTGCTGGTAGGTAGGGATGGCCCCGATGCCCTCTATACAGATGTGGAACGTGTGCGTGAACGCGAAGTCTGGGTGCCAGTCGACAATTTCCTGAACGCTCTCCCCCACGCTGCGCCGCACCTCCCCCAAGGCATGCTCCGTGCTCTGGCAAACCACTTGGACGTCGTCCTCTGTGGAGCGATACAGCACACGCGTCCGGTGCGCCATCACCGCTGGCGTCACCGCTGCCCTGCGCGGATCTCGCTTCCAGCGCAGAAACCGTTCCTTGGTTCCCGCGGAAGTGCAGAACAATGCCAGCACGTCATCGGCCGTCGTCTCTAACACTCATCCCCCAGCCAAGGCGTCAAGTAAATGCCCTTACAAGGTAGTTGGCTGGACGATCCACGCACATGGTGTTCGTGTGATCAGTGATACTAGTGAGGCGTATGTCGTCTTTCTGAGTCAGGAGCCTGCCTGTGTCCCTCTTCGAGCACCCTGGTCCGGCACCTGGCGTCTACGACGACCCCGAGCTGATGCTCGTGCGCCAACACCTGCTCGCCCTCGACCCGGACGGCAAGCGCTTCGCAAGAATCCTGCGCGACACCATCGACCAGCTTCTCGACGGCGAGCACACTGGCCGCTTCGACTGGAACGAGCTGCACAAGACCGAAAAGACGCATGCTGGCACACTGGTGGAAATCAACCTGTTGCGAGAATTCGAACTCGCCAGCGGAACCGACCTTGATTACCTGATCGCGGGGATCGAGGTCGACTGCAAGTTCTCGCAGAAGCTATACGGGTGGATGATTCCGCCAGAGGCCCTGGATGAGATCTGCCTCGTGGTCTGGGCAGACGATCACCAGAGCTTGTGGAGCGCAGGCCTCCTGCGTGCCAGCCGTGCCAAGCTCACTACCAGCGGGACCATCACGAAGAAGGGCAACCGGGACGGAAAGTTCCGGCTGACGAAGGAGCACTACTCGCTGGTGACCTGGCTCTGGCACAAGGAGCCACTAGAGGAGAACCTGCTGCTGCACATAGACAAAACCACACAAGAGGCGATCCTGAATGCTGGAGCGGGGTCGGGGCGCAGCCCAGGGCAGGCAAAGCTCAACGAACTGTTCCGCCGAGTACAACGACGTCGGGTGAACCGTACGGTAGTGCGCACTCTTGCTCAGCAAAAGGACTACATGAAGCGCGTGCGGTACAACGGGGGGTCACGTAACAACCTTCGCGATGAAGGCATCCTCATCTGCGGCGACTACCCCAACCACCAGGTAGTTGCCAGCCAGCTAAAACTGCCCGTACCGCAAGAGGGTGAGAGCGTCAGCATCCGCGTTGCTGAGGCCAAGCCGCACCACGACGGGCAGCCTCGCATACTGCTTGAGGGCCGTTACTGGGTCGCTGCTGGCCCCCACGACCCGGTAGAGCGGGCTCCGCTTCTCCCCCAGACGAAGAAGAAGGCAAGCACTCCAGACTGATCCGTCCGGCTGGAAGAGGCCATGCAGGAAGAGAATTCAGAGGCAGGCAGCGAGGCTTGGGTTCCTCCCGAAGGTTCCTGGGCTTCCTCAGCGGCCAGACGTCGCAACATGCAAGCCATCCGCAGTCGCGACACCAAGCCCGAGCGGCTGATCCGCAGCCTGCTACACGCCCAAGGGCTGCGCTATCGAGTAGCAGCCAAGCCCCTTCCTGGTCTGCGCCGGACGGCTGACATCGTCTTCCGTCCGGCGAAACTGGCTGTCTTCATTGACGGCTGCTACTGGCATGGCTGCCCCGAGCACTACGTCTCACCGAAGACCAATCCCGGCTACTGGTCAGACAAGGTCGCCCGGAACATGGCTCGCGACCGCGACACGAATGAGCAACTCCGGTCGGCAGGCTGGACCGTGCTCCGATTCTGGGAGCACGAGCCAGCCGGGGACTGTGCCATCAAGATCGCAGCTACGGCCAGCCGCCTCCGGGCTGCCGAAAAATAGCAGGACTGCCTCTCCCATCTGCCCTTGCTCATACCTCACTGCCCCCTCTAGCCTCGTGCGTTCTGTCTATAACGCCTGATCAGCGGGGGCTTGTGTGTCGTTCATTATGGTTGCCGCCGCTTTGTATGGGGTGTTGCAGCTTGGGTTGCTGGCCTCGCCCGTGCGGTCACTGCGCCTTTCGACGGTCCTGTTGACCGTCGCAGTCGGCGCCTACGGCAGCGGAGTAGTCGCCACCCTCATCGAGCTCGGCTACGCACACGCCGCTGTTTCGCACGTGGGGCAGCCGCTTCGGGAGGCCATGGGGCAGGGCGCCTACACCGTAGTTCCTGCCGTCGAGGAACTCGCCAAGCTAGCGCCACTGCTGCTAGCAGGCCTGAACCTGAAGATCCGCTACCAGTTGGGCCTGGCCGACTATGTCGTCCTCGGAGCAGCGACAGGTGCCGGACTTGGGCTATTTGAAGTGATGCTCTCCCACCTCCTTGATGCCCAGCGAGCAAGCCCACTGCCGGACGGCGGATGGATGCTCTCCGGCGGCCTAGGCCTGGGAGGTTCCACGTACATTCCGGACTGGTCAACGGTCTTGACTGCTTGGCTGCCGGCCTCGCTGGGCAGTCTGGACATGAGCTTCACGGAAGCCAGCCTGGGCACTAGCCTCCACCTCGTCTGGGGCTCCGTGGGTGCACTTGGTGCAGCGCTGCTCTTGCGAGGCCCCGGGTGGCCTCGCCTGCTAGGTCTCTTGCCTATTGCCTACGCGATAGGCCACCACACGCTGGTTAACTACTCAGGACAGCGCGATGACCACCCGTCCGACTGGGCGGACTCGCTGCTCAAGGCCGCCGACGACATGGTGGGCTATGTCCCACTGATCTGCCTGGCGATCGCCATGGCTGTTGACTACCGCCAACTGCGCCGCAGCAAGCTAGCCATGCCTGGCGTGCTCCTGGACTCGGAGCGGACCGGTCGCACGGGTATGACAGCACTGACCGGTTTCGCGACCTGGTGCGTGCCATGGACGGTACTGATCGCGCTGCGCTTCGCACGCTTGCGAAGGGCTCTGCTCTATGCCGCTGGGCGGACCCGCCCCGAGAAGCTTGAGGCTCTGCACCAGGCAGTCGCTGACACCGCGGCGCGGATGAATGCCGCCAACCAGGACGGCGCGTGGGACTCAAGCCGAATACGCGCCCGCTTCAAAGCAGCCCGCCCCAAGCATCCTTGGCGCCGCCGATGGCCGCTCCTGGCGATCTCTCTCCTGCTGATGCTGCCGTCCCTGATCTTCCTGGGCCTCGGCTCGTTCACGGCGACCAAAGACCTGCAGAAGCACTTCACCACCGGCAACGGGCCCCGTCTCCTGATGTGGTTCGGGATAGCCGCTGTGGCATGGACTCTCGTCCAGCTCGTGCTCTTGCTCCGCGCCTGGCGCACCGCCGCAAGGCAACCCTTGGCTGAGCCTCAAGCGGTCCTGCGCCTACGTGTCTTCACCGCATTGGGCGCCGCCCTCGCCAGTAGTTTGCTGCTCATCAGCCACTACCGCGGCAGGCCACTCGACGGCGGTGTCACCGATCCCCTCGCCATGCTGCTCGCCGCACTGGAAAACCTCGAACTTTACGCGGGCATCGCTCTCACGATTCTGTCGCTCGCGGCCCTGATCATGCTGTTCCCGCCTGGCGGACTCGCGCTCGCCGGTGGTGGCGTCCTCGCAGGTGCTGCCACCGTGGAAGCCGCGCAGGCCGCCGCCCTGGGCGGGGCCGGCATCGCCCTCATGGTGCAGGGCTCCCAGAACAGCGGAAGCGATGGAACGCCATCGAAGGCGGGCGGCGGCAAGCGAGCAGACGTCCCCCAGTGGCTGCGGGACAAGTGGAACAAGGGAAACCAGTTCAACAAGGACAACTGGCACCGCTATCCGGCCAACGAGGTCACTCTTGAAAACGGCAAGCGCCTGGACTCGTACCGCCACGGAAAAGAAATTGTGTCACGCAAAGACACGCAGATATCGAAGATCTCCGAGAACACATTCAAGGGCTACGTGCGCGAGATAGGACAGAAGTATAAGGAAGGCACCAGAATCCCGGACACAGTCAAAGCACGCAAGGAATATCCGAAGCTCATCGGGAAAACCCTGAAGGGTAAGTACTACCTGGAAGTTCCCGTCCAGTCGCAGCCTGTGCCAAAATGGGCTCTCCAGGATGCAGCGAACAACGGCGTGATAATCCGGGACGTGCAGGGCTTCATCTACCGTCTACCGAAGGGCTAGGGCTGAAACGGTCATGATCTGGACCTACTGCGAGACGTGGAACAACCTCACTGAGGAACCCATGATCCCGCTGACCGCCGAGGAAGCCCACGCTAGACACGTCTCCGGGCAGCTCTACAACGCCATCGCATCCACACCGGGGCAGCCCTCGCCGCAGTTGCGCGTAGGCATCCGCCTGGAGACCGGCTACGCATCAGTAACTTTCATGGACGAATTCGGCAGGGACACCCTGTCCTACACATTCACACTCCTCAGCGGATGGCTCTTCCTCGAAACCGTGAACACATACGGATACGGAGACTTCGAGGAGCGCGGAGGGTACGCAGACGCTAACTATACGGAGTCGTACGAATTCACCCCCGATGGCGTGATGGAGCAGAACATCGAGCGTGATGGTGAAGAATTCCAGGAGAGTCGAAATGGGATTGACGTCACCAGCAACTGGGAACCAATTCCCGAATTCGGTCGCTACGATTCACTGATCCGCAGAGAGCGCGCCTGAGCTCTACGGAGAACGTAAGGAAGATGCCTGAGCTGGCCACCGATTGGCTACCAGCTCAGGCAGAAGGCGAACTACGTCGCCGCCTTTGTCGCAGCTTCGAACGCTGCGTAGATCTGTTCACCAACGGCCTGCGCAACCGGCGGGGGGAAAGCGTTTCCTACCTGCCGATACGCGGCTGTCTTCCGGCCGGAGAACTTCCACTCCTCCGGAAAACCCTGGATGATCGCGGCCTGCGACACGGTGAGCTTAGGGCCCAGCTTCTGGTCTGGCGGCTGTCCCACGACAGCAAAGAGGTCGCGGTCCCAAGTCTCCTTCTCCAGCATCACGTCGGGCTCATTGGCAACACCCAGCCCGCACACGCCGAGGTCCGCCCAGGCCCGCTTAGCCCGCGTCGGACCGAGGTCCGCACCACCATGCTTCTTGGAACCGCCGACGACCGTGGGCGCCACACCTTCAAGCGCCTTCTCGTACCAGTCCTTGAATACCTTCTCAGCCCGCGGATCGTCAGCGACGGCGTCGTACCGCGCCCGCATCGAATCATGGAGTGCCGCGCCGACAGTGAGCTCATCGCGCGCTTTCGGCTTCGCGTGCTGGAAGTGCCGGGCGTACTTTGGCTCCATCGCCACGAGGATGGCTCGGGGACGCAGTTGGGGGACTCCATACCTCCTCGCCTCCAGCACCTCCCAGTAGCACTCCTCGTACCCCATCGACTCCAGGCGCTTGATGATCTCCTGCCGATACTCGGCGAACTTGGGGTCAAGCAGCCCGCGCACATTCTCGATCATCACAGCCTTGGGCTTGAGCTCGCAGGTGAGTTCAAGCATCCGCGGGAAGAGGTCACGCTCGTCGTCGCGGCCGAGCTGCTTGCCAGCTGCCGAGAACGGCGGGCAGGGCACTCCGCCAGCCAGAAGATCAAGCTCTCCGGATTTCAGTCCCAAGCCAGCAGAGTCGAACTGTCTGAGATCCGCCTCGATGACCTTGCAGCCGGACCACTCGGAGTTCTGCTCGGTGTTGCCCCTCAGCGTCTGGCATGCGTCCTTGTCGATCTCGATCAGGGCCGCGTGCCTGAAACCCGCGTTGTGCAGACCGACAGCCTGCCCCCCAGCCCCAGCGCAGATCTCCACCGAGGTGTACTTGAGTTCGTTAGTGCGGGTCATGCCCCCTCCTTACGGTCGTGCAGCGGCGGACACTTCTTGCAATCCGCCATCACAGAGGGTGACAGACCCCACTGACATCGAGACTCGCCTAAGTGTGCAGTACTCCCCGCAGTTCGCTGAACCCACCCTCCGCCACACCGAACACTCATACGATATGCCTCATGACGCGTATCGACTGGACCCGGGATGAGCTGCTGCTGGCCTGCGCACTCGTCATGCAGAACGACTGGCACGAGCTGCGCCAAGGCGACGCAGATGTGCTCGAACTGTCCGACCTGCTTCGGTCTCTCCCGACCAACCAGGACTCCGCTGCCAGTGACCCCCGGTTCCGGTCGCCCAACAGCGTCAGCCGCAAGACCACCGACATTGCGACTGCCCACCCCAGCTACGCGGGTGCCGCCACGAGGGGCGGCCGACCGACACGAGCGGTCGTCAGTGACTTTCTGGCTCACCCGGCGGAGATGATGGCCACCGCCGAAGCGATCCGCCTGGGCATCGGATCCGGGGAGCTCCACCGAATACCGCCCCAGCCCGACGAAGCCGGCGATGACGAGGAGACAACGGCGCGCGAGGGGCGGCTCCTGGCTCGGTGGGCGCTGTATCGGGAGCGCGATCCCGGTCTCCGCAACCGCAAGATCCAGCAAGCCCGCCGTCGAGGTCAGGCCATCCAGTGCGCGGTCTGCTCCTTTGACTTCAAGCGTTTCTACGGCGCCGTGGGTGAGGATTACATCGAGGTTCACCACACCTTGCCTCTCCACGTTTCCGGGCCAACCCAGACCAAGCTCGACGACCTCGCCTTCCTGTGCGCCAACTGCCACCGCATGTGTCACAAGAGCTTCCGCGGAGAATCCTGGCGTACTCCCGACGCGCTGCGGGCGATGATCCGGGCATCCGAAGCTGACGCCCTTCACGCCGCCTCGACCTCCGACTCGTAACGGGTCTGCGCTCGATCAAGCACTTCATCCGGGTCGCTGCCCTGCACTGCGAGCCAGTGCAACAGGTCAGCAATGACATCAGTGACCGACGCCTCCAACACCGCGTATGCAGGGAAGGCCGCCGAACTGGCTCCGGAAAGCTTCCGGTACTCGTCAAGCACCGCCGTCGCCCGCTGGACTCTCACGCAGTGACGCGCAGGCTCCAACGAGATCTCGCACCACACCGCCTTTCCCGTGGCGGTGAGCAGGGTGCCCCAATCCAGACTCATCGCCGAGAGCAGATGCAGGCCTCGACCGCATTCCTCGTCGCAGCCCCCAACCCTCACCATCGGCACGGTGCGGCTCTTGTCGTGGAGCTCCACCCGGAGCAGGCCTTCCCTCGGCTCTAGGACGAGGGTCGCGGCCGCCCCCTCCCCCACGTGTTTAATGACGTTCGTCGCCAGCTCAGTAACAGCCAGCTCGACCTCGTCGGCGACGGCTCCAGCGCCCCACCGCCCGAGCATGCACCGGACCGTCTGCCGCAAGAGCGCCAGCTCCGTCGGCACAGCCTCGAACGGCAGCACACACCGCAGCTGACGCGCGTTCTCTTCATAGAAGGACATGGCGAGACTCCCTCTCTGGCCACGTCAGCGCTGCGCCCACCGCAACCGAGCGGCGACGCTGCGTAGCCTTCGTGGCTTGAGTATGGCAGTGAGAAGTCTCGCCATGTAACTTCTCACGAGAATCCATCGAGTGAATCTGGTGGAGCATCAACTTCCGGACTGCATAGCCTGATTGCGGCCAGCGAGCACGGCGCCCGCGCCGCCAAGGAGGTAACCGACGTGCCAGCGAGGGCCACCACCCGCCGCCGCCAGCTCGGCGCAACCCTGCGCAAGCTCCGAGTTCGCAAGGGGCTGACTCTGGAAGAGGCCGGCCTGCGCGTCGGGGTATCGAAGGCGACCGTCAGTCGGTACGAGACCCGCGAAGGCCCCGTCAAGTGGCTTGTCGTTGAAGCTCTTTGCCGTGAGTACGACGCCACCAGTGCTGAGCAGGATGCCCTCATTGGGCTGGCCAAAGATGCCAAGCAGCAGGGCTGGTGGAGGTCCTTCGCGGATTCCATCCCGGAGAGCATGAATCTGCTGCTCACCCTCGAAGACGAGGCCGTCCGCGAGGATCACTTCTCCTGCGTCTACGTTCCCGGGCTGCTCCAGACCCGCGCCTACTCCACTGCCCTGCAGCTGGCGAACGAGATAGAGCGCACCCCGGAGGACATCGAGCGTCTCGTCGACATCCGGATGAAGCGCCAGGAGATCCTCAAGCGGCCAAAGCCGCCACGCCTTTGGGCCATCCTCGATGAGTCCGTAATCCGTCGAGTCGTCGGCTCCCCCGACGTCATGCGCGACCAGTTGGACCAGTTGCTGCGAGCCAACGAATCTCCTCATGTCACGCTCCAGGTGCTCCCCTTCTCTCAGGGTGCGCACGGCGCCGCCCTCGGAAGCTTCGTGATCCTGGGTGGTCAGGAGACGACCCTCGACGTCGTCTATGTGGACCTCCACGTCGGATCGATCTTCATAGAGAAGGACGAGGAGCTGGACAGATACCGACTTGCGTTCGACTATCTCCGCGCACAAGCGTTGGACATGGGTGCGTCATCGGCCCTGATCCGCCGAGTTCGCGAGGAGATTCAATGACCAGCAGCAGTGCCGACCGCCGCATCTCAGATGACGTGGTGTGGTTCAAGTCGACCTACAGCGGCTCCAATGAGACTGAGTGTGTAGAGGTCGCTGTTAAGAACACCCAGGTCTTCATACGCGACTCAAAGCGGCCAACCGACAAGCAGTTCCGTGTTGATCCGGGCGCCTGGGCCGGATTCGTCGCGGCCATACGTGACATCCCGAGCTCCTAGCTCAGGCGATAGGTCCCCTCCACGACTGGACTCGTATCCGTCGCCTGGCGGCCTGCGCCTACAAGGAACGAGCAGTTCGTGCTTCGTGAGCCCGAGGACCCAGACCGTGCGGCATTTTGCTGGTCTGGCGTTCCGGCTCACAGCCAGCTTTGTCTGGTCCTCGCGCTGACTCGAAGTCTCGTCGGAGCAGAATGATGGCGTGCTTCCTCCCCGACTGCTGTGGTGCGATCCCCGCCCCATCCCCCCGTTCAACCGGCAGGAACCGGTGACAGTGATCGTCCGCGATCCCGCCTTCTATGAGCCAACCGATGAGGACGACTGCACGTCGTTCTCGTACTTCTGCCAGCCTCATGACCGTGCCTACCTTCACGAGGCTTGCGGAGAAGGCTCGCATCGTGTGGCTTTGCACTGTGAAGAGCACGGGCCCGAGAACATGTGGCCACAGCCGCTCATGCTGATGTTCCCGGCAGGCTTTGAGCCTCTGCTCAGCGAGGCCCAACTCGGCTGGTTGCGGGCGGAGGATGACGCTGTCTAAGCGCGGTCCGGGAGAGACGTCCCGGCCTCGGCCCGATGGTTTGCACGAAAGTCCCGCGACACGCCGTGCAGGGATGGGACTTCCCTGCATTACGGAAACCTGACCCCCTAGGCAGCGGCTCCGTGCGGCCCGTGGTGACCAGGTCCGGCGCGAGCGTGGCCGCCAGCAGGTCCGGTGCCAGGGTGCGGCCGTCCGCGAACGCCCCTCGGCCGGATGCGGGCAAGCCAGAAGAGGGCCCGCTCCTGGCGGGCCCTCTTCGCAGTGACGATCGGGGTCAAGGCCCCGGCATCCCCAGGCCCGCCCGAGAGGCGCAGCCCAGGAGCGCTGCGTCAGTAGTTACTCGCCGGGGTGGCCGTCGAAGCTGCCCTGGGCGTAGCCGGCGCCGTGGCTGATGCCGGCCGGGCCGCCGAGGTTCTCGAAGGCGAAGCCGGCCTTCCAGTCCCCGTCGTGGTCGTCGTGGCCGTCGTCGTCGTGGCCGCCTGCGAAGTGACCGGCGCCCTCCGTGATCCCGGCGGCGCCGCCGAGGTTCTCGAAGGCGACGCGGCCTTCCGAGCCCTGGTCGTAGTCGTCGTGGGCGAGGGCGGTGCCGCTGGCGCCCATCACGGCCGCGGCGGCGAGAGCGGTGGCAGCCAAGGCGGTACGAATACGCATGGGGTCCCTTTCAGGTATGTGTGATGATCATGGCGTTTGTCCAGGTTTTCCCCCTTTCCCGGACCGCACAGACCTGCCCCGCCGCATTTCACCCGGACAGCGGCCCCGCTGCCCGACCCGCTCGTCTACCCGACCCGCTCGTCCCAATCAATCCGGTGTTCGAACTGCCACGCCCCCCACACCGCGCCCTCGCCCACCTTCGTCACCATCGGCAGCACCGCGTCCCGCAAGGCGCGGCTCAGCGGGCCCGCCGGTTTCGGGGTTGCCGTGCGGGCCGCCGCGGAGGTCGCGGTGGGGGTTGCCGTGGCGTGCTTCAGGATGCGGTCCACTCGGGGGCGGCGCAGGGACTCGTACGCCTTGAAAGCCTTGCCGGGAGACAAGTCCCGTAGGCAGCGCGCCAGTTCTACCGCGCCCTCCGAAGCGAGCGACGCGCCCTGGCCCGATGCCGGGGGCGTCGCGTGGGCCGCGTCCCCGATCAGGATCATGCCGCCCCGGCTCCAGGCGCGGAGGGGAGGCATCGTTTCTGTAGGCCCTGTGATGACCAGGTCCGGTGGGAGCGTGGCCGCCAGCAGGTCCGAGGCCGGGGTTCGGTCGTCCGCGAATGCCTCCCTCAGGCGCTTCAGCCACTCCCCCGCGCCCACCGCCTGCGTCTCCGTCGACGTCATCGGCTCGCGGTGCGGCAGGTTCGCCGACCAGAGCGCCGAACCGTCGTCCAGGATCTGGTAGGCGAAGTACGCCTTCTTGCCGAAGCACATGTACAGCACCCCCTCCGTCGAGGGGAGGTCCGTCGGCTTCGGCACGCTTGCCGAGAAGGTGAGCATTCCGGCGTAGTGCGGCTTCGGGGCCGACGGGTCGATCAAGGAACGTACCGTCGAGTGCAGGCCGTCCGCGCCGATCAGGATGTCCGCCCTCGCCAGCGAACCGTCCGAGAAGCGGGCCGTCACTCCCGTGCCCGTGTCGGTCGCGTCCAGGAGGCGCTTGCCCCTGTGGAGCACTATCCCGCGGCGGGTCGCCTCCGCCACGAGCGCCTCTTGCAGCTCCGTGCGCCAGACGAAGCGGGTGGTGGGGAGGTCGGCGGGCGGGACGAGTTGAGCCAGGTGCCTGCCCGTCCAGCTGCGCAGGCCCAGGGCGGTCACCGGGGTGCCGATGGCACGCACCGCCTCCGCCGCGTCGATCGTCTCCAGCGCTTGCAGGCCGTTCGGGGCGACCGTCATGCCGCCGCCGAAGCGGGAACTCCGTTCCTTCGAAACGGAGTCGTCGTACGCCTCGTACACCGTCGCCTCAATGCCCGCCTTGTGCAGGGCCATCGCCGCCACCGGGCCTGCGATGCCACCCCCGATGACCAGGGCTGTTCGGGTGCGGGCAGTGGTTCGCGCGGTCATCTCTACTATCGGTCCCTCGTCGGCAGCGCCTTCGAGCGCGCCGCGGATGCGCAGCGCACACCCGCCCCAACCTACGTGGCACAGGCCCCCTCGCCGCAAGCCTTTGCTGGCGCGTCAGCCTCGGGCCGAAGGCGCATTGAGGGCGCATTGAGGGCGTATCGGTTGGAAGCGGAGGCGTAGGCCGACGGCTCCGTCCGACGACCCCACCGGCACCGTCCGACGACCCCACCGGCTCCGTCCGACGGCCCCACCGGCCCCACCGGCTCCACCGGCTCCACCGGCTCCATCCGACGGCCCCACCGGCTCGACCGGCTCCATCCGACGGCCCCCATCGGCTCCGCGCCTCGGTTCAGGCCTCGCTCTCGCTGTCCCTGAACAGGCGCGCGAATCCCGCCACCGCGAGGACCCCCGCCCCCATCACCAGGGCGAAGGCTCCCCACGCCAGCGGCCACACCGCCGCGTCCGGCTCCGGGTGGCTGTCGAACGAGACGTACATCAGCGTCGCCGGAGGGCCCGCCACAAGCAGCAGCGCCCAGCCCAGGCGGTCACGGAAGCCGATGTAGGCCGCCAGGGCCAGCATCGTGACGGCCAGGGCGGTGATGCCGAGCGCCGTCACCGGTGACGTCTCGTCGATCGCGCCGGGCGTCTCGGCTCGGTTGCGCAGGTCCCAGGGCAGACAGAGGAGGTACGCCGCTGCCGCCAGGCCCGCGCCGAGCGCGCGCGTCACCCAGCGCCCCAGGGGCGGGCTGTCGGGCAGGGACCACAGCAGGTTCCGCGGGTTCATGGGGCTCAGTTCATGGCGCGGGCTCATGCGCGGGTACCTGCGCGGGCTTATTCGCAGACTCGTGCGCGTGCTCATGTTCATCGACTTTGCCGTCATGTGTACGACCCTGTCGACTTCGCCGTGGGGCGCGACAGAGTACGCGTACTCAGACCACCCGGGCCGGCCGCGCGCTCCCCGTGCCCCTGAACGTCGTCCGGTACGACCCCGGCGACACCCCGAGCCCCGCCTGGAAGTGCTGCCGCAGCGACGCGCCCGTGCCGAAGCCCGCCTCCGCCGCGATGCGGTCGACCGTGCGGTCCGTCTCCTCAAGGAGCTCGCGGGCCCGGTCCACGCGGCGCTGGGTCAGCCACTGCATCGGCGTCAGGCCCGTCTCCTCGCGGAAGCGGCGGCTGAAGGTGCGCACGCTCATGGATTCCTGGGCGGCCATCTCCGCGAGCGTCAGGGGCTCGGACAGGCGCGTCCGGGCCCACTCGCGGGCCCGGCCCGTCGACGTCAGGCGTGGCTCCGCCACCGGGCGCCGGATGTACTGGGCCTGGCCGCCCTCGCGGTGCGGGGGTACGACGGTGCGGCGGGCCACGTCGGCTGCCACCGCCGAGCCGTGATCGCCCCGGATCATGTGCAGGCAGAGGTCGATGCCCGCGGCCTCGCCCGCGGAGGTGAGGACCGGGCCCTCGTCCACGTACAGGACGTCCGGGTCGACCGTCACCGCCGGGAACGTACGGGCGAAGAGGTCCGCCGAGAGCCAGTGCGTCGTCGCCCTGCGGCCGTCCAGGAGGCCCGCTGCCGCCAGGACGAAGGCGCCTGTGCAGATGGAGGCGGTACGGGCGCCGGCGTCTGTGGCTGACTTGAGCGTCTTCGCGAGGGCGGGCGGGAGGCCGCCGCCGCCCGGCGTCAGCGACTCGTCCTGTTCGTGCGAGGCCGGGATGATCACCGTTCCCGCGTCGGCCACCGCCTCGGGGCCGTGCTCGGCGTAGACGGGGAAGTCCGCGTCCGTGCGGATCATGCCGGGGGTGAGGGCGCAGGTGCGGAGGTCGTAGAGGGGCTCTCCGGTGGAGGGGGCGCGTGCGTTGCCGAACAGCTGGTGGACCAGGCCCAGCTCCATGGGGAGTACGCCGTCGCGGATCAGGACCGCGATCTTGTGGGGGCGGGTGGGGTGCTCGGCATCTGCGGTCCTGGTCATGGTCCTGGTCATGGGGGTGGTCATGGTCATGGGGGTGGTCCTCACAGCGATTTCCATTCCCCGATCCCGCCCCTTCCCGAAACTTCCGGCTCCGCCGGGCTGTGCGCACCGTCATCACCGGCTTCGCCGAGTTCGTCCTCAAACGCCGGACGGGCTGAAGGCCCCCGGACGGGCCGAAGACCCCCGGACGGGCTGAGAATCAGCCGCCCAGCGCGTGCGACACCGTATAGATCGCCAACCCCGCCAACGCCCCCACCACCGTGCCGTTGATCCGGATGAACTGCAGGTCCCGGCCGATGTGTGCCTCGATCTTCTTCGAGGTGTGCTCGGCGTCCCAGCCCGCGACCGTGTCGGTGATCAGGGAGGTGATCTCGTTCCGGTACGTCGTCACCACGTACACCGCGGCGCCCTCGACCCAGCCGTCCACCTTCTCCTGGAGCCGTCCGTCCGTCGCCATCCGCGAGCCCAGCGAGAGCAGCGCGGCCCGCACCCGCAGGCGCAGCTCGCTGCGCTCGTCCTCGGCGGCGGCCACGATCATCTGGCGTACGGCGGACCAGGCGGAGGCGATCAGGTCCTGCACCTCGCCGCGGCCCAGGACCTCCCGCTTGAGGCGCTCCACGCGCTCACGGGTGTCCGAGTCGGACTGGAGGTCGGCGGCGAAGTCGGCGAGGAAGCGGTCCACGGCACCGCGCGCGGGGTGCTCGGGCATGTCCCGCATCTCGGCGAGGAAGCGGAGCAGCTCCTTGTAGACGCGCTCGCCGACCTTCTTGTCGACGAACCGCGGGGTCCAGCCGGGGGCGCCGCCCTGCACGGCGTCCATGACCGACTCGTCGTGCGTCACCAGCCAGTCGTGGGCGCGCGTACAGACCAGGTCGACGACCCTCTTGTGGCCGCCGTCCGCGACGATCTTCTCCAGCATCTTCCCGATGCCCGGCGCGATCTCCTGGGCGTCGGCCCGGCGCGTGATGGCCTCGCCGACGACCGCCTGGACGTCCGAGTCGCGCAGGACCGTCAGGGCGCCGCGCAGCGCCGTCGCCAGTTCCGCCGTCACCCGTTCGGCGTGATCGGGGTCCGCGAGCCAGGTGCCGAGGCGGCTGCCGATACCCACGGCGCGCAGGCGGTCCCGTACGACATCGGACGAGAGGAAGTTCTCACCGACGAATTCACCCAGGGAGACGCCCAGCTGATCCTTCTTGTTCGGGATGATCGCCGTGTGCGGGATGGGCAGGCCCAGCGGGTGGCGGAAGAGCGCCGTCACCGCGAACCAGTCGGCGAGCGCGCCGACCATGCCCGCCTCGGCCGCCGCCGCCACATAGCCCGCCCAGGCGCCCGCGCCCGAGTTCTGCGCCCACTTGGCGAGCACGTAGACGAGAGCGACGAAGACGAGGAGGCCCGTCGCGGTGATCTTCATCCGGCGCACGCCGCGCCGCTTCTCCTCGTCGGCGGGGCTGTACGTGAAGCCGCCGCCGCCCGTGCCGGACGCCGGCTCCGTGTGAGCCGTGTCATGAACCGCGTCATGAACCGCGTCACGGGCCGCGCCCGCCGGAACTGATCGATTCCTACGTTCCACTCACTCCACCTGGCCCGTTAGCGTGATTCACGTCGCCCTCACCCCTATTGTCCCCGCCTCTCCGCTTCCCTTCCCGCTCCCTTCCCGCCCCCCTTTCTGTTCTCTTCCTGACCGACTCCTGGAACGGACCACAAGTTCCCGGCGTCTGAATGGTCGGAGGGGGGCAGTGTCGGCCGCCTCACGGCCCATGACGCATCATGGGGTGATCACATCGGAGCCTCGGGCTCCCCCTGCTCGAGGAGACACAGCCCGCATGACCAAGCGTCATGGTTATGCCCTGCTTGCCGCGGTGCTCGCGGTAATAGTGGTGATTTCCGCCGCCATATACCTCGGTGTGTCAGGCACCGACGACGGATCTCAGGACAACATCAGCGCGGGGCCACGCGGCCCGCGCAACTCCGCCGCGCCCGCGTCCTCCGGCACCTGGGTCGGCTCCTGGGCGGCATCCCCCGCGGCGGCCGAACCGAACACGCACCGCAACGGCTTCGCGGGCCGGTCCATCCGCAACGTCGTGCACACCAGCGTCGGCGGCGAGAGCACCCGCATCACCCTGTCGAACCTGTACGGCAAGCAGCCGCTGAGCATCACCCACGCCTCCATCGCCGTCGCCCTCGGGGCGAACAACCCGGCCGCGGCCCCCGGCACCCTGCGCCGCCTGAACTTCAACGGCAACACGTCCGTGGTGATCCCCGCGGGCCAGCAGGTGATGAGCGACGCGGTCCGGCTGCGCGTGCCGCACGACAGCGACCTCCTCGTCTCGACGTTCTCACCGACCGCGTCGGGTCCCGTCACCTTCCACCCGCACGCCCGCCAGGTCAGCTACGTCGCCGAGGGCGACCGTACGGAAGACCCGAACGGCACCGCGTACAACCAGCAGAGCACCGCCTGGCGCTATCTGTCGGCCGTGGACGTCCTGAGCCACGAGTCGGACGGCACCGTCGTCGTCTTCGGTGACTCGCTCACCGACGGCATCTCCTCCACCATGGGCGCCAACGCCCGCTGGACCGACGGCCTCGCCGCCCGCCTCCGCACCGATTCGGGCGCCCCGCGCTACGGCGTCGTGAACGAGGGCATCAGCGGCAACCGCGTCCTCTCGGACGGGAACGGGTCGCCCGCGGACAACCCGAGCGGGCTCTCCCGCTTCGACCGCGACGTCCTGGACCGGACCGGCGTCAAGGCCGTCGTCGTCGCGCTCGGCGTCAACGACATCCTGCGCAACCCGCACCAGAACAACCCCGACCGCATCGTCGAAGGACTGCGGGAGCTGACCCGGCAGGCGCACACGCGCGGGCTGCGGGTCGTCGGGGCGACCCTGATGCCGTTCGGTGGCCACCGGGGGTACGAGCCCTCGCTTGAGAACGTGCGCCAGGCCGTGAACGAGCAGATCCGCGGCGGCAAGGTCTTCGACGAGTTCGTCGACTTCGACAAGGCGCTGCGCGATCCGTACGACCCCCGCAAGCTGCGCGCCCAGTACGACTCGGGCGATCATCTGCACCCGAGCGACTCGGGCTACCTGAAGATGGCGGACACGTTCAACGTGACACAGCTGCGGGGCTCCGCCGCCGCCGAGCTGTAGGGGCGCTCAGAGCCCAGCCAGGGGGCTCCGTCTCCGGACCGAGCCCCCGAGCCCCCGAGCCTGCCCCGCGGTCAGCGGCCCGCCCAGCCCAGCCCAGCCCCCGAGAGCCTCAGCCCCGCTGCTCCCCGCGCCTGCGCATCTGCAGCTCGCGCCGCTCCTCGCGCCTCTCAAGACGCTCGCGGCGGCGCTCCTCCTTCAGGCGCAGCTTCTCGACCCTGCGGATCTTGCGGTCCACGCCGACGCCGCCCATCAGGGCGAAGCCCTTGACGACGACGCGGGGCGATCCTGGCGTTCCCTCGCCGGTCGCCTCGTCGTCGAAGCCGCCCATGAAGCCGAAGCCCTTGACCACGACGGTCATCTCGGGCGGCACGATGACCTGCATGCCTCCCATGAGGGTCCAACAGCGGATCTCCACGTCGCGCTCCGTGAACCGCGCCTCGCGCAGGTCGATCTCGCCGCCGCCCCACACCGCGACCCCGTCGAACTGCCGGCCGACCACCCAGCCGCCCTTGCGGCTGAAACCGCCCCAGAAGGCGAAGCCGAGCTTCGACGACGGTTCGCCGCCCACCATCCGCTCGGACCAGTCGATGGCGGCGGGGTCGTCGCTCACCGAGGCCTTCACCATGGAGATCTTGGCGCCCGCCTCCGGCAGATCCCGCGTGATCGGCTCCAACTCGCCGTACGTACGCGCCTTGTACGTCGCGTCCAGGCGCTCCTCGAACTCCTCCATGTCCAGGCGGCCCTCGGCCACCGCGTCACGGAGTCGTTCGGCTACGCGTTCGCGGTCGGCGTCGGCGGCCCGGAGATCGGGGAGATGAGGCTGCTCGTCGGTCATGTGAGCAGCCTACGAGGTCGCCTTGTCCGCGTACATCTTGGCGATGACCGCCTCGATGTCGGGTTCCCTGACCGAGAGATCGACCATCGGATACCGCTCCGCGACCCGGGCGACAAGCGGAGCTGCCGACTCCGCCGCCGGGAAGGCGAGCCACTGCCGCGGCCCCTCCACCTTCACCACCCGCGCCGACTCCACCTCGATGGGCGGGAGTTCACGCTCCAGGTCCACGACCAGGGTCCGCTCGCTCTCCCCCACCTCGTGCAGACCGGCAAGGGCACCGTCGTACATCAGACGCCCGTGGTCGATGACCATCACCCGCTTGCAGAGCTGCTCGATGTCGGTCAGGTCGTGCGTGGTGAGCAGGACCGTCGTGCCCGCATCGGCGTTCAAGTCCCGCAGGAATCCCCGGACTTTGGCCTTGCTGATCACGTCGAGGCCGATCGTCGGCTCGTCCAGGTAGAGCACCTCCGGGTCGTGCAGGAGCGCCGCCGCGATGTCCCCGCGCATCCGCTGGCCGAGCGAGAGCTGACGCACGGGGACATCCAACAGGTCAGCCAGCTCCAGGAGTTCGACGCACCGGTCGAGGTTCTCCTTGAAGCGGGCGTCCGGGATCCGGTACATGCGGTGCATCAGGCGGTACGAGTCGATCAGCGGCAGGTCCCACCACAGGGTGGTGCGCTGGCCGAAGACGACGCCGATGCGCCGCGCGAGGCGGGTGCGCTCGCGGGACGGGTCGATGCCCGCGACCCGCAACCGGCCGCCGCTCGGCGTCAGGATGCCCGTCAGCATCTTGATCGTCGTCGACTTGCCCGCGCCGTTCGGGCCGATGTAGCCGACCATCTCGCCGCGCGGCACGGTGAAGCTGATGCCGTCGACGGCACGCACCTCGTGCTTCTCGCGCCGCATGAAGCCGGTCTTCTTGCGTACGTCGAAGACCTTCTCGACGCCTTCGAGTTCGATGAGGTCTGTTCCCAAGGCAGTTCAGCTCCCTGTGCTGCGGTACGAACGGAGTCCCGTGCGCCAGGCGAGGCCCGCGAGCGCGAGAAGGGCGACGGCCACGAGGGGCGGCGTGAACGCCACCCACGTCGGCAGGTCGAGCGGATAGGGCCGCCCCAGGACGTACAGGGCCGGGATCCAGTTCACGAAGGCCAGCGGCAGGACGAAGGTGGCGCCGCGCACCAGGTCCTTGGCGAAGACGGTCGGCGGGAACTGGAGCAGCGTGGTGCCGCCGTACGTGAACGCGTTCTGCACCTCGGCGGCGTCCCGCGCCGCGAACTGGAAGGCGGCGCCCGCCACGAACACGGCCGCGAAGATGCCCGCGCCGCAGAGCAGCATCAGCGGGACCATCAGGACCTTCAGCGGTGTCCAGCCGATATCGAGGACCACGAGCGAGTACGCGAGGACCAGCGCGCCCTGCGTCACGCGCCCGAGCCGGTGCAGGCCGAAGCGGTCGGCGGCGACCTGCGCGATCACCGGGGCGGGCCGCACCAGGAGCGTGTCGAGCGTGCCGTCACGCACCCGCTTGCCGAGGCGGTCCATGGACCCCAGGGCGAGGTCGGCGAACCCGAACGACGTGCACGTGGCGCCGTAGAGGAAGGCGATCTCGGAGAGCGAGTAGCCGCCGAGCCGGTCCACCTGCGAGAACATCAGCAGGATCGCCACGAAGTCGAACGCCGTCACCGCGAGGTTGCCGACCGCGGTCATCACGAACGACAGGCGGTAGGCCATCAGGGAGCGGATCCACATCCCGGAGATCAGCCGGTAGGCCCGAAGGCCGTCCCGCACCTGCGCCAGACCGTGCCGCCGCACCTGCGCGAGGCCGTGCCGCGCCTCCTCGACGTCACCCACCCTGGACCACCACCCGTCGCGTGGCCACGGCCTGGAGCAGCCGCCCGGTCGTGAGCAGCGCCGCCGCCCAGCCGATCTGGAAGGCGTACGTCCACAGCAGGTCCACGCCCGTGTGCTTGCCGAGGAACACGTCGGCGGGCACCTGGAGCAGCGCCGACCAGGGCAGCGCGCGGGCGAGCTCGCCGAGCGCGCCCGGGAAGACGTTCAGCGGGAGCAGCATCCCGGAGAAGAAGGTGCCCGCGAGCATCGCCACCTGGGTGGTGCCCGCGCCGTCCATCAGCCAGAACGCGGAGAGCGCCACCAGGAAGCGGATCGCGAAGCTGACGAGCGCGCCGAGGAACACGGCGAGCAGGAACGCCAGCCAGCGCAGCGGTTCGGTGGGCAGGGCCAGGTCGAAGAGGAGAGCGCCGAACACCATCGGCACGACACCGCGCCCCAGGAGCTGGAACAGGGCCCTGCCCAGGTCGGTCGCCAGCCACCAGATCTGCAGGTCGGCGGGCCGGTACAGGTCGACGGCGATGTCCCCGGTGCGGATCCGCTCGATCAGCTCGCCCTCGAAGCCACCGCCCATCAAGGCCATCACCGTGAGCAGCGCCTGCCCCAGCCATACGAACGTCAGGGCCTGTGCCTGGTCGTAGCCGCCGAGCCCGGGACGCTCGTCCCAGAGCGCGATGTAGGTGTAGGCGAGGATCAGTCCGAAGACCGTGTTGGTGAACACCCCCGCCAGGGTGGCCGTCCGGTAGGTGGCGTACCGCCGGAAGCCTCCTCGGGCGACGGCCGCGTACAAGCGGAACCGTCCTGTACGCACACGCATCCCCTTTAACGAGAGCCTTTACGTTCTTTACGAGAGCCCTGACGTGAGCCTTGACGTGAGCCCTGATGTGAGCCGGGCCGGGTCCGGGCCAAAGAGACGGAGCCTAGTGGGGTCGTCATCGCTCGTGCCAGGCATTTTCCGCGCGCGGCGCGTGCCTGGTGGGGAACGCAGGAAGCGACAGTGTGCAATGGGTCGTACGAGGCGTACGTGACGTGCGACGCGAACCGGGAGTTCCACGAGACATGAGCAGCAGCGACGAGCCGCAGCAGCCGGGTGGCAAAGAGCCCGAGGGCTGGGCGCCCCGCGAACCCGTGGATCCCCCGGCCTCCCCACCGGCCTCCACACCGGCCGGCGCATCGGAGGGCGCATCGGCCGGCGCATCGGCGAACGCCGCCGACGCCCCGGGAGGCGCCGCGGGAGGCGCGACCGGTGCCGACGGCACCGACGGCACCGGTAAGAAGGGCAAGAAGAAGAAGCGCCCCAAGCGCAAGGGCTGGCGGCGGATCTTCCCCACCTGGCGCATGGTGCTCGGCGGATTCATCCTGCTGATCCTGCTCCTCGTCGGCGGCTTCGCCGCGGGCTACATGATCGTCGACATCCCCGCGGCCAACACGGCGGCCACCGCGCAGAGCAACGTCTACCTCTACGCCGACGGCACCCAGCTGGCCCGCGACGGCGAGGTCAACCGCGAGACCGTACCGCTGAGCCAGATCCCCAAGGAGGTCCAGCACGCGGCGCTCGCCGCCGAGGACCGGGACTTCTACAGCGAGTCCGCGGTCGACCCGAAGGCGATGATCCGCGCCGCCTACAACACCGTCACCGGCAAGGGAAAGCAGTCCGGTTCGACGATCACCCAGCAGTTCGTGAAGAACTACTACCTGGGCCAGGAGCAGACCGTCACCCGCAAGGCCAAGGAATTCTTCATCTCCATCAAGCTGGACCGCGAGGTGAGCAAGGACGACATCCTCGCCGGATATCTGAACACCAGCTACTTCGGGCGCAACGCGTACGGCGTGCAGGCTGCGGCCCAGGCGTACTTCGGCAAGGACGTCAAGAAGCTCACCACCGCGCAGAGCGCCTATCTGGCGACGCTCCTCAACTCCCCCAACGCGTACGACATCGCGACCCACCCGGAGAACAAGAAGCGCGCCGAGGGCCGCTGGAACTACGTCCTGGACGGCATGGTCAAGCAGAGGTGGCTCAGCGCCGCCGATCGGGCCAAGGCCACGTTCCCCGCGCCCAAGGAGGCCAAGGGCTCCTCCGGCCTCTCCGGGCAGCGCGGATACCTCGTACAGGCCGTCGAGGACTATCTGACGTCCAACAAGATCGTCGACGAGGACACCCTGGCCAAGGGCGGCTACCGCATCACCACCACCCTCCAGAAGGACCGTCAGGACGCCTTCAAGGAGGCCGTCGACGACCAGGTGATGTCCAAGGTCGACAAGGACGCCCGCAAGGTCGACCGCAACGTGCGGGCCGGCGGCGCCTCGATCGACCCGAAGACCGGCGAGGTCGTCGCCATGTACGGCGGCATCGACTACACCAAGCAGTACGTCAACAACGCCACGCGCCGCGACTACCAGGTGGGCTCCACCTTCAAGCCGTTCGTCTTCACCTCGGCCGTGGAGAACGGCTCGGTCACCCAGGACGGCCGCACGATCACCCCGAACACGATCTACGACGGCACCAACAAGCGCCCCGTGCAGGGCTGGGACGGCGGCACGTACGCCCCCGAGAACGAGGACGACGTCAACTACGGCAACATTCCCGTGAGCACCGCCACCGACAAGTCCGTCAACTCGGTCTACGCGCAGATGGCCGTCGACGTCGGCGCGGACAAGGTCAAGGACACGGCGGTATCCCTCGGCGTCCCGGAGGGCACCCCCGACCTGACCGCGTCCCCCTCCATCGCGCTCGGCCCGTCCACGGCCTCCGTCCTTGACATGACCCAGGCGTACGCGACGCTCGCCAACCACGGCAAGAAGCCGACGTACTCGATGGTCAAGAAGGTCACCAAGAGCGGCCAGGCGGTCGAACTGCCGGAGCCGACCACCGCGCAGGCCGTCAGCCGCGAGGCCGCCGACACCACCACGTCCGTCCTGCAGAGCGTCGTCGACGGCGGCACCGGCACGGCCGCGCAGGCCTCGGGCCGCCCGTCGGCGGGCAAGACCGGCACCGCGGAGGAGGACAAGGCGGCCTGGTTCGCGGGCTACACCCCCGAGCTCGCCACCGTCGTCTCCGTGATGGGCCAGAACCCGGACACCGGCGCGCACACCCCGCTGTACGGGGCGCTCGGCCAGCCCCGCATCAACGGCGGCGCCTACCCGGCGCAGATCTGGGCGCAGTTCACCAGGACGGCCCTGGAGGACGAGCCGATCACGGACTTCGACCTGGACGTGGAGCAGGGCTCCGACGTACCGGAGATCCCCGACCCCTCGGGCATCGAGGAGGACCCGGCGACCGGCGGAGCGGCCACCGGCGGCGGCGAGACGCCGGGCCAGAACCAGGGACAGACCCAGGGTCAGGACCAGGGCCAGACGCAGGGCGGCCAGGACCAAGGGCAGACCCAAGGCCAGGACCAGGGCCAGACACAAGGGCAGGACCAGGGGCAGACGCAGGGCCCGACGGACGGCGGTGCCACCGTCGACGGCGGAGCGACCGACGGTGGCACCCCCACCGACCCGGGCACCGCCCAGGGCGGCCAGACCGACGGCGCCACCGCCGACGGCGGAACGGGCGTCGCCGAGGGGGCCGTGGGCGGCCTGCCCGACAACTCGGCGGCCAGGAGGAAGGGCGAGGGCTTCGACTAGGGGTCTTCCGGTACTGGTGCCTACCGGTACCGGTAGGCACCAGTACCGGCACTAGTGCCCCGAGGTCGCCTTCAGGCCCACGACCGCGACGAGCAGCAGCACCACGAAGAAGATCCGGGCGGCGGTGGCGGGCTCACCGAGGACCATCATCCCGACCACCGCCGCACCGGCGGCGCCGATGCCGACCCACACGCCGTACGCCGTACCGATGGGCAGCGTCTTTGCGGCGTGCGAGAGCAGCATCATGCTCGCGACGATCCCGAGGCCGGTGAACACGCTCGGCCACAGCCGGGTGAACCCCTCGGTGAACTTCATCCCGATCGACCAGCCCACTTCGAGCAGACCGGCGACGATCAACAGAACCCAGGCCACGACGGCACCTCCGACACGTAGAGACGCGAGATCGCGTCACTTGAATGGGGGTGCGTCGTCTTTGCGGAAACCCGGTACGGCGCGTCTCGTCGGGGTCCTTGAAATGTAGCAAAGAACGCGCAAAAGGGGCTGGTGACGATGGTCACCAGCCCCTCACACGTGTTCTCGGCCCGCTACAGGTACAGGCCCGTCGAATCCTCGGAGCCCTCGAACCGGTCGGCGGCCACGGCATGCAGATCGCGCTCGCGCATCAGCACGTACGCCACGCCCCGCACCTCCACCTCGGCCCGGTCCTCCGGGTCGTACAGGACCCGGTCACCCGGTTCCACCGCCCGCACGTTCTGCCCGACGGCGACGACCTCGGCCCAGGCCAGACGCCTGCCGACGGCGGCGGTCGCGGGGATCAGGATGCCCCCGCCCGACCTGCGCTCACCCTCCGCGGTGTCCTGCCGCACGAGCACACGGTCGTGCAACATCCGGATGGGCAACTTGTCGTCGTGCGGGCTCTGTCCCTGGCTTTTGGCGCTCACGCCCCGAACCTACCCGCAGGCGGCACGCCCGTACGATGCCGGGGCAGCCCTTCGTGCACTGCCGGGCCGGTTCCTCGTACGCCGCCGGGTCAGTCCTTGCGGCGCCGCGAACCCACCGCGAGCAGCCCCACCAGGCCCACGGCGACCAGCGCCACCGGCACGATGCGCTCCAGACGCGGCGCACCCTCCTCGGTCACGAACTGGGCCCGCACGTCCGACACGACGCGGTTGGCACCGACGTACGCCCGGCCGAGGGTGTTGTCCACGCTCGCGGCGACCTTGGCCTTCGCGTCACCCACGATCGTCTTCGGGTGAACCCGCACCCCGATCTCGTCGAGCGTCTCGGCGAGCGTCTCGCGGCGGTGCTTGATGTCCGCCTCGATCTGCGCCGGGGTCCTGATATCCGACGTGTCCGACACCGCGCTGCCTCCGTGGTCGTGTCCGGCTGTGTGTTCTGCCTGTTCCTTCTGCACGTATCGCTGTACGTATCGCCGACAGTCTGTCAGCTCCACGCTCACCTCACCCCACGGCACCCCTATTACCCTCGACTCCGTCACCACACGTTTCACGGACACCCTGTGCGATACACCCCCTGCGAGGAGACCGAAGATGAGCGAGCGACTCACCCCCGGCGACACGGCCCCGGCCTTCACCCTGCCGGACGCGGACGGCAACGAGGTCTCCCTGGCCGGCCACAAGGGCCGCAAGGTCATCGTCTACTTCTACCCGGCCGCCCTCACCCCCGGCTGCACCAAGCAGGCCTGCGACTTCACGGACAACCTCGACGTCCTGGCGAGCGCCGGGTACGACGTCATCGGCGTGTCCCCGGACAAGCCGGAGAAGCTGGCCAAGTTCCGTGAGAAGGAGAACCTCAAGGTCACGCTGGTCGGCGACCCCTCCAAGGAGACCCTTGAGGCGTACGGCGCCTTCGGCGAGAAGAAGCTGTACGGCAAGACCGTGACCGGCGTCATCCGCTCCACGATCGTGGTCGACGAGACGGGGAAGGTCGAGCACGCCTTCTACAACGTCAAGGCGACCGGCCACGTAGCCAAGATCATCAAGGACCTGGGCATCTGACCGACCTGGACATCTGACCTGGGCATCTGTCTGACCTGGACATCTGACCTGGGCATCTGTCTGACCTGGGCATCTGGCCCGCCCCTCCCCCGCCGACTGTGACGAAGCCCCCTTCAAGTCCAAGGGGGCTTCCGTTTGCGTCGGCCAAGATCGAGCAAGTGATGCCAGGAGGATTGTTCGCAGAACGGAAGGACTACCCATGGCGGCCCACGACGAGGCAGAGGCCGATACAGAGGCTGTGAAGCGTCACCGCACCCTCTTCCGAGCCGTCAAACGCCGCAAGGATCCCCCGCTGCGCCGCACCGATATCACGGTGACGGACGAGGCCGCGGTCAAGCGGGCGGTCAAAGCGGCCTCGCTCGGAAATGCCATGGAGTGGTTCGACTTCGGCATCTACAGCTACCTGGCCGTCACCATCGGCCATGTCTTCTTCCCTTCCGGGAACGACACGGTCCAGCTGATCTCCTCGTTCGCCACGTTCGCGGTGTCGTTCCTGGTGCGCCCCATCGGCGGCATGGTGTTCGGCCCGATGGGTGACAAGGTCGGCCGCAAAAAGGTTCTTGCACTGACCATGATCATGATGGCCATCGGCACCCTGGCCATCGGACTCATCCCGTCCTACTCCACGATCGGCTTCTGGGCCCCGGTCCTGCTGATCTTCTTCCGCCTCGTGCAGGGCTTCTCGACGGGCGGTGAGTACGGCGGCGCCTCGACCTTCATCGCCGAGTACGCGCCCGACAAGCGCCGCGGTTACTACGGCAGCTTCCTGGAGATGGGCACCCTCGCCGGATACGTCGGCGCGGCGGGCCTCGTCCTCATCCTGAACACCGCGCTCGGCTCGGACGCCATGGAGTCGTGGGGCTGGCGCCTCCCGTTCCTCGTCGCGGGCCCGCTCGGTCTCGTCGGCCTCTACCTGCGGCTGAAGCTCGACGAGACGCCCGCGTTCCAGAAGATGGAGGACGCCACCTTCCACTCGGCCTCCGAGGGCGCCTCCAGCGTGGAGACCACCGCCAAGGGCGACCTGGCGAAGATCTTCACCAACTACTGGCCCACGCTGATCCTCTGCATCGCGCTGGTCGGCGCGTACAACATCACCGACTACATGCTCCTGTCGTACATGCCGACGTACCTCTCCGACGAACTCGGCTACGACGACTCGCACGGCCTGCTGATCCTCATCGGCACGATGATCATCCTGATGCTGATCATCAGCCAGGTGGGCAAGCTCTCCGACCGCTTCGGCCGCAAGCCGCTCCTGATGACGGGCATGGTCGGCTTCCTGGTCCTCTCGCTTCCGGCGTTCCTCCTGATCAAGCAGGGCAGCCTGGTCGCGGTCTCCGGCGGCATGCTCCTCCTCGGCCTCTCCCTGGTCTGCCTCCTGGGCACCATGTCGGCGACGCTCCCGGCGCTGTTCCCCACATCGGTCCGCTACGGCTCCCTGTCGGTCGGCTACAACCTCTCGGCGTCCCTCTTCGGCGGCACGGCCCCCTTGGTCATCACGTCCCTGATCAGCCTCACGGGAACGGACATGATCCCGGCCTACTACTCGATGGCGGCGGCCCTCGTAGGCGTCATCGCGGTGCTCTGCATGAAGGAAACCGCCCAGAAGCCGCTGTCGGGCTCGCCCCCGTCGGTGGAGACGAAGGAGGAGGCGGCGGAGATGGTGGAGGCGGCGGCTCCGACTCCGCGCTTCTGAGCCCCCGCTCCTCTCCGTCCGCGGAACGGCCCGCCCCACATGAAAGTGGGGCGGGCCGTTCCGCATTTCGGACGTGACGGTCCGATTGTCGGTTCGTTGGTCCGTACGAGGCTGCGACGGGCGGCCGGATACGGAGGGGATCCATGCCTGACCCGTACAGCAAGGAGCGGCTGATGCCGGTCGTCGCTGAGGCCCGCAACTGGACTGACCTGATGCGGCGCCTCGGTCTCGGGACGAGTGGCGGGCAGCGGCGCGTACTGCAGGGGAAGGTGGCTCGCCTCGGACTCGACACGAGCCACTTCGCCAGACGCAGCCCATGGCGCAAGTATCCGGACGACGCCATCGCCGTAGCTGCCGCGTCATCGTCCTCGCTACGCGAAGTAGCACTGAAGCTGGGCGCCACACCGGCCACAGGCACGCTCTCCCACATACGACGCCGCATCAGCGCGGCGGGGATCGACATCAGCCACTTCCCCGGCATCGATCGCCCCGAGCCGGACCTCCCCTTCACGGCCGAGGAGCTGCGGACAGCGGCTGCGGCAGCTACCAGCGTGCGCGGCGTCGCTCGCGCATTGGGTGTGCCGGACGACAGCCGCTCGCGCGCGATGCTGAGCCGCATGCTGCGTGCTCAGTGCATCGACACCGGGCACTTCTCCCACCAGCGCCTGCTGATCCCGGAGGGAGAGCTCCGGGTCCTTGTGCAGAGCTCCACGAGCTACGCCGATGTGATGCGCGGCCTCGGTATGGAGGTCAACGACACCAATCACCGGCGCATCCGGCGCGCGGCAGCCCGCCTCAGCCTCGATACCAGCCACTTCAAGCGCCGGACCTGGGGACAGCCGGAGCTTCCCGCGCCTCCTCCCATCGCTCACCGAGTGCTGATCGTCCTGCCGGACCATGCCGGGCGGACCAACAGGAGCCAGCTCCACCGGGCCCTGACCGAGATCGGCGTCCCCTATGTGTGTGCGGGGTGTGGCAGCACCGGCGAGTGGCTGGGTCACCCGATCACCCTGCAGATCGACCATGTCGACGGGGACTGGCGCGACAATCGGCGGGAGAATCTTCGGTATCTGTGCCCCAACTGCCATGCGCTGACGGAGACCTGGTGCCGCCGGAAGGGGAGGTCGCCTCTCGCCGGGTAGCGTGGCCTACCCGTACAATGAACGTCTCCGGTCAAGCACAATGACCGTTTTTGAGCGGCCGTGATGGAATTTGGCAGTCATGCTGGGTTTAGGTCCCAGTGGGTTCACACCCGTGTGGGTTCGAATCCCACCGGCCGCACTCTCAACAGGCTGTGGGGCCGGTCTCCAGTCGACCGGCCCCACAGTCCGTTCGCGTCAGGCCAACAGCTCCCGCACCACCGGCACCAGCGCCCGGAACGCCTTCCCCCGGTGGCTGATCGCGTTCTTCTCCGCGGCCGAGAGCTCAGCGCACGTGCGCTTCTCGCCCTCCGGCTGGAGGATCGGGTCGTAGCCGAAGCCGCCCGTGCCCGAGGGGGCGTGGCGCAGGACGCCTCGTAGTTGGCCCTCGACCACGCGTTCCGTGCCGTCCGGGAGGGCGAGGGCCGCGGCGCAGGCGAAGTGGGCCCCGCGGTGGGTGTCGGCGTCGATGTCGCCGAGTTGGGCCAGGAGCAGGTCCAGGTTCGCCTGGTCGTCTCCGTGGCGGCCCGCCCAGCGGGCGGAGAAGATTCCGGGGGCGCCGCCGAGGACGTCGACGCAGAGGCCGGAGTCGTCGGCGACCGCGGGGAGGCCGGTGGCCTTGGCCAGGGCGTGGGCTTTGAGGAGGGCGTTCTCGGCGAAGGTGACGCCGGTTTCCCTGACGTCGGGGATCTCGGGGTAGGCGTCCGCGCCGACGAGGTCGTGGGTGAGGCCTGCGTCGGCGAGGATCGCCTTGAGTTCCGTGATCTTGCCGGCGTTGCGGGTGGCGAGGATGAGGCGGGTCATGACGTCCAGTATCCAAGCCCGCGGATGTTACGGCGTGCAGACCTTCGTCAGTTCGCCCGCCGCGTCCGTGATCGGGCTGAGGTCGGGGGTCGCGTCGCCGTTGTCGACGGACTTGCGGACGTTGGCGACGGCCTCGTCGAGGCTGTCGACCGCCTTGTTCACATCGGTGTTGTCGGTCTTGTCGCCGATCTCGTCGATGTTCTTGTCGATGTCGTCGAGCGCCTTGTCGGCCTGCGTGGGGTCGTCGCCCGCCTTCTCGACGGCCTGCTGGAGGTCGGTGACGCTGTCGGCTATGGCGTCCGCGGTCTGAACGCAGTCGAGCGCCTTCTCGACTGCGCTGCAGCCGACAAGTCCGACGCCCGCCGGTACGGCGATCAGAACTGATGTGATGGCGATGGCGATACGGCGGTGGCGCGCGGCCATGCTTGGGTCCCTCCCCGAGTGCTGGTGCGGGCGCACGGCTTTGCCCGCGCGCCCGCACTCGTTAGAACGCTCGTGGAGGGTCGATGGTTGCCTGCCCGGGCTTCCGGTCGGCCGCCCGCGCCGCCTACTTGGTTGCTTCGAGCGCCTCGCGCTGGAACGCGGCCAGGTCCTCGCAGCCGCCGACCGCGAGGTCGAGCAGCGCGTTCAGTTCCTTGCGGTCGAACGGCTCGGCCTCGGCGGTGCCCTGGACCTCGACGAAGCGGCCGTCGCCGGTGCAGACGACGTTCATGTCGGTGTCGGCCTTCACGTCTTCCTCGTAGCGCAGGTCGAGGAGCGGTACGCCGCCGACGATGCCGACGGAGACGGCGGAGACGGTGTCGGTGAGGGGCTTGCGTCCGGCCTTGACGATCTTCTTGCCCTGGGCCCAGGCGACGGCGTCGGCGAGCGCCACGTACGCGCCGGTGATCGCCGCCGTGCGCGTGCCGCCGTCGGCCTGGAGGACGTCGCAGTCCAGGACGATGGTGTTCTCGCCGAGCGCCTTGTAGTCGATGACGGCGCGCAGGGAGCGGCCGATGAGGCGGGAGATCTCGTGGGTGCGGCCGCCGATCTTGCCGCGTACGGATTCGCGGTCGCCGCGGGTGTTGGTGGAGCGCGGCAGCATCGAGTACTCGGCGGTGACCCAGCCTTCGCCGCTGCCCTTGCGCCAGCGCGGGACGCCTTCGGTGACGGAGGCGGTGCAGAAGACTTTGGTGTCGCCGAACGAGATGAGGACGGATCCCTCGGCGTGCTTGCTCCAGCCGCGCTCGATGGTGATCGGGCGGAGCTGTTCGGGGGTGCGGCCGTCGATGCGGGGCGTGGAGGACATGCGGATGACCCTATCGGCAGATGGCCGAGCGGCCTTATTCGCGCGTGGCTGCCGTGCGGCTGTCCGCGGCTGCTCGCGGCTGCTCGCGGTCGTCGCGTGGATGTCGCGTGGATGTCACATGGCTGAGGGGCCCTTCCCGTTCCCCGGGAAGGGCCCCTCGGTGTCCGCGTTCAGCTGGGTGAGCCGCTCACATCAGGTCTTCGATGTCGGCGGCGATGGGGTCAGCGTCGGTGCCGATGACGACCTGGATCGCGGTGCCCATCTTGACGACGCCGTGCGCGCCGGCGGCCTTCAGCGCGGCGTCGTCGACGAGCTCCGGGTCGCGAACCTCGGTGCGGAGGCGGGTGATGCAGCCCTCGACCTCTTCGATGTTGTCGATGCCGCCGAGCCCGGCGACGATCTTCTCAGCCTTGGTGGCCATGGTGTTCTCCCTGTTCTTAAAGGACGCGGCCTCACCACACCGTAGGTCCGCTTTGTCACGGTAACGCACGGTTGGAGCATCTTCGCGGGCGGTTACGGCACTCGTACCCAATGATGGCGATCAAGGTGCGATCCCTCATGCCATTCCTGCCGGGACGGCACCGCACTCGTTCCGCAACTGGTCTACACCAGTTTTCAACGACCGCCAAACCTGGCTTGTTCCGGAGGGGACGCCGATGAGTACCGACGCAGCAGCGGTGCCGCAGAGGAAGCCGCGGAAGACGTGGTGGAACGGCCTCTTCCAGGGTCTTCAGAAGATGGGCCGCAGCCTCCAGCTCCCCATCGCCGTCCTGCCTGCCGCAGGCATCCTCAACCGCCTCGGCCAGCCGGACGTCTTCGGCACCGACGGTCTCGGCTGGGACAACGTGGCCAAGGTCTTCGCCGCGGCGGGCGGTTCGCTCCTGGACTCCACTCTCGGCCTGCCCCTGCTGTTCTGCATCGGTGTCGCGATCGGCATGGCCAAGAAGTCGGACGGCTCCACGGCTCTCGCGGCGGTCGCGGGCTTCCTCGTCTACTACGCCGTACTGCGCGCCTTCCCCGACAACTGCCCCGCCGACACCACGTTCGGCGGCGCGGGGATGTGGAGCGGCGTCTGCGTGGCGAAGGACGGAACGGTCGCGCAGGCGGCGTACCAGAACCCAGGGGTCTTCGGCGGCATCGTGATGGGCCTGCTCGCCGCGTGGTTCTGGCAGCGCTACCACCGCGTGAAGCTGGTCGACTGGCTCGGCTTCTTCAACGGCCGCCGCCTGGTGCCGATCATCATGGCCTTCGTCGGCCTGGTCTTCGCCGGTCTGTGCGTGTGGATCTGGCCGCCGATCGGTGACGCGCTGACCAGCTTCTCCAAGTGGCTCGTGGACCTGGGGTGGCTGGGCTCCGGGATCTTCGGTGTGGCCAACCGCGCGCTGCTCACGATCGGCCTGCACCAGTTCCTGAACACGTTCGTCTGGTTCCAGTTCGGCGACTTCACCAAGCCGGACGGCACGGTGGTCCACGGTGACATCAACCGGTTCCTCGCGGGCGACCCGACGGCCGGTCAGTTCACGTCGGGCTTCTTCCCGATCATGATGTTCGCGCTCCCGGCGGCGGCCCTCGCGATCACCCACGCGGCCCGCCCGGAGCGCCGCAAGATGGTCGGCGGCTTGATGCTCTCGGTCGGTCTGACGTCGTTCGTCACCGGCATCACCGAACCGATCGAGTACTCGTTCCTCTTCATCGCGCCTCTGCTGTACGGGATCCACGCGGTCCTCACCGGTGTCTCCATGGCGGTGACGTGGGCCCTGGGGGTCAAGGACGGATTCAGCTTCTCGGCGGGTCTGATCGACTACGTCATCAACTGGAGCCTGGCGACCAAACCCTGGCTGATCATCCCGATCGGCCTTGCCTTCGCCGTCGTGTACTACGTGCTGTTCAGCTTCGTGATCCGCAAGTTCGACCTGCATACCCCCGGGCGAGAGCCCGAGGAGGAAACGGAAGCCCAGGACGCGGAGCAGACCAAGGCTTAGCCGCCGTAGGAGATCGCCGCCGCTGACCGGCCCGCGGCTAACCGGAAGGCCCTCGGACGAAAGTGTCCGGGGGCCTTTCCCTGTCTATTTCACGTTATGGCGGACCCCACAAAACTCGTGGGTTCCTTACGTCACCTTCACCGTGCTACAACAGGTCTACACCACTTATTGGTGTAGACCACGCGGCCGTCCCGCCGCGGCCCCCGGAGACGCCGCCGTCACCCACTTCCATGTCCCCAGGCGGCGCCTTGCCCCACTGGAGGAAGTTGTGTCCACGGCCAGTGCCGCCCCCGCGGCCGACAAGAAGAAGGGCGCCGGCGTGATGGCTGTCATGCAGCGCATCGGCCGCAGCCTGATGCTGCCGGTCGCCGTGCTGCCCGCCGGAGCCCTGCTCGTCCGCCTCGGCAACCCCGACATGCTCGGCCGGGACTCCTTCCCGGCGTTCGTCACCAAGATCGCCTCCTTCATGGCCGCGGGCGGCAACGCGATCCTCGACAACATGGCGCTCCTGTTCGCCGTCGGCATCGCGATCGGCTTCGCCAAGAAGTCCGACGGTTCGACGGCGCTCGCGGCCGTCACCGGCTACCTCGTCTTCAAGAACGTCCTCGCCACGTTCACCGACCCGAACCTCGACAAGATCGCGACGGTCGTCGACGGCAAGATAGTCATGACGGAAGCGCCCGTGGACGCCAAGGTCCTCGGCGGTGTCGTGATGGGCATCGTCGTGGCCCTGCTGTACCAGAAGTTCTACCGGACCAAGCTGCCCGACTGGGCGGGCTTCTTCGGCGGCCGCCGTCTCGTCCCGATCCTCTCCGCCTTCGCGGGTCTGCTCCTCGGTATCGTCTTCGGCTACATCTGGCCGGTCCTCGGCGCGGGCCTGCACAACTTCGGTGAGTGGCTGGTCGGTTCGGGCGCCGTGGGCGCGGGCATCTTCGGTGTCGCCAACCGTGCGCTGATCCCGGTCGGCATGCACCACCTCCTCAACTCCTTCCCGTGGTTCCAGGCGGGCTCCTACGAGGGCAAGAGCGGCGACATCAACCGCTTCCTCGCCGGTGACCCGACCGCGGGCCAGTTCATGACCGGCTTCTTCCCGATCATGATGTTCGCCCTTCCCGCGGCCTGCCTCGCGATCGTCCACTGCGCCCGCCCCGAGCGCCGCAAGGTCGTCGGCGGCATGATGTTCTCGCTCGCGCTCACCGCGTTCGTGACCGGTGTGACCGAGCCGATCGAGTTCACGTTCATGTTCATCGCGCCGGTCCTGTACGCGATCCACGCGGTGCTCACCGGTGTCTCCATGGCGCTGACCTGGGCGCTCGGTATGAAGGACGGCTTCGGCTTCTCGGCGGGAGCGGTCGACTTCTTCCTCAACCTCGGCATCGCGAACAACCCGTGGGGCCTGGCCCTCGTGGGCCTCTGCTTCGCGGTCGTCTACTACGTGATCTTCCGCTTCGCGATCACCAGGTGGAACCTCCCGACGCCGGGCCGCGAGTCCGACGAGGAGCTCGCCGAGCTCCTGAAGGCCGAGTCGAAGTAGGTCTCAGCCTCACACGCGCACGTACCGAACAGAGCCCCGCACCGTCACGATCGACGGTGCGGGGCTCTGTCGTCGGGTGCCGGATCAGACGCTAGATCTCGTAGGACCGGCCCGACCTCGCCAGTTCGGCCGGGCCGTCGTACGCCGTCCGTGCGTCCGCCAGGTTCACCTGGGGGTCCGTCCACGGCGGGATGTGGGTCAGGAGGAGGCGTGCGGCCCTGGCGCGCTGGGCCGACTCGCCCGCCTCACGGCCGTTGAGGTGCAGGTCGGGGATGTTCTCCTTGCCGTGCGTGAAGGCCGCCTCGCAGAGGAACAGGTCGGTGTCGGCGGCCAGTTCGTCGAGCGCGCCGCACACACCTGTGTCTCCCGAGTACGTGAGGGACTTGCCCCCGTGCTCGATACGGATGCCGTACGCCTCGACGGGGTGGCACACCTTCTCCGTACGGACCGAGAAGGGGCCGATGTCGAACGAGGCCGGCTTGACGGTGTGGAAGTCGAAGACCTCGCTCATCGAGGAGGCCGAGGGGGTGTCGGCGTACGCGGTGGTCAGGCGCTGTTCCGTGCCCTCGGGTCCGTAGACCGGGATGGGGGCGCAGCGACCGCCTTCGTGCCGGTAGTAGCGCGCCACGAAATAGGCGCACATATCGATGCAGTGGTCGACGTGCAGATGGCTGAGGAAAATCGCGTCCAGGTCGTACAGACCGACATGGCGCTGCAACTCGCCCAGGGCACCATTGCCCATGTCGAGAAGCAGCCGGAAGCCGTCGGCCTCGACGAGGTAGCTCGAACAGGCCGAGTCCGCGGACGGAAACGACCCCGAGCAGCCGACGACGGTGAGCTTCATGGAGCGGAAACCTCCGGGGGCGAAACGGGGGTTGTGCGGGGGCCTTGCGGGGGCTCTCGAAGGGGCGTGCGAGCGGCTCTTCGAGGAGTTCTGCGGTCCGTCGAGCGTAAGGCGCAAAAGTGCCGGTAGCTCCTCCGCCGTGGGCCGTTGTGGGAGAACTCACCTGCTCTGTCACCGGTTCGGGGGGCGCGCGGGGCGGGGAGCGCGCCGGTACGGTCTGCGGTATGGATACGTCGTGGTGGCTCGCGCTGGCCGCTGTGGTGGTGCTCGCCGGGGTCGCCACGGTGATCGACGGCTGGGGCCGCGGCAGCCGCGGACCGCGTGGGCGGGCCACCCGGCCGCCGGGTCGGCCGCGCGGCCCGCGACGGCAACTGCCCGCGCCGAAACCCGCGGAGATCTGGTGGGCGCGGGTGCCGTACGAGGACGGCCCGGGTGACAAGGACCGGCCCTGTCTCGTCCTGTCCGTGCGGGGAGGGACCGCGGCCGTCGCGAAGATCACCAGCAAGTACCACGACGAGCGTCCCGGGGTGATTCCGCTGCCGCCCGGGTCGGTGGGGGACGCGCGGGGGCGGCCCAGCTTTCTGGAGACCGACGAGCTGCGGGACGTGCCGGTGTGGGAGTTCCGCAGGCGGGCGGGGATCGTGGATCCGGCGTTGTGGGATCAGGTGCGGCACTTGGCGCGGTGAGCGGCTGTACGTCAGAACGCCGGACGGGCTGAGTGTCTTCAGCCCGTCCGGCGTTCAATGATTTCAGCCGGTCCGGCGTTCGGGGACGAACTCGGCGGAGCCGGTGTCCATCCGGTGCTGCCGGGCGTCTAAGCCCACAGCTGGCCCTGCAGCGTCTCGATCGCTGCTTCCGTCGTCGTCGCCGTGTAGACGCCGGTCGACAGGTACTTCCAGCCGCCGTCGGCGACCACGAAGACGATGTCGGCGGACTCCCCCGCGGCCACCGCCTTCCTGCCCACGCCGATCGCCGCGTGCAGCGCGGCCCCGGTGGAGACGCCGGCGAAGATCCCCTCCTGTTGGAGAAGCTCACGGGTCCGCGTCACCGCGTCCGCCGAGCCGACCGAGAAGCGGGTCGTCAGGACCGACGCGTCGTACAGCTCCGGGACGAAGCCCTCGTCCAGGTTCCGCAGGCCGTACACGAGGTCGTCGTAGCGGGGTTCCGCCGCGACGATCTTGATGTCGGGCTTCTGCTCGCGCAGGAAGCGGCCCACGCCCATCAGCGTGCCCGTCGTGCCGAGGCCCGCTACGAAGTGGGTGACGGAGGGGAGGTCCGCGAGGATCTCCGGGCCGGTCGTCGCGTAGTGCGCGCCCGCGTTGTCCGGGTTCCCGTACTGGTAGAGCATCACCCAGTCCGGGTGCTCGGCCGCCAGCTCCTTGGCGACGCGTACCGCCGTGTTGGAGCCGCCCGCCGCCGGGGACGGGATGATCTCCGCGCCCCACATGGCGAGGAGCTCACGCCGCTCCTGCGAGGTGTTCTCCGGCATGACGCAGACGATGCGGTAGCCCTTGAGCTTGGCCGCCATCGCCAGGGAGATGCCCGTGTTGCCGGACGTCGGCTCCAGGATCGTGCAGCCGGGCGTCAACCGCCCGTCCTTCTCCGCCTGTTCGACCATGTGCAGTGCCGGGCGGTCCTTGATGGAACCGGTCGGGTTCCGGTCCTCCAGCTTCGCCCAGATGCGGACGTCGTCGGATGGGGAGAGGCGCGGCAGGCGGACGAGGGGGGTGTTGCCCACGGCCGCCAGCGGGGAGTCGTAGCGAGGCATCCGCGATCAGACCATGCCGCCGGCCACGGCCGGGAGGATCGTGATGCTGTCGCCGTCCGTGAGCTTGGTGGTGATGCCGTCCAGGAAGCGGACGTCCTCGTCGTTCAGGTACACGTTCACGAAGCGGCGCAGCTTGCCGTCGTCCACGATGCGCTCGGCGATGCCCGCGTGCCGCGAGTCGAGGTCGGTGAAGAGCTCGGCGAGGGTGTCCCCGCTGCCCTCGACGGCCTTGGCGCCGTCGGTGTAGGTGCGGAGGATGGTCGGGATGCGGACCTCGATGGCCATGGCTGGGGGCTCCTGTCGGAAGAAGTCACGTGGGTGGGCGCGCGGCGGCCCGGTCCTGCGAGTGCGTAAGTGCGGGTGCGTAGAGCGTTACGCGGGGGTGGCGCCGCGGCTCACGGCCGTACGGCGGCGGCTGTCAGCGCGAACAGATCGCACTGGAAAGCCTGCACAAATCGACGTGCAGACGCGCAACGAGCAGCATGCCCGGCATCTTGTCGCTCACGTCGTGGGGAACCATGCGGTCATCGTATCGATTCCCGGTCCGGGTTCTGGAATGTGATCTCGCATGGTGGACGGATTACGTCCATCACCTGGATGAGGGGAGATTCGAGGCGGCCGGGGGCAGGTAGGTGACCGTCGGGGCGCCCGTGGCCGGGTGCACCGCCACCTCCGCCGCCACTCCGTACACGTCGGCAAGGAGTTCGCTGGTCAGGACCTCTTTCGGCGGCCCTGCCGCGACCAGACGGCCGGCGTCGAGAACGTACAGACGATCGCAGTAGTACGCCGCCAGATTGAGGTCGTGCAGGGCCAGGAGATTCGTCGTGCCGAGGCCGCGGACCAGGGAGAGGATCTCCAGTTGGTAGCGGATGTCCAGGTGGTTGGTGGGCTCGTCGAGTACGAGGACCGCGGGCTCCTGCACCAGGGCCCGCGCCACGAGGGCGCGCTGGCGCTCGCCGCCGGAGAGCCCGGCGAAGGCGCGGTGCGCGAGGTCGGCCGCGCCGACCCGTTCCAGGGCGTCGCCGACCAGGACGGCGTCCCGCGCGGTGTCCGCCTCCCAGAAGCGCTTGTGCGGGGAGCGGCCCATGGCGACGATCTGCCGGACGGTGAGCTCGAAGCCGGTGTGGCCGTCCTGCGGGACGGTGGCGATACGGCGGGCGCGGTCCTTGGCGGAGCGGGCCGCGAGGTCGTCGCCGTCCAGGAGTACGCGGCCGGTGGTGGGGGCGAGGGTGCCGTAGACGCAGCGCAGGAGGGTGGTCTTGCCGCTGCCGTTGGGGCCCACGAGGCCGACGGTCTCGCCTTGGGGGGCGTGGAGGGTGACGTCGTCCACGAGGGTCTTGTCACCTACGCGGTAGGTGAGGGACTCGGTGCTCAGGGTCGCCGCGGGGCGGGTCGGGTGGCTCATGCTGTCGCCTCCGTACGGTTTCTGCGCAGCATCCACAGGAAGAACGGGCCGCCCGTCAGCGCCGTCAGGACGCCCACCGGGATGTCCTGCGGCGCCGCGACCGTGCGCGCGGCGAGGTCGGCGGTCACCAGGAACACCGCGCCCATCAGGGCCACCACCGGCAGGAGCGCCCGGTGCGCGGCGCCGACCAGCATCCGGGCCGCGTGCGGCACCATCAGGCCGACGAAGCCGATGGCTCCGCTGTAGGCGACGAGTACGCCGGTCAGGAGCGAGGCGAGGACGAAGACCGCGGCGCGGAAGCGGGCCGTGTCCAGGCCCAGGACGGTGGCGCCCTCCTCGCCGACCAGGAGCAGGTCAAGGGGGCGGGCCAGGGCCACGAGCAGCGCCGTGCCCGCGATCAGGGCGGCGCCGGGCAGGGCGAGCATGTCCCAGCGGGCGCTGCCGAGGCCGCCGAGCGTCCAGTACAGGACTTCCTTCAGGTGGTCCGCGCTGTCGGCCATGATCAGGATCAGGCTGGTCAGGGCGGAGAGGACGTAGGAGACGGCCACGCCCGCCAGGATCAGGCGGCCGGTGGCGAAGCCGCCGCCTCCCGACCTCGCCAGGGTGTAGACGACCAGCAGGGAGAGCAGGGCGCCCGCGAAGGCCGCGGCCGGGATGGTGACCGTGGTGGCCAGGCCCGCGCCCATGCCGAAGGCGCTGCCCAGGACGATGACGGCGACGGCTCCGGCGGAGGCGCCGGAGGAGACCCCGAGGAGGAAGGGGTCGGCCAGGAGGTTTCTCACCAGGGCCTGGAGGACTGTGCCGATGACCGCCAGACCCGCGCCCACGGCTGCGCCGAGCAGGACCCTGGGGAGTCTTACGTCCAGGACGATCGTGCGGAAGGGGGAGGGGTCCGCGCCGCCGGTGAGGATCGTCAGGACCTCTGACGCGGGGATTCGGACGGAGCCGAGGGCGAGTCCGGCCACGACCGCCGCGGCGAGGGCCGTCAGCAGCCCCGCGACGACCGTGCCGTAGCGGAGCCGCTGCCCCGTCCCGGACCGGCTGCCGTGCATCACCGGCCTCGCCGGGTCCGTCCTCGAACGCCGGACGGGCCGAGTTACGAAAGGCGCCTTCACAGCTGGTCCGCCAGCTTGCTCACCGCTCCCGGAGCCCGCACCCCCACCACCGCGTCCGAGAGGGGCAGTACCGCGAAGCTCTTGTTCTTGACCGCGGGGACATCGGACAGGACCGGGTCGTTAAGGAGGCGCTTCTTCTTCTGGGCGACGGTCGTGCCGCCGTAGTCGAGGATCACGATCGTCTCGGGCTTGCGGTCGACCACCGACTCCCAGGACGCGTCGCCGAAGGACTTGTCCAGGTCGGCGAAGACGTTGCGCCCGCCCGCCCGCTCGATGATGTCGTTGCCGATGCCCCGGCCGCCCGCCGTGAACGCGGTCTTGTCGCCGCTGTCGTAGACGAAGACCGGGACGGGCTCGCGGTCCTCCGTCTTCTTCGCCGCCTTCGCCAGTTCGCGTTCGGCGCCGCTCACCCACCCCTCGGCGCGCGCCCGTACCCCGAAGGTGGAGCCGACCTGCCGCACCTCGCGGTAGACGTCGCCCATGGTCACGGCCTTCTTCGCGCAGCCCTCGACGTTCAGGCGGCTCTCGATGCCGGACTTCGCCAGGGCCTGGCGGCCGCGGCCCTCGCCCGCCAGGAAGGCGCTCGCGTAGCCGCCGTAGACGAAGTCGGGGTTCGCGGCCAGGAGCTTCTCGTACGAGGGGTACTCCTTGGCGAGGACCGGGGTGTCCGCGTAGGCCTTCGCGTACTTCGGCAGGACCTTGTCGTCGAGGTACGCCGTCCCGGCCAGGTGGTCCTTCAGGCCCAGCTCCAGCATCACTTCCGTCGCGTGCTGGTTCATCGTCACGGCGCGCTTCGGGGGTGCTTCGTACGTCGTCCGCACGCCGCAGTTCGTGACCGTGTACGGGAAGCCGGCGGCCTTCGCGGCGGTCTTGTCCGAAGCGGGGTCCGCGGCGGACGAGCATGCGGCGAGCGGGGCCAGCAGGGCCGCGGCTACGAGCACGCGTATGGGGCGGGGCATGGCTGAGCGCCTCCTCCAGGGGATACCGCGTCCCCTGCGTCGTGGGAGAAGAAGGCGGCAGGTCAGTTCCTGACTGCCCCGCCCGCGGAGGGTGGGGTCACAGTGGCGGGACCGTGCCGGATTCGCACCGGCTTCCTGGGTCCTGCCGCCTCAAAGGTGAGCTCAGTATGCCTGGACGACCTTCACCTCTTCTTCGGTGACCTCGCCCTCCACGATCCGGAAGGAGCGGAACTGGAAGTCGCCCGCGCCGTCGGCGTCGGCCGTGGAGACGAGGACGTAGTGGGCGCCCGGCTCGTTCGCGTAACTGATGTCCGTGCGCGAGGGGTACGCCTCGGTCGCCGTGTGCGAGTGGTAGACGATCACCGGCTCCTCGTCGCGGTCGTCCATCTCGCGGTAGAGCTTGAGGAGGTCGGTCGAGTCGAACTCGTAGAACGTGGGCGAGCGGGCCGCGTTCAGCATCGGGATGAAGCGTTCCGGGCGGCCGGTGCCCTCCGGGCCCGCGACCACACCGCAGGCCTCGTCGGGGTGGTCCTGGCGCGCGTGCGCGACGATCTGGTCGTGGAGGGCCTGGGTCAGGGTCAGCATGGCAGCCAGGATAAGCAGAAGGGCCGGCCCGTACCGAAGAGTGGTACGGGCCGGCCCACATGCTGGGATCCAGCGGTTACCGCGCCTACTTCGCCGCGTCCTGCGACTCGGTCTTGCCGCCGCCGGACGACTGCGGGTCGCGCTTCTGCATGATCAGGTAGCCGACGCCCAGGATCAGGGCCCAGACGGGAGCCGCGTAGAGCGAGATCCGCGCGTCCTTGTCGATGCCCATCATCACGATCACCATCGCGATGAAGGCGAGGGCGAACCAGCTCGTGTACGGGGCGCCGGGCGCCCGGAAGGTGGACTGCGGCAGCTCGCCGCGGTCGGCCTTGCGGCGGTACTTGATCTGGCAGACCAGGATCATGATCCAGGCCCACATGCCGGAGATGGTCGCGAAGGAGACGACGTAGTTGAACGCCTCGCCCGGCCACTGGTAGTTGATCCAGACGCCGACCAGCATCAGCGCGGCGGAGAAGGTGGTGCCGACAAGGGGCAGGCCGTTCTTCGTGAGCTTGGTGAAGAACTTCGGGCCCTGGCCGTTCATCGCCAGGTCGCGCAGCATGCGGCCGGTGGAGTACATGCCGGAGTTGCAGGAGGAGAGCGCGGCCGTCAGGACGACGAAGTTGACGATCGCGGCGCCGACGCCGAGGCCCATCTTGTCGAAGGCGGCGACGAACGGCGAGACGCCCGGCACGAACTCCGTCCACGGCACGACCGAGAGGATCATGATGAGCGCGCCGACGTAGAAGACGGCGATGCGCCACGGCACGGTGTTGATGGCCTTGGGCAGGACGGTCTTCGGGTCCTTGGACTCGCCCGCGGTGACGCCGACGAGCTCGACGGCCAGGAAGGCGAACATCACGATCTGCAGCGTCATCAGCGTGGAGCCGATGCCGTTGGGGAAGAAGCCGCCCTGGTCCCACAGGTGGGACACGGAGGCGGTGTCACCGGCGTCGGAGAAGCCGATGGTGAGGATGCCGGCGCAGATCAGGATCATGCCGATGATCGCGGTGACCTTCACCATCGAGAACCAGAACTCCAGCTCACCGAAGAGCTTCACGGAGATCAGGTTGGCGCCGTAGAGGATGACCGTGAAGATCAGCGCGTATCCCCATTGAGGGATGGCGTCGTGTGTCCAGTACTGCATGTACTGGGCGGCCGCCGTGACTTCCGTGATGCCGGTGACGACCCAGAAGAGCCAGTACGTCCAGCCGGTCACGTACCCGAAGAACGGGCCGATGAATTCACGCGCGTACTCCGAGAAGGAGCCCGACACGGCGCGGTACATGAGCAGCTCGCCCAGGGCCCGCATGATGAAGAAGATGACGAGGCCCGCGATGGCGTACGCCAGGATGAGGCTCGGTCCGGCCTTGTGAATGGCCTTGCCCGCGCCGAGGAACAGGCCGGTGCCGATGGCACCGCCGATCGCGATCATCTGGATCTGCCGGGCGCCTAGCCCGCGCTGATATCCCTCGCCTGACGAGCCGGGCGCACCGCCCGTGCCGTCGGCCTCATTGCCGTCGTGATGCTCTTCGACCTGCGCTGAGGTCATGGTGACGCCTTTCTCCACGCTGATCCGTGCCCGCAGACTGCGTATGGCCACGGGTCAGGTCCTGATCCCCCCGGATATGGATGGAGTGCTACCGGCGGTCCGCCGGCCCGAGCGCCACCCCGTGACATGGGTGGCGTCACCGAGTGGTCGTGAAGATTTATCACGGGCGCAACAGTGATCGACGGGGCCACGTGTGGCCCACGTCACGAGAAGAAGCGGACAAAATTCCCCCGCCGCGCCAAAGGTGGCCGGCGGAGTGACGCGATCGTTATCCGGATTTGAGCGTCCGCTGAGCGAACGCAGGGTAACCGCTGCCCTATACACCGACTTTGCGGGAGTCGCGGTGTGACTTCTAACCGATGAGCGTGCCCACCAGCGTCTCCTGCAAGCCGCCGAGCCAGAGATACGCCATCACCATCGGCTTGCGCGGGTCGGAGTCCGGCAGCTGGAAGAGCAGGTCCGTGTCGTCCTCGTCGGTCACTTCGAGGCGGGCACCGATCGCCAGGCGCAGGTCGTTGAGCGCGCCGAGCCAGTGCCGCGACTCGTCGGTGGACAGCTTCAGGACGGCGCCGCCCTCGCCCTTCGACGTCATGGCGTCGAGGGAGCGGATCACCACCAGGGCGTCGTCGCGCTTCTTGGCCCGCAGGTCGTTCTCGGTGAAGCGCCTGAACTCCGACGAGTAGGCGCGCAGTTCGTCCTCGTCGGCCTTCTCACTGCCGGGGCCGCCGTACGCGTCCGGCAGGAGCCGCTGGAGGACCGGGTCGGCGGGCGGCTCGCTCGGGCCCTCCGCGAACAGCTCCGCGAGGGGGTCGTCGGAGGCGTCCTCGGCCGGTCCTGGGCCGATCAGCTCCAGGAGCTGCACGGCGAGGGACCGGATGATCGAGATCTCGACCTCGTCGAGCGCGACGGCCGCGCCGCCCCCGGGAATGGCTTCGAATTGTCCTGGCATCAGATACGTCGCTACTTCCGGTCCTGCTGGAGGGTGGCCCAGAGGCCGTAACCGTGCATGGCCTGTACGTCGCGCTCCATCTCCTCGCGGGAGCCGGTGGAGACGACGGCCCGGCCCTTCTGGTGCACGTCCATCATCAGCTTCGTGGCCTTCTCCTTCGAGTACCCGAAGTAGGACTGGAACACATAGGCCACGTAACTCATCAAGTTGACCGGGTCGTTGTGGACGAGCGTGATCCATGGGACATCCGGCTCCGGCACGGCGAAGGTCTCTTCGGCCGATTCGGGGCGGGTGATCTCTGCGGGAGCCGTACTCACTTGCCCCATGCTGCCACCCGCAGGGGGTGCTCGCACAAATGGACTCAGGAAATCGTCAGAGTGACGAGATGCGGGGTAGCATCCTTCGTATGAACACAGCGGACCTTGGGCTGCCGGTGGATGTTCCGTCGACCGCGCTCTTCACGGATCACTACGAGCTCACGATGCTGCAGGCCGCCCTGAAGGCCGGCACCGCCGATCGGCGCTCCGTCTTCGAGGCCTTCACGCGCAGACTGCCCGAGGGGCGCCGCTATGGAGTGGTGGCCGGAACCGGCCGGGTCCTCGACGCCGTCGAGAACTTCCGCTTCGACGCCGACGTCATCGGATTCCTGCGCGAGCGCCGTGTCGTGGACGAGGCGACCCTGGAGTGGCTCGCGGCGTACCGCTTCAGCGGCGACATCTGGGGATACCCGGAGGGCGAGGTCTACTTCCCGGGCTCGCCGATCCTGCGCGTCGAGGGCTCCTTCGCGGAGTGCGTGCTCCTGGAGACGGTGATCCTCTCCATCCTCAACCACGACTCGGCGATCGCCGCCGCCGCTTCCCGGATGGCATCGGCCGCCGGGGAGCGCCCGCTGATCGAGATGGGCGCCCGGCGCACGCACGAGCTGGCTGCCGTCGCCGCGTCGCGCGCCGCGTACGTCGGCGGCTTCGCCACCACGTCCGACCTGGCCGCCGGATTCCGCTACGACATCCCCACGGTCGGCACGTCGGCCCACGCCTTCACCCTCCTGCACGACAACGAACGCGACGCCTTCCAGGCCCAGGTCGACTCGCTCGGCCCCGGCACGACCCTGCTCGTCGACACGTACGACGTGACCCAGGCCGTCCGCACCGCCGTCGAGGTCGCCGGGCCCGAGCTGGGCGCCGTGCGCATCGACTCCGGTGACCTGCTCCTGGTCGCGCACCGGGTGCGTCAGCAGCTGGACGAGCTCGGCGCCACGAAGACGAAGATCGTCGTGACCTCCGACCTCGACGAGTACGCCATCGCCTCGCTCGCGGCGGCGCCCGTGGACGCGTACGGCGTGGGCACGCAGCTCGTCACCGGGTCCGGGCACCCGACCTGCTCGATGGTCTACAAGCTGGTGGCCCGCGCCCACTCGGCGGACCCGAAGGCTCCCCTTGAGCCGGTGGCCAAGAAGTCCCTCGGCGCCAAATCGTCCGTGGGCGGACGCAAGTGGGCCGCCCGGCGGCCCGACGAGCACGGGGTCGCCGAGGCCGAGGTGATCGGCACGGGCGCGGTGCCGGTGGAGCTCGCCGACCACCAGCTCCTCGTCGAGCTGGTCAAGGGCGGTGAGGTGGTGGCGCGCGAGCCGCTCGACACCGTGCGCGACCGGCACGCGGCGGCGCGGGAGCGGCTTCCGCTGTCGGCGACGCAGCTGTCCAAGGGCGACGCGGTCATCCCGACGGAGTACGTCTGACCTGGCGGAGTACGTCTGACCCGGCGGGGTACGTCTGACCTGGCGGAACACGCCTGCCCGCCGGGTTACGTCCGATTGTGCGCCGGAGCGCGGAGGAGGGCGCTCGAACGCCTACTCCCGCAACGCGTTCGAAGTCTCTACGCTCGGTTCATCCGGCCGAGCCCCTCACGCCTACGAGCCTACGAGTCGTTGCCGAACCGAAGGACACCCGATGCGCCGCGCCTTGATCGTCGTCGATGTGCAGAACGACTTCTGCGAGGGCGGCAGCCTCGCGGTCTCCGGGGGAGCCGATGTGGCCGCCGCGATCACCGAGCTGATCGGGCAGGCCCCCGCGGGCTACCGGCACGTGGTGGCCACCCGCGATCACCACATCGATCCGGGGGACCACTTCTCGGACCAGCCGGACTTCGTCCGCTCCTGGCCCCCGCACTGCGTGGCGGGCACGGAGGGGGGCGGGTTCCACCCGAACTTCGCGCCGGTCGTCGCGTCCGGGGCGATCGACGCGGTCTTCGACAAGGGGGCCCACTCGGCCGCCTACAGCGGTTTCGAGGGCGCCGACGAGAACGGCGTCACGCTGGCGGACTGGCTGCGGGACCGGAAGATCACCGAGGTGGACGTGGTGGGGATCGCCACGGACCACTGTGTGCGCGCCACGGCGCTCGACGCGGCGCGGGAGGGCTTCGGCACGACGGTCCTGCTCGACCTGACCGCGGGCGTCTCCAAGGAGACGACGGAGCGGACCCTGGAGGAGCTGCGGGCGGCCGGGGTGGAGCTGTCGGGCAAGCCGGTGGTCTAGAGCCTCGCAGGGGGCTTGGGGCTGTGCCCCGTCAGGGGGGGCGCTGGGCCGCCCTGCCCCGTCAGGGGGGGCGCGGGGCTGTACCCCGTCAGGGGACTCGGGGCTGTACCCCGTCAGGGGGCCCGGGGCTGTGCCCCGTCAGGGGGCGCGAGGCTGTGCCCCGTCAGGGGCGCGGGGAACTGCGCGACCAGCCCCCACCGGCCCGCAGGTCCATCACAGCGACGCACGGGGCCACACAGAGCCCGCAGAGCCACAGAGCCCGCAGAGCCACAGAGCCCGCAGAGCCGCAGAGCCGCAGAGCGACCCTCACACACCCGAAGGGCTGGCCTCCGGGTGGCCGGGTCTCTGGCGCTTCAGCGCTCTTATCGGGTGCCACAGCTCGTCCCTGCCGTCCGGCGCCGTACGCCATATCAGCCCGTCCGGGTGATGAAGGACCGCCGTGATCTCGTCCGGCGTCGGCGGCTCGGCGTTGCCCCGGAGATAGACGGCGCGCATGCCCAGATTCCGCAGGCGCGTCAGCGCCCTCGCACGGTTCACCGCGTGGACGATCATCCGGACATCGCCGCCGCCCATGACCGGGCTCGGCAGCGTCAAGGCCACCACCACACTGCCGTTCGGCAGCTTGCTGAAACCTCCTGCGGACATGGCTGATCACACCCCCGTGAGACGTCGCACGGGGCCCCTGGCCGGACCCCGTGTCAATAAGAAATCCACAGGACGCACCTAAACACGATCGGCCGTCGCCCGCTAGAGGGCGACGGCCGATCATGGCTTGACCTGCGAAAACGCTAATTACTTCTTGGAGGGGCCCACCTGGACCGTGATCGAAGAGCCATCCTTCGGCTGCTTGACGATCTTGATCTGGGTGTTGGTGTCAGCGACCTTGACACTTCCCGTGCCGTTCTCCTTGTACCAGTAGGTGCCCTTGTGATCGTCGAAGACCGGGACACCCTTCTGGGACTTGATCTTCAGCGCGACGTCCGCGTTGTGGAGCGTGAACTTGTCCGTCGCGTACTTGCTGAAGGGCGCGTCGAACGGCTGGATCTTGTTCCGCAGCAGGGTGCCGTCCGCCCACTTGAGCGGCTTGGCGTGCGCGTCCACCGGAAGGATCAGGCCCTGGCCGGGGTGCGCGCTGGTGTTGTTGTCCTTCTGCGAGGTGTCCCACTGCCAGACCATCAGGCCGGTCTGGTAGGCGTAGTGCTCGACCCAGTCCGGACGGGACTTGGAGAAGCCGAAGTTGTACGGGCCGTTCTCCAGGGTCTTGTCGTACGACACGTACTGCCGGTTCTCGGCGAGGTAGTACTGGTCGTACTTCTTGGTGAAGGACTCACCGATGCGCGAAAAGCCCTTCGCCGTCCAGCCGTTGTCGCCGCCCTCGGCGCCGTCCTCGAAGAGCTTGGCGCCGTCCGCGGTGACCGCGAGCGCGTCGGCCGCGAAGCCCTTGCCGCCCGCGCCGCCGTCCGTCGAGTAACGGAAGCGGACGTCGATCTTCTTGCCGGCGTAAGCGTCGAGCGGGAACGCGAGCTTCTTGAACGCGCCCGAGGCACCGGTCAACGCGGGCTTGTCACCGGCGTCGCGCGGGATGGGCTTGCCGTCCGCGGTTCCGTCCACCGGCGTCCAGTTGGCGCCGCCGTCCGTCGAGACCTCGGTGTAGAGGTAGTCGTAGTTGGCCTCGATGTCCCACCAACCGTCCAGCGAGAGCTCGGCCTTGGACTTGCCGGTCAGGTCGACCGAGCGCGTCAGGGTGTTCTTGAGGTCGTCGCCCTGGTCGCTCCACCACTGCTTGGAGCCTTCGGTCGGCTTGGTCACCGTGGTGGTGACGGCCTTCTTCGGCAGGTCGACGACGAGCGCCTGGCGGTGGCGGGTGTTGTACTCCGAGACGCCCAGCTTGTGTTCGGAGGTCGTCGCGGCCTTCGCCTTGGCGTAGTCGAGCCAGCCCAGCTGGAACTTGTCCCAGGCGGTCATGTCGCCGGGCAGGTCACCGATGGCGTTCTTGCCGGTGCCGAGCCAGGATCCTGCCGACATCAGCGACCAGAAGCCGACCGAGTTCTCGCCCTTGCCCGTGGTGTCGTACAGGTCGGGCAGGCCCAGGTCGTGGCCGTACTCGTGGGCGAAGACGCCGAGTCCGCCGTTCTCCGGCTGCATCGTGTAGTCGCCGACCCAGATGCCCGAGTCGCCGATCTGCGTGCCGCCCGCCTTGTTGTCGCCAGGCCCAGTGTTGCCCGCGTCGTTGCCGTACGCGTACCAGCGGTGCGCCCAGAGGGCGTTGGTGCCCTCGGCGCCGCCGCCTGCCGACTCGTCCTCGCCCGCGTGCACGAGCTGGAAGTGGTCGATGTACCCGTCGGGCTCGTTGAAGTCGCCGTCGCCGTCGAAGTCGTAACGGTCCCAGAGGTCGTACTTGGCGAGGTCCGCCTTGATCTGGGCGTCCGTGCGGCCCTGGGCCTTCTGGTCCTTGGTCCAGGCGGTGACGCCGTCCTTCACCGCGTCCCAGACGTTGGGGCAGTTGGTGTCGCCGCAGTAGTTGGAGCCGTACCGCGCCTCGTTGTAGTCGACCTTGACCCAGTCGGAGACCTCGCCGTCGACCGAGTAACGGCCGGAGGAGGTCTTCTCGTAGTAAGTCTTCAGGGACTCCTTGGTCTTGCCCTTGGAGTCCTTGCCCTTCCCGAAGTACAGGTCCTGGAAGTGCTTCTGGTTGTAGTCCTTCTGCCAGGCCGTGCTGTTGTCCTTCGCACGGTCCGGCTCGGCTATCTTGTTGTGCGCCGGTCCCGCCTTGCCGCCGTACTTCTTGACCGGCGCCTCGGGTCCGTCCGGCCCGTCGGGGTCGTACATGGTGGTGTCGTCCACCTTGTCCCCGAACTCCACCAGGATCGTGAAGATCTTGTCGGTCTTCTCCCGGCCCAGCTCGACGTACTTCTTGTCGTCGAGCTTCACGACCTGGGAGCCGCCGCGCTTCTGCACCGTGGCGTCGCCCGCGACGACCTGCTGAAGCGCCGCCTTGCGCTGCTGCGCCTGCTGCTTACTGAAGGGCCCGTCGAGGTCGTGGTCGACCTGCGCCTTGGCCCTGCTCGGGTCCTGCCGGTCGATGGCGGGAGCCCCGGTGGACCCCGCGTCGTCGGCCGACGCGGTGGCTGCCGAGAACGTGGCGGCTGCCGCGGCCATCGCCACGGCAGCCGCGGTGGCTCTGAACGTCCGTCTTCTGACTGTCACTTGATGCTGTCCTCCCCCGCGTCCGCGCGAAGGCGGGCCGAGAGCCCCGGTCGGAGGAGGTCCGCGCGCGATACGCGTCACAAGTGACGACATTCGACCGGAGATACGGGAGAAAAGACAGACCTTGACTTGAACAGGCCAAGTGCACTATGCAGGCCTGGAGGTCCGCTATCCGAACGTGTGCGCCCGCCCGCAGGCTTGGTCAACAGGCGCGCCCCACCGTCCACTTGGTGGACGTCATGAACCCGTGCGCCCCCCGTGCTGCCGCACCGTGGGTTAGGTCACGCTTACTGCCCGTTCCCGTCGGGCATGCAGCGGATTAGAGTCATTCGTCGGTGCGCCACAGTGCGAGGCGGCACATATCAAGCCGCCGCAGCCGAGCACCCTTTGATTCGCGTTACAGCTTCATATTGGGCTCGACCACCCCCGCATCCGCTTCCCCGAGGACGGATTACGCCATGCCTCGTCCCATGTCGCTGCCTCGCCCGACCCCTGCTCAGGTCACCTATGGCACGCTGACCGTCATCTTCTCCACCCTCGCCATGCTGTTGCTCTCCCAGACGAGTTCGGGCGTCGGTGTCGCGGTGATAGCCGTCGCCGCGCTCGGCCTCGGATTGCTCGTTGCCATGACGGTTCCCCAACCGAAACCCGCCGCCTCACCGGCCGCGCAGGCCGCCCCCGCCCCGCTGGCCGCCGAGGGCCGCGTTCCGGTCCAGCGCTCCGCCACTTCCGTGCTCGCCGAGCCCGTACACGAGCCGGCGGGCCCGTGAGGATCACGAGCCCGCCGCTTCTGCCGCTTGTACCGCTTGTGCTGCCGCACCTGTTGCCGCACCTGTTGCCGCCGCGGTAGCCGTGCCCTCCGCCGTCAGCCGGTGCTGACCGCCACCGTCTTGGCCGCCTTGTCGTGCAGGCCCTGCTTGTAGGGCTTGTCGAAGAAACTCCAGCCGCCGCAGATCGCTGTCCAGATGCAGGCACAGCAGAAGGCGAACGGCAGCCAGAGCACGGCCGCGCGGACGAGCGCGGTCTGCAGGGTCGGGGTCGCTCCGTCATTGAGGTTCGCGACCCTCAGACCCAGCCATTTCTTGCCCAGGGTCTGGCCCGTCTTGGAGATCATGAAGGTGTCGTACGCGATGTAGAGCACGGCGGCGAGCAGCGACTGCCCGAAGCTCTTCCCGTACTGGACCTTGTCCGGGTCGACGTCGAGCTCGCTCGTGCCGAAGGCCCAGGAGAGCAACCAGACGATCACGCCGATGATGATCATGTCGAGGATGCGGGCGAGTACGCGCTTGCCGCTCGGCGCCAGGGGCGGCATACCGGCGAGGGGGTCACCGGCGCCGCCGTAGGGATCCCCGCCTCCGCTCCCGCCGTACGGCGGGGGTGGCGGGGGCGTGCCGTACGGGGAGCCGCCGCCGTCCTGCGGGGGCGTGCCGTACGGGGAGCCGCCGCCGTCCTGCGGGGGCGTGCCGTAAGGAGAGCCGCCGCCGTCCTGCGGGGGCTGCTTCCTGAAGGGGTCGTTGTCGTCGGGGGGCGGCGGGTATTGCGGCGGTTCGGTACTCATGGTGCGAGTCGACCGCGAGTGGGCCGGGGGCGCATCCGGCGAGCGGCTGTCCGGGTTAAAGGCGACTCTCTCCCCGACGCCGAGCCGAGGCCGACGCCGACGCCGCCCCGCCCCCGTCCTTCCGGCCGAGGCCCGACTCGGCGGAGCCGGTGATGGACGGCGCCCCGGGGCCCGGGGCGGGCTACCCCGCCACAAACGTTCCCGCGGCCTTGTCGTGCCAGCACTGGCGCCACGGCCTGTCGAACACGCACCACAGGACCCCGACGATCCCGATGACCAGGACCCCCGGCACCACATAGACGAGCCACCGCTTCAACGCGGCCCCGAACGACGGCGTCTCGTGCTCCTCCATGTCCCTCACCTGGAGGCCGAGGACCTTCTTCCCCAGCGTCCGACCCCACTTGGCCGTGGGCAGCACCTCATAGAGGACGCCGAAGAGGAGCAGCACGGCCAGGACCATCCCGAGGCACACCGCCGTGGTGCCGTCTAGCAGCCATACGGTGACCTTCTCGCCGGACATCTTCGCCGCGTCGATCTTGCTGTCGACGTGGTCGGCGGCCTTCGTGCCGAGCGGCAGCGCCGCGGCCCCGGTCACGGCCACGAGGAGGACCGTGTCGATGAGCCGCGCGGCGAACCGCTTGCCGAGCCCCGCGGGCCGCCCCGCCGCCTGGTTCCGCGCCATGGCGAGGAACGGGTCGTCGGCCACCGGCTTCCACGGCACGACGGGCTGCTGCTGCCCGTCCCCCTCGGCGAGCTGGTGCACCTGCTGCGCCCACGAGGGCGAGCCGCCGCCGGGCCCCGAGGTCATGGGCGAGACCGAGCCGGCCGGCGCACCGCCCTGCTGAGGAACGGACGGGTGAGCGGGGGCGGGTGCGGGTGCGGGGGCGGGTGCGGGCGTCGGCGCGGGCGCCGCGGCCTGGGGAGGTACGGAGGTCTGCGGCGGCGCGGGAGTCCGCTCCGCCGCACCGGACGGCTTCGGGCGCAGTGCCCGGATCGCCATGGTGCCTTCGGTGGCGGGTGAGGCCGCGGCGGGGCGCACCGGCCCGGCGGGCCTGCGGAACGTCACCGTGCCCTCCGCCGACGGCTGCTCCTGCTGGGGCGGCGTACCCGACCCGCCCGGCTTGATCGCGCGGATCTGCACGGTGCCGGGGCCGTTGGTCTCCGGGGAAGGAGAGGGAGAGGAGTTGGCGGAGGGGGTGTCCGCCGGGGTCGACGCACCCGGCACCCGAGGATCGCGCGGATCCCGCGGCTCCCCCGCCCCCGGAGCACTCGGCTGCTCGGGCCCGCCCCACGAGATCCGCTGTTCCTGCTCGCCGCCGAGCCCCGCCTGCCGGGCCGAGTCCGCCTGCCACGCGGAGGCGGGTTCGGGCCTGGCACCGTGCTGCGAGGCGTCGGCATCGGCAGCGCGGCCCGCCGCCAGGGGCTCTTCGTCGAAGAAGTGCGGACCGGTCTCCTCCGCGGGCATGGACGCGGGCGCGGGCATGGACGCGGGCGCCGATCCCGGAGGCGCGGGGAGCGACTCTCCGTCCGTCGGAGCGGGACGGCTTGTCCCGGGCACCCAGGCCGCGCCGTTCCAGTACCGGACATATCCGGGAATGGACGGATCGGGGTAGTAGCCTTCGCGGGGCCTGTCGTCGCCTGGGGCCGGAGTTGGGGCGCTCATGTCCGTCGTCCCGTATCTGCTCGGGGGTCTTTTTGAGGCTCCACATCTATCAGACCTGTGCGTCCCCCTGTGCGAGTCCTGCCCCACAGACCACTTTCCGGGCACAGTTCGACCTCGTACGGAGAAAGTTTCCGAAACCCGCGTAACGCTCCGCCCCCGCCGCGCTCTCTCCTTGCACGGACCCGCTCCAGGGCCCTGGACAAGGAAGGAACAGCACCGACATGCACACCGTGGTGGAACGCGAGCTTGAGCTCAAACTCGTCCTCTCGCCGGAACGCGCCATCCCCGTTCCGGCCCGCCTCACCTACCGCACCGAAGATCCCTACGCCGTCCACATCGCCTTCCACATCGGCTCCGATCATCCCGTGAACTGGACGTTCGCCCGCGAACTCCTGGTCGAGGGAGTCTTCAGGCCCTGCGGGCACGGCGACGTCCGGGTCTGGCCCACCAAGGTCGACGGGCGCAGTGTCGTTCTGATGGCGCTGAGTTCACCCGACGGTGACGCCCTCCTGGAGGCACCGGCCCCCGCCGTGTCCGCCTGGCTCGAGCGCACGCTGCGGGTGGTCCCTCCGGGCTCTGAGGCGGAGCGGCTCGGCATCGACGACGGCCTCGCCGAGCTGCTCACACCGACCACGGGCCGTGTCGACGAGCTGTGGCTGCGCGACCCCTGGCCCTCGGACGAGTCCACGGACGGTGAGTGAGCTGACGCGTGAGGACCGGGATCAGAACAGCTTGCCGGGGTTGAGGAGACAGAGCGGGTCGAAGGCGGCCTTGATGGAGCGCTGCACCTCCACGCCCACCGGGCCGATCTCGCGGGCGAGCCACTCCTTCTTGAGGACGCCCACGCCGTGCTCGCCGGTGATCGTGCCGCCGAGTTCCAGGCCCAGGGCCATGATCTCGTCGAAGGACTCGCGGGCGCGGCGGCCCTCGTCGAGGTCGGCCGCGTCGAAGCAGACGGTGGGGTGGGTGTTGCCGTCGCCCGCGTGCGCGCAGACCCCGATCGTGAGGCCGTACTTATCGGCGATGCGGTCGACGCCTTCGAGCATGTCGGCGAGCTTCGAGCGCGGCACGCACACGTCGTCGATCATCGTCGTGCCCTTGACGGCTTCGAGCGCGGTGAGCGACAACCGCCGCGCCTGGAGCAGTAGTTCGGACTCGGCCGCGTCCTCGGCAGGGACCACCTGAGTGGCACCCGCGGCCTCGCAGAGGGCGCCGACGGCCGCGAGGTCGGCGGCCGGGTCCGGGGTGTCGAAGGCGGCGAGCAGCAGCGCTTCGGTGGTCTCCGGGAGTCCCATGTTGGCCAGCGCGTTCACGGCCCTGATGGTCGTACGGTCCATCAGTTCAAGGAGTGAGGGGACGTGCCCCCCTTCCATGATCTTGCATACGGCGTCGCACGCGGCCTTGGCCGAACCGAACTCGGCGGCGAGCACGAGCTGTTGGGGCGGTTGCGGCTTCAGGGCGAGGGTCGCGCGGACGACGATGCCCAGGCTGCCCTCGGAGCCGACGAAGAGGCGTGTGAGGTCGTAACCGGCGACGCCCTTGGCCGTGCGCCGTCCGGTGCTCATGAGCCGCCCGTCGGCGAGAACGACGTCGAGCCCAAGGACGTACTCCGCCGTCACCCCGTACTTCACGCAGCACAGGCCGCCGGAGGCGGTGCCGATGTTCCCGCCGATGGTGCAGGTCTCCCAACTGGACGGGTCCGGCGGGTAGTAGAGACCGTGTTCGTTCACCGCGCGGGAGAGCGTGGCGTTGACGACGCCGGGTTCGACGACCGCGATCCGGTCGACGGGGCTGATCTCCAGGATGCGGTCCATCTTGACCAGGGACAGCACGATGCAGCCCTCGCTGGCGTTCGCGCCGCCCGAGAGGCCCGTGCGGGCGCCCTGCGGCACCACCGGGATCCGCAGCTCGGTCGCCGTGCGCATGACGTGCTGGACCTGCTCGACGGTGCGCGGCAGGACGACGACGGCCGGGGTGCCCGCGTCGCAGAAGCTCGCCATGTCGTTCGCGTAGGAGGACGTGATGTCGGGGTCCGTGAGGACGGCCTCGGCGGGAAGGCCGTCCTGGCCCTCGTGGCCCTCGATGAGGAGTTCGATGAGTGTGCGGCTCATGATCACAGCCTCGCACCCGGGGCCATCGGTGTGAACCCGTGTGCGACGCCGGTCCGCATGCCGGGATGTGCTCTTCGTATTGACGCACAGTGAGCGCCATGGAGATCGAGAGCCGGTCCGAGCCCGTGACCGAGAGGGACGGGAAGGACGAGAAGGACGAGAAGGATCAGCGGCCGTCACCCGCGTCCACGCCCGCCGTCCGGAGCGAGTCGCCACGCGGCTCGCGCCGCTCCCCTCTCGTGCGGCGGGCGCTGATCGGCTCCGTCGCCGGGTGCGTGGTGCTCGGCGGCGTACTGGTGCTGCGGCCCGACGGGGGCGGGGAGGCGGCGCCGCCCGCTCTCGGTCCGGCCGGGCGGGCGATGGCGGCGGCGGGTGCCGGGGCTCCGGCGGCGCTGCCCGACCTCACGGTCCTGATCGGGGAGCGCGAGGCGCACCTGCGCAAGAATCCCGGTGACGACGAGTCGTGGGCGGTGCTCGGGGCCGCCTACGTCGAGCGGGGTCAGCGGACCGCGGACTCCGCGTACTACCCCAGGGCCGAGCAGGCGTTGCGTACGTCCCTGAAGACGCGGCCGCAGGGGAACGCGCGGGCGCTGACGGGCATGGCGGTGCTCGCGAACGCGCGGCACGACTTCCGCGGGGCGAAGAAGTGGGCCCGGAGCGCGGTCGCCCTCGCGCCGAAGAGCTGGTCGGCGTATCCCTCGCTGATCGACGCGTACAGCGGCCTTGGCGACGCGAAGGGCGCGGACAAGGCCCTGGAATCACTTCAGGAGCTGAACTCGGACGCCACCTCCGTGATGGCGCGCTCCGGGCAGGTCTACCGGGACCGCGGCTGGCGCGAGAACGCGGCCGTGGCGCTGATGGACGCGGCGGCGCTGGCGGAGGGGCCCGCGCAGAAGGCGGCCTGCCTGTACCTGGAGGGCGAGCTCGCCTGGGAGCGGGGCGAGCCGTCGGAGGCCCTGCGCTACTACGACGCGGCACTGGCCTCGGACCCGGACCACCACCCCTCCCTCGCCGGGAAGGGCCGGGCGCTCGCGGCTCTCGGCCGTACGTCGGAGGCACTGCGTTCCTATCAGAACGCGCTGGCCAGGCAGCCCGCACCGGAGTACGCCCTGGCCCTTGGCGAGTTGTACGAGTCGCTGCGCCTGACGCCGGCCGCACGGGCGCAGTACGACGTGTTGCGGGCCCGGGTGAAGCAGGAGGGGGTCAACGGCGTCAACGACGAACGGATCCTCGGCCTCTTCGAGGCGGACCACGGGGACGCGGACGAGGCGGTGGACCGGCTGCGGGCGGAGTTCAAGCGCCATGGGAGTCCGGAGGTGGCGGACGCGTTGGGCTGGGCGCTGCACCGGGCCGGTGAGGACGAGGAGGCCCTGAAACTGGCGACGCGGGCCACGGACAAGGGGCCGCGGAGTGCGGTGTTCGCGTATCACCGGGGTGAGATCGAGCGGGAGCTGGGCAGGTACGGGGCCGCGCGGCGGCACATCGGTGAGGCGCTGCGCCTGAACCCCCACTTCTCCCCTCTCCTCGCCCCGGAGGCCAGGGACGCCATGGAGTCCCTGGGCGACCCTCCGGACGGCGGCCCGGACCAGATGTACGCCCCCGCACCCCCTCCGGCGGCAGCACCCCCGAGGCCCGCTGCCTCTGCCCCTACCCCTAGGCCAACCCAGCAGAGCTGACCCCACCTCTTCACCCAGGGGCCTGTCCCGGCGCTGCGCGCCGGATGCCTCCCACCCACCCACCCGATCACCCCGCATCACAGGGCTACGGGGACAGGAAACAGCCGCCCACCAACCGCAGACGGACGACACGCACACGTCCGCTACAGGCGCGCCGTGCCGATCAACGCGTTGCGGGTGATCAGGCCGGTGAGGGCAGGCTCCGTGAGGGAGTCAGCGGACGCAGGCCGCAGAGGCAGGACCATGTAGCGGGTCTCCGCGCTGGAGTCCCAGACCGTGATCCCCGTTTCGGGGGGCAGCACGAGGCCGAACTCCGCCAACACCGCCCTCGGTTCCCGCACCACCCGCGACCGATACGCCTCGCTCTTGTACCAGCTGGGAGAAGGCCCGAGCAGCCGCACCGGATAGCAGGAGCAGAGCGTGCAGACGACCACGTTGTGGGTGTGGTCGGTGTTCTCCACCACCCGCAGGCGCTGTGGCTGGACGCCGCCCGCCGCGTAACCCAGCTCCGCCACCGCGGACGTGCCGTCCGCGAGCAGGCGCTCCTTGAACTCCGGGTCCGTCCAGGCCCGTGCCACGATCCGCGCCCCGTTCAACGGGGACGACCCGGCGAGGAACGCGTCGAGGGCCTCGTCCAGAGCGGCCCCGGCAACGATCCCCCGCTCCTCCAACAGGGCTTCCAACTCCCGCACTTGGCGGGAGATCGTCGCATCCGAGTGCGTACCGGACATCAGTTGGCCCCCGATTCCAGTGCCGACTCCGGTTCCAAGTAGCTCTCCCACAGGTCAAGGACCACCCCGTGGTCCCCCTCGCCCCACAGCTCCCGCGCGGCGAACCGCACCGCGTACACCTGCTCCACCGGCGCGTCCCCCCGCCCCCGCGAGCTGACGTCCGCCAGCGCGTGCCGCCCCTCGGGTTCGAGCACCACGCCCCGCTTGCCCCGGGCATAGCGCGGCAGGCGGGTGTGGTGGGTCGGGTCGTGGTGGACGGTGCGGACGCGGGCGCCCGGAGCGAACCGGTCGTCAGACATCCAGCTCCCCCTCCGCCACCACGCCCTTGCGCACCAGCAGCACCCGGATCGCGTGGAACCACCGCTCGTAGTACGACGCCGCCAGGTACTCCCCCGGCGGCATCGTCTCCACCGCGTCCCTGAACTCGTCGAGGTTGTAGACGCCTTCACGCACCAGGGCGCTGTTGAGCGCGAACACCCGCGCCTCCCAGTCCGCGTGGAAGGGCTCCGTGTCGTCGGTGGTGTCGACGGGCCCGAAGCCCGTCATCCCGCCGACGTCATTGATCCTGGCCATGCCCGCACTCTAGCCAGCGACGGGCGCCGGGGTCCCAGGGTCCTAGAGGTTGCCCCGCTTCTCCTGCTCCCGCTCGATCGCCTGGAACAGGGCCTTGAAGTTGCCCTTGCCGAAGCCCATCGAGCCGTGCCGCTCGATCATCTCGAAGAAGACCGTCGGGCGGTCCTGGACCGGCTTGGTGAAGATCTGGAGCAGGTAGCCGTCCTCGTCGCGGTCGACCAGGATCTTCAGCTCGCGCAGGATGTCGACGGGGACGCGCGTCTCGCCCGCCCACTCCCCCAGCGTGTCGTAGTACGAGTCCGGCGTGTCGAGGAACTGGACGCCGGCCGCGCGCATGGTGCGTACGGACTCCACGATGTCGTTCGTGGCGAGCGCGATGTGCTGGACGCCCGCGCCGCCGTAGAACTCCAGGTACTCGTCGATCTGGGACTTCTTCTTGGCGATGGCCGGCTCGTTGATGGGGAACTTCACCTTGAGGGTGCCGTCCGCGACCACCTTCGACATCAGCGCGCTGTACTCCGTGGCGATGTCGTCGCCCACGAACTCCTTCATGTTCGTGAAGCCCATGACCTTGTTGTAGAAGGCGACCCACTCGTTCATCTTGCCGAGCTCGACGTTGCCGACGCAGTGGTCGATCGCCTGGAAGGTGCGCTTGGCGGGCGGCTCGACGATCGGGGACGCGGCGGAGTAGCCGGGCAGGTAGGGGCCTTCGTAGCCGGTGCGGTCGACGAGCGTGTGGCGGGTCTTGCCGTACGTCGCGATGGCGGCGAGGACGACCGTGCCGTTGTCGTCCTTGACCTCGTAGGGCTCGGTGATCCCGCGGGCACCGTGTTCGACGGCGTACTCGTACGCGGCGCGCGCGTCCGGCACCTCGATCGCGAGGTCGACGACGCCGTCGCCGTGCTCGGCGACATGGCCCTCGATGAAGTGGCCCCAGTCCGTCGAGGCCTTGATGACGGAGGTCAGGACGAAGCGGGCGCCGCCGTTCGTGAGCACGTACGACGCGGTCTCGCGGCTGCCCGTCTCCGGGCCCGAGTACGCCACGAGTTTCATGCCGAAGGCCGTGGAGTAGTAGTGCGCCGCCTGCTTGGCGTTGCCCACGGCGAAGACGACCGCGTCCATTCCCTTGACCGGGAAGGGATCGGCCTCGCGCGCGGTGTGGGGGGTGGTGGCCGTGTGCTGGGTGTTCGCGGTAGTCGCCATGTCCGCAGGCTCCCGCCGTATCGCAAGGTGCGCAATAGTTGGCGTATTCAGTGGGCAATCTGCCCAGTGGTGGGCCATCATCAGCGGGCTATCTGTACATGATGACCACCCGATGAGCGGAGAAGAACGCGCCATGACGATCGATCATCTGGACGGCAGGCTCATCGTGCTGCTCGCCCGCGAACCCCGCATCGGCGTCCTGGAGGCGTCGCGCCGGCTCGGCGTCGCGCGCGGGACCGTGCAGGCCCGGATGGACCGTCTTCAGTCGAACGGAGTCATCCGCGGCTTCGGCCCCGAGGTCGACCCCGCCGCCCTGGGCTACCCCGTCACCGCCTTCGCCACGCTGGAGATCAAACAGGGCCAGGGCGCCGACGTACGGGCGCATTTGGCCACCGTCGCCGAGGTCCTCGAACTGCACACCATCACCGGCCACGGAGACATGCTCTGCCGTCTGGTCGCCCGTTCGAACGCGGATCTCCAACGTGTGATCGACCGGGTCCTGGGTTTTGATGGCATCGTCCGGGCTTCCACGGCGATCGTCATGGAGAACCCTGTTCCGCTGCGGATCATCCCGCTGGTCGAACAGGCGTCAGAAGACACCTGACGCGGGTAGACAAGAGAACGAACGGCCGGGCAACAGCCGAAGAGAGACAGCGAACAGCCGAACGGACACAGCGCGGTACGCCCCCACGACGTACGCGGCACGCGGGCACCGGGAGATTCCCGGCGCCGTCTGAACCGCGCCTGGGCGAGGTGAGCAGTTCAGTGAACTTCTGGGACTACCTCGGCAACCGCCACCAGCAGTTGCTGACGGACGCGTACCAGCACGCCAGTGCGGTATTCCAGTGCATGGTCGTGGCGACCGTCATCGGCGTACTGATCGGCGTCCTCACGTACCGCAGCGACTGGGCGGGCAACCTGGCCACGACCGCGACCTCCACCATCCTGACCATCCCGTCGCTCGCCATGATCGGTCTGCTGATCCCCGTCGTCGGCCTCGGCGTCGCCCCGACGGTCATCGCACTGACCCTCTACGGCCTGCTCCCCATCGTGCGCAACGCCATCGTCGGCCTGCGCGGCGTCGACCCCTCCCTGGTCGACGCGGCGAAGGGCATCGGCATGTCGCGTGCCGCCCGCCTCGTCAGGGTCGAGCTGCCGCTCGCCTGGCCGCCGATCCTGACCGGCATCCGCGTCTCCACGCAGATGCTGATGGGCATCGCGGCCATCGCCGCGTACGCGTCGGGCCCCGGCCTCGGCAACGAGATCTTCCGCGGCATCGGCTCGCTCGGCAGCAAGAACGCGCTCAACCAGGTGCTCGCGGGCACGCTCGGCATCATCATCCTGGCGCTGCTCTTCGACGCCGCGTACGTACTGATCGGCCGCCTGACCATTTCGAGGGGTATCCGTGTCTGAGACCACCGCGACCAACACCGACGACGGGGCGACGGCCGCGGGTGCGGCGGCCCCGAACGACACCACGGGCGCGACGATCGAGCTCGAGAACCTCACCAAGCGGTACGCGGGCACCAGCGACCCCGCGGTGGACAGCGTCAGCATGGAGATCAAGGCGGGCGAGATCGTCATCCTCGTCGGCCCGTCGGGCTGCGGTAAGTCGACCACGCTGAAGATGATCAACCGGCTCATCGAGCCGACCAGCGGCCGCATCCGCATCGGCGGCGAGGACGTCACCGACATGGACCCGGTCAAGCTGCGCCGCAAGATCGGGTACGCGATCCAGTCGTCCGGGCTTTTCCCGCACATGACGGTCGCCCAGAACATCGCCCTCGTGCCGAAGATGATCGGCTGGGGGAAGTCGAAGATCAAGAATCGGGTCGAGGAGATGCTCGACCTCGTCGGGCTCGACCCGGCCGAGTTCCACGGCCGCTATCCGCGCCAGCTCTCCGGCGGTCAGCAGCAGCGCGTGGGGGTCGCGAGGGCGTTGGCCGCCGATCCGCCCGTCCTCCTGATGGACGAACCGTTCGGCGCGGTGGACCCGATCACCCGCGACCACCTCCAGGACGAACTGATCCGGCTCCAGCACGAGCTGCACAAGACGATCGTCTTCGTCACGCACGACTTCGACGAGGCCATCAAGCTCGGCGACCGCATCGCCGTGCTCAGGGAGCGCTCGCACATCGCGCAGTTCGACACCCCGGAAGCCATCCTCACCAACCCCGCCGACGACTTCGTCTCCGGTTTCGTGGGCGCGGGCGCGGCCCTCAAGCGGCTCAACCTCACTCGCGTACGCGATGTGGAGATCGCCGACTTCGCGACGGTGACCGTCGACGACCCGCTCCAGGACATCTTCGACAAGCTGCGCGACAGCGGCACGAACGAACTGCTGCTGCTCGACAAGCGCCGCCGCCCCTACAAGTGGCTGCGGCGCGGCGATCTGATGCGCGCCGAGGGTTCGCTGGCCCGCGCGGGCACCCTCGTCCACGACACGGTCACCCGCGACGCCACCCTGCGCGACGCCCTCGAAGCGGTCCTCACGGACAACGCGGGGCGGGTCGCGGTCACCGGGCGGCGCGGCGAGTTCACCGGGGTTGTGGACATGCAGACCCTTATGAACTCCGTCCACGAGATGCTGGAGGCCGACCGGCTCGACGCCGTGGAGCACCAGCACGAACTGCAGGAACAGCGTTCCCTGGTGACCCACCACGAGCAGGAGGGCGACGGAGGGGCGGCGCAGGCATGAGCGGCGCCCCCGGGAGCGACCCCCGGATCCCCGAGCACACGCCGTCGCCCGGCGGCGGGCCCGACCCGCGGCCCGACGGCGAGCACGAGGTCAAGGGCCACCCCTTCCGCGACACGGGCGAGGCTGCCGAGCAGGAGGCCCCGCCGCCGCCCTCGGCGTCGGCCACGGGCCGGGCGCGGCGGCGGATCGGGTGGCAGAAGCTGGCCGTCCTGCCCGCGTTCCTGATCGTGCTCCTGCTGCTCACCTGGTGGTGGTTCAGGCAGGCCGACCTGGACTCGATCTCCACGAACGCCCTGGCGGACGGCAACGTCTGGCTCAGGCTCCGCCAGCACATCCAGCTGACGGTGATCTCCACCTTCTTCGTGCTGATCATCGCGATCCCGCTCGGCATCCTGCTGACCCGCAAGAAGCTCCGCAAGGGGGCGCCCTTCGCGATGGCCCTGGCCAACATCGGCCAGGCGACACCGGCGATCGGCCTCCTCGCCCTCCTGGTGATCTGGATCGGCATCGGCGAGAAGGCGGCCCTGATCGGCATCATCATCTACGCCGTCCTGCCGGTCCTCTCCAACACGATCGCGGGCCTGAACGCCAACGACCCGACCCTGCTCGAAGCCGCGCGCGGCATCGGCATGTCGGCATGGGGAGTCCTCGGCAAGGTCGAACTCCCGCTGGCCGTACCGCTGATCCTGGCGGGTGTGCGCACCGCGCTCGTCCTGAACGTCGGCACGGCGACGCTCGCCACGTTCGGCGGTGGCGGCGGGCTCGGCGACCTCATCACCACCGGGATCACCAACCAGCGGATGCCGGTGCTCATGCTCGGCTCGATCCTGACGATCGCGCTCGCGCTGCTCGTGGACTGGCTGGCCTCGCTGGCCGAGCTGGTCCTGCGTCCGCGCGGACTGGAAGGATGAGGATGAGGATGACGTTGCGTACGGCGGCCGTCGGTGCCGTGGGCGGGGCCCTCCTGGTGAGCTGCGGCCTCACCAGCGGCAGCCCGATGGTGGACGACGTCAAGCCGGGCACGGTCGGCAAGGGGCTGCCCCTGAAGGGCGTCGACCTCACCGTCGCGTCCAAGGAGTTCACCGAGCAGCTGGTCCTCGGCGCGATCATGGGCATCGCCTTCGAGGCGGCCGGCGCGGATGTCCTCGACCGGACGGGCATCCAGGGTTCGATCGGCGCCCGCGAGGCCGTCAAGGGCGGTGACGCGGACGCCATGTACGAGTACACGGGCACCGCCTGGATCACGTACCTCGGCAACTCCGAGCCCATCGACGACCCCCGCAAGCAGTGGGAGGCGGTGCGCGAGGCGGACGCGAAGAACGGCGTCACCTGGCTGCCGCCCGCCGAGCTCAACAACACCTACGCGCTTGCCGTCAACAAGAAGAACGAGGCCAAGTACAAGCCGAAGACGCTCTCCGACGTGGCGTCCCTGTCGAAGTCGGACCCGAAGGCGGTCACGCTGTGCGTGGAGAGCGAGTTCTCCTCGCGGGAGGACGGGCTGCCCGGCATGCAGAAGGCGTACGGGATGAAGATCCCCAACTCCGGCATCACCAAGATGGACACCGGGATCATCTACACCCAGGTCTCCAAGGGGTCGTGCGTGTTCGGCGAGGTCTTCACCACAGACGGCCGCATCAAGGCGATGGACCTGTCGGTGATGGAGGACGACAAGCACTTCTTCCCCAACTACAACGCCGCCCCGGAGATCAACAGCAAGGCCCTGAAGGAGCATCCGGAGATCGAGAAGGTCCTGGACCCCATCACGAAGAAGCTGGACAACACGGTGGCCCAGGAGCTGAACTCCAAGGTGGATGTGGACGGCCAGGACCCGCATGAGGTGGCCAAGGAGTGGCTGGTGAAGGAGGGGTTCGTCAAGGAGTGACTCAACTGGGCTGGACCCTGGCCGGGTTGGGGCTTCGCCTGGTCAGCAGCTCGGAACCTTTCCGCCCCGCTCCAGGGAACGCAGCGCGTCAACCGTGCCCTTCAGTGTCGTGATCGGAATCAGCCGCAGCCCCTTCGGCAGCTCCGCCTTGGCGTCCGAGCACTCGTCCTCGGGGACCAGGAAGACCGTCGCCCCGTCCCGCTTCGCGGCCTGGGTCTTCATCGAGACACCGCCGACCGGGCCGACCTCGCCGTCGTCGGCGATCGTGCCGGTGCCCGCGATCTTCCGGCCGCCCGTCAGGTCCCCGCCGCTGCCGTTGCCGTCGATCAGGTCGATGATGCCGAGCGAGAGGAAGAGGCCCGCGCTCGGGCCTCCGACCTTGCCGAGGTCGACCTTCACCTTCACCTTGCCGGTGCCGTCCACGCCGTTCGCGTCGAGGTAGGAGAGCGCGGCCTTCGTGGCCGTGTCCTGCGACTTCTTCATGTCGCCGAGGTTGTGCTTCTCGACTTCCTTCACGTTGTTGCCCGTGGGGTACACCGAGTCCTTGGGCATCACGGCACGGTCCGTACGGAACCAGCCGTCCACCACGTCGCTCAGGCTCACGTCCATATCGGGCCCCGTGGCCACGATCGTCGTCATCCGCAGCTGCCCGCTCGTCTCGCGGGTGGGCGCGCCGGTGATCGAGATGACCCGCTTGCCCTCGCTCGTGCCGAGCACGTTCGCCGTCGACCCCGGCTGGGCCACGGCGAACGGCAGCGGCGCCAGGGCCGCGACCGCGAACAGGGCGACCACGGGGACGGCACAGACGGCGATGACCTTGGGGCGCGTGAGACGAGAGAGGGAGAACACGGGATCAATCTAACGTGCGGTCGGACGGACGAGCCCGTCCGGCGTCCGAGGACGAACTCGGCGGAGCCGGTGATCGACGGTATGCCACAGGGGCCTCCGCCTCACCTCAACGCGTCGGCCACTTCCCGTGCCGCGTCCACCACCCGCGGCCCCACCCGCTCCGGCACGGAGTCCGCCAGCATGACGACGCCGACGCTCCCCTCCACGCCGGTCACGCCGACCAGCGGCGCCGCGGCTCCGCTCGCGCCCGCCTCCAGTTCCCCGTGCGTGAGCGCGTACCCCGGATCGGTGGCGAGCCCCTGCCGTGCGGCGAGGATCGCCCGGCCCGCGGCGCCCCGGTCCAGGGGGTGCCGGAAGCCGGTGCGGTAGGCCACGTGGTAATCCGTCCAGGTGGGCTCGACGACGGCGACGGCGAGTGCCTCGGTGCCGTCGACGAGGGTCAGGTGCGCGGTCGCCCCTATGTCCTCGGCGAGGGAGCGCAGCGCGGGCAGCGCGGCCTCCCGCACCAGCGGATGCACCTGGCGGCCGAGCCGCAGCACCCCGAGTCCGACGCGGGCACGGCCGCCCAGGTCACGGCGGACCAGCGCGTGCTGCTCCAGCGTGGCCAGGAGGCGGTACACCACGGTGCGGTTCACACCGAGCTTGTTCGAAAGCTCGGTGACGGTGAGCCCGTGATCGGTGTCGGCCAACAGTTTGAGGACGCGCAGTCCTCGGTCGAGCGTCTGGGAAGTCTCCGCGGTCACGACGCCCACTCCTTAGGTGAGGGTCGACGGCCCCTTTACGCGGCGGTTGCGTCGCCGGTCCCGTGGGCGACGCGCGTCAGAGGCCGCCGGTCGGAACTCCGGCTGCGCTCCGCGGCGGCGCTGCCACGGGGCGTGTACGTTTCGGGGACATTAGCGAGGCCGTCCCGCTCAGCGGAAGACTCCGTCCAGAATCCGGTCACGAGAGGCGCTGTTAGGGGCGCAATGCCCCTATACGCGGTGCACGCCAGGCGGACGCATGCACGATTCCCGCACACGGAACGCACCCGTCCGCTCCAGGGAGTGGACCGGCCCGCCCTACTTCATGCGGGTGGCCCACTCCCCGACCTTCGCGATCCGCTGCCGCAACTGCCCGGCGGTGGCCTCCGCGCTGGGCGGGCCGCCGCACGTGCGGCGCAGCTCGGTGTGGATCACGCCGTGCGGCTTCCCGCTCTGGTGGGAGTACGCGCCGACCATCGTGTTGAGCTGCTTGCGCAGTTCGAGCATCTCCTTGTGGGAGACCACGGGCCGCCGCTCGGCGGGCAGTTCGAGCAGGTCGGCCTCGTCGTCGGGCCGCTTCTTGCTGTGCGCGATCTGCCGGGCCTGCCGCTTCTGCAGCAGCATCTGCACCTGGTCGGGTTCCAGGAGCCCGGGGATGCCCAGATAGTCCTGCTCCTCCTCGCTCCCGGGGTGCGCCTGCATCCCGAACTCGGCGCCGTCGAAGAGAACCCGGTCGAAGACGGCATCGGACTCAAGCGCCTCGAAGGAGAACTGCTCCTGCTCGCCGGTGTCCTCGTCCTCCTCCTTGTTCGCCTCGTCCATCTCCTTCTCGGACTCGGCGTAGGGGTCCTCTTCCCCCTCCTTCTTCGGCTTGTCGAGCACATGATCGCGCTCGACCTCCATCTCGTTGGCGTGGCCGAGGAGGTCGGGGACGGTGGGCAGGAAGACCGACGCGGTCTCGCCGCGCCGCCGGGAACGTACGAAACGGCCCACGGCCTGGGCGAAGAAGAGCGGCGTCGAGATGGTGGTCGCGTACACACCCACCGCGAGGCGGGGCACGTCGACGCCCTCGGAGACCATCCGGACCGCGACCATCCACCGGTCGTTGCTCGCGGTGAAGTCGTCGATCCGCTTCGAGGCGCCCGTGTCGTCGGAGAGGACGACGGTGGCCTTCTCCCCGGTGAGCTCGCGGATCAGCTTGGCGTAGGAGCGCGCGGAGTCCTGGTCGGAGGCGATGACGAGGCCACCGGCGTCCGGAATCGCCTTCCTGACCTCGGTCAGCCGCTGGTCGGCGGCCTTGAGGACGTTCGGCATCCACTCGCCGCGCGCGTCCAGGGCCGTCCGCCAGGCCTGCGAGATGGCGTCCTTGGTCATCGGCTCGCCGAGCCGCGCCGCGATCTCGTCACCGGCCTTCGTCCGCCACCGCATGTTGCCGGAGTAGGAGAGGAAGATGACGGGACGGACGACGCCGTCGCCGAGCGCGCTCCCGTATCCGTACGTGTAGTCGGCGGCGGACCGCCGGATGCCGTCGTTCCCCTCCTCGTACGCGACGAAGGGGATCGGGTTGGTGTCGGACCGGAAGGGCGTGCCGGTGAGCGCGAGGCGCCGGGTGGCGGGCTCGAAGGCTTCGAGGCAGGCCTCGCCCCACGACTTCGAGTCACCGGCGTGGTGGATCTCGTCGAGGATCACCAGGGTCTTGCGCTGCTCGACGCGGTTGCGGTGCAGCATGGGCCGCACGCCGACACCGGCGTACGTGATGGCGACGCCCTGGTACTCCTTGCTGAGCGGCCCCGCGCTGTACTCGGGATCCAGCTTGATCCCTATCTTGGCCGCGGCCTCCGCCCACTGCTTCTTCAGATGCTCGGTCGGCGCGACCACCGTCACCTGCTGCACGACGTGGTGGTGCAGCAGCCAGGAGGCGAGCGTCAGCGCGAACGTCGTCTTGCCTGCGCCGGGTGTCGCGACGGCGAGGAAGTCACGCGGCTGCTCCTGGAGATACCGCTCCATCGCCCCTTGCTGCCAGGCGCGCAGCTTGTTGGCGGTACCCCAGGGGGCGCGGCCGGGGAAGGCGGGAGAGAGGTGGTGGGAGGAGGCGGAGTTGGCGGCGGTGGTAGTCACGGTCTCCGGTTTGAAGAGGTAGGGGCCGCGCGCAGCGCGTCGAGCAGGGTGGCGGTGGGTGACGGGCGGGCAGCTCGGGTACGTACGACAACCGGGCCACCCTACCGGTGGCACGTCGGCGTCAACCCGTGGACGACGCCGGGGCACCCATGGGTGGGACTCAGGTCACAGGGCAGACCGAGTCAGCGTGCGAAGCGCGGCAACTGGGCAGCGATCTTCGGGACGTCCAGGGCGCCCTGGCAGACGTCAAGCACGAACCTCTCGGCCTCGTCCACGTCGAAGTCCGCGTCAAGGGGGTGCCCATTCATGTGCAGGAAGACCCAGGTCGCGTACCAGGCGATGCGCTTGTTGCCGTCGACAAGGGCACGGTTGCGGGCCAGCGACTCCATCAACGCCCCGGCCTTCTCCCATACGTCCGGGTAGGCGTCCTGCCCAAATACGCTCGACTGGGGGCGCGCCAGGGTCGAGTCAAGGAGACCGTAGTCGCGCACCTCGTCCGCCCCGAGCCGCTTAGCGAGGTTCAGCAACTCGGGCAGCGTGAGGTAGTGCATCAGGCGAGCCTGCGGTTCAGTTCCGTGCTCGCCTTCAGCACGTGGTCGGCGGCCTCGTTGAAGAGCCGCGCGTGTTCGTTTATGGCGGCGATCACCGCGTCGTGCGCGAACGCCTGCATGCTGCTCCCCTCTGCCGCCGCGCGCTCTCGCAGGGCGTCGAGCTCCTCGTCCGTAAATCGCAGGTTCAGTGCAGCCATACGTCAACGGTACCGCGCGGTACCACGTGGTGTCACCGCGATTCCGCCCGCAGCCGCGTCCCCACCCAAGCCCCCACCAGCGCGACCGCCGCCATCGGCAGGAACACGGCGACGAAGGCCCCGGGATGCGAGCCGCCCGCCCCGGTGGAGCCGTGCGCGTCCACCATGCCGCCGCCGAGTGCGGCGAAGGCGGCGCCGCCGGCGGCCAGGAGCAGGGCGTTGGACAGGCCGTCCGAAATCTGGAGGGCGGCGGAGTTGGCCCCCGCGTCCTTCGGCGGCGAGAGGCGAAGGAGCAGGACGCTGGTGGACCCGATGACCGTGCCCATGCCGAGGCAGCCGAAAGCCCAGGCCACCGCCACGATCCACACCGGGACGGCGTCGATCAGGACCGTGGGCGCGGTAGCGATGGCGGCGGCGACCAGGAGCATCCCGACGACCATGAGCCGGGTCCGGTACGGCTCCATGCCCGGCCGCGACTGTACGAACGACCCGAACGCCCAGGTCGCACCGCCCACGGCGAGCGAGAGCCCCGCCATGGTCGGCGAGAGCCCGCGCTGGGTGACGAGCATCAGCGGCACGAAGGACTCGGCGGCGATGAACGATCCGGCGGCGATGCCGCGAAGCAGCACCACGGAGGGCAGGCCGTGGGCGGCCCGGTACGTGCCGCGCGGCAGCAGACCGAGGACGGCCGGCACGAGGACGGCGGCGCCGAGGACAGCGGGCAGCAGCGAGAGCCAGCGCAGGTCCTGACCCGCGTACTGGAGGAGCCCGGCGCCCAGCGAGATCCCGAGCGCGAGCCGGATGCGGCGGCGGTCGAAGGGCCCGGCGGACGCGTCGGAGTCGACGGGCCCGGCGGCCCGGCGCCGGATCTGCGGCAGGGCGAGCGCGAGCGGCGCCGCGACGAGCACCGGGATCCCGAGGAAGACCCAGCGCCAGCCGAGCTGCTCGGTGACCGTCCCGGAGACAAGCGGCCCGACCACGGACGGCACCACCCAGCTGGCCGCGAACGCCGCCAGGATGGACGGACGCAGGTGCTCCGGGTAGGCCCGGCTGACGACGACGTACAGCGCGACGATGACGAGACCGCCGCCGAGACCCTGCACGGCACGGCCGAGGATGAACATCCACATGGTCTGGGCGGTTCCGGACAGGACCAGGCCCGCCGCGAAGCCGCCGATGCCGGTGGCCAGCGGGCCAAGCGGCCCGCGCCGGTCGGCCCACTGCCCGGAGAGCACCATGCCGAAGAGGCTCGTCGTGAAGTACGCGGAGAAACCGAAGGCGTAGAGCGAGACGCCGTTCAGCTCACGGGCGGCCACCGGCATCGCGGTACCGACGGCGGTCGCCTCGAAGGCGATGAGCAGGACCACGGAGACGATGCCGAGACTGAGCGCGCGGTAGGGGGCGCGCAGGATTCCGCCCTGGAGCTCGGACGGCGGGACTATGGGGGCGGCGGCGACTTCGGCGTCGCGTGGTTCCAGGGCGCTCATGCTGGCCAGCGTAAGGGGCGTGGGGGGCTTTGACCCCTGTCTGGGGTCGGTGGCCCTCTGGTCCCTTGGTCGTACGTCCCTGGCTCGCTCCGGGTCGGTCCGGGTCGGTCCGGGTCGGTCCGGGTCGCTCCGGGTCGGTCCGGGGCGCTCCGGGGCGCTCCGGGTCGGTCCGGCTCGCCCCGGGTCGCCCCGGGTCGGTCAGCTCCCGGACGCGTACGTCACGAAGTCGCCCCATGCGGCGGGGGCGAAGGCCAGTTGGGGGCCTTGGGGGTTCTTGGAGTCGCGGAGGTGGATGGTGGCGGGGGCAGTGGCTACCTCAACGCAGCTGTCACCCTCATTGCCGCTGCTGTAACTGCTCTTGTGCCACTCAAGGGCGATCTCGACGCAATCGTTGGGGTCACTACTGCTGCTGTAGCTGCTCTTGAACCAATTCAGCTCGGAAGTGTCCCCAGCCGAGGCCTTGCGGATCATGTCTCTCCCAGCACTTGCTCGATGAAGGCCAGCGACTCCCGTGGCGAGAGAGCCTCGGCCCGGATAATTCCATACCGCAGTTCGAGGATACGGAGCTGCTTTGGCTCCGTGACCGGGCGACTGTTGAACGCGCCCTCGGAACGCCCGACCGCCGTCCCGTCTCCGAACTTGAGTACCTCGATCAGACCGGCCGTTCCAGGGTGGCCCTCGTGGTCGGTCGGCATCACCTGGATCTCAATGTTTCGCAACTGACCTAGCTCCAAAAGCCGTTCGAGCTGCCGATGCAACACCATCCTCCCTCCGATCGGGCGTCGGAGCGTCACCTCTTCCTGCACGAAGCTGAGGTCCGGGGCCGGAGACCGGTCGAAGATGGACCGTCGAGCCATACGCGCCGCCAACGCCCGCTCCAACTCGCTTTCAGAGAGCGAAGGCCGCCACGTACCGAGGAGTGCCCGCGCGTACTCCTCCGCCTGCAAGAGCCCGTGGATGTTGTGATTGCTGTAGAGCGCAACCTCGACCGCCCTCTCCTCCAACTTCGCCAGCTCCCGCACCTTCTTCGGATAGCGGGCCTCCCGCATCTCCTTCTTCATCGCGGAGACAAGCCCACCCGCGTCAAGGACCTCGTCCACCTTGTCCAGATACTCGGGACGAGGAATCCGCGCCCCGCGTTCGATCTTCCGGATCAGGTCCTCCCCGTACCCGATGGCCTCCCCGAACTCGGCCACGCGAAGGCCCGCCGCTTCCCTCCGCAACTTGAGCTGGTGGCCCGTCATCTCGACCACCGCACTGATCTCGTCCTCCGGATCGACGTCCCAACCGGGCTCGTCCGCCCCGTCATTACGCCCCTCGCCGCCACGTTCCGTGTCCACCGCGCCACCTCCGACGTACCGTCCAAGCCCAACGCGCACTCGTACCCGGACGTCACCGGTACAGCCGGGACAAGCCAGGACAAACGCGGGACAAACGCGGTACGCACAGCCCGCGCCGCTGTTCACGGTACGCACGCACGGCCACGCTGAGTGACGTGAATCACGAAACCACCCGCACCCCGATCCCCGTACACCAGTTCACGATCCTGCTGTCCGCCACCCGCAGAGGTGCTCGCCTGGCCCGACTGCTCGCGGGCGAGCAACTCCGCGCCTGGGCACTGCCGTTCGAGGCAGCGGAGCAGATCGTCGCCGAACTGGCGAGCAACGCCGCGCTGCACGGTCATGTACCCGGCAGAAGCTTCCGTCTGGCGCTCACACTCACCGAGGCGGCCACGCTCCGTATCGAGGTGACGGACGCGAGGGCGGACCGCCGACCACCGGGAGCAGCCCAGCTTCCGCCTGTCTACGCCGAGTCAGGCCGAGGCCTGCTCCTGGTCGCCGCCCTGTCCGACCGCTGGGGCACGGAATCGGGCTCGACCTCCTGCAAAACAGTCTGGGCGGAAATCGACATGTCCACCCCTATTTGACCCCATCGGGGTTTCCTCGCCTTGGCGGCCCCGCACACGGTGGGGCGCGACATCAAGAACGTAAGAAACGAGGGAGAGAACCCCCAGCATCGCGATCTGGCCTCACGGCGATCGGCCCCGAGACCGGGCCACTGCCACGACTGTGCCGTGCGCTCCACTACGGCGGCGGCATAGGACGAACAGCAGGGTCAGAAGGGAGCCGCAAGTTCCACGCGGCGAAGGTCTTGATTAGCGTGGTTTCTCTGAGTGGGTGGCTGAGCGAGCCTCCATCCCGTGTGAGCCCGCTCGGGTCGGTGGGGGCTGACTTTCGTCGCCTAATGTTCGGACGTGGCCACGGGTTGGAAACCGGGGTTTACACGACGTGGCGGCGCCGGCCCCGAGGCCGGTGCGCATGGCCACCCCGAGGCTCAGCGGCCAACAACCAAAGGCGCAGCAACAGCAACGGCGGAGGTGACGGAGGGTTGCGGCCGTCCCTCGACATCGGCGTCCGTCTCCCGAGGTCGATAAGCGTTCGTTGCTAGAAAATCTCACTCGCATGGGCAGTGAGCTGGGGTTCCGCAGCGAGATGGTGGAACTTTTTTGCATTACCCGACCTCTGCCACCCACGGCCCGTGGTGTCGCGCCGTTCGTGAACGCGGTATGGCAGTCCCGTTGCGGCACCCGGAGATCCCTTGAGTTAACCCGCCGGTCACAGCTAGCTTCAAGGGGTCGAGTTCATCTCGGCCGTGTGCCCGAGTGGCTTAGGGGCTGGACTGCAAATCCAGTAACGCGGGTTCGATTCCCGCCACGGCCTCCATGGAACCACCTGAAAGAACCGCCCGAGGGGTTCAGACCCGTGCCTCGTCGAGCCCCGCGAGAATCGCGTCAACCGTCTCGTCGACCGTCAGGTCACTGCTGTCCAGCCAGAGCCCGAGCCGTGGCGTCGTCTCCCGCATCCCCGAGTCCAGGGCCTCCACGGTCCATGCCCCGTAACCGGTCTTGCCGCGACCGGCCTCCCGGGCGGCGACCGCGTCCGGGCGCGGGGCTAGGACGACCACGTGCACGGGGCGCGTACGCAGCAGATCCACGTACGTCTTCAACTCCTCGCCCAGGATGACGTCCTGGACCACCGCGACGAAGCCCGCGGCGGCGTACGCGTCCGCCGTCGACGCCGACAGGCCGTAGCGCAGACGGAGTTGCGCCGCGGCCTCGTCCGATGCGCCCGGCTCGTACTCCTGGCCGCCCGACACGATCATCCGGCGGAAGACATCGCCCCGCACGTGCGCCGCGCGCGGCAGCCGCTCGGCTAGGGCCTGCGCCACCGTGGACTTGCCTGCGGCCATGATGCCGGTGATGACGACGACCCCGGCCAGGGGCGCCGTCACGTCGCGACCGCCGCCTGGGGGCGGATCGGGAGGCGGTTCACGGGGCGGCCGGTGGCGGCCCGTACCGCCGACGCCACCGCCGCCGGGGTCGTCACCACCGGCACCGCGCTCGCCGCCTTCGCGCCGAAGGGCGCGACCACGTCCCGCTCCTCCACCAGCTTCACGATGCGGATGTCGGGGGTGTCCAGGGCGGTCGGGAGCGCGTACCCCGTCAGGTCGGGGTGGCGGACCAGGCCGCGCGGCGTACGGAGGTTCTCCGTCAGAGCCGCGCCGACCCCCTGGGTGACGCCCGCCTCGATACGTACCCTCAGCTGGGTCGGGTTCAGGATGCGGCCCACGTCCTGGGCGACCGCGAGCTCCACGACCCGTACCGAACCGATCTCCACGTCCACGTCCACGACCGCGCGGATCGCGCAGAAGGCCATCCCGACGAACGCGTCGCCCTGGCCCGCTTCGTCGAGGGGCTCGGTGGGGTGCGGGCGGCACTGGGCCGTCGCCCACAGTTCCTTGCCGTCCATCGCCTCCGTGACGGTCGTGCTGAGCACCCCGTCGTACGACGTGATCTTGCCGTCGGTGATCTGGAGCAGCTCCGTCGACATCCCGAACTTGTGGGCCAGGGGCTGGAGAAGCTGCGTGCGGACCATCTTCGCCGCGCGTTCCACCGCGCCGCCCGACACCCAGGTGTGGCGGCCGTGGCAGCTGGGGCCTGCGGGGGGCTGGTCCGTGTCGACCGGGGCCACGCGGACCTCGTCGATGCCGAGCGTCTCCTGGACGATCTGCCGGGCGAGCGTCGAGAAGCCCTGGCCCGTCTCGACCGCCGCGCAGATGACGGTCGCGATGCCGTCGTGGACCTTCACCGTGGCGGTGGAGACCTCGTCCGTGCCTTCGGCGCCCAGGAGCTGGACCATGCCGAGGCCGTAGCCGACGCCCCGGCGCACGGCCGCGGGCTCGCCCGCGCCCTCGGGTCCTCCTGGCAGCAGCCACTCGTCCTCGGGGGTGTCCTTGGGCAATTCGGGGAGGGGGAAGTCCCTTACGGCGGCAAGGAGTTCGGCCACCGGGGCCGGACACGTCACCGTCTGGCCGGTGGGCAGGATGTCGCCGGTGGCCATCGCGTTGCGCAGCCGCAGCTCCGCCGGGTCGATGCCCAACTTCTTGGCGATCTTGTCCATTTGGGCTTCGTACGCCGTGCACACCTGCATGGCGCCCTCGCCCCGGACATGCCCGGACGGCGGGTTGTTCGTGCGCACCGCCCAGCCCTCGATGAAGGCGTTCGGGACCACGTACGGACCGCAGGCGAAGGAGACGGCCGCGGCGAGCGCGTCCGACGACGTGTCCGCGTACGCGCCCGCGTCCAGCAGGACCTGCGCCTCCACCTTCACCAACCTGCCCTCGGCGTCCGCGTGATGGCGGTAGCGCAGCAGTGTCGGGTGGCGGTGGGCGTGGCCCAGGAAGGACTCCTCGCGGGTCGCCGTCAGCTTCACCGGGCAGCCCGTCGTGAGCGCGAGCAGGCCGAGCGGCAGGTGGAAGCTGGCATCCTCGCGGTCGGCGGTCGCGCCCGGGACGCCGGTCACGACGACCTTCACGATGTCCGGATCGATGCCGAAGCAGGACGCGGCCATGTCGCGGTCGGTGTGCGGGTCGGTGGAGGCGATGTACAGCTCCACGCCCCCGTCGGGACGGGGTACGGCCAGACCCGCCTCCGCGCCGATCGGCGCCGGGTCCTGGCGGCCGATGCGGTAGAGGCCCTCGACGACGAGTTCGCCCGCCGCCTCCGGGTCGCCGTGCCGCAGCGGGATGTGCCGGATCAAGTTGCCGTCGGGGTGCAGCGGTTCGGCCGCGAACGCCTTCTCCGGGTCGGTGACCGGATCCATGACTTCGTACTCGACGAAGATGGCGGCGGCGGCCATCCGCGCCGTGTCGGGGTGGTCGGCGGCCACGGCGGCGATGGGCTCGCCGTGGTGGCGTACGACATCGGATGCGAAGACCGGACGGTCCGCCGTCTTGCGGCCGTGCAGTGCCTCGCCCGGCACGTCCTCGTGGGTGACGACGGAGCGCACGCCCGGCATTTCGCGCGCCTGGGACGTGTCGATCGAGACGATGCGCGCGTGCGCGTGCGGCGAGCGCAGGACGGCCGCCCAGAGGAGCCCCTCCGCCCACAGGTCGGACGCGTAGGGGAACGTGCCCTCCGTCTTGGCGCGGGACTCGGCGGACGGCAGCGAGGCGCCGATGCCGTGCGGCAGCGGCTCGGGGCCCGGCTGCGTCTCCGCCGCGGTCGCGGTGTGCGCCGTCTCCGCGGCTTCGTTGCTCACGCCTGGCCTCCGTCCTGGCCGTAGGGTCCTTCGTACGTTCCGTCCTGCGCCGCCGGGTTGACCCCTCCGGCGCCGGGTCCCGCCTGGTGCGGAATGCGCGCCTCGCCCGGCTGGTCGCCCTGCCCGGACGGTTCGGCGGCGGACGCGGACGCCTCGCGCTCGGCGACCACTTCCTGCACGGCGTCGAGCACGCCGCGGTAGCCGGAGCAGCGGCACAGGTTGCCGCACAGGGCGCGGCGGGTCTCCAGGTCGGACGGGGCGGGGTTGCCTTCGAGCAGGTCGTGCACGGTCATCGCCATGCCCGGTACGCAGAAGCCGCACTGGACGGCACCGCAGGCGGCGAGCGCCCGCTGCACGTCGGAGGGTCTGCCGTCGACGGCGAGGCCCTCGACGGTACGCACCTCGCTTCCGGCGGCGGTGGCGGCGGGCACCAGGCAGGAGGCGACGAGACGGCCGTCCACCTGGACGTTGCAGGCCCCGCACTCGCCCTGCGAGCAGCCGTCCTTGGCGCCCGCGAGGCCGAGGCGCTCGCGCAGGACGTAGAGCAGGGACTCGCCGATCCAGGCGCCGGTGACGGGGCGGTCGGCGCCGTTGACGCGCAGGACGTAGGAGCAGAGGGGGTGTTCGTCGGCGGGGGCGGTGACGGGGGCCGCCGCTTCGGGGTCGGTCTCGGGGTCGGTCCCGAGATCGGTCTCGGGGTCGGCTCCGGGGTCGGCTCCGGGGTCGGCTTCTGCTTCGACCGCGGTCCCGGCTCCGGGCCCGACTTCGACGTCGGCTTCCGCCTCGGGCTCGGCTTCGACCGCGACCTCGGCTTCCGGCTCCGGGGCGGGCTCGGGCTCCGGCTCCGCGGGGACGTCGGGCACCTCGGGCGGCGCCTCGGGCACCGCCACATGCATCTCGGGAGCGACCGGCGCTTCGGGGACGAACGCCTCCGGGGGCACTACGGGCTCATGGGCCACGGCCACGGGCTCGTGATGCCGCGGCTCGACGTGTTGTGGGTGCTGGTGCTGCGGCTCGACGTGCGGGTACGGATGCGGCTCGGCATGCGGGTGCCGCACCGGCTCCGACCACGGCGCACCCACACCCGCGCCACCCGTCGCCCACGGCGCCGCCGCGCCACCCGGCAGCGTCGCGGGCGGCGTACCTCCCCACTGTGTAGCGAGCGAGGATGCGGTGAACTCGCCGGATTCGTCCGGAAGGTCACCATTGGCGACGGGAATCGACCACTGCCCCGTGACGTCGGCGGGCGCGGGGGCGGCGGGCGCGTGCCCCTCCGCCTCCTGGAAGCTCCACTGGCCTGTGGCCCGGGGGTCGTACGCGTGCTCCTGCGCCTGCACGTCGTGACCGGACGGCGCGGGCTCGGGCGCCCCGCCCGCGGCGGGCCACTGCACGTTCTGTACGCCGGTCACCTCGGGCGGCATGGCCCAGACGCCCGTGGCGGCCGGGTCCGTCGCGTCGGCCGTCGTCGGGGTGACCGTTATCTGCGGCGGCACGTAGCCGTGTCCTGGCGCGGCGAGCGGCGAGTGGTCGAAGGCGTCGAGGGCGCCTTCGGGCAGTTGCACGAAGGCCGTGGCGTCCGAGTCGTACTCGCCCTGCGGATGCGGCTGCCAGCCGCCATTGCCGTTCTGGTCGTCGCTCACGACAGCGCCCTCCCCAGTGCTCGTCGGGCCAGCGCGGCGACGGTGCGCCGCAGGTGCAGTACGGCGGCGGGCAGCGGCTGCGGTGAGCCGTCCTCCGCCGGAGGCTGGTCGGGGATACAGGCGGCGGCGACGTACTCACCGAAGGCGGTGAGCGCCTCCGGCACGATCGTCCGCTCGCCGTCCCAGTCGATCAGCGAGGCGACCCACTGCTCGGCCTCCAGGGGCCGCAGCGGCATCGGGGCGACGGCGCCGACCGCGCAGCGCACGCCGCGCCGCGCGGGGTCCAGGACGAGCGCGACGGACGCGGTGGCGCGGCCGGGCCCGGTGCGCCCTGTCGCCTTCAGGAAGACCTGCGGGGCGTGCAGGAGCGGCAGTCGTACGAAACCGATGAGTTCACCGGGGCGGAGCATGTCCATCCCCGCGAGGAGGTGCGACACGGGAACCTCGCGGCGCGCGCCGCCGGGGCCCGCGATGATGAGGACGGCTTCGAGGGCGGCGAGTACGGGCAGGGTGTCGCCGGTCGGGCCCGCCGTGGCGATGTTGCCGCCCAGGGTGCCCGCGTTGCGGATCTGCGGGGGTCCCGCGGCGCGCGCGGCGGCGGCGAGCGCCGGGATCAGGGCGGCGAAGTCGGGCCGCCCGACGCGTGCGTGCGTGAGTCCCGCGCCGAGCAGCGCGTGACCGTCCTGGTACTGCCAGCCGCGGATCTCCCTGATGCGGCCGAGGCCGACGAGCGCGGCGGGGCGCAGGAGGCCCGCGTTGACGGAGGCCATGAGGTCGGTGCCGCCGGCCACGGGCACGGCGGCGGGCATCGCGGCGAGTGCCTCCACGGCCTCGTCCAGCGTTCCAGGCAGCTTCGCCGTCTGCGCGGTCTGCGCCGCCTGCGGTGCGTGCGTGGTCAAAACCGGCTGCCCCTTCCCGATGTCCGGCGGCTTTCCCGCCGTTCCCACCGTTACGCCTGTTCCGCCGTACGGTACGTGTTCACAGCCCGGACGTGGCAACTCTGGCACATCTTCCCCGGCCCCCGGCGCGGGGGTCCGCTAGGAGTCATTCGTCCGCAGACCAGGAGGTTGTGCCGATTTCACACGCCCTCGCCGGTCGGCGGGAATTGCCACTCTTCGGTGATCCTTGTACGGCTTTCGTCCGGCTGCCCACGCTCCCAGCGCGGGCAGCCCGACACACCGGCTACGAGTTCCTCCTCACACGTTCGGGGGCGTCCCGTCGATCGGGCGTCCGAGCACACCCGGGCGCTGCTGCCACGGCAACGGGCCGCCCGGCGGGCGGTAGTCGACGCCGAGTGCGTCAAGTCGCGCGTAGTGCGGGACCATTCGCCGCTCGAAGTCCGCGAAGTCGCGCTCGGCGGATGTCGGCAGGTCGCTCCAGGCGACCTCGGCGAAGGCGGCGAGACGCGGGAACACCTGGTAGTCCACGCGTGCGTGGTACTCCATCACCTCGGTCCAGACGTTGGCCTGGGTGCCGAGCACGTGCCGGGCCTCTTCGGCGGTGAGCTGCGGCGGCAGCGGCTCGAAGCGGTAGACGTCCTCCAGGGTGCGGACGAAGCCGATGGGCGCGGGCTCGTCGGGGCCGCCGTCCTGCCGGTGGTCGAGGTACACCTGCTGCTCGGGGCACATGACGACGTCGTGCCCGGCCTTGGCCGCCGCGATGCCGCCCCCGTACCCGCGCCAGGAGGAGACGGTGGCGCCGTCCGCGAGGCCGCCTTCGAGGATTTCGTCCCAGCCGATGAGACGGCGCCCGCGCGCGGTCAGCCAGGTGTCGAAGTGCCGGATGAACCAGCTCTGCAGCCCGTCCTCGTCAGCGACCCCCAGCTCCTTGATGCGGGCCTGCGCGGTCGGCGAGGCCTTCCACTGGTCCTTGGGACACTCGTCTCCCCCGACATGGATGAAGGTGGAGGGGAAGAGTTCGAGCAGTTCCTCGAACACCCCCTCGTAGAAGCGGAGGGTGTTCTCGGTCGGGGCGAGAACGTTGGGGGTGACGCCCCAGGTGTCCCAGACGCCGAGTGACGCGGTGTCGACGACGTCGGTGTTGCCGAGCTCCGGGTAGGCGGCGATGGCGGCCTGCGAGTGCCCGGGAATGTCGATCTCGGGTACGACGGCGATGTGCCGCTCATGGGCGTACGCGACGATCTCGCGGATGTCGTCCTGCGTGTAGTAGCCGCCGTGCGGGGTGTCGTTCCACAACTCCGATGCGCGGTGCCCCCACTTCGAGCGCGGCCGCCACGACGCGACCTCCGTCAGCTTCGGGTGGCGCTTGATCTCGACGCGCCAGCCCTGGTCGTCGGAGAGGTGGAAGTGGAAGACGTTCAGCTTGTGGGCGGCGAGCAGGTCCAGATAGCGCAGGACGCCGTCCTTGGGCATGAAGTGCCTGGCCACGTCGAGCATCATGCCGCGCCACCGGAAGCGGGGGCTGTCCTCGATGAGGCACCCGGGGACGGTGTGCGGAACCCCGGCCCGCAGGGGGGCGCGACGGAAGGCGTCCGCCCCGATGAGCTGACGCAGGGTCTGCGCACCCCAGAAGACGCCGGGGGCCGCACCGCCGACGATCTCGATGCCGCCGGCCCCCACGGTGAGCCGGTACGCCTCGGGCGCGAGGGAGCCGTCGATCTCCAGCGAGACGCCACCGCCCTCACCCGGCGCCAGGGGCAGGCCGAGCGCGGCGCCGAGGGTGGAGCGCAGCCAGCGCTCGGTGGACTCGGTGCCGGGTGCCGCGCGGAGCACGGTGGAGGGGTCGAGGAGAAAGCCTTCGGTGTGCGGTCCTTCGGCGTGCGAGGGCGCCGGGATCAGTTCCTCAAAGGTCAAGGTCATGGGGCGAGGCTGCCATGCCGTTGCACATCGCAAAAGGGGCGTTGCGGTACACGCAACGCCCCGTCGCGAGGAGGGTCGTGGACCGGCGGGAAGGCGCCGGGCCGGGAAACTCCGGGAGGCTACTTCTTGCCGCCGCCCTTGCCGTCGTTACCGCCCTTGTCCTTGTCGCCACCGGCGCTCATGGACTCGTAGATCTCCTTGCACATGGGACAGACGGGGTACTTCTTCGGGTCACGACCCGGCACCCACACCTTGCCGCAGAGCGCGACGACGGGCGTACCGTCGAGCGCGCTCGCCATGATCTTGTCCTTCTGGACATAGTGCGCGAAGCGCTCGTGGTCGCCGTCACCGCTCGACACCTGCGGCGTCGGCTCAACGAGGGTCCCCGTACCTGCCCCGCGCTCGGGCTCGGGCTCAAGAGTGCTCATGGCATCCAAGGGTACCTACGCCGACCGCGTCCGGGCATCGCCCGGACGTGCGGGCGACGGAACTCTCACGCGGCCCGCCGCACCGGCCTGCGTCCCCTGGCCGAGCGATATCTCCTCGACGCGGGCGAAAACCATCTGGAACCCCGGACATCAGCCGACGAACTTGTACACCAGCGCGCCGAGGAAGACGAGGATCGCGGCCCCTTCCAGCCAGTCGGTGAAGGCGAATCCCTCACGCGTCGCCTCGTCGTTGCCCTTGCCCTCTTCCTTGCGCTCTTCCTTGCGCTCTTCCTTGCGCTCTTCCTCAGCCATGCCTCACACCCATCTCAACGAGTACGCGATCGCGTCGCACAGGTCACCCATGGGACCTTCCGTGCCGCTCAACGGCAAGGAGAACGCGAGGATCAAATAGCCCACGCCGCCGGGCATCCGCACATGGAAGTCCAGCGTCGCGTCCGTGACGGCGCGGACCGTGTCCCCCGCCGGGAGTTCGATGGTCGTGATCTGCGACCCCGATCCCCTGCGCCGGGTCAGCGTGCCCGCCAGGTCGGCGGCGTCCGGCGCGAGCCCGGGAGGTGTGGGCAGCAGAGAGACCAACAGCGAGGCGGGGTAGGCCGAGTCCTGGGGCGACTCGGTCTTGAGGAAGAACTCCAGGGCGCCCTGCGCGACCCCGGCCTCGGCGGTGTTGCGCAGGGTTGTCCAGATGCCGCGCCGGGTCTCGGCGGAGGCACCGCTGTCCGCCGCTTCACGGTCGACGAACGTCTTCAGCTGACCGCGCCACCGCTCCTGGGTCAGGTCGACGCGGAACCAGTCGCGGGGTACGAGTATCCGGTAGTCCTCCGGCGGCGCCACGGTCTCACTCACGCGTCCGCGTCCCGGTCCGGGATGATCAGCGGCTCGCCGTCCGCCTCGAACAGGCGGATGCTGCTCACGATGTTCCCGAACATCGTCGCGAACGGGTCCCATCCCGCCGGTGTCGGCGTGCTCATCTCCATCACCAGCGTGGTGTCGTTCGGCAACGGGACATAGACACGGATGAATGACGTCGGGAGGGTGAGGCCCTGCGGGTCCTCCGTCAGCTCGCCGGTCACCTTGTCATCGCGCGTGCCGACGCACGACACCGCGGGCCCGCACGGAAGCTGGATCTCGGTGACCTCACCCGCGTCCTCCCGGCGCAGACTGGATGCGATCGCCGCGATCGGGTCCCGGTCGTCGCCTTCCGGGCTGTCGGTCAGCGCGGCGTAAACGGTGGCGCTGCACGGGGCCTCGCCGACCGCGCTCACGCAGAGGCCGGCATATTCGGCACCGGATGCCAGCAGGTCGTCCATACCGAGCGCGACGACGACCGCGAGTTTGAGCCAGTCCTCGACCTCGGCACCGGGCAGCGCCTTCTGCGCGAGCTCCTCGAGCAGCCGGACCGCCTCGTCCTCGTCCTCCGTGTGGAGGGGGATGTCGTGGAAGATCTCCGGCATCACCCAGCGGACGTGGATGTCGTCGGCTTGGAAGCCTTGGGCATCAGGTGACACGGCCTGGGTCGGAATGAATTCCAGTCGGGACGGCACGGTGGGGGCGGTCACTTGGGTCCATCGCCTTCCAGAAGGGGCGGAACAGGGCTCTCGGGTGCGTCGGGGAAGAACTTCCGGGATGTGGCGTACATGCCGTAGTACGGGTACATGCTCGGGATGTCGGCGCCGCCTCGGCGGGCGATGACGACGATCTTGCGATAGAGACGGGCTCGGCAGCGCATATTGCGCAGCGTCGGACTCACGACGTCTGGGCGGCGCAGGCGGTAGGCCGCCACGATCGAGGCGAGGACGATCAGCGCGTCGATGCAGATGAAAGCGATCTGGAACGGCCTGGGCTTCTGCGACGCGACAAGATCCCAGAACGGCCAAGCACCGAACCCGAATACGAAGATCGGGAGAGCGAGGAGGCACCCGAGGGCGCTGCCCTTCTCCGCGTCCTGACGTCGCTGGAACAGCAGCCAATGCACAGCTCTGTCATCGAGGAAATCGAAGCGCACCGCCCGCCCGTACTGCTCGGCCGCCTCTCTTGCCGCAGGAACTGCGGCGATGACGGACGAGGGGACCATGTCATGGGCGGTCCCGGTGTCGTCGACAAACTTCCCGTATTCCAGAGCATGGTAGTCACTCATTACACGGTCTCCTTAGCCCGCGGGCGCCAGCGCGCCATGGAACGGCGCGGATGTCGGACTCGGGCTCGGGCTTGGCCTCGGCGAGGGCGACGGTGTGCTGGGCTCCGACGGCGAGTTCGGGGTCGGTTTCGGATGTGCGCCAGGTCCGTGATCCGGGGTGAGGGGCTTGGGCTCGCCACCGCCGTCGGGCTGGATCCGCGCCAACTTGAGGATTGAGTGCACCCCCAGGTTCGTCAGGGCGGCGCCCTTGATGAATCGCGTTACGTTTTCCGGATTCCAGCCCCCAGCGGGGATCTTAGACGCGAGGGCGCTTCCGCCGGGGATCTTCGAACCCCACTTCCCCAGCAGCTTGGACGCAAGGCCGGCTCCCTGGTTGATGCGCTTCACGGCGAAGCCGTTGGTGAACATGCCCCATGCACCCTTCCCCGCGGTGGCAAGCCGTGCGCCCTTGGCCGCCGCGGTGACCCCCTTCAACGCGCCGAGGCCCGGAATGACCCCCAGCACATCGATAGTGATCTTCATCGCGTCGAACTTTCCACCCCTGGCAAAGACGTCGTACAGCCGACCTGCCAGAGCCGTGGCGCTGAGCGAGGATGCCAGTACCACCAAGAACGCAGCGGCGAAGGGGCCCGTAAGGACGACCGCAGCGACCAACGCCACCACCGCCAGAACCGTCGCCGCAGCCGTGAACCAGTCCGCGTGATCCGCGATCCAGTTCATGAACCCACCGGGATCCCGGACGCCGTCATGGTGGATGACGTTCTTGATCTTCTTGGCCGCCGCGCTCGCGGCGTCGTCACGGATCTCCACCGCGTTCATGATCTTCTGCCGGTGCTGGGCCATCACCGTGGCGGCGTCGTCCCGCTTCTTCTGCTGCTTCGTGCGGTCGACACTGTCTTCCCGCGACGAGGGCACCGTCCCCTTGGTCTTCTCCAGCTCCTTCATGGCGGACTTCTGCTCCGTCTCCGCCGTACGGAACTCCTCAAGCGCCTTGTCCGCCATGCGCTGCGCGCGGTGCAGCTCGCTGGCGTACTCCTTCGACTCGCCCTCCCCGACCTTCGTGCCCAGGGCGATGGAAGCCTCGTCATAGCGGTCGTACGCCTTCTTCAGGCGCCCCGCCGTGTCGCCCGCGACCTCGTGGAAGGCGCGCCCGGCGTCACTGTCCCAACTCTCGACCGACGCAAGGGCCTTGATGTTCCGCGCCTGCTTGTCGATCTCCTCGGCCATTCCGCGCAGCTTCTTGCCCAGGCGTGCGACCTCGTACGGGTCGCCGGGTACGGGATCGGAGTCGTAGAGAGGAGTCCAGTCACTCGGCCGCCCGCTCACTTCTTTCCCTTCTTGTCACTCTTCTTGGCGTCCCGGAGCGCGTCGGCGAGCTCGTGGTCGATGTCCTCGTACGCCTTGGCCGCATCTGCCGTGATCTTGGCGAGGTTCTCGATGTCCTTGTTCAGCTTCTTGCGCGTCTTCTTCCAGGTGCTGGAGAAGTCGTCGAAGATGTCGCGCAGCTTGTCGCTGCCCAAGTCCTTCTCGTAGCCGTCGGAGGGGTCGCCGTTCTCCTTGAACTCACGGTGGATGCGGTAGAGCGACTCCGAGCATTCCTTGATGAGGTCGAGGTCGTATCTGGTTCTGTCCGACACGGAATCAGACCCCCCACGCGTGCGAACCCGCCGCGAAGGCAGGCAGCTTGGGCGGATTCTGGCGCTTCACGGTCAACCCCCGTATGCAGAACGACAAGTACGCGTCAGAACGCTATCCGCGTGACTCGTGGTTCCGCCACCGAGAGCCGTTCTGAGGCGCTGACCTGTCAGTTAAGCGATGGATCATCCGGATACGTCGCCACCATCGCCAACTCGCTGCGCTGCCGGCGAAGGACCGCGCGCCACAGTCGCTCGGGGTCCGGCGACGAGACGTCACCGGGCTCGGACTCGACCACATACCAGGCGCCCTCGGTGAGCTCGTCCTCCAGCTGGCCCGGGCCCCAGCCCGCGTACCCGGCGAAGATCCGCAGCGAGCCGAGCGCGGGGGCCAGGAGTTCGGGGGGTGTGTCCAGGTCGACCAGGCCGATCGCGCCGTGCACGCGGCGCCAGCCGATCGGCTCGCCTCTGGACGGGCGTGGCCGGGGCCTGGGGGACGCGCCCTCCTCGCCGGGGATCACCGCGACGCCCAGCGCCGAGTCGAGCGAGACGGGGCCGCCCTGGAAGACGACTCCCGGCGCCACGGCCAGATCGCCCCAGCCCTCCAGGATGTCCGCGACGTCCACCGGCGTGGGCCGGTTGAGGACCACGCCGAGCGAGCCCTCCTCGTCGTGGTCGAGGAGAAGCACCACCGCGCGGTCGAAGTTCGGGTCCGTCAGGGCAGGCGTGGCCACGAGCAGCCGCCCTGTGAGCGAGGACACCTCGGTCATGAACGACATGATCCCGCATCTTTGCCCCGCGGGGGGAGGCAATGCGCGTACGGGAGTGAATGCAGCTCAGGGGCGCACTGAAGCGGCCGGAGCGCACACTTTCGGCGGTGACCCGGAGTGTCCGGTTCCGAACGTTTCGTGTTGTCGCGAACTCCTGACGTGTTCCGGACGTCCTTGGCCTTACGGAAGGGGGGTACTCGCCCATTACGCTTGCCCTTTGGTCCCCCCGTCCATCCAATCGGAACGCGAGATTCATGACCGTCACCGACGATGTACTGCTTGTCCACGGCGGAACCCCGCTGGAGGGCGAGATCCGTGTCCGCGGCGCGAAGAACCTCGTGCCCAAGGCCATGGTCGCCGCGCTGCTCGGCAGCGCTCCGAGCAGGCTGCGCAATGTCCCCGACATCCGCGACGTCCGCGTCGTACGCGGACTCCTGCAGCTGCATGGCGTCACGGTCCGCCCCGGTGAGGAGCCGGGCGAGCTGGTCATGGACCCCTCGCACGTGGAGAGCGCCAACGTCGCGGACATCGACGCACACGCGGGCTCCTCGCGGATCCCGATCCTGTTCTGCGGGCCGCTCCTGCACCGCCTCGGTCACGCCTTCATTCCCGGCCTCGGCGGCTGCGACATCGGCGGCCGGCCCATCGACTTCCACTTCGAGGTGCTCCGCCAGTTCGGCGCCACCATCGAGAAGCGTGAGGGCGGCCAGTACCTGGAGGCCCCGCAGCGGCTCCGCGGCACGAAGATCCAGCTGCCGTACCCGTCCGTCGGCGCCACCGAGCAGGTGCTGCTCACGGCCGTGCTCGCCGAGGGCGTCACCGAGCTCTCCAACGCCGCCGTCGAACCCGAGATCGAAGACCTCATCTGCGTTCTGCAGAAAATGGGCGCGATCATCGCGATGGACACCGACAGGACCATAAGGGTCACCGGTGTCGACAGCCTGGGCGGCTACAACCACCACGCCCTCTCGGACCGCCTGGAGGCCGCCTCCTGGGCTTCCGCGGCCCTGGCGACCGAAGGCAACGTCTACGTCCGCGGCGCCCAGCAGCGCTCGATGATGACGTTTTTGAACACCTACCGGAAGGTGGGCGGTGCCTTCGAGATCGACGACGAGGGCATCCGCTTCTGGCACCCGGGCGGCTCGCTCAACGCGATCGCCCTGGAGACGGACGTACACCCCGGCTTCCAGACGGACTGGCAGCAGCCCCTGGTCGTGGCCCTGACGCAGGCCGCGGGCCTCTCCATCGTCCACGAGACGGTCTACGAGTCCCGTCTCGGCTTCACCTCCGCGCTCAACCAGATGGGCGCACACATCCAGCTCTACCGGGAGTGCCTGGGCGGCTCCGACTGCCGCTTCGGCCAGCGCAACTTCCTCCACTCGGCGGTCGTCAGCGGCCCCACGAAGCTCCAGGGCGCCGATCTGGTCATTCCCGACCTGCGCGGCGGCTTCTCGTATCTGATCGCGGCCCTGGCGGCGCAGGGCACGTCCCGTGTCCACGGCATCGACCTGATCAACCGCGGCTACGAGAACTTCATGGACAAGCTCGTGGAGCTCGGCGCGAAGGTGGAGCTGCCGGGCCGGGCGACGCTCGCCTGACGGCTCCTCACGCACGCAGAAGGGGCGGCCACCCAACCGGGTGGCCGCCCCTTCAATTGCTGCCTGAGGCTACTTGCCCTTGGCGGCTTCCTTGAGCTTGGAGCCCGCCGAAACCTTGACGCTGTAGCCGGCCGGGATGTTGATCGGCTCGCCGGTCTGCGGGTTCCGGGCGGTGCGAGCGGCACGGTGGGTGCGCTCGAAGGTCAGGAAGCCGGGGATGGTGACCTTCTCGTCGCCCTTGGCAACGATCTCGCCGACGGTCTCGGCGAACGCGGCCAGCACGGCGTCGGCGTCCTTGCGGGTCACCTCGGCACGGTCGGCCAGCGCGGCCACCAGCTCACTGCGGTTCATGTTTGTACTCCCGTGTTCTTCTTGCCGTTGAGGCGTGCCACGCGGCGGAGCCGCATGATGGGCACAGCGAAGCCGATGCTGCCAGGGTCCTCGGTCAGGCCCCGGACCCGGGTCCGTGTTCCGGACCCTCGCGCCCAGAAAGGCATCCTGCCCCCACCTGCGGCGGGAAAGCCAATCCGGCGCCCTTGGGGGGTCACACGAACAGCTTCACCGCCCCCTGGAAGGTGGCAGTCGGGGGCGCGCTTCCACGCCACCCTAGAGGGCCTTTGCGGGCCCCGGGTTCCGCGACGCGCCGTACTACTGGCCCGTGGCACCTGTCACAGTCACCCCGGCGGCCTTCGCCGCGCTGCGCACCGCATCGGCTACGGCGCCCGCGACCTTGTCGTTGAAGACGCTGGGGATGATGTAGTTCGGGTTGAGCTCGTCCTCGGCGACGACGTCCGCGAGGGCGCCCGCCGCCGCCAGCATCATCTCCGTGTTGACCGTGCGCGACTGGGCGTCGAGCAGGCCGCGGAAGACGCCGGGGAAGACCAGGACGTTGTTGATCTGGTTCGGGAAGTCCGAACGGCCGGTGGCCACGACTGCCGCCGTCTGGCGGGCGATCGCGGGGTCGACCTCGGGGTCCGGGTTCGCGAGCGCGAACACGATGGCGCCGTCGGCCATGGCCGCGACGTCGTCCCCGCCCAGGACGTTCGGAGCCGACACGCCGATGAAGACGTCGGCTCCGACGACCGCTTCCTTGAGGGTGCCGCGGGCGCCCTCGGGGTTGGTGTTGTCGGCGATCCAGCGCAGCGGCGAGTCCGGCGCGGCGTCCACGAGGTCCTCGCGGTCCGCGTGCACGACGCCGTGGATGTCGGCCACGACGGCGTGCTTGACGCCCGCCGCGATGAGCAGCTTGAGGATGGCCGTACCGGCGGCGCCGGCACCGGACATGACGACGCGTACGTCGCCGACGCCCTTGCCCACCACGCGAAGTGCGTTGGTCAGGGCGGCGAGCACGACGATCGCCGTGCCGTGCTGGTCGTCGTGGAAGACGGGGATGTCCAGGGCCTCGCGCAGGCGGGCCTCGATCTCGAAGCAGCGCGGCGCCGAGATGTCCTCGAGGTTGATGCCCGCGAAGCCGGGGGCGATCGCCTTCACGATCTCGACGATCGCGTCCGTGTCCTGGGTGTCCAGGCAGAGCGGCCACGCGTCGATGCCGGCGAAGCGCTTGAAGAGGGCCGCCTTGCCCTCCATGACCGGCAGCGCGGCCTTCGGGCCGATGTTGCCGAGCCCGAGAACGGCCGAACCGTCCGTTACGACCGCAACGGAGTTTCGCTTGATCGTGAGGCGGCGTGCGTCCTCGGGGTTCTCGGCGATCGCCATGCACACGCGGGCCACGCCCGGGGTGTAGATCATGGAGAGGTCGTCACGGTTGCGGATGGGGTGCTTGGACGCCATCTCGATCTTGCCGCCGAGGTGCATCAGGAACGTACGGTCGGAGACCTTGCCGACGGTGACGCCCTCGATGGTGCGCAGCTGGGCGACGATCTCGTCGCCGTGCGTCGTGGAGGTCGCCGCGATCGTGACGTCGATCCGGAGTGCCTCATGACCGGAAGCCGTGACGTCGAGGCCGGTCACCGAGCCTCCGTGGGACTCGACGGCCGTGGTGATCTGGGAGACCGCGGTGCCGCTCGCGGGCACCTCCAACCGGACCGTGTTCGAGTAGGAGACGCTGGGCGCCGTTGCCATGGCCGACTTCCTCTGCTTTCACCGTGTTGCTCTTGCCGTCCGATCGTCGCACCTACCACTGAGTACGTGGTAGCCGCCTCGGATTGCGAACTTTTCGTTCACCAGCTTTTCGGAAACTAGTTTCCACCATACGAGAAGTTGCGCGCGGTCGGTAGGGGGATCGGCAGGAGAAACGGAAAGAGGCCCTCGTCACGTCGTGACGAGGGCCTCTCCCTACGCTAATGACACCGACCCGCCATGCTCGCCTCGCGGCAAGTGGTCGCTCGAAGCGACGAAGGTTGGGCCCGGGGGCTTGGATCGGGCCGGTGCCACATCAACGGTAACAAACGATCCCCGCAAGGCAATTCCCGTACCGCAAAGTCATTCGCGGAGCAGGTCCGGCACCCCGTCCGCGTCCGGCTCGTCGCGCTCCCCGGAGAGGACCGTCAGCTGCTGAGTGGCCCTGGTCAGGGCCACGTAGAGGACGCGCAGGCCGGCCGGGGACTCGTCCGCGATCTCCGCCGGAGAGACGACGACCGTGGCGTCGTACTCCAGTCCCTTGGCCTCCAGGCTGCCCAGCGCCACCACCCGGCCGCCGAGCCCGGCGAGCCAGCGGGCCGCCTGCTCACGGCGGTTCATCGCCACGACGACACCGACCGTGCCGTCCACCTGTTCGAGCAGCCGCGCCGCCTCGTCGCGGACCGACGCGCCGAGGTCCTTGTCGCGTACGACGGCGAAACGGGGCTTCACCCCGGTGGACCGAACGGCTGACGGCGACTCGGCGCCCGGCATCGCGAGCGCGAGCACCTTGGCGGCCAGATCCGCGATCTCGGCGGGGTTGCGGTAGTTGACGGTGAGGGTGAAGCGGCGGCGCGGGCGGCTGCCCAGGGCCTCGTCACGGGCCGCGGCTGCCTCGTCCGGGTCGGACCAGGACGACTGGGCGGGGTCGCCGACGATCGTCCACGTGGCGTGCCGCCCTCTGCGGCCGACCATGCGCCACTGCATGGGCGTCAGGTCCTGGGCCTCGTCGACGATGACGTGGGCGTACTCGGTGCGCTCCGCCGCGAGCCGCTCGGCGCGCTCGCGCTGGGACTCCTCGCGCTGCGGCATCAGTTCGTCGAGCCCGGTGAGCAGGTCGAGGGGGTCGAGATCCTTCTTCTTACGGGGCCTGGGCGGCGTACCGAGGATCGAATGGAGCTCGTCGACGAGCGCCACGTCGTGCACGGACAGGGCGTCGCGCTTGAGGGAGCGTGCGACCTTGCGGACCTCGCCCGGGTTCAGGACGCGCCGCGACCAGCGGCCAAGACGCCGCTCGTCGCCCATCGCGGACAGGACGGCGCGCGGGGTGAGTTCGGGCCACCAGGCGTCGAGGAAGCGGATGAAGTCGTCCTCGGACGTGATGTCCTCGTCGAAGGAGGAGCGCAGCTCGGCGGCCAGCTCCGGGTCGCTGTGCCGGCCCGCGGAGCCGGACTGCGACCACAGGGCGTCGAGCAGGAGCTTGCGGGCGCGCGGGCGCAGCAGGTTGACGGGCGCCGTGCCGCTGAGCGCGTTGCGGCGGATGCGGCCCAGGGCGTCGGCCTCCAGCTCCAGACGGCGGCCGAAGGCGACCACACGCAGGCGCGTGGGGGTCTCAAGGGGGGTCTGGGGGCTCTCGTCGTCGTCATCGTCGCCGAACTCCCCGAAGGAGAGCTGGCCGCTCTGCGAGGCCGTCTTCGCGGCGGCACCCACGCCACTCTCCAGAGCACCCCGCGCGGCCTTCCGCAGCACGTGCAGCATCCGGTACGAGCCCTTGACGCGGGCCACCGCGGGCGAGTCGTAGACCGTGGCCTCCACCGTGCCCGTCGCGTCGTCGGCCAGCGCGCCGACCGCGCGGATCGCGACCTGCCCCTCCTCGCCGAGCGAGGGCAGCACGCCCTCCGTGTAGGCCACGAGGAGCGGGGTCGGGGAGACGATCAGGATGCCGCCCGCGTACCGGCGGCGGTCCTGGTAGAGGAGGTAGGCCGCGCGGTGCAGGGCCACGGCGGTCTTGCCGGTGCCCGGGCCGCCCTCGACGTACGTCACCGAGGCGGCGGCGGCACGGATCACCATGTCCTGCTCGGCCTGGATCGACGCCACGATGTCCCGCATCGTGTGACTGCGGGCCTGGCCGAGCGCCGCCATCAGGGCGCCGTCGCCGATGACGGGCAGCGTCCCGCCGTTCAGGGTGGCCGTCAGCTCGGGGCGCATCAGGTCGTCCTCGACGCCGAGGACCTTGCGGCCCTTGGAGCGGATGACCCGGCGGCGTACGACACGGCCGGGATCGACCGGCGTCGAGCGGTAGAAGGGCGCCGCGGCCGGGGCCCGCCAGTCGATGACGAGCGGGGAGTAGTCCGCATCCAGGACGCCGATGCGCCCGATGTGCAGGGTCTCGGCGATCTCGGCGGTGTTGTTCTCGCTCACCGCGTCCTCGGCGGGCTCGACCGACGTGTACGCGCCGTCCGGGCCCTTCTTGCCGTCCTTGCCAAGGAGCAGGTCGATCCGCCCGAAGAGGAAGTCCTCGAACTCGCTGTTGAGGCGGTTGAGATGCACCCCCGCGCGGAACACCTGGGCGTCCCGCTCGGCGAGCGCGCCCGGCGTGCCGACCTGGGAACGCTTGGCCGCGTCGGTCATGAGGAACTCGGCCTCGTGGATCTTCTCCTCGAGACGCCGGTAGACCTGGTCGAGATGTTCTTGTTCGACGCTGATCTCACGGTCGCGTACGTCGGCCACCGAGGCCCCTTTCCGGACGTGCAGCTGCTCTATTGAGCAGCCGTCTACCGTACGCGAAAGGGGGCCCCTATGTGCACTTCTCCTACGCGTCCACCTCCACCAGGCGATCACCGTCGAAGGTGGTCACCTCGAAGTGGTCGATCTCGTTGCGGTCCATGGCGGCGCCCCCGTGGACGTACAGGGGACCGCGCGACCACTTGTTCGGGCTGTCCTTGATGCCGTAACCCCACCTCGGGACGGACCAGGTGGTCACCGTCTCCTTCTCGCCGTCCTTGCCGACCGCGATCAGGGAGCACTTGAGCGGGCCCTTCACGTTCTTCAGCTCCAGGACCGCGTGCGTGCCCCAGGGCTTCTCCTCCGTGCCGACCGTGGCACTGACCTTGGTCTTCGGGTCCGTGGCCTTGATCTTGTCGGTCATGTGGTTGAAGAAGGCGTCCTCGGCGGGGCTCGTGGGGTGCGGCTCTCCCGCCACGTCGTGCGAACCGCCGTCGTCGCTCACCGCGAGGACCGTGAGCGGCCCGCCGATGATCAGCGCGGCGGCGGCGGCCACCAGATACATGCCGCGCCTGCGCTTCTGGGCGCGCTTCACGGAGACCTCGTCCACGAGCCGGTCCGCGAGGTGCGGGCTCGGCCTCGCGGCGAGCTGTTCACCGATCGCCGGTGCGCCCCGCGCCCCCGGGAAGTCGGCGAGCGCGGCCAGCATCGGCTCCATGCCGGAGAACTCCTCCAGCTGGTGCGCGCAAGTGGCGCAGCCCGCCAGATGCGCTTCGAAGGCCGTCGCCTCCGCGTCGTCCAGGATGCCGAGGGCGTAGGCGCCGACGGTCTCGTGCACGTCGCCCGCCCCCGCATGGCCCCGCGCGTCATGTCCGTAGGACTCGTTCATGCCGTCACCCCCCGCTCCTCGAGCGCCAGCTTCATCGAGCGAAGCGCGTAGAAGACCCGCGAACGCACCGTCCCACTGGGTATACCCAGCGTCTCGGCCGCCTCATTGACCGTACGCCCTTTGAAGTAGGTCTCGACAAGTACCTCCCGGTGTGCGGGAGTCAGGTCCTCAAGTGCGTCCGAGAGAGTCATCAGCCACAGCGCCTTATCGATCTCGTCCTCCGCGGGGATGACCTCCAGCGGCGACGGGTCGACCTCCTGCGGCCGGGCCTGCCGACTGCGGTGGCCGTCGATGACGATGCGCCGGGCGACCGTCACCAGCCAGGGGCGTACCGAACCGGTCGCACGATTGAGCTGACCGGCGTTCTTCCAGGCACGGATGAGCGTTTCCTGTACGACATCTTCGGCGCGCTGCCGGTCCCCCGCCACCAGGCGGAGCACATAGGCCAGAAGTGGACCCGCGTGCTCGCGGTACAGGGCACGCATCAACTCCTCGTCGGGTCCGTTGCGTCGGGGAACCAGGCGATGTCGGTGCGGGCGTTCCTGCGGGCGCTCATCGGCCACGGCGGAATCCTTGCGCACGTCTGCCTCCGGTGTCCGCTCTTCGCCGGGCTTCGCCCTGTCGGCTTTTCACCCTGGACTTACGTAGGCGGCAGGGGTTGCGTTCAACGGAGATCACACGAGTTTCCGGCGGCGTACGGCTGAGTGTGTGTCAGGCCCGCGCGGGCGCCGCCCTTCAGGCCCGCCCGCGCGGGCGGCACGTTTCAGGTCCGGGCGGGCGGCACGTTTCAGGTCCGGGCGAGCGCCACACTTCAGGCCCGCGCGAGCGCCACGCTTCAGGCCCAGGCGGGATCCACGCTTCAGGCCCGTGCGAGCGCCGCCCGGCGCCGGTGTCTGGCCACCCTCTCCCGGTTGCCGCACACCTCGCTGGAGCACCAGCGGCGGCGGCGCCCGCGTGACGTATCGAGGTACACGATGGGGCAGTTGTCGCCCTCGCACTGGCGCAGCAGGGCGCGCGCCGCGGGGTCGGTGAGCAGGTCGACGGCGTCACGGGCAACGGCGGCGAGCAGGGCGGCGCAGCCGGGGTCGCCGTCCAGGGCGCGGACCAGGCTGCCGTCGGGGCGCCGGACGGCGCGCGGGGCGGGCGGCGCGGCGGCGGCGAGGGCGTTGACACCGGCCAACGCGGCTTCCTCGTAACGCCCTTCGATTTCGGCGAGCATCAACTGCCCGATGTATCCCCGCAGTTCGCGGAAGGCGACAAGCCACACCGGGCCCGCACCCGGCACGGCCGTGCGATCCGGGATGAGCCCGGCGCCCGCGAGCCAGGCGAGCAGCCGGTCCACGGAGTCGAGCCGTTCCACGGGATGGTTCGTCGCCACGAGGTCCAGACAACTCCGCCCGGAGTCGAATCGCATCTCGTACGTGGCCGGGTCCATGCCCAGTGCCATGCGCCTGTCACCGCCTTGTGGGGTTACCGGTGAGTGCTCCCCCTACAGTGCCTCGCCTTGGGCGGGCGCGGAACCCCTGCCACCGCGCCCGGGGCGAGACGCCCGCTTATGGGGGTGCGCGGCACGGCCATGGTCCGGGGCGCGCGAGGCCGGTTGACTCTGCCCCATGACAGACAAACGCGTGGCGAACATCCGGGGACGGGAGCGGGGACGGGGACGGGGGCAGGAGCGGGGACGGGAGCGGGGGCAGGAGCGGGGACGGGAGCGGGGGCAGGAGCGGGGGCGGGCGCGTGGGCAGGGTGCCGCCGGGGTCGTGCTGGGGGCGGCGACCGTCGCGACGGGCCTGATCTCCGGGGCCTTCTACATCTTCGCCTGCGCCATCATGCCCGCCCTCGCGCGAAGCGGTGACCGCGTCTACATCGAGGTCATGCGGAACATCAACGACGTGATCCAGAACCCGGCCTTCTTCGCGAGTTTCCTCGGCTCGCTGGTCCTTCCCGCCCTCTGCGCCTGGCAGTTGCGCGGAACGCCTCCGGCCCGGTGGGTCATCGCGGCACTCGTCGTCTACGCCGTGGCCTTCGCCCTGACATCGGGCGTGAACGTGCCGCTGAACAACGACCTCGCCGACGCGGGCGACCCGGCGAGGATCGCCGATCCGGCCGCCGTGCGCGAGAGGTTCGAGGACACATGGGTGGCCTGGAACCTCGTACGGGCCGTGCTCTGCACCCTCGCGTTCGCGCTGCTCGCACGGGCGTTGGTCCTGCTGGGGCGGGTGCGGGGACGGGGCCGGGGCAGCGGGGCGCGTCAGTCCGCGTACTTGGACCCGGCGACCGGATCGAGCGCGAGCCGGTAACCGCGCTTGACCACCGTCTGGACGAGCTTCGGCGCGCCGAGTGCCGTACGCAGCCGGGCCATCGCGGTCTCCACGGCGTGCTCGTCGCTCCCCGCGCCCGGCAGCGCGCGAAGGAGTTCGGCGCGGGAGACCACCCACCCCGGTCGCCGCGCGAGCGCCCGAAGGAGCGACATGCCCGCGGGCGGAACGGGCCGCAGCTCGTCGTCGACCAGGACGGCGTGCCCGCGGATCTCGACGCGGCGCCCCGCGACGGGCAACGTACGGGCGCGGGCGGGCAGTTCCTTGCACAGGGTCTGGACGAGGGGGCCGAGCCGGAAGCGTTCGGGCTGCACCGTGTCGACGCCGCGTGCCTGGAGCGGCAGCGCGGTGACCGGGCCGACGCAGGCGCAGAGCACGTCGTGCTGGAGGGCGGCGAAGAGCTCGGTGGACATGCCACGGTCCTCGGCGCGGGCCAGGAAGGACGCGGCGGCGGGCGCGCTGGTGAAACTCAGCGCGTCGACGGCGCGCGCGACGGTGGCGTCGAGGAGCCGGTCGACGGGGGCGAGGTCCTCGGGCGGCATCCACCGGTAGACGGGCACGCCGACGACCTCCGCTCCCCCGGCACGCAGCGACTCGACGAAGCCGGGCAGCGGTTCGCCGTGCAGCTGGAGCGCGATGCGCCGCCCCTCGACGCCCTCCTCAAGCAGCCGGTCGAGCACCTCCGCCATGGACTCGGACGAGGGAGACCACTGCTCCGTGAGCCCGGCGGCACGGATGGCGCCCTTGACCTTGGGCCCGCGGGCGAGCAGCTCGGAGCCCTTCAGACACTGCAGAAGCGCTTCGCCGAAGCCCCACCCGTCGGCGGCCTCGACCCACCCCCGGAACCCGATCGCGGTGGTGGCGATCACCACGTCGGGCGCGTGGTCGATCAGCTTCTTGGTCGAGGAGAGGAGTTCGCTGTCGTCGGCGAGCGGGACGATGCGCAGTGCGGGCGCGTGCAGGACGGTGGCGCCCCGCCGCTGGAGCAGCGTGCCGAGCTCTTCGGCGCGCCGGGCGGCGGTGACGCCGACGGTGAACCCGGCGAGGGGCCCGTTGTCCCGTCCGTCGCGTCCGTCGCGTCCATCGCGTCCATCGCGTCCATCGCGTCCGTCGCGTCCGTCGCGTCCATCGGGACCGTTCTGGTGACCGTTCTGAGGGGTCGCGTGCATGGCAGCTGCTCTCGTCCCGCTAGTACCGCGTGGTGGGTGGCCCGGGGTTGAACGAGCCTGCCAACAGCCCGTGACAACCCCGGATCATCACGATGTCGTACGTGTTACACCAGGCTACGACCGCCCCCGCCTCACACTCGCGCGTACCTGAGCTGGGGCTCTGCGTCGGCCTCGGTGTCCGTGTCCGTGTCCGCGTCCGCCTCCGTGTCCGATGCCCGCCCGGAGTCCGCGGCGGCCGTCGGGCGGCGAAGGTATACGGCCCAGGTGAGGCAGAAGCAGGCGGCGTAGAAGACGAGGAAGGCGACGAAAGCGCCGGTGCCGGACCCCACGGTCTGGAAGGACTGCCGGAAGGCGAGATTGATGCCGAGCCCGCCGAGCGCCCCGACGGCGCCGATGAGCCCCATGGAGGCCCCGGAGAGCCGCCGCCCGTAAGCAGCGGCGGCTTCACCGTGGAGCCCCTTCTGCAGGGCCTTGGCGTGGAAGATGCCGGGGATCATCTTGTACGTCGACCCGTTGCCGAGGCCCGTGAGCACGAAGAGCACGACGAAGGCGGCGACGAAGAGGGCGAGCGACTCCCGCATGGAGGCGATGACGACGACGGCGGTGGCCGCGCCCATCCCGACGAAGTTCCACAGCGTGATGCGGGCCCCACCGAACCGGTCGGCGAGCCGCCCGCCCACGGGCCGGATCAGCGAGCCGAGCAGCGGCCCGATGAAGGTGACGGCGGCGGCCTGCAACGGCGTACGCCCGAACTGGGTCTGCAGGACGAGCCCGAAGGCGAAGCTGTACCCGATGAATGACCCGAAGGTCCCGACGTAAAGGAAGGCCATGATCCAGGTATGGGCGTCCCGGACGGCCCCCTTGGCCGCGCCGGTGTCGTTCTTCACGGTGGCGAGGTTGTCCATGAAGAGGGCGGCGCAGACGGCGGAGACGAGGATGCAGGGGATGTAGATCCCGAGAAGAACACGGGGTCCGCCACCGGCCCCGATGACCGCGAGCCCGGCGAGCTGCACGACGGGCACGCCGATGTTGCCGCCCCCCGCGTTGAGCCCGAGCGCCCATCCCTTCTTCTTCAAGGGGAAGAAGGAATTGATATTGGTCATGCTGGAGGCGAAGTTGCCGCCGCCGACGCCGGTGAGCAGAGCACACACCATGAAGGTGGTGTACGAGGTGCCCGGCTCCATGACGACGAAGGCCGCGACGGTCGGTACGAGGAGCGCGCCGGCCGCGATGACCGTCCAGTTGCGCCCGCCGAAGCGGGCGACGGCGAAGGTGTAGGGGACGCGGGCGATGGCGCCGACCAGGGTGGCCATGGACACCAGGAAGAACTTTCCGGCGGGGTCGATCCCGTACTCGGGCCCCATGAAGAGCACCATCACGGACCACAGGGTCCAGATGGAGAACCCGATGTGCTCCGAGAGGATCGAGAACACCAGATTCCGCCGGGCGACGCGCTCTCCGCCCTCCTCCTTCCAGAAGCTCTCGTCCTCCGGGTCCCACCGCTGGATCCACATGCCAGACCTCCGCATCTCCACAGCCGACGGCTGATGGCCCGAAGGTAGGGAGGGCGGGTTTCAGTCCTGTGGCACGCGGTGACCGGCGGGGAACTTCGCTCTCACCTGGGGGCGGGGCTGGCGGTGAGGGGCTCTCGCCCGGGGGTGGGGCGGGCGGTGAGCGGCTCTCGCTCGGGGGCGGGCGTGCAGGTCAGCCGGCTGACGGCAGACGGTAGACGGCAGACGGTAGACGGCAGACGGTCATCCCGCACCCACCCACGGGAGTACTTCGCTGCCGCCACCCTTGTCCCACTTCAGGGTCACTTCGTCATTGGCCTGGGTGAGGTCGGCCGAGATGTACTTCTTGTCGTCGCCGGTGCCGCACTTGAGGGCGATACGGAACCCGTCGCCGCCCTGCTCCTGCCCGAGCCCCATGCAGAGGCCGTCACCACCGGCGTCGATGTACGACACCGAGTGCTTGCCCTTGCCCTGCCCCGAGGTGAGCTTGTCGCCGATGGTGAGGGTCTTGGCGTCGGCGTTCTGCCACTGGCCTTGGTAGCCGGTGTCACCGGCGGGCCTGGTGTCGCCGGTCGGCTCGTCGAGGGGGTCCTCGGTGGTGGGGTCTTCGGAGGGCGGCTCTTCCGAGGCGGTGTCGGAGGCGGAGGCAGAGGCAGAGGGACTGGCCGAGGCACTCTTGTCGGCCTTGGGCTTCTGGTCGTCGTCGCTGTCGCCCCCGCGGGTGGCGAGGAAGATCCCGCCGCCGACGAGGGCGGCGACCACGACGACGGAGCCGACGATGAGGCCGAGCTTCTTCTTGGCGGGGGCGCCTGGACCGCCGGGCGGAGGGGGTGGCGGGTAGCCGGCGTATTGAGGGTCGGGCTGCCCGAAGGGTTGCTGGGGTTGCTGACCGTAGGGGCCGGGCTGGCCATAGGGCTGCTGCCCGTACGGACCCGGCTGAGGCTGACCGTACGGCGGCTGACCGTACGGCGGCTGCTGCGGGGGCGGCGACCCTGCGTACGGGTTCTGCCCGTCGGGCTGCTGAGGCTGGGGCGGCGGGCCGCCGTAAGGACCGGCGGGCGGTCCCGGCACGGGCGGCTGAGGCTCCTGCGGGGGACCGAATCCGCCCTGCGGCGGCGGGTCCTGCGGCGGCGGGTCCTGCGGCGGCGGGCCGGGAGGCTGGGTCATGTGGTTCGGATCCCCTCGCTGTCCGACTGACTCCTCGCAGAGCCCGGCGAAGACCCCCTGCCCCCGCCCACCCCAACATCCACTAAGCGGCACCGGAGGCACAACCCCCGTCTTCCCTCACCTCGAACCACAGCAACTTCCCCCCGGTACCGAGGAGCTGGACCCCGAGCGGCCACCCGCCCCACGCGTCCGCGCACTCCCGTACGAGAAAGGGCCCACGCCCGCTGTCGGACTCCGTCGGCACGGGCGGCGCGCCGAACGGGCCGGGCGGATAGCGTCGGATCATGAAACCGCCGACAGATACTGCCACCGACCAGGCCCCGGCCGATCCTGCCGCAACCGACGACATGCTGGCCACCCAGCCCGTCGGGTACTGGAGCGGCCTCGCCCATGAGGTCGTCACCCGGCATCTGCGTGATGCCATGGCCAGGACCGACGTCACACAGCCGCAGTACTGGGTGTTGAACCGTGTGAACGGCGGGCCCCTGGCGCCGAGCCGCGAGGAGATAGTCATCCAGCTGACGCCCCTCGCGGACGGGCCACATGAGATTGGGCGCGTCGTCGATCAGCTGATCCACCGTGGCTGGCTGCGAAGCGACGCCGAGCACCGTCTGCACCTCACCGATGCCGGGGAGGCCGCCAGGGTGCGGCTGCGCGAGCTGGTGACCGAACTGCGCGCCGTGGTCCACGAAGGCATCAGCGACGAGGAGTACGTAGCCGCACTCACGGTCCTGCGCAGGATGGTGGCCAACGTCGAGGACGCCGGAGCCTCCTCCTCGGCCGACGGCAGAAAAGTCCCAATGACACGCCGCTGAATGCCGCACTCACCGGGACTTTCCTGCAACCGCCCACACGGTCACCCCCGTCGGCAACAACAACTTGCCCTTGGGTGCCGCCCCCGGAGCAGGCGGGGCCGCACACGGCGTTCTGCTCGACCGCGCGGTAGCGCCCCGCGTGCATTCAGCGGTTGATGGACTGGATCTCCTCCACCGCGACTTGCTGATCCCCGCCGAACTCGCCGTCAGGTAGATCGCCGCCCTCGCCGGTCGTGCTCGTCCAGCTGATCTTCCAGGTGAGGGTGGCCTGGAGGTCGTACGTGTCGTCGCCGGAGGACCGCAGGTACTGCACGCCGCACGGCGGCAACGTGTCGGCGGGGGTGCCCTTGGCCCGGGGCTTGCCGATCTTGCCGTCCACGATGGGGCACTGTCCCGAAGCGGGGTAGGTCTCGGCGTCCTTGGTCCCTGGGGCGATCGAGAGGGACACGGGTTCAGCGGTCGTCGTCGCGGAGAGCCCCGAACCCGGGATGCTCGCGGTGACGGAGACCTTCTTGAACTTGGCCTTGTCCAGCCAGACCCAGGTGGGGAGATTGACCTTGGTCGTACCCTCGGGTGCCATCGCGATCTCGGTGCTGGGTACGGGCAGTTCGTCGTAGGCGTACTCGGCGAGGATCTTGGGCGAGACTGCGAGCGGTTCCTTGGGAGTGTCACCCGTGGGCACCCAGAAAGGCATCCTCTTGCAGGAGTTGGCCTCCGGGTCATCCTTGCGCTTTTCGTTGATGGCCGCCGCCCAGAACTGCCCGTCGCCCTGCTTGTCGAGGTTGTAGTTCTTGTAGGGGTTGCCTTCCTTGAAGTACGAGTCGAATGCACCGCCCACGAAGTCGCCGAGCCCAAACACCTTCACCTGCCGGAACGCCTTGACCGTGGCCTGGATCTGCTTCGGCGAGTACGCGGGCTCGTACCAGCAGGCCGGTGGATCCCAGTTGCTGTTGGCGGGTGTGAGCGAGCCCGTCTTGGCGGTCTCCTGAGCACCGTTGACCGTCGTCTGAATCTTCGTCTCGACGCTTAGGTTCTGGTCCTGGCGTCCGCCCTTGGCCTGCGGAGCAGCTGCTTCTCCCTGGTTACCACCACCGGCATAGGCGACGCTCGGCGCCATGGCGACGGCCAACGCGAGAAGAGGTACGTACCGACGGCTCAGCCTGCGCTGGTTCACGGCATGCAACGCTTCGCCGCCGCCGTGGTCAACACGGTTGCCGTCTGCCAGACACCATCCTCGTTCTTCTCCAGGCGGGTGTTGTAGAAGGAGTAATCCTGGTCGGACGCCGGGATCGACCTGTCGACCTTGCCGGTCTTGCGATCCTTGGGGTACGTCTTGGTGCCGTCCATGCAGTACGTCACCGCGGCAGCGCCACCCTTGAGGAACGTGACCTCGCGGTCGTAGTACCGGGTGGTCCCGACGAAGCTCTTGCCCTTCTTGTAGTAATCCTGGGCATAGTTGGCTGCCGACAGCAGCGCATCACCGGACGAATAGAACTTCAGCGCCGGGTGCTCCTTCGCGTCGACGGTGACCGCCTCAGTCAAAGAACTGATCCGCCGCGCATTGTCCGCGAGGATCGCGTCCTTCTTCGCGTCGCCGGTCTTACTGCCCTCAAAGACGTCCTTCACGTCCTTAGGCAGCTTGATCTCCGGACGCTCGATCCCGTCGTCGGACGCTGTCGGAGAGGGCGACTCTCTCTTCTCGTCCCCGGACCCCGCACCCGCGATCTTGTCGCTGTCCTTGGAGCCACCTTCATCGCTCCCTCCGCAGGCGGAGAGCGAAAGGACCGCGGCAACAGTCAGGACGGCCGTTGCGAGCAGGGTGGGTCGGCGGTTCACAGTCAGCTCCTGGTGGGGCGAGGGTTCTCTGGAGTGAACCAAGCTATCCATGAGCCGAAGGCGATGCCACGTGGACGTTCGTCACTGGTGAGACATACGCGGGCATAGCGACCGCGTGCCGCCCCCTGTGCCGCAAATCGATCGCAATGCGCAGCGAATTGATCACTTGCGGCAGTCCACGGCACCCAGGCCGCAGTCTTCACGTCCGCGAAACCCCGCTGCGCGCAACGCGCAACGCGCAACGCGCAACGCTCAGCGCTCAGCCCGCACCGCTACCCCAGATGCGTATCCCCCAGCGACACCAGCAACCTCCGCAACGCCCCATCCAGCGCCCGTCGGTCATCAGCCGACAGGGACTCCAGCATCCGCTCCTCGTTCGCCACGTGGTCGACCACCACGCGGTCGACCAGTTCGAGGCCCGCCCGCGTCAGACGTACCCGGATCGCCCGGCGGTCGGACGGGTCGGGGTGGCGTTCGATGAAGCCCTTGCGTTCCAGCTTGTCGAGGCGGTTGGTGATCGCGCCTGATGTGACCATCGCGGTCTTGATGAGGCCGCCCGCCGTCAGTTCGTGCGGGGCGCCCACCCGGCGCAGTGTGGCGAGCACGTCGAACTCCGGGAACTCCAGGCCGTGTTCGGCGAAGATCGGCTTCATTCCTTTGCTCAGCAGGTGGTTCGCCCGCGTGATGCGGCCCACCAGGGCCATCGCGTCGAGGCTCGCCGCCGCCATGTCCGGGCGTTCCCGGTGCCACTGAGCGCGCAGCTCGTCGATGGCGTCGGCCTCCGCACCGGCCTCCGCGTCAGTCTTCACGGTCACCGTCGACGCCTCAGGTTCAGCCACTGTCGTGCCCCTCTCTCAGCAGGCCGGAACCAGACAGGTCTCTCAATGTTGAGATACTTGACGTTCGCGGATCCCGGGTTCATATTTATCTCAACGTTGAGAATAACAGCGTTGAACGGAATCCGAGGGGGAGCAACCATGTCCGTCCGTGGACAGCGATCACAGCAGGCAGGCACCCAGGGCCGGCCCGCTCCAGCACCGAGGGCACACGCCCTCGCCACCGCAGGCCTCGCCACCGCAGGCCTCGCCCCCGCAGGCCTCGCCGCCATCGGTCCCGCCACCTGGGGCACCACCTACGTCACCACCACCGAACTCCTGCCCCCGGACCGACCCCTGCTCGCCGCGGCCCTGCGCGCGCTGCCCGCCGGGCTCATCCTGCTCGCCCTCACCCGGCGGCTGCCCAGCGGTGACTGGTGGTGGAAGGCCGCCGTCCTTGGGCTGCTCAACTTCGGGGCCTTCTTCCCTCTCCTGTTCTTCGGCGCGTACCACCTTCCCGGCGGCGTCGCCTCGACCATCAGCGCCGTCATGCCGCTGCTCGTCGCCGGCTTCGGAGTCGGTGTTCTGAAGGTGCGGCCCACCCGTCGTACGTTGGCCGCCGGGCTCGTCGGTCTCGTCGGCGTCGCGCTGCTCGTCCTGCGCGGCAGCGCCTCCTTCGACCTCGCGGGGATCGTGGCCATGCTGGCCGCCACCACGCTGATGGCCCTCGCCGTAGTACTGAGCAAGCGCTGGGGACGACCCGAGGGCGTCTCGCTGCTCGCCCTCACCGGGTGGCAACTCACCGTGGGTGGCGTGGTGTTGGCTCCCATCGCCCTCGGTTTCGAAGGGCTTCCCGGCCACTTCACCGGGGCCAACCTCGCCGGATACGCCTATCTCGGCATCATCGGCACCGCCGTCGCGTACGCCCTCTGGTTCCGCGGCATCGAGCGGCTCCCCGCCTCTTCCGTCTCGTTCCTGGGGCTGACCAATCCCGTCGTCGCCACCCTCGCCGGGCTGCTCCTCCTGGGGCAGACCCTCACTCTCTGGCAGGTCGGCGGTCTTGTGCTCGTGGTGGCGAGTGTCCTGGTCGGGCAGGGCCGTGGTCGTGGTCGTGCCCGCCGGACGATTCCGACGACCACGGCTACGACCACGGCTACGGCTACGGACGCGCACACGGGCGTGGCCGCGGCCCCGGCCACGCCCTCGGCCCCGCGGCGCCCGTGATCTTCCCTTCCCGGGTCCACGGCTAGTCCGGAGTCCCTGTTACCAGGTGCGGATCTCTTGTTACCGAGTGCGGACGGAACCCGGTGAACGAGGCCGGCATGGGGCTCATCTGAGGGGGTGTAGCCAACAGGCAGTTCAGATATCCCCTGGGAGAACCTAGTGATGACCACCCGCCGTGCTCGCCGTACCGCCCGTTCCGCCGCCCTGGCGGTCGTTGCCGCCGCTGCCGCGTTCTCGCTGACCGCCTGCGGCGGGAGCGGGGACGGCGCCGCGGGAACGGCGAAGAAGGACTCCGCGGCCTCGTACTCCACCGGCAACGGCGGTGTGGTCACGGTCAACGGATCCAAGACCGGCGCAGGCACGTACCAGGCCGACGACGTCGTGTCCGTGTCCGACTCCTCCAAGGCGGCCTCGACGTACCGCACCCAGAAGTTGGTGGACGGCAGCACGGCCAAGATCTACAAGCTCGGCGGCCAGCACTACCGCGCCGACATAGTCAGTGACGGTCAGGTCGTCGGCGGCCTGGAGGCGAACGGGGAAGACACCGGGGTCGACGCCAACGGCATGTTCGTGGTGCTCACACTGGACGGCAAGGTCCACTCCTGGATGGGCGGCGAACATCAGGGGCCGGGCACGTTCAAGGTCGCGGGCGGTTGGACGGTCAAGGTGACGAAGGTCGGCGAGCTCCACTACCGCGCCGAGATCCTCGGCAACGAGGGAGCGGTGGAAGGCACGCTGGAGGCGGACCAGCAGGATGACGGGGCCGTCGCCAACGGCGTGTACATCGTGCTCAGCGCCGGTGGCGAGATCAGCGCCCACGAGTAGACGCCTGTCCGGGTGTGCGGTGGAAACGACTGACCTGGATGGTGGAGGGCGAAGATGGCGTCTCTCGCGGAGCTGCTGCGGGAGCTCAAGGAGCGGTCAGGCCTCAGTTATAAAGTCCTTGCCGAGCGGCTTCACATGAGTACGTCCACATTGCACCGCTACTGCAACGGGGGTGCGCCGCCGCCCCAGTTCACTCCGGTGAAGCAGTTCGCCCGCCTCTGCGGGGCGACTCCGCAGGAGCTGGTGGAGGTCCACCGGCAGTGGGTCCTTGCGGACGCGGATCGGAGGCGGAAGGCGGAGCCCACCGCCTCCGGCGTACCGAAGCCGAAGCCCAACCCGAAGTCCAACCCTAAGCTCAATCCGAAGCCCACGCCCACACCGGCGCCAAAGCCAGGGCCAAGGCCAGGGACAGGGGCAGAGCCGGAATCGGAGCCGGAACAGGAACCGGAGACCGCGACGCCGTCCGGCCCGACCACCGTAACCGTCTCGTCCTCCTCACCACCCTCATCACCCTCATCCCCCTCGTCGCGCCCCTCACCCCCGTCCCGCAAGCGGCGGACCCTCGTCCTCGCCGCCGCCGTCGCCGCAGTCGTCGGCATCGGTTCCATCGCGCTCGCCATGAACCGCAGCGGTGACGGCGACGCGCACAAGCGGATGCCGAGGGAGTACGCCGGGCCCACCGCCCCGCCGGACCCGGGTGGCTCGCCGTACGACCGGACCGGCAAAAGCGCCGACAAGGACCGGCTTGAAGGCCAGGACCGGCCCGGCGCCAAGGGCCAACCCGATGGCAAGGCCAAGAAGAACGGCCCTTCCGCTTCACCGTCCGGGAACTCCGAGAACGACAGGAACGGCACGAACGGCACGAACGGCACGGACGGCAGGAACAAGAACGGCCGTCCGGACCCCGCCGCCCCCGCCGCCCCCGGCGGCATCGGCAAGGGCCCCGTACCCGACGGCGGGCGGGGCGACGATCCCGACGTACCCCTGGCGGCACGCGTCAACCCGTATCTCTACGAAGACTGCGAGCACCACTTCCTGGTGAACCGGAAGCCGGACCAGATGCCGGAGCCGCCCTCCGAGGGGGACGTGCCCGCCTGGGTGGGGGAACTCGGTGCCGTCTCGGCCCGCAACCAGTACGTCGCGTTCACCGTGCAGGGCACGGGCGACGAGACCGTCACCCTGCGGAACATGAACGTCCGTGTGCAGAGCAGCGGCGCTCCCCTCGCCTGGAACAACTTCCAGATGGGGACCCACTGCGGCGACAAGCTGTTCAACAAGGTCTTCACCGTCGACCTCGACGACGCGACACCGCGCGCCACGCCCAATCCGGGCCAGAGCCACTTCCCGTACAAGGTCAGCGAGAAGGACCCGCAGGTCTTCTACGTCGAGGCCAACTCTGAGCTGCACGACGTGCGTTGGTACCTGGAAATGGAGTGGTCCAGCGGCAAGCGGCACGACGTGCTGCGCATCGACGACCAGGGCAAGCCGTTCCGGACCAGCGGCCAAGAGGGACGCCCCTTGTACAGCTGGTCCGAGTCCGACGGGTGGGCGCCCGGGGGTCTGGACCACCACTGAGCCCCACCCGACATAATTCGAGATAACCCGACAGAACCCGGCAGCCCCTCAGCCCCGGTGCGCACCCCCTCGCGCGGGCGCCGCCGAGCGACGGGACTTGGCCCCGTTCGGCCACAACCTGGGGCTCCGCTGCGCCGCGAAGTCCTCGATCCAGCCCACAGCCATCACCATCAGACCGATCAACGGCCAGACAAGGACCGTCATCCACAGCATGTACGTGGTGTCCAGGGCCGAGCTCCACTGCTCGTCCTCCATGAACGGCAGGTCGTACGCCAGGTCGATGATCGGCACCGTGGCCATGATCAGGAGGTTGTGCCAGAGGTAGATCGTCACCGCTCGGTTGTTGGAGAGGGTGATGAGCTTGTCCCACCGCTTCAGGCGGCCCGGCAACTCCTGCCACGACGGGGAGTACTGGAAGAGGATGACGACGAAGCCGAAGGACCATGCCGCCTGGGCGAGCGGGATGTCGTTCAGGTCCCAGCCGTCCGGGCCCAGATGTCCCGATGCCCACCACAGGCCGAAGGCCATGATCAGGGCCGAGACGGAAACCGCCATGTAGCGCGGGATGCGGGCGAGGACGCCTTCCTGGTGGGCGAAGCCCAGGACCCAGCAGCTGCCGTACACCGCGAAGTCCGAGACCGCGTTGCCCGTCTCGCCGGGGATCGTCACGACGCCCGTGGCGAGCACCGCCGTCAGGGCCAGGGGCGCGAAGAGCGTCGCCCACGGGACCCGGCGGAACGCCCACAGGAGGAGCGGCGAGGCGATGACGAACCAGAGGTACGCGCGGATGTACCAGAGCGGGCCCGCCGCCTGGGCGGGCCAGGTGTCCTCCAGGAGGCCCGCCTTGTCCCCGATGTGCCAGGGGAAGGGCGGGGCGCCGACCGGGAACACGTAGTTGAGCATGCTGACCAGGCCCCAGGTGCCCCCGTGGTCCGGGTCCTTGCTCACGTTCCAGCCGCCGTAGAACAGCAGGAAGAGTGCCACCGCGCTGAACGCCCACATGGGCGGCAGGAGTCGGCGGACGCGCCCCCTGATCACTCCCCACGCGGGGCGCTTCAGGGAGCGCGCCATCAACGCGCCCGCCAGCGCGAACATCACGCCCATGGACGGGAAGACGATCGTCAGCCAGGCCCAGCCGAACAGGTGGTAGATGACGACGCGGACCAGGGCGAGCGAGCGCAGTACGTCGAAGTAGCGGTCGCGGCCCGGCTTCTTCGCCGGGGCGGGAGCCGCCTCGGAACCGGCCGTCCCGGAACCGACCGCCCCAGGACCGGCCGCCCCAGGACCGGCCGCCTCGGGACCAGCCGCCCCGGGACCAGCCGCCTCGGGACCAGCCGCCCCAGGACCGGCCGCCCCAGGACGCGCAGGGCCCACCGGCGTCACCGCAAGGCCGGGAGGCGGCGGTACCTGGGGCAGTGGTGGCTGCGTGGGATAGGTCATGCGACGGGCCTCCGATCAGGGCTGCCCGTCCGCTGCCGCGGAATCGAGGGCGGGGTTCCGAGCACTCCCGTGCGCCGGAGCTTCTGCCAGCGAAGGCGGCCTCCGGTCAGGGCGGTGATCCAGGACTGCAGCAGCACGACGTACATCAGCTGCCGGTAGAGGATCTGCTGGAGGGGCAGCGAGATCAGATGGGACATGCGCTCGCGGTCGAGCCGGAAGGCGTACGCCGCGCACACCGCCTGGACGGCGAGGACGCCGAGCCACGCGATGATCGTCTTCTGGGTGGGGCCGAAGACCAGGCCGTACAGGAGGAATACGTCGATCAGGGGAGCCAGGAGCGGCGCGAGGACCATGAAGAGGGAGACCAGCGGCATGCCGACCCGGCCGAAGCGGCCCGAGGGGCCCGACTCGATCACCGAGCGGCGGTGCTTCCAGATCGCCTGCATGGTGCCGTACGACCAGCGGTAGCGCTGCGACCAGAGCTGCTGCACCGTCTCCGGCGCCTCGGTCCACGCGCGCGCCTTCTCGGCGTACACGACCCGCCAGCCGTCCCGGTGCATCGCCATCGTGATGTCGGTGTCCTCGGCGAGCGTGTCGTCGCTCATGCCGCCGACCCGTTCGAGTGCCGAGCGCCGGAAGGCTCCCACGGCGCCGGGGATGGTCGGCATGCAGCCGAGCATGTCGTACATCCGGCGGTCGAGGTTGAAGCCCATCACGTACTCGATGTGCTGCCAGGCGCCGATCAGCGAGTCCCTGTTGCCGACCTTCGCGTTGCCCGCGACGGCGCCCACGCGCGGGTCGCCGAACGGCTGCACCAGCTCGCGCACGGTGGACTGCTCGAAGACCGTGTCGCCGTCCATCATCACGATGAGGTCGTAACGGGCGTTGGCTATGCCGCGGTTGAGCGCTGCGGGCTTGCCCGCGTTCTGCTGGCGCACGACGCGTACGTTCGGCAGGCGGAGCCCCTCGACGATCAGCGCGGTGCCGTCCGACGAGCCGTCGTCGATGACGATGATCTCGATGGGATGGTCGCTCGACATGAGCGAACGGACCGTGGCCTCGATGCACTTGGCCTCGTTGTAGGCGGGGACGAGGACCGACACCGGTTCGGTGACGTCGGGGCCCCAGCGGAAGCCGCGCCGCCGCACCTTGCGCGCGTGCACCGCGGAGAGCAGCAGCATCAGGCCGAAGCGGAGGAGAACCAGGGATCCGATGACGGCGAGGGCGACGACGAGTACGCCGGTGATCTTCTCCGACGCGCCGACCAGGAAGACCCAGGCCTTGCCCTTCCACAGCTCTATGCCGGAGACGGGCGCGTGCGCGCTGGGGGCGTCCAGTGCCTCGGTGAGGTTCGTGAAGTGGTAGCCCTCGTGCCGGAGGCCGGGCAGGAAGGTGTCGAGCGCGGCGACCGTCTGTGAGCGGTCGCCGCCGGAGTCGTGCATCAGGACGACGGCGCCGTCGCCGTTCTTGGGCGTGGCGCGGCGGATGATCTCGGCGACGCCGGGGCGCTTCCAGTCCTCGCTGTCGGTGTTGTTGACGACGGTGAGATAGCCGCGGCCGCCTATGTACTTCGTCACCGGCCAGGACTTGTCGTCCATGGCGTCGGAGAACGACGAGTACGGCGGGCGGAAGAGGGAGGTGCGGATGCCCGCGGCGCCCGCGAGTGCGAGCTGGTTCTGCGACAGCTCCCAGTCGATGCGGCTGTCGGACTGGTAGGAGAGGTCGGGGTGGTTGAACGTGTGCAGGCCGACCTCGTGGCCCTCGTCCACCATGCGCTCGACGAGGCCGGGGTAGCGCGAGGCCATCGTGCCGGTGACGAAGAAGACGCCGTGCGCGTGGTGCTTCTTCAGTACGTCGAGGACCTTGGGGGTCCACTCCGGGTCCGGGCCGTCGTCGAAGGTAAGGACGAGCCGGTGGCGCGGAACGCTCAGCGTCCTCTCGTGGCCGCCTCGGGTGTCGATGACCGGGCCGCCCTCCAGGATCTTCTCCGGGACCTTGCCGGTGCCCGCGGGCGGGCGGATGCGGTGGTCGGCGAGGATCTCGCTGTGCGTGTAGCCGCGCAGCATGAGCATCGCCATCAGGGCGACGAGGAGGAGCAGGGGCAGGAGGTAGCGCAGGGGGAGTCTGCGCCGCTTGGTGCCGCGGGCCGGTTGCGCACGGCGTCGGCCGCCACTGCCCCGGGGCTGGGCACGACCGCTACGGGGTTGGGCATGACCGCTACGAGGTTGGGCATGACCGCTCCGGTTCTGGGCGTAGCCGTTCCGGGAACCGGCGGACCGGCCCCTGTTGGTGCGGGAGTTCATCGCTGTGAGCCCTCCGAGGGCTGCTGGGCGGAGTTGAGCGGGGACTGAGGGACGTAGACGGCGGCCTGGACGCGCAGCGGGGACCGCTGTTCGTCGGCGGGCAGCATTACGGGGACTTCGCCGGCGCCTCCGCCCGCGTCGCCCGGGGGCTCCGTCGACGGGTCCGGGGGCGGCGTGGTGGGGTCGACGGTCGGGTCCGGGTCCGTGCCCGGCTTCGTGGGGTCGACGGTCGGGTCGGGGTCTCCGCCGCCGCCACCGCCGCCGCTCGTCGGGCCGGGGTCGGGTTTGCCGCCGCCCGTGGGGTCGGGGTCGGGCTTGCCGCCGCCCGCGTCGCCCCTCTTGCCGTCGTCCGTCGCGGAGGGGTCGGCCGAGCCGTCGCCGCCGGTCGCGGGGGCGGTGTCGCCGCTCTTCGACGCGCCGGGCGAGGGTGTCGTGCCGGATGATGCCGAGGGGTCGAGGGAGTCGGCCGGGCGGTTGGGTGTGTCCACCTTGCTCGCCGGCTTCTCGTCCTTGGGGTCGATCGGGATCCAGGGTGCGTCGGAGTTGCCCGAGAGCAGGGTGCCTACGATGATCACCGCGTACACGGCGCAGGCTATGCCGACGAGCACGCCTATGCGGCGGTATCTCCGGCTGCGGCGGCCCGTCTCGTCGACGAAGACCGGCCCGTCCGGCGCGTCCTGGCCACTCTCGGCGGACAGGTCCGCCAGCTGTCGCCCCACTCCGTCGATCTGAACGGTGACTTCGTTCGGATCATGGGTGTGTTCCGGTAGGGCATCTTCTCGCCAATTCTCCATGCGTACGCACAACCCCCACTTAACCTGGCTCGGGCGCGCGCGACTCCGGGCAACTTTTTGCCGTCGGACCAGGCCCCCACCCGATCCGAGCGCCCCCCTATCACACCGCGCCCGGACCATGAATGTAGCGCACAGCGGTGACAGTCGTACTAATCCATCAGTCCCGTCCCACCATGATGAGCGCATCCGTGGCCGGAACCCATCCGTCTTCGGGCCTGCGCAGCCACCCTTCTGCCTCGGAGAGCTCGGCAGCCGCCGCACGCAACGCGTCGACCCCCGGATGTACGAGCCCCCTTCTCCACACCAACGACACAGGCGACAGCGGCACCGGATCGATCAACGGCCGCAGGACCGACTCGGGCAGGACCGGAAAATCCACGGCTACGAGCACGGGGTTCCGGTTCTTCGCCATGACCCGCCCGAACTCCTCGGCGCCCACCGCCAGGGGCGCGGGCGGCGCCACCTCGATGCCGCGCCCCGCGAAGAGGCGGTGCGCCAGGTCGGTCCACTCCAACGTCCGCGGATTGCCCGCCCCCGCGTACACGCGCTCCCCCGCCAGCGCCCCGAGCGGCACCGCGTCGAGCTCGGCCAAGGGGTGGCCGAGCGGCAGGAGCACCGCCATCGGCTCGTACCGCACCGGCTGCTGAGCGAGCCGCGACCGCAGGGCCGGTTCGAGCCCGGCGTACCGCCCGAAGGAGACGTCGAGGCGCCCGGCGGCCATCTCGGCGGCGGCCCAGGTGAGGCCGCTCTCGAAACGGGCCATCAGCTCGCAGTCCGGGACGAGTTCGCGGGCCCGCTCCAGGACGCGCCCGCTGATGAGCCCCTCGCTGTTCAGGTCCACGAGCAGCGGGCGGGCCGCCGCGCCGCCGGAGCGGGCGCCCCGCGCGAAGGCGGCGGCCAGGTCGTCGTGCGCGTCGAGCACCCGTCGCGCGTACGGCAGCAGCCGCTCGCCATCGGCCGTCAGCGTGACCTGCCGCGTCGTCCGCACGAAGAGCTCGGCGCCCAACTCCCGCTCCAGGCGCCGCACATCACGGCTCAACGCCTGCTGGGCCACGTAGCGGCGGGCGGCGGCACGCGTGAAGTGCAGCTCTTCGGAGACGGCCATGAAGGCGCGCAGAAGGCGGGGTTCCAGGTCTGTCACGCCGAGAACCTACATCGGCGGCAGCGGCGGGGACGGGGACGGGGACTTACAACTGAAGTGCGTGAGCAGGGCCCCAGAAGGTGTTGGACCCCGCACCACCGCCCCGGTGAGGGTGATCCCATGCCGCCCGCCGAATCCCACGCGTCCCGCCGCCGCAACCCGTACGCCCGCCTCTTCCGCATACCCGGAGCCACCGCCTTCACCATCGGCAACCTCATCGCACGCCTCCCCATGGGGATGTTCAGCGTGAGCGCCGTCATCATGATCGCCGGGGCACGCGGTTCGTACGCGCTCGCCGGGGCCGTCACCGCGACGGGCCTCGCCACGACCGCCCTCGTGGCGCCCTGGACCGCCCGCCTCGTGGACCGGTACGGCCAGGCGCGGATCGCCGTCCCCGCCACCGCGCTCGCCGCACTCGGCTCGCTCTCCCTGCTCCTGTGCGTGCACTACGGAGCGCCCGGCTGGACCCTGTTCGCCTCGTACGCGGCGACGGCCACGACCCCCAACACCGGCGGCATGTCCCGGGCCCGCTGGGCCCACCTCCTCAAGGACGACGAGCGGGCCGTGCACACCGCCAACTCCTTCGAGCAGGCCGCGGACGAGCTGTGCTTCATGCTCGGCCCCGTCCTCGCGGCCTTCCTGTGCGGGGCGCTCTTCCCGGAGGCGGGCACCCTCATCGGAGTCGTACTGCTCCTGACCGGCGTCCTGCTCTTCGCCGCCCAGCGCACGACGGAACCACCGCCCCGGGGACGTACGGCCACGAAGGAGAAATCGCCCCTCCACGCGCGCGGGATGCCCACACTGCTCGCCGCCTTCCTCGCCACCGGCGCCGTCTTCGGCTCGATGGAGGTCGTGACGATCGCCTTCGCGGACACCCAGGGACACAAGGCCGCCGCCGGTGCGATCCTCGCGCTCCAGGCCGCGGGCTCCTGCGCGGCGGGCCTCCTCTACGGAACGCTCAAGCCGAGCGGCCCCCCGCACCGCCGCCACGTCCTGTGCGTCACCGCGATGGCGGCCCTGATGACACTGCCGCTCCTGGCCGCGACACTCACCGGCTCGCTCCTTGTGCTCGCCGGGGCTCTCCTTGTCGCCGGAATGGCTACGGCGCCGACGATGGTCACCGGTATGACCCTGGTCCAACAGCGAACCCCCGAGGGCCGGTTGAATGAGGGCATGACCCTCGCCGTCACCGGGATCCTCGGGGGCATCGCGTGCGGGGCCGCGGCAGGGGGCTGGGTGGTGGAGCACCTGAGCCCCGCCCAGGGCTACGCGGTCCCGGTCACCGCCGCGTGCTGCGCGCTGCTGCTCAGCATCGTGCGGGCTTGCGCCACGAGCACTCCAGATCCCCGCTCGGCTCGGTCCCGCGTCGCGAGCGCGGCATGACAGGAACGGCCTTGTCCTCGGTCGACTTGGCGAGCGTCACGACGATCGCGTCCTCCAGCGCCTTCACCGAAGAGGGCATGTAGTTGTTCAGGATGACGCTGAACACGAGCTCACGCCCGCCCGCGTCCTTCACGTACCCCGAAAGCGCGGACGCGGCGGTCAGCGACCCGGTCTTCGCCCGTACGTTCATGGCCGCCGGAGTTCCGCACATGCGCGTACGCAGCGTGCCGCCGACGAACTTGTCCGGGGCGCAGGCCACCGGAAGGGACTTGTACCAGTCGGCGTACCAGGGCTCGCCCCTGGCCGAGAGAAGAAGCTTGATCAACTGGTCGGCGGGGGCGTTGTCCTTGCGCGAGAGCCCGGAGCCGTCGACCTGGCGCACCTTGCCGGGGTCGACACCGGCGGTCTTCAGGTAGGAGCTGATGGCGGCGAGACCGTCCGTCCAGTTCCCCGGCCGTCCGGTCGCCTCGTACCCCATCGTCTTCGTGAGGTTCTCCGCGTGCATGTTGTTGGAGAGCTTCATGAAGGGGATCATCAGCTCCTTCAGCGGCATGGAGTCGTGCGACGCGAGCCGGCGCGCGCCCTCGGGAGTGGCGAGCCCGGCCTTCGTCGGCCCGTCCACCCGCACCCCGTGCGCCTTCAGCGCGTCCCGGAAGATCGCCGCCGCGTATCCGGTCGGCTCCCAGACGGTGATCCACTCCTTGGTGGCGTCACCCCCCACGGGGACGGTGCCGGTGACCGTGATGGTGTTGGTGCCGTGCTCGCGCTCGATGGTGAGCGTGTCATCGCCGCCGGCGGCGACGGTCCTGGCGCTGTTGTCGACGTCCACGTAATCGGTCTTCGGGGTCACCGTGACCTTGGGCCGGTCCCCGGCCTTCGCTCCGGGCGTGGCCTCGACGATGACCGTTCCGGTGTCGTAGTCGGTGTCCGGGGCGACGCTCAGTGCGGAGATCTGGGCCGCGTAGTACGCGAACTCGTCGTCGCCGGACCAGGTGTCGCCGATGCGCTTGTCGTCGAACCGGGTGTCGTCCGCGACCAGCCGCCCCGAGACCTTCCGGACCCCCGAGTCGGCGATCTTCGCGGCGAGTTGGTCGTAGTCCTTGGCCAGCGTCGTCGGGTCGCCGGTGCCACGCAGGTAGAGGTCACCGGAGAGGACGGGGCCGTGCCGCCTGCCGTCGGTGAGCACATCGGTGGTGAAGCGGTGGTCGGGCCCGAGCCGCTCCATGGCCGCCGTCGAGGTGAGCAGCTTGGTGTTGGACGCGGGCATCAGGCGTCCGCTGGGCAGGTGCTGGTAGAGCACGTCACCGGACGCGGCGTCGGCGACGACGACACTCGCCGCGCCGCCCTCCATCCGGGGATCGCCGAGGATGGTGTCGATGGCTTCGGGCAGGCCGCCGCGGTCGGAGTCGGCCCCGGCAGGCGAGCTGACGGAGAGGGTGGCCGCCGCGACACCGAGCACGGCGGGCCAGATCCAGTGGCGCATACGGGCGTTGACGCGTCTCACGGGTCTACTCATGACCCAGGAGCATCCCGGACACAGCCGCCCCGCGACAGACCCCACTCCGGACATCTGTGGGGCGGCAGATCAAGGCGTCCGGGTCGCCCGAGGGCTGCTGGAGGCTCCGATACACGGAAAAAGCCCCCTGGCCGACGGCCAGGAGGCTTTGACCTCAACATGGGAATTGTGGAGATGGCGGGAATCGAACCCGCGTCCAACGGTGCAAAAGGAGGGCTTCTCCGAGCGCAGTTCGCTACGATTTTCTCGGCCCCGGTGATCTCGCGAACAAGTCTCCGACGGGCCCAGTCACTGTTTGATTTCCCATCGAACCCCGTGACCGGGCTCGATGGTTTAGTCCCCTAGATTATGCCAGGATCCGGGTCGGGAACACTCCCGGGCTGACACCCATTAAGGGTCCTTCACTCACTGCTTATTAGGCAGCGAGGGCGAAGGACTGGGAATCGCTCTTAGAATTGGCGATTATTGGTTGCGACATATGGTTAACGAGATCATTGTCGCTTCCTCGGCTCGCTTCCCCTGCTTCGACATCCGCTGTCGAAACCGATCATCCCCATGTTTACCGCTATTGAGTTAGATACTGCATCAATGCGCGCCCCGGCTGTGCGGGGCAGTGCCCATCGTACGTGAACAACGCCCGACGGGGCCAGCCAATTCCCGCGTGCCCCGTTCGGGTCCACGCGGACCCGCGGGCTAGGCGCTGCGCTGACGCTTCTTGACCTCCGCGACCGCGCGGTTCGTCTCGCGCAGATCCTGCTTCTCCTTGAGCGTCTGGCGCTTGTCGTACTCCTTCTTGCCCTTGGCGAGCGCGATCTCGACCTTGACCCGGCTGTCCTTGAAGTACAGGGCCAGGGGCACGATCGTGTGACCCGTCTCCTGCGACTTGGACTCCAGCTTGTCGATCTCCGCCCGGTGCAGCAGCAGCTTGCGCTTCCGCGTGGCGGAGTGGTTGGTCCAGGTCCCTTGCACGTACTCCGGGACGTGGATGTTGTGCAGCCAGGCCTCGCCGCCGTCGATGTGCACGAAGCCGTCCACCAGGGAGGCCCGGCCCATCCGCAGCGACTTGACCTCGGTGCCCATCAAGACGAGGCCGCACTCGTACGTGTCGATGATGTGGTAGTCGTGCCGCGCCTTCTTGTTCTGCGCGACCATCTTCCGGGCAGGGGCCTTCTCAGCGGCCTTCGCGGCCTTGCGCTTTACCTTTTCCTTCGCCATAGTCCGACCATTTTCGCACTACGAGGGGGGTCCGAGGCCAGTCAATACTGTCTCGGCCCGTCTCTCGGCGCTGTCCTGGACCTCCAGGTCCGGGGTGATGCCACGGCCGTCGACCGCCTGCCCCGAAGGAGTGCGGTAGTGCCCGACCGTCAGCTCGGCGACCGAGCCGTCGGGCAGCCGGCTCGGCATCTGGACCGAGCCCTTGCCGAAGGTCCGTGAGCCCACCACGACCGCACGGCCGCGATCCTGCAGGGCGCCCGTGAGCAGCTCGGCCGCGCTCATCGTGCCGCCGTCGACCAGGGCCACCACGGGTCTGGTGGTGTCACCGCCACGCTCCGCGTGCAGGGCCTTCTGCCGACCGCGCACGTCGTACGTCGCCACCAGGCCCCCGTCGACGAGCCCCGAGGCCGCGGTGACCGCCTCCGACACCAGGCCCCCGGAGTTGCCCCGCAGGTCGAGCAGGATTCCGGCGCCCTTGGGAGCGTCGTGCACCGCGGAACGTACGCGCTTGCCCGCCCCCTTGGTGAAGGCCTCGACCTTGATCAGGACGGCGCCGCCCGCGAGCTGCGTGACCGTGACGGAGTCCGTGGAGAGGCGGGCCCGGTGCAGCGTCTCGCTCCACGCGCGCGTGCCCCGCTTCAGGCCGAGCCCGACCGGGCTGCCCGCGCGGGTACCGCGCAGCAGGGACACGACCTCGGTGACGGGAAGGCCTGCGACACGCTTGCCGTCGATGCTGCTGAGCTGGTCGCCCTCGCGGATGCCGGCCTGCTCGGCGGGGCCGCCGCGCTGGACCCGGGACACCTCGATGCGTCCGTCGGCCGCGCGCCTGGCCCAGAGGCCGACACCGGTGTACGCGCCGTCCAGGGACTGCTCGAACTCTTGATACTCCCCGGGGGAGTACACCGCCCCCCAGCGGTCGCCGCTGCGGCTGACGGCGTCCTTCGCGGCCTTCTCGCCGGACTTGCCGTCGGCCATCGCCTCCGCGGCGGCATCGGCCGCTTCGGAGGCGGCGTCGGTGGAGGAGGCGACGGAACGGGTGGAAGCGGAGGGATCAGGCGACTTCCGGCCTTCGTCGGCCACATCGTCCCAGGACCCGGTGGCGGCACCGGTGGCGAGCACACTCGCGAACACCAATGTCAGGGTCGCCCCGCGGCGGATACGGCGGGGCCGGGAGAGCCGGTCGCAGAACCGGTCGAGGCCTGACATGCCGGTGAGTCTAGGACAACGAAGGGCGCCGTACGGCCGGTTGAACCGCACAGCGCCCCGATGCTCCAGCGGGTCTTGTCACACCTTCAGGTACTTGCGCAACGCGAAGAACGCGGCGAGCGCGGGCATCAGCAGGCTGATGGCGAGCACCAGCGGCAGCTTGGCCAGGACCGCGTCCCACCCGATGAAGTTGATCAGGTTCAGCTTCTCGGAGAGCGCGAGGCCGTGGTCGATGATGAAGTACCGGCCCACGAGGAGCATTCCGCAGGCGACACCGCCACCGATCAGCCCGGCGACGGCGGCCTCCATGATGAACGGCATCTGGATGTAGAAGCTGGACGCACCGACGAGCCGCATGATCCCGGTTTCACGTCTCCGGCTGAACGCGGAGACACGCACCGTGTTGACGATCAGCATCAGCGCGACGACGAGCATCAGCGCCATCACCGCAAGAGCGGCCCAGTTCATGCCGTTGAGCAGCCCGAAGAGGTTCTCCAGGATGCCCTTCTGGTCCTGCACGGACTGCACGCCGTCACGCCCGGAGAAGGCGGTCGCGACCACCTGGTACTTCTCGGGGTCCTTCAGCTTGATGCGGTACGACTCCTGCATCTGGTCCGGCGTGAGGGAGCTGGACAGCGGCGAGTCGCCGAACTGCTCCTTGTAGTGCTTGTAGGCCTGGTCCGCCGATTCGTACTCGACCTTGTCCACGACGGGCATCTTCTTCAGGTCGACCTTGACCTGTTCCTTCTGCTCGTTCGTGACCGCGCCCTTGGCGCACTTGGGATCCTGCTCCGCGTCGGCCTTGTTGCAGAGGAAGATCGATACGTTGACCTTGTCGTACCAGAAGCCCTTCATCGTGCTCACCTGGTCACGCATGAGCAGCGAGCCGCCGAACAGGGCGAGCGAGAGGGCCACGGAGACGATGACCGCGAAGGTCATCGTGAGATTCCGGCGGAGACCGACGCCGATCTCCGACAGGACGAACTGGGCGCGCATGGCTCCCTTTCAGTGGATCAGTGCAGTGGATCAGTACGGGTCGTCAGTGCTGGTAGCCGTAAACGCCGCGCGACTGGTCGCGGACGAGACGGCCCTTCTCCAGCTCGATGACCCGCTTGCGCATCTGGTCCACGATCTGCTGGTCGTGGGTAGCCATGACGACGGTCGTGCCGGTCCGGTTGATCCGGTCGAGCAGCTTCATGATGCCGACCGATGTCTGCGGGTCGAGGTTGCCGGTCGGCTCGTCGGCGATCAGGAGCTTGGGGCGGTTGACGAAGGCTCGCGCGATCGCCACCCGCTGCTGCTCACCACCGGAGAGCTCGCCGGGCATCCGGTCCTCCTTGCCGCCGAGGCCGACGAGGTCGAGGACCTGGGGGACGGACTTGCGGATCTCGCCGCGGGACTTGCCGATGACTTCCTGCGCGAAGGCGACGTTCTCGCCGACGGTCTTGTTCGGAAGGAGACGGAAGTCCTGGAAGACGGTGCCCAACTGGCGCCGCATGTGCGGCACCTTGAAGTTGGAGAGGCGGGCGAGGTCCTTGCCGAGGACGTGCACCTGGCCGTGGCTGGTGCGCTCCTCACGCAGGACGAGACGCAGGAAGGTGGACTTTCCGGAGCCGGAAGAACCCACCAGGAAGACGAACTCGCCCTTTTCGATCTCCAGAGAGACATCCCGGAGGGCGGGCCGGGTCTGCTTGGGGTAGGCCTTGGAGACGTTGTCGAATCGGATCACGAATGCACCACGGGTCGCCGGGGGTAGGTGAGCGTGACCATACGCGAAGCGGGTACGGGAGCGCAGTCAGCGTCCTGAGTTGCGCGGATTGTCGCGGATATACCACGGAACGTAACAGCTGGAAACCGGCGAGGTCGGGCGGGCCGCGCCGAAACTCGTGGAAGCTGGCACAGTGGTAGGGGAACGGTTGAGTTCCCCCTAGCGTTGGGCAGGCTGTGACTGTGCGGGAGGAGGAGCGCATGACCTACGACAGGTTGGTGTGCGCGAACTGCGCGTCGCCCGTGAGCGAAGGCCGCTGCCCCGTGTGCCGGGCCAATCGCGAGCGCATGCAGCAAGAGGGGCCGTTCGGCGGCCTCAGCCCTGCGGCCCTGATAGGACTGCTCGTCGTGCTGATAGCGGCGGTGGCCCTGCTGGCGCACCAGACCGCTTAGAGCGCGCTCAGTACGCCACAGGCGCGCGCGTACAACAGGACACCAGAAGGGCCCGGAGCTGGCTGCTCCGGGCCCTTCTGTCATGTCATGTCGTGCCGGTGCCCTCTATCAGGCAGCGGCGCCGCGGTTGCCGACGAAGCGCGGCAGAACGCGGAAGCCGATGCCGCCGGCGATCATCGTCGCGGCACCGATCAGCAGGAACGTGGTCTCGGCGGCACCCGTCTCGGCGAGCTCACCCTTGTCGGCCTTGTCACCCTGCTCGACCGGGGCGGAGCCCGTGTCGTTCAGGCTGTCCTTGCCCTTGCCCTGCTCGACGGGGTTGTTGGCGCCGCCGTCGGGGTCGTTGTCGTTGCCGCCGTTGCCGCCACCACCGGTGCCGTTGCCGTTACCGGGGTCGCTGGGGCCCTCGGTGGGCGTACCCGGGTCCGAGGGGTCCGTCGGGTCGTCGGTGGGCGTACCCGGGTCCGTCGGGTCCTCGGTGGGCTCCGTGGGCTCCTCGGTGGGGTCGGTCGGATCGTCCGTGGGGTCCGTCGGGTCCGCGGTGGGCTCCGTCGGGATCTCCGTGGGCGGGACGGTGGGGTCGTCGGTCGGGTCGTCGTCCCCACCCAGGCCGACGTCGACTCCGATGCCGTTCTCGTCGGCGCTGGCGCTGGCGCCCACACCGCCGCCGAGGTCGACGCCTACGTCGAGGGCCGAGGCGGCACCCGCGGCGGTCAGCGAAGCACCGGCGGCGATCACCGCACCTGCCGCTATGCGTGCAACGCGGATCCGCGTCTTCTTGGTCATCTGGCTGCTACCCCCAGTAGCTGAATCGTCAGTGAGGCAGCGTCCGGGTCCGCGTTCGTCAGGAGCACTGAATCCGCCCCCCACAGATCACACGCGCCCCAGAGATACGCATGCCGCTCACTAGCCTTTCCAGTTTCCGGAGCAACGTCAAGGTCGTTGCGCGAGCGATGTCTGAAATAGCAGCAGTTGACCGGCGTACGGAGATGTGACTGTGACGTAAAAGGCAACTGCCGCCTCTTGGGCGGCAGTTGCCTTGTCGATAAAGCGGCGCTTACTTCTCCTGCTGCTTGCGCCAGCGAATTCCCGCTTCGAGGAAGCCGTCGATCTCGCCGTTGAAAACGGACTCCGGGTTGCCCACCTCGAACTCCGTGCGCAGGTCCTTGACCATCTGGTACGGGTGCAGGACGTACGAACGCATCTGGTTGCCCCAGGAGTTGCCGCCGTCCCCCTTGAGGGCGTTCATCTTCGCCTGCTCCTCCTGGCGGCGGCGCTCGAGGAGCTTGGCCTGGAGGACGTTCATCGCGCTCGCCTTGTTCTGGATCTGCGAGCGCTCGTTCTGACAGGAGACGACGATGCCGGTCGGCAGGTGCGTCAGGCGGACCGCGGAGTCGGTCGTGTTCACGCCCTGGCCGCCGGGGCCCGATGAGCGGTAGACGTCGATGCGCAGCTCGGACTCGTCGATCTCGATGTGGTCCGTCTGCTCGACGACCGGGAGGATCTCGACTCCGGCGAACGAGGTCTGGCGACGGCCCTGGTTGTCGAAGGGCGAGATGCGGACGAGGCGGTGGGTGCCCTGCTCGACCGAGAGCGTTCCGTAGGCGTACGGGACCTGGACGGCGAAGGTGGTCGACTTGATGCCGGCCTCTTCCGCGTACGAGGTTTCGTAGAGCTCCGTCTTGTAGCCGTGGCGCTCGGCCCAGCGCAGGTACATGCGCTGCAGCTTCTCGGCGAAGTCGGAGGCGTCCACGCCGCCGGCCTCCGCGCGGATGGTGACGAGGGCCTCACGGGCGTCGTACTCGCCGGAGAGGAGGGTGCGGACCTCCATCTCGTCCAGCGCCTTCTTGACGGCCGTGAGCTCGGTCTCGGCCTCGGCGCGGGTGTCCGGGTCGTCCTCCTCCTCGGCCATCTCGAAGAGCACGCTGAGGTCGTCGATGCGCCCGCGCAGGGCCTCGGCCTTCCGCACCTCCGCCTGGAGGTGGCTCAGCTTGCTGGTGATCTTCTGTGCCGCTTCCGGGTCGTCCCACAGGGACGGCGCGGCCGCCTGCTCCTCGAGCACAGCGATGTCTGCCCTCAGCTTGTCGAGGTCCAGGACGGCCTCGATCGACTCCATGGTCGAGGAGAGGGACTTGAGCTCTTCGGATACATCGACGACTGCCACGGGTCCAGCCTAACGGCTGGGGGCAAGCGGTCTGCCCTCGCGGCTGCGGGGGCGTGGTCGGCGCCCCCTCGGGAGCGCCGCCTCGCCCCTGCGGGGCGGCTTGTGCGGGGTGGCCGGGCGGGCTCGCCGTGCGGGCCGGGTTCTCTTCCGGCTCGGGCCTGCGTCCGCCTGCGGCCCGCTCGGGTTGGCCTGTCCCGCCGCTTCGCGACGGATGTCTCCCGCCCACCCGCCCGATTACCCCGGGTAATCGGGTGGGCGGGTGGGGAAAATCCGTCGCGGAGCGGCGGGGCGGGGGCTGTTCCGTCCGTGGGTGCCGGGTGGGGGCGGGCGGGGAGGTCCGGTCCGGCGTGGGGCGGTGGGCCGGGATTTGGCGGGTGGGCAGGGGGAGACGTCCGTCGCGGAGGGGGCGCAGGTCAGGAAGGGCCCGCAGGGTCACGGTGTCTCGGGGGCGGAGTTCTTCTGGTCCTGGGGGGTGGCGTCCGCGTCGTCACCGTTCGTGGCCGCCCAGGTGCCGATGCCTGCCGCGGCCACCAGAACCGCCCCCGCCACGCCGAGCGTGATCCTGCGGCGGCGGGCCGAGGCGCGGTGGCGGGCGGAGCCGGGCCGGGCAGCGCCGGACGCGCGAGGGGCGCGAGCCGTGCCACGGGCGCCCCCGGCGAGCTCGTCGGGGCCCGGCACGCGCATGGAGGTGTGCGTGTCGCGGTTCGAGTCGGGGGACGACCCGGGGACGAGGGGAACCGCTCCACGGCGTGGAGCGCCCGGGGCCGGCTCCGGCGCAGGCTCCTCCTCCGCCTCCTCCGCGAGCGGCTCCGTATCCGGTTCGTCCACGTCAAGGGGCGGCATCCCCGCCACCAGGGGCTGCAGCTCCCGCAGCCGCGCCGCCAGCTCGGAGGCGCGCAGGCGGGACGCCGGGGCCTTCGCGAGGCACTGGACCATCAGCTGCCAGAGCTCGTCGGGGATGCCGGGGAGCGGCACAACCGTTTCCGTGACGTGGCGGCGGAGCACCGCCCCGGGGTGGCCTCCACCGAACGGCGTGAACCCCGCGAGGAGTTCGTACAGGACGGTCGCGAGCGCGTAGATGTCGACGGCCGCGCGCGGGGGCAGGCCCTCGATGATCTCCGGGGCGAGGTAGTCCGGCGTACCGATGATCTTTGTCGCGCGGGTGCGGCGCGGGGAGTCGATCAGCTTCGCCACCCCGAAGTCCGTGAGGAGCGCGGGGTGCGAGCCGCCGGGACCCAGCGGGCCCTGCATGTCGAGCAGTACGTTCTCCGGCTTCACGTCACGGTGCACGATCCCCGCGGCGTGCGCCGCCGCGAGGCCGTCCGCGACGTCCGCCACGATCGCCACCGCAGCCTCCGGAGCGAGGCGCCGCTCACGGTCCAGGCGGGTACGCACGTCCGTGCCGCGGACCAGGTCCATGACCAGGGCGAGGTCGTTGCCGTCGACCACCAGGTCGTGGACGCCCACCACGCGCGCGTGGTCGAGGCTGAGGAGCGCCGTGCGCTCCTGGACGAAGCGGCCGACGAGCTCCTGGTCGGCCGCCAGGTCCTCGCGCAGCAGCTTGATGGCGACGGGACCCTCAGGTCCCTCGCCGAGCCACACCGTGCCGGCGCTGCCCCGACCAAGGATCTGGTGGGCGGTGTACCGGCTGCCGATCTTGCGTGCCAAGACTGCTCCTACGGATGCGTGTTGGCGACAAAGCTACGCGGCCTCGACGCCAACCTTCACTCCAGGAGCAGAAATCACCCTGCAGGTGTCGACAAATCCCCAGAGTCGGTCAGGGATTCACCCATCACTGACCCACCACTGGCCCGTCAGCGGCCACTACAGGCCCGTCAGCGGCCACCACAGGCCGCGGGGCCGCCGGTCGCAGCTAGTTGCCGCTCACTTTCCCCATCCAGCCGGAGACCGTGTCGTACCAGTCCGTCAGCTGCTCCCAGTAACCCTTCGTCGTGCCGATCCACTCCTGGAGCGGGCTCAGCTCCCAGACGAGCCAGCTCGCCACGAAGAGGATGATGAGCGTGAAGAGGCACCCCTTGAGGCAGCCGAGGCCCGGGATCTTCATCCGGTTCGGGTTCGAGCCGCGCTGCCTGGGCTCACGCGGCGGCCGTCCCGCGGGCGGCTGCTGGGGCGGCGTCTGCTGCGGCGGCGCGTACTGCTGCTGCTGGGGCTGGGGAGCGTACTGCTGTTGCTGTGGACGCTGCTGGCGCTGCTGCTGCGGCGCGTACTGCTGGGGGCGCTGCTGCGGCTGCTGCTGCGGGCGGGCCACCTGGCGCTGCGGGCGGCGGCGCAGCGGGTCGTCGTTCGGGTCCATGTACGCCTGGACCTGCGTCTGTTCGTTGCGGTCCCGGGCCGCCCGCATCTGGTTCTGCCAGGGATGCTGGTCGTCCGGGGCCCCGCCGGGCTGGTTCGGCGGCACCGGCGGCATGACGGCCGTCGGGTCGGCCGCGCCGCGGCTGCCGCTGCCGGTGGGGAGCACCGACGTCGGGTCGGCGTCCCCGGAACCGGGGCCGCCGGTGTTCTGCATGACGCTCGTCGGCGCGCTGGGGTCGTACGACCCCGCGTTGTTCGGGAGGACCTGGGTGGGGTCGGCCGCACCGGCGGTGCCCGGCACCGCGGCGGGCGACGGGTCGGGCATGAGGAGGGCGCCCACGCCCTCCGCGGCGGCGATCTGCGCGCTGGACGCGTGCACGCCCACGCCTTCCGCGACGGCCCGCAGGCCGCGCGCGAGGTTCTCGGCGCTGGGGCGGTGGTCGGGGTTCTTGCTGAGGCAGCGTTCTATGACCGTCCACAGCGGGTCGGGGACCGTGGAGGGGCGGCGCGGTTCGGCGCTCAGGTGCTGGTGCAGGACTTCGAGTGCCGAGCCGCCGCCGAAGGGCGGGCTGCCGGTGACGAGCTCGTACAGGAGGATGCCCGCGCCGTAGATGTCGACCGCGCTGGTCTGCGGGCGGCCCTCGGCGGACTCGGGCGCCACGTACGCGGGCGTGCCGACGAATTCGTGGGTGCGGGTCAGGCCCGGGGAGTCGGCGAGGCGCGCGATGCCGAAGTCGGTGAGCATCGGGTGCATCGAGCCGTCGGCGTCCTGCTTGAGCAGGACGTTCGCGGGCTTCAGGTCGCGGTGCACGACTCCGTCCGCGTGGCTCGCGGCGAGGGCGTCGGCGATCTGGGCGGTCATGAGGGCCGCGCCGACCGGCGAGAACGGGCCGTTCTCGCGGAGGTAGCGGTGCAGGTCAGGGCCTTCGACCAGGTCCATGACGAGGGCGAGGAGCTCCCCCTCGACGACCAGGTCGCGGGTCCGCACGATGTTCGGGTGCGTCAGCCTGAGCAGGACGGATCGCTCGCGCAGGAAGCGCATCACGATGTCCGCGTCGTTGGCGAGCTCCTCCTTGAGGACCTTGATCGCGACGGTCTCGCCGGGCTGGCCCGGGACTGCCGCCTCGGCACCCGCGGTCTCGCGCTGGCGGGCCCGCCAGACGGTGCCCGTGGCGCCGCGACCGAGCGGCTCCTCGAGCAGGTATTTGCTGCCTACCGGCCGCACGTCAGGCTCCCTGCTGATCTACTGATCTGACTGGTCTGTCCGTACCCGGCTACCCGCCGGAAGGTGTTCCGACCCACTCTAGTGCCGCCGAACGGGGCACCGGCCGGTCTCATTCCGACCCGGCCACGAGGTGGCCGGATAGCTGACCGGGCCGGTGACCGGATAGCTGTTCGGTGGAAAGACGCTCCACTGACGCCGTTGGTTGCCGATGGGCGTCGAATTGACCTTCGTCACGATGCGCCGACCGACGATCGCAACGGTCCAAGCAGGCACTTTTCCGAGCAGAGCCGACCAATCAAGATCACTTACGGGTGGCCGCCGGGCGTGTTGTCAGCGGCAGATGCGAAGATGCCTTCTTGTTACTGGCCGACGTGGCCGTGTGCGGTGGGGGGAATCACAGCGCGAGTACAGCGCGCGTCCCCGCGCCCGGCGGCAAGGGCAGAAGGGACCGCTGACGGCGATGCAGATCCGGCTGACCGTCCTCGGGCCGCGCAGCGGCCAGACCGCCGAGCCCCAAGACCGTCCTGCCGTGCCGCGCGGCGCCTGTGACGTGCTGGTCACCGCCCCCGCCGGCACCGCGCTCGCCACGGTCGCGTCCGGCCTCGCCGCGGTCGTGTCGGGCGGTGAGGGACCAGTCGTCCTGTACGCGGAGTCGGAGCGGCTCGACGCCCAGCGCTGCACCATCGGGGAGCCCCCGCTCATCGACGGAGCGGTGCTCTCACTCGGTTCCCCCGCCGAGCCCGGACCCGAACTCGCTTCAGCCGCCGCCCAGTTGCACGTGATCGCGGGACCGGACGCGGGCGGCGTGCACCTCCTGCACGGCGGCCAGATCCGCGTCGGCCGCTCGGGCGACGCGGACGTCCCGCTGGACGACCCGGACGTCTCCCGGCTGCACTGCGCGGTGACGCTCACCCCGGACGGCCAGGTCACCGTCACGGACCTGGGGTCCACGAACGGCACCACGGTGGACGGCCGCGAGATCACCGACCACCCGGTGCGCCTCTCCCCCGGCTCCCTGCTGCGGCTCGGCGAGTCCGCGCTGCGGCTCACCACCGGGGACGGGACGGGCGGCGCGCTGCCGACGGCGGCGGACGGCGAGGGGCACGTGCGGGTGCGGGTCGCCCCGAGCGGCCCCAGCGGCGACGACCTCCGCGGTGCGCTCCCCGGAGCGGGCCACGCGCCCTCCGGCGGCACCCATCACGCCTATGGCTCCGCGGGCTGGGGTTCCGCCGGCGACGACGGCCGGGTCGAAGCGCAGGGAACACCAGGGGCGTACGGCCGGACCTCCCTCACCGATGTGCCGCTCGTGCCCCAGCAGGGCGGCGCCCCGGACACCGAGAGCACCCGCGTCGGCACCCCCGCGCGCGGGACGACCGTGCCGCGCAACCTGCGCAAACGGAGCGGCCTCTCCGCCTGGGCCCGGCGGATCACGGGCGCCCGTGACGACGAGCCCGGACACACCGGCCCCGAAGACGACGCGTACGAAACGACGGAGGACGGCCCCTCCTCCTCCCCGCACTCCTCCCCGCAACCGGCGGGTCCCACCCCCGAGGATCTCGCGGTGGCCGCCGCCGCGCGGACCCCGGAGTCCTGGCCCGACCCCGCGGCCCTGCTGCTCACGGCGCTCGGTCCAGGACCCCGGCTCTGGGAGCGCGGGCCCGGCCACCCGGAAGCTCTCGCGGTCCGGCTCGGCACCGTCGACCGCACGGCCCCGGACGAGCGCGGCCTGCTGCCCGCCGTCCCCGTGACGGTCAGCCTGCGGGAGGCGGGCGCGCTCGGCCTCGCGGGACCTCGCGAGCGGCTCACGGGGCTCGCCCGTGCCGTCGTCTCCCAGCTCGCGGCGCTGCACTCCCCCGACGCCCTGGAGATCGTGCTGCTCAGCACGGACCGGGCACGGCCCACACCGGAGCGCGCCGCCGAGTGGTCCTGGCTCGGCTGGCTCCCGCATCTGCGGCCCACGCACGGCCAGGACTGTCGCCTCCTCCTCGCCTACGACCGCGAGCAGGCGGCGGCGCGTACGGGAGAGCTGCTGCGGCGCCTCGATGACTACGTGGCGGACAAGGCGTCCGCCATCGCGACCGACAGCAACAGCAACAGCTCAGCGGAAAACTCCCTGGCCGCCGGGTCCCGCACCGTCGTCGTGGTGGACGGCGATCCCGGGTCCGCCGGGCTGCGCGAAGCCGTGACACGGCTCGCGCGCGAAGGGGCCGGCGCCGGGATCCACGTCGTCTGCCTGGCGGAGACGCCCGCCGCGTCACCCGCATCGCCGGTGTCCGCCACGTACGAAGCCGCCTGTTCCGTGTCGCCCGCCTTCCGCGCCTGCGGTGCCGTCGCGCTGCTCAGCGGCGACGTGGCCACCGCCCTGCGGCTGCTGCGGACCGTGGACGGGCACCCGGCGGGGCACGGCACCGTCGCGGCGGTGGACGCCGTGTCGCAGGCCTGGGCCGAGCGGTTCGCCCGCGCCCTGGCGCCTTTCCGTACGGACGGGGCGCCCGGCGACGGGCATGCGCGCGTGTCCGCTCCGCTGCCTCAAATGGCCCGGCTGCTCGACGAGTTGGGGCTGGCACGGGCCACGCCCGCGTCCCTGATGGCGCGGTGGGCCGCTGCCGCCGATGACGCGGAGGCGTCGGGCGGGCGGGCCTGGACGGTGCTCGGGGCCGGACCGCGCGGGCCCGTGGTCGTGGACCTCGCCACCGAGGGCCCGCATGTGCTGGCCGAGGGCCCTTCGGGGAGCGGTCGTACGGAGCTGCTGCGGTCCATCGCCGCGTCCCTTGCCGCGGCGGAGCGCCCTGACCGCCTCGGCATGGTCCTCATCGACGGGCGGGACAGCACGGGGAGCGGGAACAGCGGGACGAACGGGGGGAACATACGGCTGGTCGAGGGCCTCGCGGTCTGTATGGACCTGCCGCACGTCACCACACATCTGGCCGCCAACGACCCGGTGCGGATGCGGGAGTTCGCCCAGTCCCTGGCCGCGGAGCTGAAGAGGCGGGCCGAGTTGCTCGGGCGGCTCGGGTTCGCCGAGTGGCATGCGCGGGTGCCTTCCGCCGACGGGAGCGTCAGCGGTGGCAGCGGCCCCGGCAGCGGCGGGGGCGATCTTGAGCCGCCGCCGAGTTCCACGATGCGGTTGCGGCCCGTCGCTGTCAGCAAGGGGGCCGAGCCCGGGCCTCCGCTGCCTCGGCTCGTCGTGCTCGTCGACGACTTCGACGCGCTGCTCTCTCCCGCGCTCGGGTCGCCGGGGCGGCCCGCGGCGGGGTCCGTCGTGCGGGCACTTGAGGCTGTCGCCAGGGACGGGGAACGGCTCGGGGTGCACCTCGTTGCCACTACGGCTCGCAGTGAGCGGATGTCCGAGACCGAGCTGGGGCGGCGGGCTGCCGTGCGGATCGCCCTGGACGCGGTTTCTCCCGGGGCGGAAGAGCCTGCTCCGGGGCGGGGGGAGCTCCGTACCGCCGAGGGGCGGGTGAGTGCCTTTCAGGCGGGGCGGGTTACTGGACGCATCCCTCGTACGTCCACGTTGCGGCCCACGGTTGTGCCACTGGAGTGGGAGCGGATGGGCGACCCTCCGGCCCGCCGCCCCGTCCGTGAACTCGGCAATGGGCCAACCGACCTGGCCCTCCTCGCCAGTGCGCTGGAGCGGGCCGCGCGCTCTGTGGCCGCGGATCAGGTTCCGTCCCTCCTGTAGCTCCGCGCCGCTGCCGGTGCCGGTCGCCTCTTCTCTCGGTGCCCGGCACCGTCGTGTTGCGCCCACCTGTTCCGCCGCGCGCAACGCCTGCCCGCAGCAGGAGCGTCCCGCAGCTCATGACGGCACGTCACAACGCCATCACGATCAGCTGGTTGGGCCTGTTCGTGCTCTTGCCGCTTCTCCCCACGCGGGCGTAGACAGGCCGCACGGACTCGCCAGGGACCAGGGAAGAGAACGGGGCAGTGATGCGCAGCACTCTTCGTACACGCAGGGCACCGCACCACCGGCGTACCACCGCCACATTCGCCGCCGCGGTCGTCGCGGGCGCGCTCGCACTCACCGTCACCTCGTGCGGTGGCGGCGACGACAACAACGACAAGGGCGGCGGGGACAAGGCCGGCGGCAAGGAGAGCGGCGCCGCGGCCCAACTGCCCAAGCTGGACGGGCAGACCGTCTCCGTCGCCGCCGTATGGGGCGGCGCGGAGCGGAAGGTCTTCCTCAAGGTTCTTGACGAGTTCGAGAAGCAGACCGGGGCCAAGGTCACCTTCGTACCCGCCCAGGATCCCATCATCAGCTTCCTGGAGTCGAAGGTCGCGGGCGGCTCGCCGCCGGATGTCGCGATGCTCCCGCAGGTCGGCGCGGTCAAGCAGGCCGTGGCCAACAAGTGGGCCAAGCCGGTGGGGCCCGCGGCGCAGAAGGAGATCGACAAGAACTACGCGAAGGGCTGGCAGGACCTCGGGACCGTCGACGGCAAGCAGTACGGCGTGTACTTCAAGGCCGCCAACAAGTCCCTGGTCTGGTACAACACGCAGGTCTTCGACAACGCGGGCGCCAAGCCCGCCAAGACCTGGGTCGACTTCATGAAGACGGCCCGGACCGTGTACGACTCCGGCGTACCGCCGATCTCGGTCGCGGGCGCCGACGGCTGGACCCTCACCGACTGGTTCGAGAACATCTACCTCTCGCAGGCGGGCCCGGAGAAGTACGACAAGCTCGCCAAGCACGAGATCAAGTGGACGGACCCGTCCGTGAAGAAGGCGCTGACCACGCTCGGCCAGGTCTTCGGGACGAAGGGCTTCGTCGCGGGCGGCGCCGACGGCGCGCTGCAGACCGAGTTCCCCGTCTCGGTCAAGCAGACCTTCACCGGCGGCGACCAGCCCAAGGCGGGCATGGTCTTCGAGGGCGACATGGTCTCGCTGCCGATCTCGGAGACGAAGGCCAAGGTCGGCACGGACGCCAAGGTGTTCCCGTTCCCGGCGGTCGGCAGCGAGTCACCGGCGGTCGTCGGCGGTGACGCCGCCGTGGCGCTGAAGGACAGCAAGGGCGCCCAGGCCCTTCTCACCTACCTCGCGTCTCCCGACTCGGCCAAGATCTGGGCCGAGGCGGGCGGTTTCGTGTCGCCGAACAAGAGCCTCGACATGGCGGCGTACCCGAACGACGTGCAGCGGAGCATCGCCAAGGCCCTCATCGCGGCGGGCGACGACATCCGCTTCGACATGTCCGACCAGGCCCCCCAGGCCTTCGGCGGCACCCCGGGCAAGGGTGAGTGGAAGGCGCTCCAGGACTTCCTGAAGAACCCGAAGGACGTCGAGGGCACGCAGAAGGCTCTGGAGACGGCCGCCGCCAAGGCCTACAAGGACTGACGCGATGGCGTCCGCGAACGCCGGGGGCACGCCGAGTGCGGCGCTGTCCCCGGCTCCCCATCCGCGCAAGAGCGTGACCGGAACGCACAGGGGCATGGCGGTGCTCTTCCTGCTGCCCGCCCTGGTGCTGCTCGGCGCGCTCGTCCTGTACCCCATCGGGTACTCCGTCTTCCGCAGCTTCTTCGACAAGTCGGGCGACTTCACGGCGTTCGGCAACTACAAGACCCTGTTCACGGACGACACCATCCTCACCGCGGTCAAGAACAACGCGATCTGGGTGGTCGTCGCCCCGACCCTGGCGACCGGACTCGGCCTGATCTTCGCCGTGCTCACCGAACGTATCCGCTGGGGCACGGCGTTCAAGCTGGTCATCTTCATGCCGATGGCGATCTCGATGCTCGCCGCAGGCATCATCTTCCGGCTCGTGTACGAGTCCGATCCCGACCGGGGTGTCGCCAACGCCGTCGTCGTGGGCGTGCACGACACGTTCGCCGAGTCGTCCTCCTTCCCGCAGGCGCATCCCAGTACGGAGTCGCCCCTGAAGCCGGCGGGCGGTGGCGCCTTCGTCACGCGCGAGCCGGTCAGCGCGGGCACTCCGGTGGCGCTGCCGCTGACCGGCGTGGCGCCGGGCAACATGCCGGACGGCGCCAAGTCCGCGGCGGCCGCGAAGCCGGACCCCGACAAGGTCACGGGCACGGCCTGGCAGGACTTCACGCGCGGCAAGGGCCGGGGCGAGATGAACGCCCCGGACAGGACCGAGTTCGGCTATGCCGGGATCAAGGTCGAGGCCGTCAAGGACGGCGCGGTGGTGGCTTCGACCGAGGCGGCGGGCGACGGCACGTTCGCGCTTCCCAAGGAGGCCGACGGGGCACAACTCCGGTTCCCGGCGTCGAACTTCCGCGAGCCGTACAACGGCGTGGACTGGCTCGGCCCCTCCCTCATCACGCCCGCGGTCATCGGCTCGTACCTGTGGATCTGGGTGGGCTTCGCGATGGTCCTGATCGCGGCCGGGCTCGCGAGCGTGCCGCGTGAACTCCTTGAGGCCGCCCGGGTGGACGGCGCCAACGAGTGGCAGGTGTTCCGCCGGATCACGGTGCCGATCCTGGCGCCGGTGCTCGCGGTGGTGGCGGTCACGCTCATGATCAACGTACTGAAGATCTTCGACCTGATCTTCATCATCCCGCCGAACTCGTCGAAGGACGACGCGAACGTCCTGGCCCTTCAGCTCTACAACTCGGCGTTCCTCGATGACGATTCGGGCGTGGCGAGCGCGATCGCCGTGCTGCTCTTCCTCCTCGTGATCCCGGTGATGCTCTTCAATGTGCGGCGACTGCGGCGGGAGCGACAGCGATGACCACCCAAGTCGAAGTGGTGAAGGCCAAGCAGTCGCTCGGCGGGCGGATCGCCTCCGTCCTGAGCGGCACCGCCGTACGCGTCTTCCTCGTCCTCGTCGGGCTCTTCTGGCTGGTGCCGACGGTCGGTCTGCTGCTCGGATCGCTGCGCAGCTCGGCCGACATGGCCGAGAGCGGCTGGTGGAAGGTGTTCAGCGCGCCGTCGCAGATGACGCTCGACAACTACACGAGCCTCCTCAAGGACGAGACGATCACCGACTCGATCCTTTCCAGCATCATGATCACCGTCCCCGCGACGCTGCTCGTCGTGGTCATCGGGTCCCTCGCCGGATACGCCTTCGCGTGGATGGAGTTCCCGGGGCGCGACTGGTGGTTCCTCGGTGTCGTGGGGCTGCTCGTGGTGCCCGTGCAGGTGGCGCTGCTTCCGGTGTCGAAGATCTTCGGTGCGATCGGCATCTTCGAGACGACGGTCGGTGTGGTCGTCTTCCACGTGGCCTTCGGCCTGCCGTTCGCGATCTTCCTCCTGCGGAACTTCTTCGCGGAGATCCCCCGCGAACTCCTGGAGGCCGCGCGCCTGGACGGGGCCGGTGAGCTGCGGCTCTTCTTCCGGGTCGTGATGCCGCTCGGCGCGCCGGCGATCGCCTCGCTCGGCATCTTCCAGTTCCTCTGGGTCTGGAACGACATGCTGATCGCGCTGATCTTCGCCGACTCCAAGAAGCCGCCGATCACGGTCGCGCTCCAGCAGCAGGTGCGGTCATTCGGCGACAACGTGCAGATCCTGGCGCCCGGCGCGTTCATCTCGATGGTGATCCCGCTCGCCGTGTTCTTCGCGTTCCAGCGGCAGTTCGTGTCCGGCGTGATGGCGGGCGCGGTGAAGTAGCCGGCCGTTCGACAGGACGCACGGCACAGGCGCATACGTTCGACGAGTGAGGCGGCCCACGACGGGGGCCGCCTCACTCATGTCCGTCCCCCGAACGCGGGTCCCCCGGATGCCGCGTCGGCGTAACCCGACCGGACGTCGGGACGTTGCCGGGCAGTACGCCCCCGCCGACCCATGGATGTGCCTTGCCCCGGTTCAGTGTCATCGTGCCCGTGTACAAGGTGCAGGCGTATCTGCACGCGTGCCTCGGATCCGTCCTCGGCCAGTCGTTCACGGACCTCGAACTGATCGTGGTCGACGACTGCTCGCCCGACGCGTGCGGCGCCCTCATCGACGAGTGCGCGGCCGGTGACACCCGGGTGAGGGCCGTGCATCTCAAGGAGAACGTGGGTCTGGGCAGGGCCCGCAACGCGGGCATGGAGCACGCCACCGGCGACTACCTGATCTTCCTCGACAGCGACGACACCCTCACCCCCGACTCCCTGCACGCGATCTCGGACCGCATCAAGGAGACGGACGAGCCGGACGTCCTGATCTACGACTACGCGCGCGTGTTCTGGTCGGGCGAGGCCGTGCGCAACCAGTTCTCTGGGCTCCTCAAGGAAGACGGCGACGTCCCCTTCCGGCTGAGCGAGCGGCCCGGCCTGCTGAGGCTCCTGATGGTCGCCTGGAACAAGGCCTACCGCCGCGACTTCATCGAGCGCGAGGGCTTCGTCTTCCCGCCCGGCCTCTACGAGGACACGCCCTGGACGTACCCGGTCCTGATGAAGGCGGGCACGATCGCCACCCTCGACCGGGTCTGCGTGCACTACCTCCAGCGCCGCCGCGGCAGCATCCTGCGCACCACGACGCGTCGGCACTTCGACATCTTCGACCAGTACGAGCGGGTCTTCACGTTCCTCGACCAGCACCCGGAGCTCTCGGCCGCCTGGCGGCCCCTCCTCTTCCGGCGGATGGTCGACCACCTCTCGACGGTCTTCACCAAGCGCGACCGCCTCCCGCGCGGCAGCCGCCCCGCGTTCCTGCGCAAGGCCCGCACCCACTACCGCCGCTACCGCGTCCCCGGCGCACGCCCGCGCGCCCGCACCCGGTTGCGGCACGGCCTCGTACGCCTGGGAACGCACCGCACGTACCGCACCCTGTGGACGGCGATGCGCCTGCGGACCAGGGCCCGGCGGTACGCGGCCACCGCGCGGCGCCGCTCCAAGGGCGCCGCGCTGCAACTGCACTACCGGATCCAGCTGCGCCTGCCGGTCCGCGCCGACCGTGCCGTCTTCTCCTCGTACTGGGGGCGCGGCTACGGCTGCAACCCCGGCGCCCTGGAGGCCGCGCTGCGCGAGCACGCCCCGCACATCCGCACCGCGTGGATCGCGGACCCGGTCCACCACCACACCCTGCCGACGGCGACGCGCGGGCTCCGCCCCGGCACGGCGGCCTACTGGACGGCGCTCGCGCGCTCCAAGTACCTCGTCAACAACGTGAACTTCGACCGCAGGATGGTCAAACGCCCCGGCCAGATCATGATCCAGACCCAGCACGGCACGCCCCTGAAGCTGATGGGGCTCGACCTCCAGGACCGCCCGGCCGCCGCCCGGGGCATGGACTTCGCCGCCCTCATGCGCAACGCCGACAAATGGGACTACCTCCTGTCGGCGAACCGGCACTCGACGCTGGTCTGGGAGCGCGTGTTCCCCGCCTCCTACACGACCCTGGAGTACGGCTACCCGCGCAACGACATCTACCAGCGGGCGAGCTCCGCCGACGTGGCCCGCCTCCGCGAGACCATCGGCATCCCCCGGGGCGCCGTCGCCATCCTGTACGCGCCCACCCACCGCGACTACCGCCACACGCAGCTGCGCTCCCTCGACCTGGAGCGCCTGCTGCACAACCTCGGCCCCCGTTTCGTCATCCTCACGCGCGCCCATCACTCGTACGGGGCGCCCATGGCTCCCTCGGCCGGCCGTCTGATCGACGTGTCGGACCACCCGAGCGTCGAGTCCCTCTGCCTGGCGTCGGACGCCCTGGTCACGGACTACTCGTCGCTGATGTTCGACTACGCCAACCTCGACCGCCCCGTCGTCCTGCACGCCGACGACTGGGAGGCGTACGAGGCGACCCGCGGCACCTATTTCGACGTGCGCCGGTTCCCGCCGGGCGCCGTCGCCCGCAGCGAGGACGAGCTCACCGACATCTTCGCCACCGGGCACTGGCGCGGCTCGCGCTCGGCTCAGCTGCGCGCGGCGTTCCGAGACCGCTTCTGCGTGTACGACGACGGGCGGGCGGCTGAACGAGTTGTGAGGCATGTGGTGCTCGGTGAGGCAGGGGGTCTACCGTCTGTGGCGCCACTGGCGGACCGGCACCCGGCGCCTGCCGCGGGGACGGCCGATGAGCCGTCGCCGCGGGCCGACGCCTCCCGGCCCACTCCACGCTGCTAGCCGCACCGTGCTTCCGGCGCCCCCACGCGTCCGCCGCACTGTCCTCCGCTCCCCCCACCTACGGGACCAGATATGCAGAACGCTTCAGCCACCACGCCCACGAACGGCACCGGCCGGCTGCCGAGGCCGCGCCAGCTCTCCGATGTGAAGGGCTGGTTCCATCCGGTCGACCAGGTGCTCTTCGACTGGATCATGAGCAGGCAGCTGGACCGGGGCGAGCGGGGCGATCTGCTCGAACTCGGCGCGTATCTGGGCAAGAGCGCCATCTTCATGGGCGCGTATCTGCGCGCGGACGAGACCTTCACGGTCTGCGACCTCTTCGACTCGCCCGCCCCCGACGAGGCCAACTCCGCCGAGATGGGCCGCTCGTACGCCACGCTCACGCGCCGCGCCTTCGAGGCCAACTACCGCTCCTTCCACGAGGGTCTGCCGCGGATCGTCCAGGAGCCGTCCTCGGGGATCACCGCGCACGTGGCGGCGGACAGCTGCCGCTTCGTGCACATCGACGCCTCGCATCTGTACGAACACGTCCACGCGGACATCGCCGCGGCCCGAGAGGTGCTCGGGCAGGACGGGATCGTCGTGCTCGACGACTTCCGGGCCGAGCACTGCCCGGGGGTGGCCGCGGCGACGTGGGGCGCGGTGGCGAACACGGGGCTCAAACCGCTCTGCATCACGGCCACGAAGTTCTACGGAACGTGGGGCGGCTACGACGCGATCCACGCCGATCTCGCCGCGTTCCTGAAGGGGCGCGACGACATGTGGCACGGCGCCGAGGAAGTCGCGGGCCTCCCGATGATCCGCATCAGCGGCAAGAAGGCGAAGCCGCCGGAGCAGCCGCCGTCCCGGCACGCGGGCGAGAGGGCCCCGGAGCGGCAGGGCGACCAGATCTCCGAGCCCGCCCCGGCGTCCGCCGGGACCGGGAGCAGGGCCAGGGGCCTGCTGTCATCACTGCTGACCCGCTCGGGACGTTCCTGAGGCCGGGCGAGGGGCGCGGGGAGCTGCGCGAGCGGCCCCCGCCGGCCCGCAGGAGTACTCAGCGTTCCAGGAGTTCGAACAGCGCCTCCCAGCGCTCAAGCACCCGCGCCTCCGAGAACCGCTGCACGTTCATCCGGGCCCGCTCCCCCATCGCGTCCCGCAGCCGTGGGTTTCCGGTGAGGCGCAGGATGCGGTCGGCCAGGGCCTCGATGTCGCCGGCGGGGGCGAGCAGCCCGTCCTCGCCGTGGCGGACGATCTCGCGTACGCCCGGCGCGCAGTCGAACGCCGCGCACGGCACCGCACTGGCCATGGCCTCCATCAGGGCAAGCGGAAACCCCTCGCCCCGCGAGGACTGCACGAAGAGGGAGCTCTCGGCAAGCACGCCCGGCACATCGCTGGTGCGGCCCCGCCACTCCACGGAACCGTCGAGGCCGAGCCGTGTGCACTGCCGCCTGAGGCCCGCCTCGTCCGCGCCCGCGCCGTAGATCCGCAGTGTCCAGTCGGGCCGCCGCGGAGCCACCAGGGCCCAGGTGTCGACGAGCATGTCGACGCCCTTCTGGTCGGCGAGCCTGCCGATGCTGCACACCACCTTGCCCTCGCGCCGCGAAGGCACCGCGGGGAGGTGGGCGAGCGCGTTGGGCATCGCGCCGACGTTGTGCATGCCGTCGGCGATCCAGTCGTCGGCGTCCTCCTGGGTGAGGGCGAGCCAGCGGTCCACGGACGGGTAGCTGCGCTTGACCGCGCGGTAGCGGTGACAGGCACGGGTGTAGGCGTACGACTCATGGCTCATGCCGATGACGCGCAGGCCCGCGGTGTCCGCCTCCCTGATCCACTCCATCGGCCAGACCTGCGTGACGATGGCGACCGCGCCGGGGCGCGCGGCACGGAAGAGTTCCGAGAGCCGGTGCACGACGCGGCGCTGGGCGGCGGCCCTGGCGGACTCGCGGCAGCGCGCCACCACGTTCAGGCGGCCCAGGCCGCGTGCCGGGCGCGGAGTCGCGGGATGCTCGCCGTACAGGCTGGTCACGGGGTAGCCGAGGTCGTCCGGGAGCGCCAGTTTCAGCTCGGCCTCGTGGACGCCGATGACGTGCACCCGGTGGCCGTTGCCCTGGAAGAGGCGGGCCATCTGGTGGGCCCATGCGGTGACGCCGCCGAGTTCGTCGACGGTGTTCGCGACGAGGAAGAGGTCGCGGCTCTTCGTCGCACCGGGCCCGCTCGCGATCGTGGTGGTCATGCGCCGTCCCTCTTCTCCGTGTTTCCGGACCGCTCGCCGTTTCCGGACCGCTCGCCGTTTCCGGACCGCTCGCCGTTTCCGAACCGCTCGCCGAAGAGCGCGTCCACCACACCGGCCGCGGCCCGCCCCTTGTCGTACGCTCCGAACCGCCCGGCGAACACCCGCCGGGCCTGTGCCCACGCGCCGTCGGCCTCCTTCAGCGTGGCGAGCACGCGAAGGAGCTCCTCCTGCGTCTCGACGACGGGCCCGCCCGCGTCGTCCCGCAGCGCGAAGTAACTGCCCCGCTCGGCCGCGTACGCGTCGAGGTCGGGCGCGAAGTGCACCAACGGCCGGTCCAGGAGCGCGAAGTCGAACATGATCGACGAGTAGTCGGTCACCAGGACGTCGGCGAGGCAGAGCAGCTCGCTCACGTCGTGGTGGGCCGAGACGTCCACGACCGTGCCGGGCGGGCACGCGGGGAGGCTCGCCGCTTCCATGTAGTGGGCGCGCACCAGGAGTACGTGGGTGTCGCCGAAGCGGTCCGCGAACCCGCGTACGTCCAGGGGCAGCCGCACCGGCTTGTTGCCCGACGGCAGGCCGCGGAACGTCGGCGCGTAGAGCACCACCGTCTTGTGGTCGGGGATGCCGAGGTCGGTGGCGACGGAGGGCCTCGGGAAGCGGCCCGAGGACTCGTCGCGGGCGCGCGCGGCGACCAGGCGGTCGTTGCGCGGGTAGCCGCAGCGCAGCAGCCGCTCGTCGGAGATGCCGTAGGCGCGGGCCAGGGTGTTCACGTCGTGCTCGGAGCGCACCAGGAAGTGGTCGAAGCGGTCGACGGCCTCCTGGAGCCGCTCGCGCTGCGGGGCGTTCTGCGTCTTCAGGCGCGCCTCGTCGAAGCCCATCCGCTTGTACGCGGAACCGTGCCAGGTCTGGAGGTAGGTGGTGTGGCGCGGCTTGGCGAGGGCGTGCGGGAAGCCCTGGTTGTCGATCCAGAACTCCGCGCGGCCGAGCGCCCACAGATAGCGCCAGGACCAGCGGCGTACGAGGCGGGCCGAGTCGGGGAAACCGTCGGACGAGGCGGCGTACGACCAGGTGCAGCGCACCCGAAGGCCCCGGTCGAGGATCTCCTGGTGGACGGCGCGGGGGCTGTCGCCGTAGCACTTGCCCGTGTGGCTCTCGAAGACCACCGAGCCCTTGCTGACGGGAAGGCGCCGCAGCACACGGCGGTAGACGCGCAGCTTGAACGCCTTGCCGCCGAGCCTCTCCCACCTCTTGCGCAGGGCACGCAGCCGGAGCCTCAGCTTGCGTGCGGGGCGGAAGTGCGTGGCGTAGTGCAGTGCCGCGCGCACGGTGCGGGCGGCGCGGTGGCGGGGTGCGAGGCGCAGCTCCAGCCTGTTCGCGCCGGTGACGGTGATCCCGTGGCCCGTGCCCACGGTCTCCTGCTCGGCGACGAGTTCGGTGGTCATGTCCTGGCCGCCCGCGGCGAGTCGAAGCCGGGGCTCCCAGACCCGGTCGCGGATGCCGAGGTCCCGCAGTGCGGCGGTGAGGTCCACCGTGGCCCGCCAGACGACGGCACCGCCGTCGTAGTGCGCCTCCTCCACGGGTACGCACAAGCCGCGCCGTTCCGTGTTCGTGCCGCGCACCCGCACGTCGAGCCAGGCGGTGAGCGGCGGCCGGTCGGGCACCAGGCCGCCGGGCAGTACGACCTTCCCTTCGAGGACCGCCTTGCCGCCCTCCACGGCGCACCTGGTGAGGCGGTTCAGGAGGCGGACGTCACCCGACCCGCGATGCTGGTGGCCGAGTTCGCTGACGTCGAGCACTTCTCGGACGCGAGGGTCGTCGAGTCCGTCCGCGCGCCAGTAGACCTTCCCCTCCCACTCGGTCAGCTCCGACACGACGGTGCCCGGCCGTCCGAGGGCGTAGGCGGCGGCGAGCACGCCGTCCGTGTCGCCGTCGGCGAGCAGCCGCACGCACACCCGCTCCACGGGTTCGAGGGCGTCCAGGGCGCGGGCGTCCGCCCGGGCTTCGAGGTGCGGGGCGAGTGCGGCCGTGGCCCGGCGCCGGTCCGCCGCGGTGAGCCGCGGGAACGTACGGGCGCAGGGCAGCACGTGGTCGGTGAGGAAGGCCCGTTCGCGCCGGTCGCACAGGTCGAGCCGGCCCAGGGTGATGAGGAGGCCCGCGACGCGGTCGTTGGCCTCGGCGAGTGCGGGGGTCTCGTGGGCGTGATCGGGCTCGGCGCGGTGGGTGGTGATGAGGTTCGGTACGAGGGTGATGCCGCGGGCCGCGAGGACCGCCTCGACGCCGAAGAGGACCTCACTGTGCGCGAGGTCCTCGACGTACCGCAGACGCGCCGCGTGCAGGAAGTCCCTGCGGACGCAGAACCCGGTGACCAGGGAGTCCCTGGCGACGAGTTCGGGGACGTCGGAGAGGTTCTCGACGCTCCTCGTCCGCGCGTGCAGTTGAGGATGCCAGGCCGGGCCCCGCTCCTTCTTGCCGCCGCCGGTGAGCCGGGTCCAGCGTCCGGCCACCAGGTCGGCGCCCGTGGTGCGCGCGGCGTCGAAGAGGTTGCGGCAGGCGTGCCGCTCCAGGAGTTCGCCCTCGCCGAGCACGATGACGTACCGCCCGCGTGCCGCGTCGAGCCCGAGGTTCCGTGCCGCGGCCACGGACATCGGGCGCCCGGTCCGGACCAGGCGCACCCGGTGCGGCTGATCGGCGGCGAGCGCCTGTGCCGTGTCGCGGGCGGGTCCGTCCGCCCCGGGGTCGACGACGACGGCCTCGACGTTGCGCATCGTCTGGTCGAGCACGGAGCGCACCGACTGTTCGAGCGCGTCGGTGTCCGGGCCCGCGACCACGACACAGCTGACGTCGTGCAGTTCCGGGGTGCTCATGCGCGCCCTCCCTCGATCATGGCGTCCGCGACTCCCGCGGCCGCGTTCCCGTCGTCCAGATCGCAGAAGACCTCGCGGAACCTGTCGTACGCGTCGGCGTACGCGGCGGTGGCGGCCTCGGGGTCGCGCAGCGCGGCGATCACCTCGTCGCTGGTGGCCAGGAGCGGTCCGGGCGCCTGGGCCGCGAAGTCGAAGCAGAAGCCGCGCAGGGTGTCGCGGTAGTGGTCGAGGTCGTAGGTGTGGAAGAGCATCGGGCGCCCGGTCTGCGCGAAGTCGAACATCAGGGACGAGTAGTCGGTCACCAGGACATCGCTGATCAGGAGCAGTTCGCTGACGTCCGGGTGGCGGGTGACGTCGCGTACGAAGTCCGAGCAGGGGACGGCGCCGCCGACGAGGTAGTGCCTGCGGACGAGGAGCACCTGGTCGTCGCCGATGGCGCGTTCGGCGGCTTCGAGGTCGAGCTGGAGGTCGAGGCCGTAGCGGCCCGCCCGCTTGGGCTGGTTCTCGCGCCAGGTGGGCGCGTACAGGACGACGCGTCTGCCCTCGGGGATGCCGAGCCGCTCGCGCACGGAGGCGGCGACCTTCGCGCGGTCGGCGGCGTGCAGCAGGTCGTTGCGCGGATAGCCGCGCTCCAGGACCTCGCCGGTGTAGCCGAAGGCGCCGCGCAGGACGGGTGTCGAGAAGCGGTTCGGCGAGACGAGCACGCTCCACTGGGCGGCGCGTCCCGGCAGGGTGTCCATGTACGCGCGGTCGCCGGACGAGCGGCCCGCGAGGTCGAGGCCGATGCGTTTGAGCGGGGTGCCGTGCCAGGTCTGCACGACGTACTGGCCCGCTGCCCGCTCGAACCATTCGGGCAGTTGGGTGTTGGTGACGAGGTAGCGGCAGCGGGCCAGGGCCTCGTACCACTCGGCGCTCCACAGGGCGACGGGCGTGGCGCTGCCGGGCAGCGCCACCTGCTGGTCGCGGACCACCCAGAGGTGTTCGAGGTCGGCGCCCTTGGCGACCAGGTGCTCGTGCACGGCGCGGGGCGAGTCCGAGTACTGCCGTCCGTCGAAGCTGCAGTACAGGACGGCGTCCCGCAGCGGCGCGCCGCGCCGCGCCGCGTACACCTCGCGCAGGCGGCGCTGGCGCGGGCCGCCCCGGTCGGTCATCGGGAGCGCGGAGCCCGAGCGCAGGTGCAGGCCGTCGTGGGCGTGGCGCTTCAGGCTGATGTCACGGCCCGACCGGGTGCGTACGAGCGGGAGTTCACCGCCCGTGCCCGGCGCCACGCACACCGGGGTGTACTGCTCGGGGTCGCTCTCGCCCGGCTCGCGCAGGAAGAGGTTCCAGCGTCCTTCGGCGAGTGGCAGGGTACCGCCGGGGCCCGGCAGGGCCTCGGGACGCAGCGCCGCGGTGAACCGGCCGCCCTCGATCCGCACCGGCGCCACGGCCTCGTCGCCGTGCCCGGCGTGGACGAGGACCAGCTCCCCCGCGCGGGCCGCCGTGTCGGGGTGGCTGCCCTCGATGAGCAGTTCGTCGTCCCAGGCCACGGCGTCGACGAGCGGGCGTACGGTCTGGTCGCGCAGCTCCAGGTCGCCCGACGCGTTGGCGAGGACGAGGAGTTCACGCCCCGGCAGCAGGCCGTAGTGCCCGGGCGGCACATCGGGGCAGGCGGCGAGCGGTGTGCGCTCGCCGCCCTCGCGGACGATCGCGACGCCCCAGGGGTCGGCCTTGCGCGGCAGCCCTGTGCGCGGGTCCTCACCGGCGTGGAAGAGGCCGAGCGGCACATCGGCGCTGAATTCGCGGCCGTTGACCAGGGCGGGGGCGTAGTGCGCCTCCTTGGTGTGCCAGTTCTCGATCCGCAGGGCGTCGACGGCCTGGGACTCCCCCGGCGCGAGCCTGCCGTGCAGCCGGACGACGCCGCCGCACCCCTCGTGCGCGACGAGCCGCGCCGCCACCCGCTCCGTGCGCAGCCGCAGCCGCCCCTTGCTGAGGGTGACGGCCACCCGCAGGAACTCCTCCAGATACCGCACGGGAAGCCGCGGCGCGGTGCTCGTGCGCACCGGTCCCGTGCGCGGCAGGAGCCCGCTGACCACGCCCATCTCCACCTTCCAGGTGGTGCCGCGCGCCTTGGTGACGGTCCTGCGGGGGTCGATGACCGTCTCGAACCCCGACCGGTCGTAGCTGTGCAGGCCCTGCTTGGAGCGGTACGTCGCCTCGCGCGCCCGCACCGTGCGCAGCTTCAGCGGAAGGACGCGCCGCCGCCCTGCCCGCAGCCAGGCGATCCTGGCGCGCGCCCCGATCCGCCCGGCCGGCAGGTTGGGGATGTAGGCGTAGCCCTTGAGCCGCAGCTTCCCCTGCTCGTCCCAGGCGGCGTGCGTGAGTTCCGCGGTGAGCGGCAGGTCGGAACGTTTCAGGGCGACGGTCTCGCGCGGCAGGCTGCCGATCCCGGGGAAGTCGGCCCGGCGTGCGCGCAGGCCGCGGACGCGGAAGGCGCCGGGGTGGGACTTCTCGAACGCCATGAAGGTGAGGAGTTCGGTGACCCGGCACTGGCGGACGAGCTGCCAGCGCACGCGCAGCGGGAGCGGCAGCGCGGCGACGACCGCGGGGTCGACGGTGTCGACGAAGGCGTTGGCCTGCTCCATGAAGGCGTCGTGGTACGTGGCGTCGCCGTGCGGCAGGGCCTCCATGAACAGCCACAGATCTCCGCAGAGCACCGTGGTGTCGTAGCGCCGCTTGGCGCGGGCGAAGACCTTCGCTCGCGGGGTGCCCGCGGCCTCCGCGGCCTTCGAGGCGAGGAAACCGCCGGCCGAGAGGACGGCGGCCGTGCGGTCGCGGACGGCGCGGGGCTTGGCGCGGCGGCTCGTGATGGAGCCGTCGCGGTCGCGCCAGAGGTAGACGGGCTCCTTCAGCACGTCGACGGAGTCGGCGAGGAAGTGGGCGGGGATCATGACGGGGGTGTCCTCGAACAGCACGCCCTCGGGGAAGACGAACGCGTGTCGGTCCCAGAACTCCCTGCGGAAGACCTTGTTGCAGGCGATGCGGTCGCCGAGCAGATCCCAGTCGCGGGTGACGTGCGTGCCGCTGCGGTCGCTCTCCATCACCTTGCGGAACATCGGCGACTGCTCGCTCCTGCCGCCGGAGCGCAGCCGGTGGACGTTGCCGGTGACGAAGTCGGATCCTGACTCCTCAAGGGCGGCGAGCATCCGCTCGTACGCGTCCCGCGGCACGACGTCGTCGCTGTCGACGAACGCCAGATACGTCCCGCGCGCCTCGCGCACCCCCGCGTTGCGGGCCGCGCCGAGCCCCGCGTTCTCCTGCTCGACGAGCCGGAATCTGCCGTCCCCGTCGGCGAACTCGCGGGCGATGCGCGCACTCCCGTCGGTGGAACCGTCGTTGACCATGACGACTTCGAGATCCGGCATGGTCTGCTCGGCCAGTGACCGTAGGCAGGGGCCGAGGAACTCCTCGACGTTGTAGACGGGGACGACGACGGCGAGTCGGGGTGTCATGCGCTGCGCACATTCCTTCCGGAGTACTGACGGGCACGGCTGCGCGTCCTGCGGGGGGCCACTCGGTTAACAACCACCGCCCTTCCGGGTCACCCGCGCAGGGCCATTCGAGTGATCACGCGAGGGGCCCCGCGCCCGGCAGCCCGGGGCTGCCGGACACAGGGCCCGCTCACATACCTGCCACATACAGTTGGCTGACTCCCGAGTCACGGCTTGACGGCGATGCGTCCCTCGTCCATGCGCAGGAGCAGCAGCCGTTCGCCGGTCTTCTCCATGAACTCGTCGACCGCCTGACGCGAGCCCTGCCAGTAGCCGTAGTCGTCGATGAGCAGGACCCCGCCGCTGACCAACCGCGGGTACAGCTCTTCGAGTTCGTGCTTGGTCGAGGCGTACCAGTCGGTGTCCAGACGCAGGATGGAGATCTGCTCGGGCGCCTCGCGCGGGACGGTCTCCTCGACCATTCCCCGCACGTAGTGCACGCGCTCCTTGGGGTAAGGCACCTTCTCGAAGCCGGACTTGACGTCGTCGAGCGAGGCGACGGCCCAGATCGGACGGTCCTTGCCCTGGAGCTTGAGCAGCTCCTCGGCGGACTTGCCGTCCAGGCGCAGGTCCTCCTCGGTGGGCGGGGTCATGCCCTCATACGTGTCGAAGAGGTACAGGTCGCGCTCGGTCTCCCCGGCGGCGAGCAGCGCCTTCGCGCAGGCCTGCATCGAACCGCCGCGCCACACACCGCATTCGACGATGTCGCCGGGGATGCCGTGGCGCACGACGTGCCGGGTCGCCAGGATGAAGGCGTTCAGACGTTCGGGAGAGGTCATCGTGTACGGCTTCACCGCACGGATGATGTCCTTCGCCTCGTCGTCGTAGTCGGCGGGGAGGTTCAGGGCCTTCGGCTTGGGCTTCGGCTTCGATGCCGGGGTGGGCTTGTGCGCCGGGGCCGCCGCCGAGCGCGGGGCCGGTACGGGCTTGCGCGTCAGCTGGTATCCGGTCAATTGCTTCAGTGCGCCATTCACAGCGCGTCGCCATGCCATGGAAGCGGACAGTACGCCCAACTCATCCTTCATGTCACATTTCGTCAACATAGGTTCATGTGGCGTCACTTGGTGCCGAAACGGACTGCGATGGCTGTACGGGCCGCTCCGGCTGCTCGTCCACCGAGCGCGGCGCCACCACCGTCTTCGGTCTGCCGCAGTGCGCGCGCCCCTCGATGGGCTCGGGCAGCGGTACGCCGTCGACCCCGCCGATCCTGTTCGCCCACCACGTGGTCGTGGACCGCACGAAGGCCATGGTGAGACTCGGGTAGTTCTCGGGCCGCTGGAAGACGCCCACGGAGTCGCCCCAGTAGGCGTGCTTGGCGTCGATGCTTCCGTAGGCGTGGCGGATGCCCTTCATGGGCGGGAAGTCCGTGTAGGCCTCGCGGAGTTCGAGCCTGCTGTACGCGGCCATGGCGCGGAACCCGTCGGGGTAGTAGCGCCAGCAGTCCTGCGCGTCGTGCACATGGCCGCGCGAGGGCGCCGTCACGAAGGCGACGCCCCGCGGCTTCAGGACGCGGGCGATCTCCAGCATCGTCGCCCAGAAGAAGGGGATGTGCTCGAACGCCTGCCCGGAGATGACGAAGTCGGCGCTGCGGGACTTCACGGGGATCCGGTACGGCTTCGTCATCACGGCGTCGACGTTGCGGCCGTCGAGCACGTCGACGCCCACGAACTCCGTGTCGCGCCCTTCGAGCAGGGCCTTGTGGGTGCGGGTCTGCCCGTCGGAGACCCGGGCGCCGAGATCGACCACCCGGTGGCGCCTCCCCGTGGGCATGTACCGCTCCACACAGAGTTCCATCTGTTCGTACGCGGACTGGTGCACGTCTCCTCCTACATCGGCCTCAACGGGGATCTTCTCTGCAATACCCGCGTTTAGCGCGTACCGACACAGCGGCGCCAGCTGCCCGGGGTGCGCCGGGCGCACCACTTCCGCGCCGGTTCCTCGACGTACGTGAACATCGCCCAGGACAGCGCGACCACGGTGACCGCGACGCCCAGGAGCGTGAAGACCGCGGAGTTCTCCGGCTGCGGGCGGCCCCAGGTGTCGAGGATCAGGCGGTTGACGGTCTGGTGCAGCAGATAGAAGGCGTACGACCAGAGCCCGAGCAGCACCATCGGGCGCGAGCAGAGCCAGCCGCGGCGCCCTGTCAGCTCGCGCTGGACGTAGGCGGCGATGAAGAGGACGGCGAAGAGCGCGGCGAACGGCCGCAGGGTCCACAGGAGTTGCGCGGCCACCTGCGGGCCGAACCAGGTCGTGCGGTGGCAGTACAGGACGGCGTACGCGGCGAGGCAGCCGAGCAGCACGGGCGGGTCGAGCCGGAAGCGGTACCCCCGGCGCAGGGCGAGCGCGCAGGCCATCCCGACGCCGAACTCGGGGAGGCGGCTCACCGGGTTGCGCATGATCCACTCGCTGGCGAAGGGCGAGAGGTGGACGGCCGTCCACCATTTGACCAGCCACATGGCGACGAGTCCGCCGCCCGCGATCAGGGCGAGGGTGCGGGTGCGCAGGCGCAGGGCGCCGCGGATCGCGAACGGGAAGAGCAGGTAGAAGAAGGCCTCGACGCTGAGTGTCCAGGCGACGCCGTTGCCGGGGAGCGTCGGCACGACACCGGGGAACCAGGTCTGCGCGAGGAAGAGCGAGGCGACGAAGCTGAAGTCGTCCGTCGGCACACCGCCCCAGAGGTAGAAGACCCAGACGCAGGGGATGGTCGCGACCAGGTGGGCGGGGAGGATGCGACCCGCCCTGCGCCAGTAGAAGAGGCGGGCGAGGGTGCCGGGGCGGTGCCCCCAGGTGAGCAGGAAGCCGGAGAGCACGAAGAAGAACCCCACGCCGTTCGCACCGAGCGTCGAGTACGGGAAGAGCAGCGGCGCGTGGGCCACGCCGCCCTGCGCGCTGAGCCCGGTGAAGTGGTGCACGAACACCGCGAAGGCGGCGATGAAGCGCATCCCGGTGAGGGAGTCGACCCGGGGTGCGGGCTCGGTGGCGGTGGGGAGCCCGGGGAGCGGGCGGGTCTGGCGCGGGAGAGCTGTCGTCATGCGGGGGACCCCTCTCCGGCGCGCAGGACCGGACCGCATCCCGCCGGGCGCATCCGGGCGACCATGTCGTCCAGGGCCGGGCGCACGCGTTCGCGCAGCGCGGCGATCCGGGCCGGGTCCTTCACCGCGTCGGCCCGGACGAAGTCGCCGCCGTCGCCCTCGATGTAGAGGGGGACGTAGCCCGCGGCTGCCAGGACGGGCGGGGTCAGGCCCGATCTGCGGGTCCAGGCGGCGTGTACGTGGAGCAGTTCGGGGCGCACCGCGTTCAGTACGTAGTCGCGCAGGGCGGCCTTGTCGGCGGCGGCGTACGCGTCGGCGACACGGCGGTCGGTCAGGCCCGCGACGTCCACGACGCGCAGCCGCGAGGTGAGCAGGGTGCCGCCCAGGTCGGGCAGGGCGACGGTGGCGTCGCGCAGGCCGAGATGACGGGCGTACGCGTTGAAGGTCTCGCCGTAGCGCTCGGCCACGAAGCACATGGACAGGGTCGGGCGGTGGACGAACTTGCGGTCCTGCGCGGCCTGTCCGGTGACCGAGAGCAGCAGGGATCCCGCGAGGGCGCAGCCGAGGAGGACGCGGGCACGAGGGTGCTCCGCCTGCCAGACGGCGACCGCGGCCAGGGCGAGCGCCATCGCGGCGAGCACCCACACCGGGGTCGCGAAGCGGTACAGCTTCATCCAGTCGCGGCCGAGCACGCCGTACGCGAGGAGGGTCAGGGCGAGGGGGACGAGCAGCGCCGTGAGGGCGCCGCGCGCCGGTCCTCCGCGGGCGAGCGCGATGCCGGCGCAGGCCGCGCCGATCAGGGCGAGCACCCAGCCGCCGTAGGTCAGCAGCTCGCCCACGGAGGACAGTTGGGCGAGCTGCGGGACCTGCTGGGACTTGGCGACCGCCGTGTTGGGGACCCAGAGCCCGAAGGCCGCGTGGCGCCACAGGAGGAAGGCCGCGTACGGCGACGCGAACGTGCCGCAGCTCAGGGCCACGGCCCGCGCGCCCCGCGCGACGCCGTCCCGGCGCAGGAACAGCAGCACGGTCAGCGGGTGGGCCGCCGCGAGTACCGCGCCGTCGGGACGGGTCAGCGCGGCGAGCAGCGCGAGGGCGCCCGCGCTCACGGCGACGGCGGGCCGCAGCAGGGTGTCGCGCACGGCGGCCCTGACGAGCAGCGCCCCGGTCGCCGCGGCGGTCAGGGCGTACAGCGGGTTCTCAAGTCCCGAGAAGGACCAGGCCACGTACGACAGGTTGGCGGCCAGGACGCCACCGGCAAGGAGCGTCACCGCCCAGGCCCGCCCCGGAAACACGGCCCGCGCCGCCGCGGCCACGCAGGCGAGCACGCCCGCCGTGCAGAGCAGCGCGAGGGCCTTGGGGTAGAGCACCAGGTCGCTGACCCCCAGGAGCGCGCCGTGGTCGAAGAGGCCGAGCCTGCGGCCGATGACGAGCAGGGCCAGCCAGGAGGGGTTGGAGTATCCCTCGACGGGGTCGGCGCCCGGCTGCTGCACGGGGCCCAGGCCCTCGTCGATGCTGCGGGCGTAGGCGAAGGTGATGGCCGCGTCGTCGACGATCCACTGGCCCAGCGAGCTCGCGCGCCAGGTGACCAGGAGGGTCGTGAGCGCCACGGCCGCGGGGTCGGCCCAGCGGCGGCACAGGGCGAGCGCGCGCGGCCCGGGAGCCGAAGAGGGGGCTTCGGCCCGTGGTGCGGATTCCGGTGGTGCGGATGGTTCCTTACGGCGCTGGAACTGCGCGGGAGAAATAACCATTAAGGGGCATAACACCACAACTCGCCCTCGGTTACGCCCACGTCCGCCAGCCGGGTGACCCGTACGCGGCCTCGCCCCGTACCGGAGCGAACAACGGGCACATCGGAGCGGACTACGGGCAAAGTGGCCCAATGCACCACATTGGGTTCACGCCATGACCCCGGCTCCGCCGCCCGCCGTGCGGCGGCTCCTCGCCACCGCGAGGACCACGCGCTTTCGCGCGGAACGCGCCGCGGCGGGCCGGGTCGGTGGCCGGTCCGGGGGCGGGGCGCAGGGGCTCCTCGCGCCCGTGCATCTGTCGATCCGGGACAGCCGTACGCTCAACCTCGCCGTCGCCGTCCGCCCCGACGAGCAGGTGGAGCGGGCCCGGCTGGTCCTCTCGCGCGGCCACCGCCGGTTCCGCGTCCCGCTCGCCTTCGAGCAGCACGCCCACGGGGGGCTGCTGCTCGCCGGTACCGCCACGTTGCGCGACGTACGCGACGCCCTCGTCGCGGCGAAGACCCCGGCCGGCCCACGTCTGGGCGAAGGCGTCTGGCGGCTCACGGTCGTCACCGCCGACGCCCGCGGACGCGAACTGCGGCGCGGCATCGGCATCGACGGGGACGGGGACGGGGACACCGAACTGCCGCCCACGCCCACCCTTCCGCACGCCCCCGACCCCCGCACCGGCACGCTCATCCGCGTCGTCCGGTGCCGCAGCGGGCGCGCGGTGCTGCAAGTGACCCGGTCCAAGCCTCGCGCGCAGCTCCTGCGATTCGTGCCCGGCGGCGACGGCATCACCGTGCACGGGCGGCTCGTCATGACGGGCGACCGGCGGCGGTGGCGGGCGAAGGCCGTGCGGCGGCGGGACGGCGTCACCGTGCCCGTGGGAGCGGTGTGGGACGGCGCCGAGTTCAGCTTCCGGCTGCCCCTCGGGGAGATGGCAGCGGCGAGCCCGGGCCAGTGGGTGTGGGACTTCCACGTGGAGGCGGAGAGCCGCGCCGCCGCCCCGCTCCCCCTCGGACGATGGCTCTCCGACGTGCGCGACCCCTCGGCCGCCTGCCCCACCCCCTTCCGTGTCTTCGCCCTGCCGGGCGGCGCCCTGGTCCGCGCCCACGCCCACTTCACCAAGTCCGGCGCCTTCGCCCTGACGTGCTGGGACATCTCGAAGGAGACCTCATGAAGATCACGTACCTCCTCGGCTGGGGCGACGAGATGGGCGGCACCGAGCTGGCCACCTACACCCAGGCCCAGCACCTCGCGGACCGGCACGACGTCGAGGTCATCTCCGTCTTCAGGACCCGCCCCGAGCCCTTCTTCCCCGAGGCCCGCAGCCTCCCCGTCCGCTATCTCGTCGACCGCACGGCGACCCCCGAGCGCCCGGTGCGTGCCTCGCGCCTCGACGAGGCCGCCTGCCGCACCCTGGCCGCGCTGCCCAGCGAACTGATCAAGCCTTCCTGGGAGCCGGCCTTCGACCGGCTCTCCGACGTCGAGATGGCCGCCGCCCTGACCACCCTGGACACCGACGTCCTGGTCACCACGACGCCCGCCCTGATGGCCGCCGCCGTCGGGCTCGTCCCGGCCGGTGTCGTCACCGTGCACCAGGAACACCGCCCGACCCAGCGCCGCGGCCCCTCCGGCGAACCCCTGCTCCTGCACGCGCCGCGCCTGGACGCCCTGGTCACCCTCACCGAGCGCACCCGCGACTGGATCGCGGAGTCCCTCGGCGCCACCGCCCCCGAGCTCGCGGTCATCCCGAACGCCGTGCCCGACGGCTTCCGGCCCCGCGCCGACGGCGAGAGCAAGGTCATCGTCATGGCCGCGCGGCTCACCGGCGAGAAGCGCGTCGACCACGCCGTGCGGGCCTTCGCCGAGATCGCCGACGCCTATCCGGACTGGACCCTGCGCGTCTTCGGCGGCGGCCACCGCGAGCAGCAACTGCGCCGCCTGGTCGACGGCTTCGGCCTGCAGGACCGCGTCGAACTCCTCGGACCCTGCCAGGACATGGCCGCCGAGTGGGCCAAGGCGGGGCTCACCCTGATGACCGCCGGGCACAACGAAGCCTTCCCGCTCGTGCTGCTCGAAGCGCTCGCCGCGGGTGTGCCCGTCGTCGCGTACGACGTCCTGACCGGGCCCGCCGAGATCGTCAGGCACCGCGTCGACGGGCTGCTCGTACCGCCCGGCGAGGTCCACGAACTGGCCGCCGCCATGAGCGAGTTGATGGGCGATCCCGAGACCCGCCGAAGCTACGCCCACGCCGCCCGCGAAGGCGTCTACGCCCGCTTCTCCGCCACCGACGTCACCGCGCGCTGGCAGGAGCTGTACTCGCGGCTCGTGGCCCGGCGCGACGCCCCCGAGCGGCTCGACGACCGCGCGGACCGGGTGGCGCTCGGTGTCGCGTCCGGCGGATGCGGCTTCCGCCCGACCACGCCGTACACCCTGGACGCCGCGCCCGGCGCCGAGGAGCGGGCCCGCGAGGACGAGATCATCGCCGCCGACACCAGCGGCATCCTCATCCGCTCGGTGGGCCGTCTCGCCGAGCGCCGTGACGACGTCCTCGCGCCCGACATGACCGACTGGAACCTCGAACTCACCGCCACCGCACTGGAGTCCGAGGACATTCCCTACGTCCTCGTCCGCACCTCGGGCACCACGCACACCCTCGCCGTGGCCGACGACGAACGCGACGGCGCGCTCAAGGCGCTCGCCGAGTCCCTGCACGGTCAGCCCGTGTACGCCGAGCTGGTCCATCCACGGGACGCCGCACCCGGAGTCGTGCTCGCCGAGCGCCTCGACGGCATCGGCGAGGTCGCGGGCGTCAAGATCTTCAAGCCGGTGACCACGACGACGCTCTCCCTGCGGCACGGTGCCGGACAGTCCTGCACGGTGGCGTTCTGGCCACGGGCCGCCGACGACGCGACCGACGGGGCCGGCCCAGCCGACGGAAGCGACGCCCGGCGCGCGCCCTTCGGCAGCACCCTCGCCGGGTCCCGGCTGCCCTCCCTCTCCCCCACCGCCACCCTGCGCGTCGCGGACCGCTCGTACCCGACCCTCGACGTCTTCTCCCAACTCCTCATCAGCGATATCGACTTCCCCATCGACGCCGTCTACACCTGGGTCGACGACTCCGACCCCCAGTGGCGCGCCCGCCGCGACGAGGCCCTCGGCGTCCCCGGCGACGAATCGTCGCCGGACCACGGCACCGTCCGCTTCCGCAACCGCGACGAGCTGCGCTACTCACTGCGCTCCCTGGCGGCGAACGCGCCCTGGATCCGGCACATCTACCTCGTCACGGCGGGCCAGACCCCGTCCTGGCTGAACGAGGCCCACCCGCGCATCACGGTCATCGACCACCGCGACCTGTTCGCCGACCCGGACGACACGCTCCCCACCTTCAACTCCCACTCCATCGAGAGCCAACTGCACCGCGTCGAGGGCCTGTCGGAGCACTTCCTCTACCTCAACGACGACATGTTCCTCGGCCGCCCCACCACCCCGGAGACCTTCTTCCTCAGCTCGGGCACATCGCGCTTCTTCTGGTCGTCGGCGTCCGTGCCCGCGCTGCCCGTCTCACCGGACGACGAGGGCTATCTGGCAGCGGCGAAGAACAACCGGGCCCTGCTCGAGCGGGAGTTCGGCAGGACGACGACGCACAGCTTCTTCCACGCGCCCTACGCCCTGCACCGCAGTGTCCTCGCGGAGCTCACCGAGCGCTTCCCGGACGAGCTCGGCGCCACCGCGCGCAGCCGCTTCCGCTCGAACAGTGACCTGGCCCTGGTGTCGTCCCTGCACCACCACTACGCCTACCTCACGGGACGCGCGGTACCGGCGGGCATCTCCTACGACTTCGTCGACATCGGAAGGCGCGCCGACCACGCACGCCTCGGCCAGCTGCTCCAGGGCCGCAACAAGACGGCCTTCTGCATCGGTGAGTCCCCGGACAGCGAGCTCGCCGACGAGGAGATGGCCCTTGCCATGCGCTCGTTCCTCGCGGCGTACTTCCCGGTGCGCTCGCCCTACGAGCGGGGCTGACCGGCCACGAGCGGGGCTGGCCTACTGCGACAGGAACAGCCGCCGGACCACGCGTTCGGCGGCGCCCCCGTCGTCGTACGGGCAGAACCGCGCCCGGAACGCCTTGCGCAGCCGCGCCGCCTCCGCCGTGTCCCACTCGCCGGCGCGGAAGAGCCCGGCGAGCTCGTCCTCGGTGGTGGCCACGGCCCCCGGCGTCTCGCCCGCGCGCCCCGACAGGAGGTCGAAGTAGGTGCCGCGGGCGAGGCGGTAGGCCTGCCAGTCGGGGGCGTACGTCACGATCGGGCGGTCCAGGCAGGCGTAGTCGAACATCAGCGACGAGTAGTCCGTGACGAGGGCGTCGGCGGCCAGGCAGAGGTCCTCCACGCGCGCGTGCCCGGTGACGTCGACGAGCTGCGGGTGGTGGCGCAGGCCCGCGTCGGCGCCGTAGAAGTAGTGGGCGCGCACGAGCACGACGTACGAGGGGCCGAGCGAGCCCACGAAGCGCTCCAGGTCGATGCGGGGCAGGAAGCCCTTCTGGTAGTCGCGGTGGGTGGGCGCGTAGAGCAGTACGGTGCGGCCGTCCGCGATCCCCAACTCCTCGCGGATCTTTCGGACTTCAGCGTCGCCCGCCGTGAAGTAGACGTCGTTGCGGGGATAGCCCGCCTCCAGGGCCTGGTACGCCGTCGAGGGGTAGACCCGCTCCCAGACCTCCGTGGAGTGCGGGTTCGCGGAGAGGCTGAGGTCCCACTGGTCGGTGTGGTCGAGGACCTTCTGGAAGCTGATGCCGTGCGTGCCCGCGGGGTAGCGGCGCTGGTCGAGGCCCATCTTCTTGAGCGGGGTTCCGTGGTGGGTCTGGAGGTAGACCTGGCCGGGGCGCTTGGTGAATCCGCCGGGGAAGCTGGAGTTGTTGATCAGGTACGTCGCTCTCGCCATCGCCTGCCAGTAGCGCCGCGAGCCCTCGACGACGTACTCGACCCCGGCGGGCACGCGGTGCTTGTGCCGGGACGAGACCACCCACACGCCCTTGATGTGCGGGGCGAGTTCGCGGGCCTTGGCGTGGATGGCGGCGGGGTTGCAGGAGATCCCGCGGTTCCAGTAGGCGCCGTAGACCGCGAGGTGGGGGTCGAGGGGGCGGCGCAGGTCGGTGCGGTAGGCCAGGCGCATGGCGCGGGCGCGGAGCTTCTTCTTCTGCTCCTTGAGCTTCCGGGTGACGCCCTTCCTGCGGGAGCGGCTCTTGCGCTGCGCTTCGTAGGCGGCGTACGAGGCGGTGGCGAGGGCCTTCTCCCCCGGTGTGGCCGCCGCCTCGACCGGCCCGTACGTCCGGTAGAGGCGGGCCGCCCCGCGGAAGAAGTCACGCCGGTCGCGCGGCGCGACGCGCCCGGCGTCGTCGAGTACCGCGAGCAGATGCGCCGCCGCGTGCGGGGCGAGCCGGGCGCGGTCGGCCGGGTCGGCGGCGGCGAGCAGTTCCTCGTACCGCCCGATGACGGCGAAGTGCGCCCGGCCCGGTGACGTCGCGAAGCTGCCGCCGCGCCGCTCGCGCCAGCGGACGCACGCCTTGTCGAGGACGGCGGCGCGTCCGCCCGCGGCCAGGGTCGCGCGCCGCACCGGCACCACGTCCTCGTACGCCCCGTCGCTGAACGTCAGTCGTCGCTCCTGCCAGAAGTCACGCCGGAAAACGCGGTTCCAGGCGGCGACGGTCACGGCCAGGGGGTCTCCCGTCAGGTCGTCGCCGCCCGCGCGCACGTTCTCCCACCAGTCGACGCGGTCGTGGCCGAAGAGCAGGACGTCCGGGGCCCCGGCCGCGTCGGGGGCCATGCCGAGAGCCTCGTCGATCGCCTCCAGGGCGCCCGGCAGGAGCAGGTCGTCGCCGTCGAGGAAGAGGAGGTAGTCGCCGGTGGCACGGTCCGCGCCGATGTTGCGGGCGGGGCCCGCGCCCGCGTGCGCCGGGATGCGCACGAGTCGCACGCGCGGGTCGCGCTCCGCGGACTCCGCGGCGATCGCGGCGGACGCGTCCGGCGACGCGTCGTCCACGACGATCAGCTCCAGATCGCGGTGGCTCTGGGCGAGCACGGAGTCCAGGCACTCCCGCAGATAGCCCTGGACGCGATGGGCGGGGACGACGACCGAGAAGCGCGACATGAACACCGAAGGTAGTCAACCGAACACGTCCTGTCGAAGACCTCGCCTCACTCATTGGGGTGAAGGAAGGCAAAGAAATTGACGAGAAGGGGCAAATGAGATGAATACGCCCGTATTCCCATGATTGCCCCCCACGCCACTCCCATGCCGCTCCCCTGCCACTGCCGTGCCCGGGAGCGTACGAAAGGCCGGTCGCCGTGCAGCCCCGTCTCAGCGTCGTCGTGCCCATCTACAACGTCGAAGAGTTCCTGGAAGAGTGCCTGGAGTCGATCGCCGGGCAGACCATGGCCGACCTGGAGGCCGTGCTCGTCGACGACGGCTCGACGGACGGCAGTCCGCGGATCGCACGTGAGTTCGCTGCGAAGGATCCACGGTTCGTCTATGTGCGCCAGCCGAACGCGGGGCTCAGCGCCGCCCGCAACACCGGGGTGCGGCACGCCACCCCGACCGCCGAGTACCTGACGTTCGTCGACAGCGACGACGTCGTGCCGCACGACGCGTACGCGCGGATGACCGCGAGCCTCGACTCGACGGGATCCGACTTCGCGAGCGGCAACGTCTGGCGCCTGAACGAACGCGGACGCCAGCAGGCCTGGCAGTACAAATGGCTGACCGAGCCGCGCTCGCGCACCCACATCAGCCGTGACCTGGAGCTGCTCGCCGACCGCGTCGCCTGGAACAAGGTCTTCCGCCGCGCCTTCTGGGACCGGCACGGCTTCACCTTCCCCGAGGGCAAGCTCTACGAGGACACGCCCGTCATGATCCCCGCGCACTTCCTCGCGGGCTCCGTGGACGTGCTCAGCGACCACGTCTACTACTGGCGGGTGCGCGAGGGCTCGATCACCCGGCGGCGCACGGACGTCAAGGGCGTGCGCGACCGGATCGCGGCGTGCGCGCACGTCAGCGCGTTCCTCGCCGAGCACGCGCCCGAGATGCGGGGGACGTACGACACCTCCTGCCTGCGCGACGACTTCGTGTACTTCCTCCAGGGTCTGCCGATGGGCGGGCCCGAGTACCGCGCGACCTTCATGAAGGGCGCGTCGGCGTTCCTGCGCCGCGCCGATCCGGAGGTGATCACGGGGCTCCCGGTGTCCTTGCGCGTGAAATGGCATCTCGTACGCGAAGGACGCACCGCCGATCTGATCGACCTCCTCACCTTCGAGCAGCGCAACGGGAGCGCCTTCCAGATCCGGGGGGCGGTGCGCCGCAGTGCCGCCTACCCGCGCGCGTCGGGCGGCCACATCCGGGTGCCGCAGGAGCTTGCCCGCATCGGGCGGGGCGAGCTGCCGGTCATCGCACGGGTGCGGGAGGCCGGCTGGGGTGCGGACGGGCTGCTTCGGATCAGCGGATACGCGTACGTGCGCAACCTGGAGGCGACGCGTCCCGGGCACTCCGTCAAGGCGGCCGTCCTCAAGTCGGCCCACAGCAGGGCCCGGTTGAGGAAGGTCGCCACCCGGACGGTCGCCGCCCCGCAGGCCACCGAGAACTCCCGGCAGCAGCTGCACTGCTACGACCTCTCCGGGTTCGAGCTGACCATCGACCCCGAGCAGCTGAAGACGGGCGGCAGGTGGCGGCCCGGCAACTGGCTGCTCGGCGTGGTCGTCGCGGGCCACGGTTCGGTGCGGCGGGCCGCGGTCCGCCCCCTGGACGGGTCGTCCGCCCAGTCCGTCCTGCGCGAACTGGGCGACGGGCTCCGCCTGGTCCTCGGCTACAGCAAGGGCCGCCTGGTGCTGAAGATCCAGGACTACGTGGCCCGGGTCGACGCCCATCACCAGGACGGCGACGAGATGGTCCTCAGCGGCCATCTGCCGAGCCATCTGCGCCCGACGGCCCTGCGCCTGACGCACAAGCACTCGTCTGCGGAGTTCGACTACCCCGTGGCGCTCTCGGGCGACGACCGCTTCGACGTGCGCGTGCGCCTCGCGGACCTGGAGGACATCGCACCGACCCCGCACCTGGCCCCCAAGGAGGTCGAGCCCCCGCACGGCGACCGCTGGCAGGCCAACCTGGTCCTGCCCGACGGCAAGCTCAAGTCCCTCGCCGCGGCCCTCGACCTGCCGCCGGGACGCTACGCCTCGCGCGCGAACGGCCGCGAGCTGTGCGCGTCGGCCAACGACCAGGGACAGCTCGTCGTCGAACTGACCCGGCAGCCGATCGCCGACCGGGTGGTGTGGAGCGAGGACGGCACGCTGACGATCGAGGGCACGGTGTCCGACGCGAACTGGGACACGGCGGAACTGGTGCTCCGGCACAGCGGCAGGGACGAGGAACTGACGGTCCCGGTGGAGCGCGCCGCGGGTCGCTTCCGGGGGGTGGTGGCGCCGGGGGGCGGGGTGCTGCGGGAGGGGCGGTGGTACGCGTTCCTGCGGGAGGTAGGAGGGGTGGGAGGGGTGCGAGGCGGGGGGCCGCGTGGAGGGAGTGCGGCCGGGGGCGAGGTCTTGGGTGCGGGCGGTGGCACGGCTGCGGGCGGTGGCGCGGCTGCGGGTGCGGGCGAGGTCTCGGGGGCGAGTGCGGGTGGTGGCGCGGGAAGGCCCGGCGTCGCGCGGGCCCACGCGTTGTCGGCCCCGCCCGCCGCGGGCGACCCGCACCGTGCCCACTCCGAGGACGGCATGCCCGTGCGGCTGCTCGCCTCCGTGTCCGCCGCCTTCCCGCTCCACCAGACCGTGGACGGGCGGGAGTTCACCGTCGACCGGCGGTTCGGCGACCGGCTGCTCCTGGAGTCCGGGTCCGTGCTCGCGCGGGGCGAGCGCGGGGCCTACCGTCGGCATCGGCTGCGCACCGCGCACTATCCGAGCCGGCGCGCCCAGCCCCTGCGGGACGCGGTGCTCTACTTCGACGGGGACTCCCCGCGCGCGGTCCACGAGGAGCTGGTGCGGCGCGGCGCGCAGGTCGAGCACCTGTGGGTGACGCAGGACCAGCAGACGCGGGTCCCCGCGGGGGCGAAGGGCGTGGAGGAGCACAGCGCCGCCTGGTACGAGGCGCTCGCCCGCTGCCGCCGCATCGTCACCGCCGGGCATCTGCCCGACTTCTTCGAGAGGCGGGACGGGCAGACCGTCGTACAGACCTGGAACGGCGCGCCCCTCAAACGCATCGGCACCGATCTCACCGACACCCTCTACGCCGACCACGGCCACCTCGACGTCCTGCCGAGGCTCTCCCGGCAGTGGGACGTGCTCGTGTCGCCGAACCGATTCTCAACTCCGCATCTGGGGCGTGCGCTTGCCTACGATGGCGAGGTCATGGAGGCGGGCTCCCCCCGCAACGACATCCTCTTCTCCGAGGACCGCGCCAAGGTCGCCGAGCGCGTGCGCCGCGATCTCGGCATCGACCCCGGCAAACGGATCGTCCTGTACGCGCCGACCTACCGGGACCACCTCGCCTACTCCCCCGGCCGCTTCCGCTACGAACCCGCGCTCGACTTCGCCGCCGCGCAGGACGTGCTCGGCGACGACCACGTCCTCCTCGTACGCAAGCACCCGCTGACGGCGGGCCGCCTGCCCGGGGCCCACGCACCCTTCGTACGCGATGTGTCGTCCCACCCCCGCGCCGCCGAACTCCTCCTGGTCTCGGACGTGTTGGTGACGGACTACTCGTCCCTCATGTTCGACTTCGCGCACACCGGCCGCCCGATGCTCTTCCACGCCTACGACCTGGAGCACTACCGCGACACGGTCCGCGGCTTCTACCTCGACTTCGAGACGCGGGCACCGGGCCCGCTGCTCGCCTCCACCGGCGAGGTGGTCGAGGCCCTTCGCGACCTCGACTCCCTCACGGCCCGGCACGCGGACGCGTACGCGGCGTTCCGCGAGGCCTACTGCGACCTGGACGACGGGCAGGCGTCGGCGCGGGTCGCGGAGAGGCTCATGCGATGACCATGGCCACGCGGGGGACCGCGCTCCGCACACGGCGCCAGGTCCACGGCTCGACGGCCCTGCACGGGCGCGCGCGGTGGCGGCCGAGCCCGTACCTCGTGTTCGGCGGCCTCTTCTGGATCGTCATGTCCCTCGCCTTCTGGCGGGTGCCGATGTGCTGCGACTTCGGGCAGCACGCGGCGGTGATCGAGCGGCTCAAGGCCGACCTCCTGCACCCGCGCCACCCGATGGCGGACCTGCCGGGCGCGGGCAGCCCGTACTACTCGCCGTACGCGGTGGCGCAGGGCGTCTTCGCACGGGCGACGGGGCTCGCGGGCTGGGAGGTCGTGAAGCTCGCGGGGCCGCTGAACCTCCTTGTGCTGCTCACGGGCCTCGGCCGGTTCGTGCGGGTCCTGACGCCACGTCAGTGGGCGCCTGTTCTCGCCCTGTTCGCCATGGTCGTGCTCTGGGGCACCCGGATGGCGTGGTGGAGCGGCTACCTCGGCCTGATGTCGATGACGGGGAACCTCGGGTATCCGTCGACGTTCGCGATCGGCCTGGCGTTCTGGGCGTGGGGCCTGGCGGGGTCGCTCGCGCGCTCGCCCCGGAGCGGCTGGGCGTACGCGGGTCTCGGCGCGCTGTGCGGGGTGATCCTGCTCGTCCACCCGATCTCGTCCGTGGCGGCGGTGATCGGGGTGGTCGCGTTCGCCGCGTCGGCCCGTCGCCCCCTGCTCCCCTCCGCGCTGTGGAAGTGGGCGGTGACCGCCGTGACGGCGGCGGTGACCGCGGCGAGCTGGCCCTACTACTCCGTGTTCTCCCTCGTCGGCGACGAGAGCGTCGACTGGATCCACCGCCAGCTCTACACCGAGCTGCCGGGGAGGTTCTGGCTCGCGCTGCTCGGCCTCCCGGCCCTCGCCCTGAGGTTCCGCAAGAACCGCCGCGACCCCCTGGTCCTGATGTTCGCCCTGGACTGCGCGGTCGTCGCGTACGGCTGGCTGAGCGGTCACTACACCTACGGCCGCATCCTGGGCCTGACCCTCGTCCCGCTCCAGTTCGCCCTCGCGATCGAACTGGCGGCGCCACGGCCCTGGCGCCGGTGGCGCACGGCCCTCGGGGTCGTCGCGGCCACCGGAGCGGCCATCGGCTTCTTCACGCTCCAGGCGGGGGCGGTCGTGCCGCGCGCCCTGGACCCGGTGGGCTTCGACCAGCCGCCGCGCTGGCCCGGCTACGGCTGGGCGGTGAGCCGGCTGCACGAGGGCGACGTCGTCCTCACCGACGGCTACTACCCCACCCGCTCCCTGCCCGCGTACGGCGCCAACCTCGTCGCCCCCGCCTGGCCGGACCCGTCACTGGCCGAGGACACGCGCAACCGCCGCCTCCAGGAGGTGCGGGAGTACCTCTCCCCCGACTCGACCCGCGCCGAGCGCACACGGACGGTCCGCCGCAACCACGTGCGCTGGCTGCTGCTCTCGCCCGACCAGAAGGTGCCCGAGGAGGCGGTGGTGGTGGCGTGGGGGCCGCGGACGGGGGAAGTGCTCGCGCGGGTGAGTGCCGGAAAGAGCACGGCCGAGCACAAGAGTGAGCAGAGAAAGACCCCCTAACCCCACCAACCCCACCAACCACACCAACCCCACTAATCTCGCCAGTCTCGCCAATCCTCACTAACCCCCCTAATCGGATAATTACCAGCAACCTCTAAAATTTCCCCCGTGGACCCCTCTCTGTCTCTCCAGCCCCCGTCGCCTCAGGTCTGCGTCGTCGTGATCGGCTACAACGACGCCGCGCACCTCGCGGACGCGGTGCGCTCGGCGCTCGCCCAGGGCCGCGCCGTCCGCGAGGTGATCGCCGTCGACGACTGCTCGACGGACGACAGCGGCGTGCTGCTCGCGGCGCTCGCGCAGGAGGATCCGCGCGTCAAGCCCATCCGCCGCGCCGTCAACAGCGGCGGCTGCGGCACTCCCCGCAACGACGGGATCGAGGCCACGACGTCCGCGTACGTGATGTTCCTCGACAGCGACGACATCCTGCCGCCCGGCGCGGTGGACGCCCTCCTCAAGGCCGCGGCGCGGCACGACGCCGAGGTGGTCACCGGCCTCTGCGTACGCCGTGAGCTGCCCTCCGGACGCGAGACGCCCTGGCAGCCCATGCTCTACAAGAAAGCCCGCCTCATCGCCCGCCCCGAGCTGCGCACCCGCCTGGTCCACGACACGCTCTGCGTCAACAAGCTCTACCGCACCGATTTCCTGCGGGGGCACGCGCTCCGCTTCCCCGAGGGCCACTTCACGTACGAGGACTTCGTCTTCACGGCCCGCGTCCTCGCGGCGGGCCCGCGCATCGCGCTGATCACGGACCACGTCTACGTATGGAACGTGCGCCGCACGGCGGCCAAACTGTCTATCTCCCTCGACCGCTCCGGCATCGGCAACTGGCGGGCCCGCATGGAGGCCCACCGCCAGTCGGTCGACATCCTGCGCGAGGCACGGAGCCCGACGGGCACGGCGGGCAAACGGCTCGCGCGGGCCTCCCGGGCGAAGTTCATCGACCACAGCCTGCGGATGTACGCGCGTGAGCTCACCGCCCGCGGCCCCGAGTACCGCCAGGAGTGGTGGACGGCCACGCGCGCGTACCTCGCCACCTTCGACACGGCCGACCTCGACGCGGCGCCCGCACCCGGCAGGGTCATCGCCCGCGTGATCCTGGCCTCCCCCGAGCCGCGCGACCTGCCCCGCCTCCAGGAGGTGGCGGCCCGCCCCGCGCGCCTCTCGCCCCCGTACGCGCGATCGCCCGACGGCACCACCCCCCTCTGGTCCCCCGACCTCCCCCAGGTCACCCTGGAACACCTCCTCGTCCGCCCCATCCGCCTCCTGCCCCTCGCGGTGGACGCCGAACTGCGCCCCCGCGCGCACGGCAGCCGCCTGACGCTGCGGCTGCACGAGCTGTACGGGCGGGTGGCCGAAGCGGGCCCGACCACGGTCGACGTGGAGCTCGCACCGAGGAACGGCGAGGGCCCGACGCTGCGCCGCACGGCGGCGTTCAACCCCTCCGAGGACGGTGACACCTGGCTGACGGACGTCGTCCTCGACCTGGGCTCGCTCGGCGGCGGCGTCTGGGACCTGCGGCTGCGCCTCCACTTCGGCGACGGTACGGCGCGCGAGACGACGGCGCGGGCGGTCGCGGGCCCGGGTCTGCTGCGGCGCACGGCGCTGCCCTCGCGCCGGGGTCTCCTCCTCGCCCAGCCGTACGCGACACAGGCCGGGAACCTCGCGGTGCGGCTCGCGCCGGGGATGCGGGGCGTGGCGGGGGTGGCGCGCAGGCGCCTGGCGCGGTGGACGGGCGGCGGCGGACGCTGACACGGCCCGTATACGGAGCTCTGCGAGACTGCACGACGAACACCGACGGCGGACACGCCACCACACCACACGACACGGGAAGGCTCACTGACGATGACCTGGCTGATCACCGGCGGGGCCGGCTACATCGGGGCTCACGTGGTCCACGCCATGACGGAGGCGGGCGAGCGGACCGTGGTCTACGACGACCTGTCCACGGGCATCGCCGAGCGCGTCCCCGACGGCGTACCGCTGGTGACGGGATCGACGCTGGACGCGGACCTGCTGTCCCGCACCCTGACCGAGCACGCCGTCACCGGTGTCGTGCACCTGGCCGGGAAGAAGCAGGTGGGCGAGTCGGTGGAGATGCCGCTGCACTACTACCACGAGAACGTGGAGGGCCTGCGGGTCCTGCTGTCGGCGGTGACCGAGGCCGGTGTCGCCTCCTTCGTCTTCTCCTCCTCGGCGGCGGTGTACGGCATGCCCGACGTGGACCTGGTGACGGAGGAGACCCCCTGCCTCCCGATGAGCCCGTACGGCGAGACGAAGCTGGCGGGCGAGTGGCTGGTCCGCGCCACCGGCCGGGCGCACGGCCTCTCGACGGCGTCCCTGCGGTACTTCAATGTGGCGGGCGCGGCCGGCCCGGACCTGGCCGACACGGGCGTCTTCAACCTGATCCCGATGACCTTCGAGAAGCTCACGGACGGCGAGGCCCCGCGCGTCTTCGGCGCGGACTACCCGACGCCGGACGGTACGTGCGTACGCGACTACATCCACGTGGCCGACCTCGCGGAGGCTCACGTGGCGACGGCCCGCAAGCTGGCCACGGCGCCGCGCGGCACCGACCTGACGCTCAACATCGGCCGCGGCGAGGGCGTCTCGGTCCTGGAGATGGCCACCCTGATCAACGAGGTCACGGGCTACGACCGCGCACCCACCGTGGCCCCCCGCCGCCCCGGCGACCCGCCCCGCGTCGTGGCATCGGCGGACCGCATCGCGACGGAACTGGGCTGGACGGCCACCCGGAACGTACACGAGATGGTGACATCGGCATGGGCAGCCTGGCGGGGGTAACCCTCGGTTGGTTGCAGAAAAATCCCGTCCCAGCCTCCCCCGCACCGGCGTTTCGTGGGACTTTCCCGCAATCCCTGGTGGACCCAGGTACACCATCGCTGCGGGAGCTTGCTCTCTCGTTCCGGTCGTTCGCGCTGGCTAGCGTTTGTGGTGGCAGTGGTGGTCGACGGGGGGAGCTCAGTGGTGTTCAGGCGGCAACGGGTCGTGGCGGGAAGCCTGGGAGGTGGGGCTCCGGGCGGGGCCGAGGCGCTCGGCCTCGACGGGGTGACGCGGACCTACCGGCGCGGTGGGCCCGCCGCACTCGCGCCCCTGCGGCTCACGCTCCCCCGCGGCAGGTTCCTCGCCGTGATGGGGCCCTCCGGATCCGGCAAGTCCACGCTGCTGCAGTGCGCGGCCGGGCTCGACCGGCCGAGCGCCGGGACCGTACGCATCGGGGGCGTGGACATCGGTTCCCTCAAGGAGGCCGCGCTCACGCGGCTGCGGCGCGAACGCGTCGGCTTCGTCTTCCAGGCGCACAACCTCGTGCCCTCGCTCAGCGTCGCCGAGAACGTAGCCCTGCCGCTGCTCCTGGGCGGCGAGCCCGACAACGGCCGCGTCGCGCTCGGCCTCGCCGAGGTCGGGCTCGGCGACCGCGGGGACGACCGCCCGACCGAACTCTCCGGCGGCCAGCAGCAGCGCGTGGCCATCGCCCGCGCCCTCGTCACCAGACCGGAAGTCGTCTTCGCCGACGAACCCACCGGCGCCCTCGACCCCGTCACCGCGCACGGCGTGCTCGCGCTGCTGCGTCAGTCCGTCGACCAGGACGGCCACACCGTGGTGATGGTGACCCACGACCCGGCGGCCGCGGCCTGGGCGGACGAGGCGCTCTTCCTCGCCGACGGCCACGTCGCCACCCGGCTCCTGAAGCCGGACAGCGACCAAGTGCACGACATCATGCGGAACTTGAAGGGGGCGGCAGCGTGATGGCGTCGGCACCGAACGTCACCCGGCTTCTCGCCTCACGCGCCGCCCGCACGCACCGCAAGGCCTGGGCGGCGGTCTTCGCCGCGCTGGCCCTGACCTCTCTCCTCCTCGGCTCCTTCGGCCTCGCGCTCGCCTCGGCCGGACTCGGGCACGCGCGCGTGGAGCGCTACGCGGGGGCCGACCTCGTCGTCACCGGCGACCAGAACACCCGCTTCACGGCGAAGCCTTGGGGCAGCGACCCGGAGACGGCGACAGCGGGCCTGACCGAACGCGTACGGGTCCCACGGGCAGCCCTTGAGGCCGTGCGCGACGTCTCCGGGGTCCGTTCGGCCATCGCCGACGAGGTCTTTCAGGTGGGCGTGGCGGGCGGCGTGCGCGAGGCCGCCGGAGGGCCGTGGAGCGCTGCCCGGCTGGCTCCCCATGTCCTACGGGACGGGGGCGGACCCGAGCGCGCCCGCGAGGTCGTCGTGGGCGAGGGGACGGCCCGTGTCGGCGACCGGATCACCGTCCGCGCGTCCGGCACCGACGCGACGTACAAGGTGACAGGGGTGGCCGAAGGCCCGCGCGCCGCCGTCTACTTCACCTCGGCCGAGGCCCGCCGCCTGGCCGGTCACCCCGGGTCGGTGGCGGCGATAGGCGTCACGGCGGAGCCCGGCACCAGCACATCCGCCCTTCACGCGCGCGTGCGGCGCGCTCTGGACACCGCGGGCCTGGGGAGCGTGGGTCACCGGGCGGACGGGGACGGCGCCGGGCTGCGCGTCCTGACCGGGGACGGGCGCGGCGGCGCCGAGTTCCTCCAGGCCGCCCCGGCCCGCGCGGGCATGCTCGCGCTGCTCGGCTCCGTGGCAGGCACCGTCGTACTCATCGCGCTGCTCGTCGTGTCGTCGACGATCGTGCAGGCGCTGCAGCAACGCTCGCGCGAGCTGGGCCTGTTGCGGGCGGTCGGCGCCACGCCCCGGCAGCTGCGGGGTGCGGTGGGCCGGGAGGTCGGCCGGGTCGCCACGGTGGCGGCGCTGGTGGGAGCGGTCGCCGCGATCCCCGCCTTCCTCGGTCTCCGTACGCTCATCGACGCCCGCGGCGCACTGCCGCCCGGGATGGAACTCCCGTTGCCCCCTTGGCTGTTGCCCGCCCCGCTCGTCACCGCGGGCCTGACGCTTCTCGTCGCCCGCCTGGCCGCGCTGATCGCGTGTGCGAGGACGGCGAAGGTGCGTCCCGCTGAGGCCCTGCGCGAGGCGGCGCCCGGCACGGCGCGCAGGGTCACCGGCCTGGTACTGCTGTGCCTCGGCGTGAGCTCGGCGGGCACCGCCACGCTCCAGAGCGGGGAGGCCGCGGCGGCGGCCGCCGGTGCGGCGACGGTGGTGCTCGCCATCGGCTGCGCGCTGCTCGGCCCGTGGATCGCCGAGGGCGCGATGCGGGTGCTCGGGTCGCCGATGCGCAGGATCGGCGGTGCGGCAGGACACCTCGCGGCGGCCAACTGCACCGCGTCGGCACGGCGGTTGGGGGCGGCGATCACGCCGATCATTCTGGTGACGGCGTTCATCCTGGTCCAGCTCTCGGCGGGCGCGACGGTGACGCACGCGGCGGGCACGCAGGCGCGGGACGCGGCGCGGGCGGACTTCGCGGTGAGCGCGGAGGGCGGCGGTCTGCCCGCGGGCACGCTGGAGCGGGTCCGGAAGGTGCCAGGGGTGGTGGCCGCGACCGGCGTCACGCGGAGCACGGTGGTCCTGGCCCGCAGGGAGACGGGCTCGCCCCGCCTCGACCGCCTGCCGGTGCTCGGCGTCACGCCCGGCGGCCTGGCCCGGACCCTCGACCCCGCAGTACGGGACGGCGACATCGGCGGGCTGCGCCCCGGCACGGTGGCGGTGGGCCGGGATCAGGCGCGCTCCTTGGACGCACGGCCCGGCTCGACGGTGACGGTGCGGTTCGGGGACGGGGTCGAGGCGCGGCTCAGGGTGGTGGCGACGTATGAGCGCGAGCTGGCGCTCGGCGGCTTCCTCTTCTCCCAGGAACAGTTGCTGCGCCATGTGTCCTCGCCGGGGTCGGCGGACCGGATCCTGGTCGCTACGGACGGCAGCGGCGCCGGTGCCTCGGCCCTGCGGGCTGCCGCACCCGGGGCGCGGGTCTCACCGGACCCCGCGCCGGAGCGGCTGGAACCGGAGGACCGGGCGCTGGGTGAGGTGGTGACCGTGGCGGCGGTCGGTGCGATCGGCGGCTTCACCGTCATCGCCGTCCTCAGCACGCTCTGCCTCATCACCATCGGGCGGCGGCCCGAGCTCTCGCTCCTGCGACTGGCCGGGGCCGGACGGAGTCAACTGCGCCGCATGCTGCGCCTCGAAGCGGCGGCCTCCGCGGTGACGGGGCTGGCCGTGGGCGGGGTGGTGGGCCTGGTCCCGCTGCTCGCCTTCAGCGTGGCGATGGTCCGCACGGTGCCGCACGTGGCGGCGACGCAGGCGGGGCTGATAGCTCTGGTGGTCACGGCGACGACCGCCGCGGGGACGCTGACGCCGGCCCGACGGGTGCTGCGGGGCCGCTACCCCTCGCAGGGGCGTTGACCGTACGTACGGCCCCGCCGCTCCGCGGCGGATGTCCCCCACGCATCCGCCCGATGCCCCGCGTCCTCACCTGACCGAACAAGCCTTCCCGCCCACCCATCCGATTGCCCCGGGTCGCCGGGCAGCAGAGGTCGCCCGGCGGGCGGACCTCGACCCCGCACACGAGCGGGCCCCGCGGGACCGGCACACTTGGCCCCATGAAGATCATGCTCTGGCTCGTGCTCGCCATCGCCCTCGTCGTGAACGTCTCGTCCAGCTTCGTCATCGACGACAACACACGGCAGGCCCTGGTCAGCGTAGTGACCGGCGTGGTCGCCCTCGCCTGCGGCGTGACCCTGTTCGTCAAGCGGGACAAGCGGCCTTGACCCACACCGCGAGCTGAGCCCTACCCCCTGTTCAAGTAAGCCAGCACGGCCAGCACCCGCCGGTGCCCACTGTCGCTCGGCGGCAGCCCCAGCTTCGCGAACACATTGCCGATGTGCTTGCTCACCGCGCGGTCCGACACCACGAGCGCCGACGCGATCGTCCCGTTGTCCCGCCCTTCCGCCATCAGCTGAAGCACCTCCCGCTCCCGGGGCGTCAGCGAGTCCAGCGGGTCGTCGCGGCGCCGGGTGAGCAGTTCCGTGACGACCTCCGGGTCGAGCGCGGTGCCACCCCCGGCCACCCGCTCCAACGCGTCCAGGAATGCGTCGACCCGCCCCACCCGGTCCTTGAGCAGATAGCCGACGCCACTCGCGCCCCCGCCCAGCAACTCGGCGGCGTACGTCTCCTCGACGTACTGCGAGAGCACCAGCACCGGAAGGCCGGGAATCCGCTCCCGGGCCGAGAGCGCGGCCCGCAGCCCCTCGTCCCGGAACCCGGGCGGCATCCGTACGTCCAGGACAGCGACGTCCGGCCGGTGCTCCAGGAGCGCCGGAAGGACCTCGGGCCCGCTCGCCGCCACCGCCACCACCTCGTGCCCGGCGGAGGACAGCAACAGCACCATCCCCTCCCGCAGCAGGGCATTGTCCTCGGCGATCACCACGCGCACGGCAGCTCCACTTCGATCACGGTCGGCCCCCCGACGGGGCTCGCCACTTCCACGGTCCCGTCGAGCGCGGCGACCCTGCGCCGCATCCCGAGCAGTCCGGTGCCGCCCGCGTCGTCGGCCCCGCCCCGCCCCTCGTCACGTACCGAGATCCTCAACACTCCACCCGCCCGGAGAAGTTCCACGGAGGCCCGCTCCGAGCCACTGTGCTTGGCGGCGTTCGTGAGTGCCTCCGCGACGACGAAGTACGCGGCGGCCTCCACCGCGGCCGGGGCTCGCGCGGCATCCCCCGGCAGATCTTCCACCCCCTCCGCGCGCACGGCCACATCGAGCCCGCTGCTCGCGGCGAGCGCCCGTACCGCCCCCACCAGACCCCGGTCCGTCAGGATCGGCGGATGGATGCCGCGTACGACGTGCCGCAGCTCGGTCAGGGCCTCCTCGGCCTGGTCCTGCACATCGGCGAGCAGCTTCCGCGCCGCGTCGGGGTCCTTGTCGAACGCGCGCCTCGCGAGGCCCACCCGCATCGACATCGAGACGAGCCGCGCCTGCGTACCGTCGTGCAAGTCCCGTTCGATGCGGCGCAGTTCGGCGCCGTGCGCGGCGACGGCGCCGGCCCGTGTGACGGTCAGTTCCTCGACCCGCTCGGAGAGCCGCGCGGCCCGCTCGGCCTCCGGCGACGCCTTGAGCAGCGCCCCCGACCAAGCGGCCTCCAGGTCGGCGATACGCGCCACGAGCGGCAGCACCACGGCGCGGCGGCCGAGCAGCCCGCACCACACCCCGTCGACCAGCATCCCGACGATGAACAGCGGCAGGGAGACGTACAGCAGCAGCCAGCCGTAGAAGAAGTGCAGGCCGAGCCAGCGCAGATCGCGGTACGTCGCCGGGTCCGTGACCCCGGCGCGCACCCGCCGGGTGAGCGGGCCGGTCAGCGGCACGTACGCCTCGGGGATCTCCGTGCCCGTCCAGACGGCGACCCGGCGCCGCTTGAAGCCGGCCATCCGCCGCAGCATCAGGACCGTCTCGGGCATGATGCCCGCGCCGACGACGAGGAGCGTGGTGACGAGGGTGAGCAGGATGACCCCGATGAAGAGGTACGACGCGAGGGACAGGAGCGCCGCCGCGCCCAGCTGTTCCAGGGCCCGTTCCGTCCGCCGCAGTGTCTCCCGCATGCCTCGCATGTCCCGCATGGTCATGGGTCATGAGGCTATGCGACCCCGCTCGCACACGCGGGCGAGGCCGCTCCCCCGGGGATGGTGTAGCGCGCTACACCTCCGGTCCGGGAGAGGACACCATGGTCACGCCGCCCCCGACCGGGGAGAGTTGATCACACGGCGGGACACGACCCGCGCCCCACCACCGACTTGAAAGGCCCCGCCATGAAGGCCCTGCTCTGGCTCGTCCTCGCGATCGCCCTGGTCGCCAACGTCTCCACCAGCTTCGCCTTCGACGGGGTGCAGCAGATCCTGATCAGTGTCTGCACCGGCGTCGCCACGCTCGGCTCGGGCACGGCCCTGTTCCTGATGCGGGAGAGGCGTCCCCGGGCCTGAGGGGTCACAGCGCCCGGAGCGCCGCCGCCGTAGCCGTCGCGAGACTGCCCAGGTACCCCTTGGGCAGCTCGGCCCGCACCACCACGGAGCGCCAGTAGAGCGGCCCCGACACCAGGTCGAGGGCCAGATCCTCGTCGACCCCGTCCCGCACCTCGCCGCGCGCCACGGCCGCCCGCACGATGCCGTTCGCCACCCCGTGCTGCCCCTCCCGCAGGGCCTTCTGCATGGCCTCCGCGATCTCCGGGTTGCGTGCCGCCTCCGCCTGCAGATCCGGGATCACCTGCGAGGCCACCGGGTGCCGCAGGGCGCGCGACGTCACCTCGTACAGCAGCCGCAGATCGCCCTCCAGGGAGCCGCTGTCCGGCATCGGCAGACCCTGGACCGCTATCGCGGACACCAGGTCGAGCACGAGATGCAGCTTGGAGCGCCAGCGCCGGTAGACGGCGGTCTTGCCGACGCCCGCGCGGCGCGCGATGCCCTCGATGGACATGCGCGCGTACCCGACCGCCGCCAGCTCCTCGAAGACGGCGGCCCTGATGGCCTCGGTCACGTCCTCGCGGAGCACCGCGGCCCCGGCGGGGGCTCTGCGGCGCGACTGTTCATCTCCTGGCCTGCTCGTCGTCATACGGACAGCATAGAACGTGACGACGATACGGTTGCGTTCCGACGTCGAACGGCTCTACTCTCGACGTGGCGACGATACGGTCCCGTCCCGACGTACGGACGCCAGTACGCACCGCATGCCCCATGGCTCCCGAGTGAAAGCAGCGGACGTGAGTCAGGTCCTCGACGCTCCATCCAGCACCGCGGCCGGCGCCCCCGGTCCCAGCGGGCCCGCTCCCGACCCCGCCGAGCTCGCCGCCCTGCACGGCCTGACCGTCAGCGGCGCCCGCCCCACGCTCCCGGCGTACGTCCGGCAGCTGTGGCAGCGACGCCACTTCATCACCGCCTTCGCGACCGCCAAGCTCACCGCCCAGTACAGCCAGGCGAAGCTCGGCCAGGTCTGGCAGGTGATGACGCCGCTCCTGAACGCGGCGGTCTACTACTTCATCTTCGGCATGCTGATGAACACCAAGCGCGACGTCCCGGACTACGTCCCGTTCCTGGTCACCGGCGTCTTCATCTTCACCTTCACGCAGAGCTCGGTGATGGCGGGCACCCGCGCCATCGCCGGCAGCCTCGGCCTGGTCCGCGCCCTGCACTTCCCGCGGGCCGCGCTGCCGATCTCGTACTGCCTGCAACAGCTCCAGCAGCTGCTCTTCTCCATGTGCGCGCTCGTCGTGATCCTGCTCTGCTTCGGCGTACCGCCGACCCCGTCCTGGCTCCTGGTGCTGCCGGTCCTGACCCTGCAGTTCACGTTCAACATGGGCCTGGCCCTCGTGATGGCCCGCCTGGGCAGCAGGACGCCGGACATCGCCCAGCTGATGCCGTTCGTGCTTCGTACGTGGATGTACGTGTCCGGCGTGATGTGGAGCATCGACGCCGTCCTCAAGGACCGGCACCTGCCGCACGTCCTCCAGGTCCTCCTGGAGAGCAATCCGGCCGCCGTCTACATCGACCTGATGCGGTTCGCGCTGATCGACAGCTTCCACGCGGACCAGCTCCCGCACCACGTCTGGGCGTGGGCGCTCGGCTGGGCGCTGCTCGCCGGAGTCGGCGGGTTCATCTACTTCTGGAAGGCAGAGGAGACGTACGGCCGTGGCTGAGAAGACAGCGACACTCACGAAGACAGATCCCCCCACCAACGGCCCCGCCCCCACCGTCATCGCCGACGAGGTCGACATCGTCTACCGGGTGCACGGCGCGGGATCCTCCTCCGGCCGGGGCAGTGCGACCGCCGCCCTCGGCCGCATCCTGAGGCGTGGCAAGGGCGGCGAGGAGTCCGGCGTGCGCAAGGTGCACGCCGTCAGGAAGGTCTCCTTCACCGCCCACAAGGGCGAGGCCATCGGCCTGATCGGCACGAACGGCTCGGGCAAGTCGACCCTCCTGAAGGCGGTCGCCGGGCTCCTGCCCGTCGAGCACGGCCGCATCTTCACCGACGGCCAGCCCTCCCTCCTCGGCGTGAACGCGGCCCTGATGAACGACCTGACCGGCGAGCGCAACGTCCGCCTCGGCGGCCTGGCGATGGGCATGACCCGCGAGCAGGTCCAGGAGCGCTACCAGGACATCGTCGACTTCTCCGGCATCAACGAGAAGGGCGACTTCATCACGCTCCCCATGCGTACGTACTCCTCCGGCATGGCGGCCCGCCTGCGCTTCTCCATCGGCTCCGCCAAGGACCACGACGTACTCCTCATCGACGAGGCCCTGGCGACCGGCGACCGCTCCTTCCAGAAGCGTTCGGAGGCCCGCATCCGCGAGCTGCGCAAGCGCGCGGGCACGGTCTTCCTGGTCAGCCACAACAACAAGTCGATCCGCGACACCTGCGAGCGCGTGCTCTGGCTGGAGCACGGCGAGCTGCGCATGGACGGCCCCACGGAGGACGTCCTGAAGGAGTACGAGCGCTTCACGGGCGGCAAGAAGTAGCGGCCCTCAGCGCTCAAGGAACAAGAACAGCTCCTCCCAGCGCCGCACGACCGCCTCGGTCGTATAGCGCTGGATGTTCACCCTCGCCAGTTCCCCCATCCGGTCCCGCAACTCCTTGTCGGACATCAACGCGTCCAGCCTGCGCGCCAGTTCACCCGTGTTCCCGAGCCGCGCGAGCAGCCCGTCGACGCCGTCCTGGACGATCTCGTGCACGCCGGGCGCGCAGTCGAAGGCGGCGCACGGCACCGCGGTGGCCATCGCCTCCATCAGCGCCAGCGGGAAACCCTCGCCCCGCGACGACTGCACGAAGACCGACCCGCCGCGCAGCGCACCCGGCACATCGCCGGTGCGCCCCATCCACTCCACGGAGCCGTCGAGGCCGAGGGCCGTGCACTGCTTCTTGAGCATCTCCTCGTCCTCGCCGGAGCCGTAGATCCGCAGCTTCCAGTCCGGGTGCAGCGGCGCGACCTCCGCCCAGGTGTCGAGGAGCATGTCGATGCCCTTCTGGTCGTGCAGGCGGCCGATGCTGGTGACGATCTTCTCGGTGCGCCGCGAGGGCACATCGGGCATGAAAGGCAGCGGGTTCGGCATGAAGGACGCGTTGTCCAGGCCCTGTCTGATCCACAGATCGGCGTCCTCGCGGGTCAGCGCGAGCATCCGGTCGATGTCCTTGTAGTGCTTGCGCACCCGCGCGCCGCGCGAGGACGCCCGCGAGTAGCCGAACGACTCATGGCTCATGCCGATGACCAGCAGGCCGTCCGTGTCCGCGAGTTCGACCCACTCCATCGCCCACACCTGCGTGACGATGACGACGGCGCCGGGCCCGGCCTGCGCGAAGAGCGCGGTCAGCTTGGCGGCCTGCTCCAGCATGCCGACCGCGCGCCGTGCCCGCAGCCGGTGCTCGGCGACGTTGAGCCGCCCCTTGATGCCGCGCGCGGGGCCGACGCGGGGTGGGTGCTCGTCGTAGAGCGTCGTGGTGGGGTACGGCAGGTCCGTGCCGATGTCCTGCGGTTCACCGGGCTCCGTGACGCCGATGACGTGCACGCGGTGGCCGCGCTCGACGAAGAGGCGTGCCATCTGGTGGGACCAACTGGTGATCCCGCCGAGCTCGTTGACGCTGTTGGAGACGAAGAAGATGTCCCGCCGGGGCGTTGCGTACTCGGTCATCGACGGCTCCCGTCCGAGAAGTGCGGGACATCCGAGAAGTGCGGGCCATGCGAGAAGTGCGAGAAGAACTGATCGACGACGCTCTTCGCGGCGTCGCCCCGGTCGTACTCGCCGAACTCGGCCACGAACCGCGCCCGCGCCGCCCCGTACTCAAGGGCCTGCTCATCGAGCGCGTTCAGCGGTTTCAGCGCCCCGAACAGCTCGTCCTCGGTGTCGAGCACCGGCCCGGGGGCCCGTTCCCGCAGGTCGAAGTAGGTGCCGCGGCCCTCGTGGACGTACTCCTCGTAGTCGTACGTGAAGAACAGCATCGGCCGGTCCAGGAGGGCGTAGTCGAACATCACGGACGAGTAGTCGGTGATCATCGCGTCGGCGAGCCGATAGAGCGGTGTGACGTCGTGGTGCGCGGAGACGTCGATGACGCGTCCGCGCACGGACGGCGGGAGCACCACGTGGTTCAGGTAGTGCGAGCGCACGAGCAGCACGTACCGGTCGCCGAACTCCTCGGCGAACCGCTCCACGTCGAAGGGCAGCTCGAAGCGCCCGTGACGCCCTCCGTGCCGCCGGAAGGTCGGCGCGTAGAGCAGCACCCGCTTGTCGTCCGGGATCCCCAACTCCGCTGCCAGCGGCCCGCGTTCGCGCACACCGCTCGCGTCCTCGGCCCGCTTCGCCCGCACGAGGGCGTCATTGCGCGGATAGCCGACCCGCAGCAGCACCTTCTCCTTGAGGCGCAAGGCCTTCGCAAGGGTCCGCACGTCGTGCTCCGACCGGATCAGGAAGCGGTCGAAGCGGCCGAGCACCCGCTCCTGCTCGTCCTGGCGCGCCTTGCTCCGCAGCTTCCAGGCGGGCTCGTCGAAGCCCATGCGCTTGAGCGCGGAGCCGTGCCAGGTCTGGATGTACGTCGTCTCCGGACGCTTGGTGAGCTTGAGCGGGTAGCTCTGGTTGTCGACCCAGAACTCGGCCTGCGCCAGGGCCCGGAGATACGGCAACGACCAGCGCCGCACCAGCGTCGCGTCATCGGGGAACCCCTCGGGCCTCCCGGCGTAGGACCACACGGCGTCGAAGTCGAGACCCTGACGCCGCATCTCCTCGTAGATCGCGCGTGGGCTGTCGCTGTACTGCTTGCCGAGGTGGCTCTCGAAGACGACCGTGCCCTTCTTCACCGGCAGGCGGCTGAACACCTCGTCGTACACCCGCAGTCGGCTCTGCCCGGAGGTGAGGTTCTTGCGCAGCTTCTTCGCCCTGCGGAAGCCCGACTTGGCGAGCCGCCCGGGCGCGCCCTGGGTGCCGCGCGCCACCAGGTCCTGGATCCGGCCGCCCGCCGCGTCCCGCGTGACGAGCCGGAACGCGAGGTGCCCGCGCTGCGAGACCTCGGGCTCCAGATGATCGGCGACGAGCCGGGTCAGCCTCGGCCGCACCGGAAGCATCCCCTCGGCGAGACCCGGAGTGCTCGGGGTGAGCCGCGTCCGGGTGCGCACGCCATCGGCGACGAGGTGAAGGCGTACGTCCCACACCGCGTCGACGACACCGAGCGGACGCAGCTTGCGCGCGAGGTCGACCGAGGCCGCCCAGGTCACGCTCTCCCCTTCCTGCCGCACGGCGGCGACAGGGAAGCGGAAGGACTGCAGGCTGCGGCGCCGGGCGCTGAACTCCAGCTCGGCGGTGAGCACGGCGTCGGGGCGCACGATGCCGAGCGGGTTGGTGACGCGGCCCGCCATCTTCACGACGCCGGCCGACTCCTCGTAGCCGGTCAGCACATTGCGCAGGAACATCTGGTCGAGGCGCTTGCTGTGATAGCCGAGCGCGGTCACGTCCAGGACCTGGCGGCCGAACGGGTCGTCGAGGTGTTCGGCGCACCAGTACACGTGGCCGTCCCGCTCGGCGAGCGGCGAGGAGATCTTGTCGCGGTTGGTGAGGGTGTCGACGGCGGGAAGCAGGTTCTCCCAGTCGCCCTGCTCCAGGAGGTAGGCGCAGATGGCCTGGGCGGGCAGCACCTCGCCGTACGCGGCGCGGTCGATCCCCGCGAGGTAGCCGCGGGCGAGGTCCGCGAACTCCTGGCGGTAGGAGTCGTCGCGGAACGGCAGGTCGCGCAGGTGGAGCACCAGGTCGTGCTTGAGGAACTTGATGTCCTTGAAGAGCCGCAGCTCGTCGAGGCCGCGCTCCGCGAGCAGCGCGTCGATCCGGCGGTGGATCTCCAGGCGGTGCTGGAAGTTGGTCATCTCGTGGCGCCGGTTGGTCACCGACTTCGCGGCGGCGCGCTCGTGGACGTGCCAGAAGTAGACCTGGTTGGGGATGAGCGTGATGCGCCCGGCGGCGAGGTAGGCCTCGGCGATGAACATGAGGTCCTCGTAGAACATGCCCTTGGGGAAGCGGAGGGCGTTCTCGACGAGGAAGTCGCGGCGGTAGAGCTTGTTCGTGGAGAGCGTGTCCCAGACGAACAGGTCGGGCAGCTCGGTGACGGACTCCAGGGTGCGGGTCGTGGCGTAGAGCCAGGGGTACCACTGGTCGCGCTTCTTGTTGCGGGTGTCCATGGAAAGGCGTACGCAGAGCCCGGAGACGATGTCGGAGCCCTCGCGCTCGGCGGCTTCGAGGAGGTTGCGGCAGGCGTTGCGCTCCAGGACGTCATCGCTGTCGAGGAACATCACGTACGTGCCGACGGTGTGGCCGATGCCCACGTTGCGGGGCTCACCGCCCGCGCCGCTGTTCTCCGGCAGCTGGTAGGCGCGCACCCGCTCGGGGTGTTCGGCGGCGATGCGCCGCGCCGTGCCGTACGAGTCGTCGGTGCTGCAGTCGTCGACGATGACGATCTCGACTCCGTGCAGCGTCTGGTCGAGCGCCGACCGGACGGCGGTCGGCAGCCGCTCGGCGTCGTTGTAGACGATCACCACTACGGACACGTCCACGGGCACATCCACAGGCCCGCCTACGGACACATCGGGGCCGGCCTCCGGCGTCCCCCGCTCACCTATCGCTCCCATGCGTCCCTCCAGTCAGATACCGGCTCATCCCACTAATTATCGCTATTACCCGATTAGCGCTCTTCAGGGGGGTGTGTTCGGCCTAGTCCGGATACGCGAAAGGGGGCACCCCGGGCCATCAGGCCCGGGGCGCCCCCATCGGCGTACGACGGATTACGAGTGCGTACGAAGGAGCGTCCTCATCGTCCGCATGGCGACCGACAGGTTCGCCAGGTCGAACGCGTCCGAGCTCTGGATCTCGTCGAGCGTCGACCGCGACCGGCTCAGGATCGCCGCGTTCTTCTCCTCCCAGGCCTTGAACCGCTGCTCGGGAGTGTCCTCGCCGTTCCCGGCGGCAAGCACGTCGGCCGTCAGGGCTGCGTGCGCCGCGTACAGGTCCTCGCGGATCGACGCGCGCGCCATCGACTGCCAGCGGTCGGCCCGCGGCAGCTCGATGATGCGGTCCATGAGCTGAGTGATCCGCAGCCGGTCGGCGAGGTCGTAGTAGACCTCGGCGACGGCCATCGGCTGCTTGTCCATGCGGTCCGCGATCGCCACGATGTCGAGCGACGGGAAGGCCGACGAGAACCCGGCGACGCGCTGGGCGAGTTCGTCGGAGACGCCCTCACCCGTCAGCTCGTCGCGGATGCCCTCGTACCACTCCAGGTCGGAGCCGCTGAGCAGCTTCGGCAGCTCGGTCCAGACCTCGGCGACTCCCTCTTTGAAGAAGTCGATGGTCTCGGCGAGCTGGAGCGGCTGCGGCCGGTTGTTGAGCAGCCAGCGCGTGCCGCGCTCGACCAGGCGGCGCGAGTGCAGCCTGACGCGGGTCTGGACATCGGCCGCCACGACGTTGTCGAGCTCCTCGACCGCGTCCCAGACCTTGCCGAGACCGAAGATCTCGCGGGCCGCGAGCTGCGCCCGCACGATCTCCTCGAGCGAGGCCCCGGTCTCCTCACGCAGGCGGTGCAGGAAGGTCGAACCACCCGTGTTCACCGTGTCGTTGACGAGGACCGTGGTGATGATCTCGCGGCGCAGCGCGTGCCCGTCGACCTGCTCGGGGAACTTCTCCCGCAGCGCCTGGGGGAAGTACGCGTGCAGCAGCCTGCGCAGGTAGTCGTCGTCCGGGAGCGTCGTCTGGATCAGCTCGTCGGCCGCCGTGATCTTCGTATACGCGAGGAGCACGGCGAGCTCGGGCTGGCTGAGCCCGCGTCCCGAACTCAGGAGCTCACGGACCTGCCGGTCGGTGGGCAGGAACTCCAGCTCCCGGTTCAGGTGACCCTGCTTGCCGAGCCTGCGCATGAAGCGCTGGTGGGCGTGGAGGAGAGAGGGGGACTGGGCGACCGCGTTCGACAGGGCGGTGTTCTGCGCGTAGTTGTTGCGCAGGACCAGGGTCCCGACCTCGTCCGTCATCGCGGCGAGGAACTTGTTGCGCTGCTTGACGGTCATGTCGCCGTTGGCGACGACCGCGTTGAGCAGGATCTTGATGTTCACCTCGTGGTCGGAGGTGTCCACACCCGCGCTGTTGTCGATGGCGTCGGTGTTGATGCGCCCGCCGGCCCGAGCGAACTCGATGCGGCCCAGCTGGGTCAGACCGAGGTTGCCGCCCTCGCCGACGACCTTGACGCGCAGGTCGGCGCCGTCGACACGGATCGAGTCGTTCGCCTTGTCGCCGACATCGGTGTTCGACTCGGCCGACGACTTCACGTACGTACCGATGCCGCCGTTCCACAGGAGGTCGACCGGCGCCTGGAGGATGGCCTTCATCAGGTCGGCCGGGGTCATCTTCGCGATGCCCCGCTCGATGCCCAGTGCCTCGCGGATGTGGTTGTTCAGCTGGATCGCCTTGGCGCTGCGCGGGAAGATCCCGCCGCCCGCGGAGAGCAGCTCCTTGTTGTAGTCAGCCCAGGAGCTGCGCGGCAGCTCGAAGAGGCGGCGGCGCTCGGCGTACGAGGTCGCGGCGTCGGGCCTGGGGTCGATGACGATGTGCCGGTGGTCGAAGGCGGCCACCAGGCGGATGTGCTCGGAGAGCAGCATGCCGTTGCCGAACACGTCACCGGACATGTCGCCGACGCCGACGACCGTGAAGTCCTCGGACTGGGTGTCGGTGCCCAGCTCCCGGAAGTGCCGCTTGACGGACTCCCAGGCGCCGCGGGCGGTGATGCCCATGCCCTTGTGGTCGTAACCGGCGGAGCCGCCGGACGCGAAGGCGTCGCCGAGCCAGAAGTTGTAGGACTGGGCGACCTCGTTCGCGATGTCGGAGAACGTCGCGGTGCCCTTGTCGGCGGCGACCACGAGGTACGTGTCCTCCTCGTCGTGGCGCACGACGTCGGCCGGCGGCACGACCTCCCCGGCGACGAGGTTGTCGGTGATGTCGAGCAGCGCCGAGATGAACGTCTTGTAGCAGGCCACCCCCTCGGCCAGCCATGCGTCGCGGTCCACGGACGGGTCGGGCAGCTGCTTGGCGACGAAGCCGCCCTTGGCGCCGACGGGCACGATGACGGTGTTCTTCACCATCTGCGCCTTGACCAGGCCGAGGATCTCGGTACGGAAGTCCTCACGCCGGTCGGACCAGCGGAGCCCGCCGCGCGCGACCTTGCCGAAGCGCAGGTGCACGCCCTCGACGCGCGGCGAGTACACCCAGATCTCGTACGCCGGACGCGGCGCGGGGAGATCCGGGATGGCCTGCGGGTCGAACTTCATGGAGACGTAGTTGTGCGGCTTGCCGCCCTCCGCCTCCTGGAAGAAGTTCGTGCGCAGCGTCGCCTTGATGACGGTGAGGAAGTTCCGCAGGATCCGGTCCTCGTCCAGCGACGCGACCTGGTCGAGCGCCCCGTCCACCTCCTCGAGGAGCCCGTCGGTCAGCTCGGTCCCGGCGCGCTGGCGGTCCGGGGACATCCGCGCCTCGAAGAGCGAGACGAGCAGGCGGGTGGTGTGGACGTTGTTGAGGAGGGTGTCCTCCATGTAGTCCTGGCTGAAGGTGGAGCCCGCCTGGCGCAGGTACTTGGCGTAGGCGCGCAGCACCATCGCCTGCCGCCAGTTGAGCCCGGCCCGCAGGACGAGCGAGTTGAAGCCGTCGACCTCGGCCTCGCCCGTCCAGGCGGCGGCGAAGGCCTCCTGGAAGCGCTCGCGGCCGTCGTCGCCGATGTAGTCGCCGTTGCCGTTCTGGGACTTGGGCAGGCGCAGGCCGAAGTCGTAGATCCAGGCGTTCGTACGGTCCGTGCAGCGCAGCTCGTAGGGGCGCTCGTCGGTGACCTCGACACCCAGGCGCTGGAGCACCGGCAGGACCGCGGAGAGCGAGACCTGGCCGCCCGAGCGGTAGATCTTGAAGCGGCGCTCGCCGGGCGCGGCGCCCACCGGCTCGTACAGGCTGAGCGCGAAGTCCTCGCGCCCCTGCTTCAGCTGCTCCAGGTGCACCAGGTCGGCGACGGCGGCCCGCGGTGTGTGGTCCGCCTTGTAGCCCTCGGGGAAGGCGCTCGAATAGCGGCGGAGCAGTTCGGCCGCGCGCTCCTCGCCGCACTCGGCGGTCAGCGCCTCGCCGAAACCGTCGGCCCAGGAGCGGGCGGCCTCGACGAGCCGGGCCTCGATGCGGTCGGTGTCCGCGTCGGTGAGCTCCGCGAGCCCGCCGCCCGGCGCGACCCGGACCACGAAGTGCAGCCGGGAGAGGATCGACTCCGTGTTCCAGGCGGTGAAGTCGACGCTGGTGCCGCCGAGCTCCTCCTTGAGGATGTCGATGATCCGCAGGCGCACGCCGGTGGTGTAGCGGTCACGCGGCAGATAGACCAGGGCTGAGTAGTAACGGCCGTACTCGTCCTTGCGCAGGTAGAGCCGCAGCCGACGGCGCTCCTGGAGGTAGAGCACGGACGTGACGATGGAACGCAGCTCGTCGGGCGGGGTCTGGAAGAGCTCGTCGCGCGGGTAGGTCTCCAGGATCTGGAGCAGGTCGCGGCCGTCGTGGCTGTTGGGCGAGAAGCCCGCGCCCTTGAGGACCTCCTGGACCTTGCGGCGGATGACCGGCACGCGGCGCACGGACTCGGTGTACGCGGCGGACGAGAAGAGCCCGAGGAAGCGCCGCTCACCGACGACGTTGCCCTCGGCGTCGAACTTCTTCACGCCGACGTAGTCGAGATAGCTGGGCCGGTGCACGGTGGCACGGCTGTTGGCCTTCGTGAGCACCAGGAGCCTGTGCTCGCGGGCCTTCGCGCGCGCGTCCGCGGGCAGCCTGCTGAAGGAGGGGCTGACCGGATGGTCCTCCTCCCCGTCGTGCTGCGGGTCGGCGCGCAGGATGCCGAGGCCGGTGCCGGGCACCGCGGCGAGCGAGTCGTCGTCCGTCAGGTTGTACTCACGGAAGCCGAGGAAGGTGAAGTGGTTGTCGGCCAGCCAGCGAAGGAGCTCGCGCGCCTCGCCGACCTCCTGGTCGCGCAGGTCGTTCGCGGTCGGCTCGGTGGGCAGCTCGTCGGCGATGCGCAGTGCGGCATCGCGCATCTTCTCCCAGTCCTCGACGGTCTCGCGCACGTCGGAGAGGATCCGCAGCAGATCGACGCTGATCTGCTTCAGGTCCGCGCGGTCGGTCTCGCGGTCGGTCTCGACGTGGATCCAGGACTCGGTGACCGCGTCGTGCGGGCGCTCCGTGCCCGGGTCCGTGAGGACCTCCAGGAGCTTTCCGGTCAGATCCCGTCGTACGACGACCTGGGGGTGGATGACGACATGGATGCCGCGCCCCTGCCGGGAGAGCTCATTGGTGACCGAGTCGACGAGGAAGGGCATGTCGTCGGTGACCACCTCGACGACGGTGTGGCTGCACGTCCAGCCGTTCTCCTCGACCGTCGGTGTGTGCACGCGGACGTTGGCCGTGCCCTGCGGGCGGGTCTCGGCAAGCCGGTAGTGGGAGAAGGCTGCTCCGAAGACGTCGACCGGGTCACGGTCGGCGAGGTCCTCCGGGGCCGTGTGCAGGTAGTAGCGCTGGAGGAACGCGAGGGCCATGTCCTGGTCGGTCGTGGCCTCTTCGCCCTTCGACCCGGTCGGTGCGCCACTCGGTAGGCGGCCACCGACCGGGCTGTTCTCAGCTACCCGGGCCGCCCGTGTGAGCAGCTCGGCTTTGGCTTCGTCCAGCTTGTTCTGCATTGTCCTCTGACTCCTGTCGCGCGCCGTTGCGTGACGTAGAAGGAAATGATCCGACGTAACGCCACGACGCGGGGTCTCCGGTCGAAGTCGACGTTATGCCGCGGTGAGAGATGAGCGGGCGGTTATTCGCCATTTTCAGCGGTTTCGCTGATCGATGGCTGGGAATAGTGGGCTGTCCGCACCACGAAGAAGCGTCAGCGACGCCCCGGGCACGGATGTCCTCCGTGTTCCCCGGGCGCAGGGCGGGGGCGTACACGCCCCCGCGGGATATCGCGCTGATCACGGGTCAAGGCTATCGCCCTCCACCCCGGGCTCGTCATGGGCCGGATGTGTACAAAACAAGGGGTGGAACTTTGACACTCTGCACAGGAACTATCGCGCCATCCGTCAACCGCCCGCCCTCTTGGCAAACCGGACGCACGGATGCACGTTGAGCGGGACGGACGGACAGCGGGACAGCGGACGGACAGCGCCCGACGGACAGCGCGCGACGGGCGGACTCGGTCCGCCCACGATTGGGGAGCGAGCACCGATGGCAGCCAAGATCCTGATAGTGACCGGTGACGCGGCGGAGTCGCTGGAGGTCATGTACCCCTACCAGCGGCTGCGCGAGGAGGGGTACGACGTCCACATCGCCGCCCCCGCCCGAAAGACGCTGCGCTTCGTGGTGCACGACTTCGAGCCGGGCTTCGACACGTACACGGAGAAGCCGGGCTACACGTGGCCCGCGGACCTCGCCTTCTCCGAGGTCGACCCCGGCCAGTACGTCGCCCTGGTGATCCCGGGCGGCCGGGCCCCGGAGTATCTGCGCAACGACCCGGAGCTCCGCAAGATCCTCAAGTCCTTCTTCGACTCGGACAAGCCGATCGCGCAGATCTGCCACGGCCCGCTCCTCACGGCGGCGATCGGCGCCCTGAGCGGCCGAAGCGTCACGGCGTATCCGGCCCTGGAGCTGGACATGCAGACGGCGGGCGCCACGTTCAAGGACGCGGAGGTGGTGGTCGACGGCACGCTGGTCTCGGCCCGCGCGTGGCCGGATCACTCGGGCTGGATGAGGGAGTTCCTTACGGTGCTGCGGGCGAAGGCGCCCGTCACCTAGGCGGTGGGGCGTGGGCGGGGCGGCGCGGGCTCCGCGGCTCAGGCGGCCAGCCGCTCGGCCACCTCCACGGCCTCGGCGAGACTGTCGACCACGGGAACCTCGACGCCGACCGCCTCCAGGCTGGCCCTGCTGTGCGATCCCCCGGTGTAGAGCACGGCCCGCGCACCCACGTGCGCCGCCGCCACGGCGTCGTCGACGGCATCACCGATGACGACGATCCGCTCGGCGGCGGCCACCCCTTCCAGGGCCGCCAGGTGGCGCACCATTCGCTCGGCCTTGCCGGCGTGCGAGGTGTCCATGCGCCCGTCGATGCGTACGAAGTGCTCCTCGATCCCGTGCCGCCGCACGATCGGCACCAGATGCTCGTGCGGCGCGAGAGAGAGCAACGACTGCGTACGCCCGGCTGCCCGGCGCCCCGCGAGCAGCTCGGCCGCACCGTCGGCGAGGCCGCATGCCTCGGCCCGCGCCCAGTAGTGCTTGTGGAACACGGCGTCCATGACCTGCCACTCGGCGTCCGTGGGAAGGCGTCCCATCAGCCGCTCGTAGAAGAGGGGGATGGGGACGCAGTACAGATCCCGGTACCGCTCGAGCGTGATCGGATCGAGGCCGATCTCCGCGAACGAGGCGTTCGTCGACTCGATCACCGCATGAATGTCATGCAGCAGCGTCCCGTTCCAGTCCCACACGATGTGCGCCCCGCGCTGAAGCTTCCCCATGAGGAAACGGTACCCGCGCCCCACACGGGCCCACTCATGGGTTGTTCGTCCAGGTTGAACGCGGGGCGATCGGGCGGGATGGCTTGTTCGCCCGGAGGTGCATGCGGGGCGATCGGGCGGGATCGCTTGTCCGCCCGCAGGTGCACGCGGGGCAACCGGGCCGGATCGCCCGACCGCCCGCAGGTACACGCGGGGCAATCAGGCGGGATCGCCTGTCCGCCCGCAGGTGCACGCGGGGCAATCGGGCCGGATCGCCTGTTCATCCACAGGTACACACGGGGCAATCAGGCCGGACCGCCCGTTCGCCCGCAGGTACACACGGGGCAACCGGGCAGGATCGCCTGTCCGGGAAGTACACGCGGGGCAATCGGGCGGGTGGGCGGGAGAGCTCGTTCGTTCAAAGCTGCACCCGGGGCAACCGGGCAAGTAGGTGGGAGAGCCCCGTTCGCCCAGAGACAGACGCAGGCCCCACCGCCCCACCGCCCCACCGCCCCAGCCCCGCAGGGACCCCGCAGGGAATGTTCAGCCGATCAACCCGGGAATCTCCTGCGTGGCGAACCAGAGAAGCTCATGATCCTCAACCCCGTCCACAAGGACCCCCGCACCACCGTCCCCCTGATCCGCGGCCCCCAGCGCCCCCACAGCCGCAGCGACATCCGCCTCAGCATCCCCCGCGTCCACATGCACGGCGGCAACCTTCTTCCACCCCAACACCCCGGCGACCCGCACCTCACCAAGCCCGAGAGCCCCCGTCCCTGTCCCCGTCCCCGTCCCCGCTCCCGGATCCCCCGGATCCACCGCCCCGTCCGCCACATCCGCCGCCAGCACGACCCGCCGCCGAGCAGCTCCCGCGTCCCCGGCGATCAGCCGCAACGAAGAGAGCGCCGCCCGGCTGAGGGCGGCGTACTCCAGCTCCTCGAGGTCGTCCGAGGCGTACCACTCACGCAGCGCGGGCGTCACGGCATAGGCGGTCAGCGGCCCCGGACCCAGCTCGCCCGCCTTGTACACCTCGGCGAGGCGGCTCAGGGTCAAGGGAACGTAGACGCGCATGACGGGCCCGCTTTCACAGTCGGAGACAGAGAATCGGAAGGACAGACCGGTAGGCCGGAAGGTCAAGGATCAGGTCCCCAGAATACGCGCGGGAGTCCCCCTTCGAGCTGCGCCCCGTGCCCATCCCCCGCGTCACCCGACACCCCCGTCCTTCACCCGGCACGCCCCAGCGCCCCCAAGGCACCGGGCGCCCCCGATCACCCTGATAAGTGAATCCTCCGGCCCCGCCCCCATCACCGGCATCCCCTTGCGACCGCCGCCTGCGCCCCCGTACAAGATCCCCGACGGAAGTTACTCCCCGGTACCGGAGGCGACACGGCATGCACAAGGTGATGACCAAGGTAATGACCAGGCCCCGCACCCGACCGATGACGACCCGCCCACCGGGCCGCACGGACACCCGCCGCCCCACGGCGGCCCCAGCGGCACGTACAGCGGCTCGCCCCCTCAGGACCCCGCCCCAGCCCCCACCACACCCCACGGAGCTCTTCACCGAGCGTCTGCTCCTGGTCCTCAGCGGCCAGAAGCCGGTCCACTGGGCGGCCCGCCACATCGCGCACACCGCCTTCGACGACGTGACCCGCCTCGCCGAGCTCGCTCCCCTGAACGTGAACGGCCGGCGCCCCACGATCCACCGGATCGGCCACTACGAACCGAGCCCCGGGGTCTACGAGGTCTTCGCGAGGATCGGTGCGGGCCCCGCCCTCAGGGCCTTGGCCTTCCGCCTGCACCTGGGAGCGGACCAGAGGTGGCGCTGCACGGCGGTGGAAGTCGGCACCCCGGCGAAGTAGCAACGCGGAACGCGACACAGAACGCGGCACAGAACGCGGCACAGAACTCGGCACAGGACCCAACGCGAAGGGCCGAGCGCACCTCTCGGCGCCCGGCCCCGGCGATCCCGCTAAAGCGTTCCGCGACTACTTCTTGCGGCGACGCCCACCCTTCTGAGCCTTGCGCCGCTCGGCGCGCGTCGTACCTTCCGAGTCGGACCGCGCGCCCGCGTCCTCGGTCTCGAAGTCTCCCTCGTCGACCCCGCCCTCGGCGTTCGGCGCCTGGAAGTGGAGACGGTCGGGCCGCTGCGGAGCGTCGAGCCCCTTGGCACGGATCTCGGGACGGCCGCTCCCGGCAGGAACGGCGTCCTTCTTGTCCAGCGAGGTCTCGGCCGCGTCCGTCACCGGAACCTCCTCGACCTGCTGCTCGACCTGGACCTCCAGGTTGAACAGGTAGCCGACGGACTCTTCCTTGATGCCGTCCATCATGGCGTTGAACATGTCGAAGCCCTCGCGCTGGTACTCGACCAGCGGGTCCTTCTGCGCCATGGCACGCAGGCCGATGCCCTCCTGGAGGTAGTCCATCTCGTAGAGGTGCTCGCGCCACTTGCGGTCGAGGACCGAGAGGACCACGCGCCGCTCAAGCTCACGCATGATCTCGGAGCCGAGCTGCTCCTCACGCGTCTCGTACTGCTGGTGGATGTCGTCCTTGATGGCCTCGGAGATGAACTCGGCGGTCAGACCCGCGCGGTCGCCCGCGTCCTCCTCCAGCTCGTCGATGGTGACCTTCACCGGGTAGAGCTGCTTGAAGGCGCCCCACAGCCGGTCCACGTCCCACTCCTCGGCGAAGCCCTCGGCGGTCTCCGCCGCGATGTACGCGTCGATCGTGTCGTCCATGAAGTGCGTGACCTGGTCCTGGAGGTTCTCGCCCTCCAGGACGCGGCGGCGCTCGCCGTAGATGACCTCGCGCTGGCGGTTGAGGACCTCGTCGTACTTCAGGACGTTCTTACGCGTCTCGAAGTTCTGCTGCTCGACCTGCGACTGGGCGGACGCGATCGCGCGCGTCACCATCTTGTTCTCGATCGGCACGTCGTCCGGGACGTTCGCCATGGCCATCACGCGCTCGACCATCTGCGCCTTGAAGAGCCGCATCAGGTCGTCGCCGAGCGAGAGGTAGAAACGGGACTCGCCGGGGTCGCCCTGACGGCCGGAACGGCCGCGCAGCTGGTTGTCGATACGCCGCGACTCGTGGCGCTCGGTGCCAAGGACGTACAGACCACCGAGGTCCACGACCTCCTCGAACTCCGACTTGACGGCCCGCTCGGCCTTCTCCATGGCGGCGGGCAGCGCGGCGGCCCACTCCTCGACGTGCTCGACGGGGTCGAGGCCGCGCTGGCGCAGCTCCGCCTCGGCGAGGTCGTCGGGGTTGCCGCCGAGCTTGATGTCGGTGCCTCGTCCGGCCATGTTCGTGGCGACGGTGACGGAGCCCTTGCGGCCGGCCTGGGCGATGATCGGCGCCTCACGGTCGTGCTGCTTCGCGTTGAGCACTTCGTGCTGGACGCCACGCTTGGAGAGCTGCTGGGAGAGGTACTCCGACTTCTCCACGGACGTCGTGCCGACCAGGATCGGCTGGCCCCGGTCGTGCTTCTCGGCGATGTCGTCCACGACGGCGGCGAACTTCGCGACCTCGGTGCGGTAGATCAGGTCCGACTGGTCGGCGCGGACCATGGGCCGGTTCGTCGGGATCGGCACGACGCCCAGCTTGTAGATCTGGTGGAACTCGGCGGCCTCGGTCATGGCCGTACCGGTCATGCCGCAGAGGCCGGGGACTTCCTTGCCCCCGTGGTCCTGACGCTTGTAGAGGCGGAAGAAGTTCTGAAGGGTGATGGTGGCCAGGGTCTGGTTCTCGTCCTTGATGTCCACCCCTTCCTTCGCCTCGATCGCCTGGTGCATGCCCTCGTTGTAGCGGCGGCCGGCGAGGATACGGCCGGTGTGCTCGTCGACGATCATGACTTCGCCGTCGATGACGACGTAGTCCTTGTCGTTCTTGAAGAGTTCCTTCGCCTTGATGGCGTTGTTCAGGTAGCCCACGAGCGGCGTGTTCACCGACTCGTACAGGTTGTCGATGCCCAGCCAGTCCTCGACCTTGGAGACACCGGGCTCGTGGATGGCGACGGTGCGCTTCTTCTCGTCGACCTCGTAGTCCCCGGTCTCCTCGATGCCCTTGAGGGTGTTGCCGGGCTCGCCCTTGGAGAGGCGGGTGACCAACTTGGCGAAGTCGCCGTACCACTTGGTGGCCTGGTCGGCGGGGCCGGAGATGATCAGCGGCGTACGGGCCTCGTCCACCAGGATCGAGTCGACCTCGTCGACGATCGCGAAGTTGTGGCCGCGCTGCACCAGTTCGTCCTTCGACCACGCCATGTTGTCGCGCAGGTAGTCGAAGCCGAATTCGTTGTTCGTGCCGTACGTGATGTCGCAGGCGTACTGCTCGCGGCGCTGGGCCGGGGTCATGTTGGCGATGATGCAGCCGACGGTCAGACCCAGGAACTTGTGGACGCGGCCCATCATCTCGGAGTCGCGCTCGGCCAGGTAGTCGTTGACCGTGATCAGGTGCACGCCCTTGCCCGACAGGGCGTTGAGGTACGCGGGAAGGGTGCCGACGAGGGTCTTGCCCTCACCGGTCTTCATCTCGGCCACATAGCCGAGGTGCAGCGCGGCGCCGCCCATCATCTGGACGTCGTAGTGCCGCTGGCCGAGGGCGCGCTTGGCGGCCTCGCGCACCGTGGCAAAGGCTTCGGGGAGGAGGTCGTCAAGGGTCTCGCCGTCGGCGTAACGCTCCTTGTACTCCTCGGTCAGCGCGCGCAGCTCGGCGTCGGAGAGGCTGACAAAGTCCTCTTCGATGGAGTTGACCTGGTCCGCGATGCGGTGCAGCTTGCGCAGGATCTTGCCTTCGCCTGCACGCATGATCTTCGAGAGGACGGACACGAGGGTTGGTCTCCTTGCCGGTCGGGCCTGGCATGGTCGGTTTACTCATAGGGCAACGGCCATCGTAAGCGAGGAGCGGGCCGCGCCGGGAGGTCTGCCGATACGTCAACGGGCGGGGGGCCTGGAAGGTGCCGGGTTGTGACGATCAGCGCTCGGCGAAATGCGGGTGAAAGGTCACCGAAAAGCACTGGCCTCAGCTCCCTCGCCCCCGCAGAATCGCCGAATGGAGCCCGTCACCCTCACCACCGAACGTCTGTGCCTGCGCACCTTTACGCCCGCCGACACGGACGAGACGTACATAGCCTGCCAGGACGCCGACATCCAGCGCTGGACCACGATCCCCTCGCCCTACGCGCACGCGGACGCGGCGGGCTTCATCACGCGCATGGTGCCGGACGGCTGGCGCTACGACACGGAGTACACCTTCGCCGTACGCCCCCGGGACGGCGGCCCCCTGATCGCCGCCGCCAGCCTGCACCACCCGCGCTCGGGCGCCTGGGAGATCGGCTTCTGGACGGCGAAGGAGCACCGGGGCAGCGGCTATATGACGGAGATCATCCTCGCCCTGGCCAGGTGGGCCTTCACCGACCTGGGCTGCACCCGCCTGGAGTGGCGCGCCGAGGTCGGCAACGCGGGATCGCGCGCCGTGGTGGAGAAGGCGGGCTTCACCTTCGAGGGCACCTTGCGCGGCGCTCTCCTGAACAAGTCCACACTCCGTGACTGCTGGGTGGGCGCCCTGCTGCCGAGCGACCTGGGCCTGTCGCCGGTCCAGCCGTATCTGCCGGCCCGGGGCTGAGGGCTGAGGACGGCCCCGGCCACCGATCCGTTCACGCGGGCCACGGGCGTTGTCAGTACCGGCCTCTATGGTTTCCGGCATGACGAGCCTGCCGCGCCCCGCCATCGCCCTGTCCGCCGACGAGGCCCGCCGCATCGCGCTCCGCGCCCAGGGGTTCATGGGCGCCCCGGACCGCAGATCCGGTGTGCGGGGCGTGCTGCGACATCTCGGCGCGGTCCAGCTCGACACGATCTCGGTCCTGGCCCGCTCCCACGAGCTCATTCCGTACGCCCGCCTGGGCGCCGTGGGCCGCGACAGGGTCGAGGCGGCGTACTGGGACGGGGCGTCGACGGGCGCGGGCCCCGCCCGGCCGCACGCCTTCGAGTACTGGTCGCACGCCGCGTGCATCCTGCCCATCGAGGAGTGGCCGCACTTCGCCTTCCGCCGCCGCGCCTACCGCACCCGCCCGCACTGGCACCACGACCTGCCCGACGGTGCGTACGACACGGTCATCAAACAGCTCACCGCCGAAGGCCCCCTCACCGCCACGGAACTCGGCGGCGCGAAGAACAAGGGCGAGTGGTGGGACTGGTCGGACGCGAAGGTCGCCGTCGAGCGCGCGCTGATGTACGGCGAGGTGGTCTGCACCGAGCGGCGCAGCTGGAAGCGGGTGTACGACCTCGCGGAGCGCGCGATCCCCGGCACGCTGCTCCATGACGACCTGGACGACGCGGAGTGCCTGCGCCGCCTGGTCGCTCTCGCCGCCCAGTCGCTCGGTGTCGGCACCCGCGCGGACATCGCGGACTACCACCGCCTCAAGGGCGAGCAGTTCGACGCGGTGGTCGCGGACTCAGGGCTCGTCCCGGTGACGGTGGAGGGCTGGGACAAGCCCGCCTGGGCCGACCCGGCCGCTCTGGAGACGACGCCGCGAGGCCGCCACCGCACGACGCTCCTCTCGCCCTTCGACTCCCTGATCTGGGAGCGGGCCCGCACGGAGCGGATCTTCGGCTTCACCCACCGCCTGGAGGCGTACGTCCCCAAGCCGAAGCGGATCCACGGCTATTTCGCGATGCCGGTGCTCGCCGGGGGCCACCTGGTCGGTCGCGTGGACCCCGCCCGTGAGGGCAGCACGCTGGTCGCCAAACAGGTGTCGCTCGACAGCCCCAAGGCCGTGCCCGCGGTGGCTCAGGCGCTGCGTGAGGCGGCGTCCTGGGTGAACTGCGACTCCGTCCGGGTGGAGCGCGTGAACCGTCCCGAGCTGACCGCCGAGCTGGTCCGCGCCCTGGGCTGAGCCCGAGCCGCGGGCCTCACCTGATCTCCAGGATCTTCTCCCGCATCGCGTACACGACCGCCTCCATCCTGGAGTGCAGCTGCAGCTTCTCCAAGATGTTGCGCACGTGGTTCTTCACGGTGTTCTCGGAGATGAACAGTTCCTTCGCGATGTCGCGGTTGTTCATCCCCGTGGCCACCAGCTTCAGGACTTCCAGCTCGCGGTCGGTCAGCCGGGGCGCGGGCACCAGTCTGCGCTCGTCGGTGCGCTGGATCATCGACTTGAACTCGGTGAGCAGTTTCGACGCCATGGACGGGCTGATCTGCGACTGCCCGTCGGCCACCGCGCGAATCGCCGTGGCCACCTCGTCCGTGGAGATCTCCTTGAGGAGATAGCCCGTGGCGCCCGCCTTGATCGCGTCGTAGAGGTCGGCCTCCTCGTCGCTGATCGTCAGCATGATGATCTTGGCGCTGGGTGCGACCTCCTTGATGGAGGTGCACGCCTCGATCCCGCCGCGCTTGGGCATGCGTACGTCCATCAGGACGATGTCCGGCAGCAGATCCGCTGCCTTGTCCACCGCCTCGGCGCCGTCGCCCGCCTCCCCGACGACCTGGATGTCCTCCTCGGCGGCGAGGACGATCTCCAGGCCACGGCGGAAGAGCGCGTGGTCGTCCACCACAAGGACCCTGATGGGTTCCTTGCGCGGTGCGCCCGTGTCCGTGCCGATGCCCGTGCCGCCGTCGGCACCCTCATCCCGCATCGGTCCGAAGCTGTCCGCCATCGTTCCTCCCCCTGAAGGCCATGGCCCGTTGTGCGTTGGCTGCCGCCAACCCGAGGCAGCAGCACACCGGTTGGCCATCTCTGTCCATGATTTCATGCCCGGACGGCCGTGCGGTGCGCGCAGGGGTCGCACGATGGTGCCCCTGGGGGCGCACATGCGCTCCAGAGGCACCATCTCACCCTCGGCCGACCGAGGTCAGCCGCCGAGCGCGCCGCCCCCGCCGCCCATCTCGGGCTGCGCGACCATCGGGTCGGTGTTCAGGCGGATGACGCCGTAGTCGTAGGCGTGCCGCCGGTAGACGACGCTCGGCTCCTTGGTCTCCGAGTCGACGAACAAGTAGAAGTCGTGTCCTACGAGTTCCATCTCGTAGAGCGCCTGGTCGAGCGACATCGGGGCCGCCACGTGGGTCTTCTCGCGGACCACGAGCGGGCCTTCGCCCTGGATCTCCAGCGAGCCGATCCTCTTGACGGGCACGCCGTCCGGCTCTTCGTCACGCGCGATGGTGCCGTCTCCGTTGAGAGTCGCCGCGTCCGGCACCCGCTCGGCCACTTCGGCGGCGGAGAGCCTGCCGGTGCCGCGCCGGTTGTGGCGCTTCTCGTGCTCCTTGCGGAGCCGTGCGTCGAGCTTGGCCGTGGCCAGGTCGAGCGCCCCGTACGGATCGGTTGCCGAGGCCTCCGCGCGGATCACGGGTCCACGCCCGCGGAGTGTGATCTCCACGCGGTCGGAACGGTCGGCCTGACGAGGGTTGGTTTCCTTGGACACCTCGACGTCGAGGCTGATCACCTTGGCGTCGAGCTTCTGGATCTTCTCCAGATTCAGCTTCTCGGCCACGTGCTTGCGGAACCGCTCGGGTACCTCGGTCTTGCGGCCCTTGACGACGATGTCCACGCAGAACTCCGTTCCCGGATCGCCCCGCTTCGGCGGCGGAGCATCCCCTCTTTGCACCAGGCCCCGGTGACTCCCGGAGCCTCGGACTCGGTGACTTCCACCTCCTCCTCCCCCACGAACAAGATCTCCACCCCGACCGGCCAGGGTGTTTGCAGAAAACCCCGACGACCGGCATTCCGATATGTGAGGGACGGCGTCCGCCATTCCTCACAACTGAAGATATCTCGCCGGGGCGGATGGCGTCACCCTCTACCGCCGCATACCTCCATTCAGGTCTATTGACCCTCTCACTACCTGCAACGATGCAAGTTCCCAATCAGTTCCGGTTTATTCCGAAAGAATCCGGTGAGGAGGCGACAACAGCTGCAGTGATCGTGTTCTCGCACGCTATTTCACGGGCTGTTACCGCCGCGCGCCTTTCTTTACTTTCCGTGTATGCGTCACATATTGCGCGGGCCGCCTCCGCCAAAGTCGCGCCCGTGGTCATCAGGTCGTCCACGAGCACGACCCGGCCACCGCCGGCGATGAGCCGCCCGCCACCCGCGGTCACCTCCAGAGCACCCTGGAGATTCGCCTGCCGCTCCCGGAAGTTGAGCCCCGACTGGTCGGCCACGGCACGCCGCTGGCGCAGCACGCAGAGCACCCGGGCCCGTGTCCCGCCCCGCCGCAGCTCACCCGCGGCGGCCAGCGCGATCCGCCGCACCGGATCGTGCCCACGCGCCCGCACGGCCCCGCGAGCCGACGGCACGGGCACGAGCAGTACCGGAGCGTCACCACGTCCGGAAGCGTCACCACCTACGGAAGCGGCGCCATGTACGGGAGCGTCACCACGTACGGAAGCATCACCACGTACGGAAGCGCCGCCACCTACGAAAGCGCCGCCGTCCCGCAGCCGCAGCCCCGCCCGCACCGCCCCGGCCAGACCCACGCCCAGCGGCCCCGCGAGCCCAAGAGCACCCCGCTCCTTGTGCGCGAGCAGCACCGCCCGCACCGCGCCCTCGTAGGGAGCCGCCGCGTGTACCACCGGCAGCCCGGACGGCCGTGGATCGGGGCGCACCCTGCGCGGCACGGCACCGCACAGGGCGTCGCCGCACTGAGCGCAGAGCGCCGCTCGAGGCCTGCCACAGCCTCCGCACTCGGCCGGCAGCACCAGATCGGTGAGGTCCTGCCACCACCCCGGCATGCCCACCACTGTGCCAACCCGAGCGCGACGCTGCCACCCCTGTGGACAACCGCCTGTGGATAACTCCACCGCGCGCAACGGGCGTTGAGGCGCGCGGAACAGGCGCTGAGGCGCGTCACCCGGGATGGAGCACCCGGATGAATCACCCCGGATAGAACGGCGCCGAACCCTCCTTGACCACCGTCTGCCACTGCGCACCCGTCGGCAGCCGCACGATCCCGTCGTCCGAGTGCGCCAGGAGCGGCTGCCGCTCGTCCTCGGACGCCGCGATCTCCTTCACCCCGGTGAGGCCGGGCAGCGTCGCGCTCGCGGGCACCGAGCCGTCGCACTGGACGTACCGCATCTGCTGCACACCACCGGACTCGCGCCCGACCACCACGAGACGGCTGCCGCCCGCCCACGACATGGCGGTGACCTCCTCCATCTGCGGTGCCGCCCGGCGCAGTTCGACCACCGAGATGACGGGCTGCTCGCCCTTGGCCCCCGACCGCTCGACGCGGCCGATCTTCAGGGCCTTCTTGCCGTCCTTGTCCTTCACGAGAAGCGCGATCCGTACGCCGTCGGCCGACACCCGCACCGCCTCGATCCGTCCGTCGAGGTTCGAGATCTCGACCGGCTGCGGCTCTCCCGCGCCCTGCTCCAGCCAGAGCAGCCGCGGCCGCTTCGGATCCCGGTCGGCCACCCAGAGGTCGCCGCGGCCGTCCCAGCTGGGCGTGGAGAGACCGTCCTCCTCCGACTTGGCCTTACTGCGCACCTCCGGCTTGCCGAGCGCGCCCGGCGAGACCAGCGACCCCATGTACAGCGAGCGCCCGTCGAGCGACACCCCTGCCGCCCGCTCCTCGTCCCGCGACACCGCTGCGGAGCGCAGCGGCTGCTCACCACTGCCCAGCCTCCCCTGCACGGCTACGGGATCGGCCTTGCCGCCGCCACTGGCCGGCATCCGCACAAGGCGCCGCTTGTCGTCGATGAGGTACTGGAAGCCGGGCTGGTCCGCGGTACGCCGCGAGGCGACGGACTCGGCCCGCTCCTTGCTCAGGACACACAGCTGTGAGCCGTTGCGGCGCTGCAGCTCCACCTCCTCGACGCCGGACGACGTCAGGTCCTGGAGCGTGAACAGCAGTTGCGCGGCCATCTCGGTGCACCGCTCCTGGTTGATGGGATCGGCCTTCTCGTTCAGCGGCACCGTCAGCTTGCCCTGGTCGTCGGGCGCCAGCGTCTTGGTGCCCGCCTTGAGCCGCGTACCCGTCGGGAAGCGCGTGTCCACGACCTGATGGAGCCAGGTGGTGGGCCCGTCGAGCACCGCCTTGACGGTCTCCGTCACGGGATCTATTCGCTGGCGTATGTAGACGGGGTCGGCGACGAGGTTCTGGCCGCCGCCGGTCGCGGCGGACGTCGCGGAGGCGCCTGCCGAACGTGTCGCGTAGTAGTACTTATTGACGGACCAGTAGATCCGCTGGAAGTCGGACTGCCCGAGCACGACTCCCTGCGGGACCCGGTCGATCCGCCACTCCTTGCCGCTCGGCCCGTCCCGCTGGATGAGGTGGACGCTCTTGTTGTAGGCGTCGTTGTCGAGCTGGTACGCGTGCTCCTTGTCGACCGTGGCGACCTTGCGCCCGGTCAGCGGGAACGAACGGCCGGTCTCGGCACCGTCCGCGACACTGCCCGATCCCGTACTCGGCCCGTTTTCGAGCACCGTCGTCTGCAGATCCGGGTTCCAGGTCTTGGACGCTTCCTTGGTCAGGTACTTGCGCGCCATCGCGAAATCGGGGTCGTCGCTGGTCAGCGCCTCCAGGAAGCCCTGGACGATCTCGACCGGGCCCGCGTCCTCGCCCGGCGGCATCGCGTAGACCCGGACCTGCGACTGTGAGTCCGGCCGCTGGGAGGCGTCGACCGCCTTGAGGTTGCCGCTGTCGGGCATCGAGGCGCAGCCCGCGAGCAGCAGCCCGCAGGAGCCGAACAGCAGCCCGGCCCGCAGTGGTCGCCGGTGAGCCGGAGGCCGCTGAGCGCGGCGATCGTGGTCAGCGCCCACGAGAGGCCTCCCCTTCCCTGGCGGGATCCGTTTCCCTGGCGGGATCCGTTTCCCTGGCGGGATCCGTTTCGGTCGCGTGCGCATGGTCCGTTCCGGTCGCCGGTTCACCGGCTCTGAGGGCCACATCGGACGCGGGGCTCTCGGCTGCGAGGCCCTGGGACACGGGCCGCTCGGAGGCGGGGCCGCCCTCCGGCTCCTCGCCCCCCGGCACGCCGTCGTCCATCGGTCGCCGCGGGACGACACGCGACCCGTTCCCCGGCAACGCGGTCGGGTCCGCCGTCGCGGCCGACTGTGCGAGCCGCGGCGCTATCGGCGCCCTCGCCGGGACCGGCGGGGGCACCCGCTCCGACGCCGACGGCTGGGCGGGCACCGTGGCGAGCTTGTTCGTGCCGCCGAGCGGGAGGCCCGCGTCGTTCAGGCCGCGGTGGCGCCGCGAATCGTCGGGCTCCAGCGGTATCGGCGATCCCCGTAGCGGCTCGTCCGCCGTACGCGGCAGGGTCAGACGGAACTGCGAACCGCCGCCCGGCTCGCCCCACGCCTGTAGCCAGCCGCCGTGCAGCCGTGCGTCCTCAAGCGCGATGGAGAGCCCGAGACCCGTACCACCGGTGGTACGCGCGCGTGCCGGGTCGGCCCGCCAGAAGCGGCTGAACACCCGGGTCGCCTCGCCGGGCTTGAGCCCCACTCCGTAGTCCCGCACCGCGACCGCCACCGCGCCGCCCGCCACCGCGAGCCGCACCACGACGTCCCGGCCCTCGCCGTGCTCCACGGCGTTGACCACGAGGTTGCGAAGGACACGCTCCACACGGCGCGCGTCGGCCTCGGCGACCACGGGCTGCTGGTCCCCGACGACCCGGACGTGCGTCCCCTTGCGCTCCGCGAGCGGTTCAGCACCGCCCACGACACGCCGTACGACCTCACGCAGATCTATCGGCTCGGCCTCCAGAGCCGCCGCGCCCGCGTCGAACCTGCTGATCTCAAGGAGATCCGCGAGCAGCGTCTCGAACCGGTCCAGCTGGTCGGCGAGCAGCTCGGCCGAGCGCGCCGTCACCGGATCGAAGTCCACGCGCGCGTCGTGGATGACGTCGGCGGCCATCCGGACGGTCGTCAGCGGCGTACGCAGCTCGTGCGACACGTCCGAGACGAACCGCCGCTGCATCCGCGAGAGCTCCTCCAGCTGCTGGATCTTCAGCTGGAGGTTCTGCGCCATCTTGTTGAAGGCCTCACCGAGCCGCGCGATGTCGTCCTCTCCCGTGACCTTCATACGTTCCTGAAGGCGCCCGGCGGACAGCCGCTCGGCGATGCCCGCGGCCATCCGCACCGGCGTGACGACCTGGCGCACCACCAGCCAGGCGATGGCGCCGAGCAGTACGACGACGAAGAGCCCCGCCGTGGCGAGCGTCGTCCTGACGACGCCCAGCGACTCCTCCTCCTGCGTCAGCGGGAAGAGGTAGTACAGCTGGTAAGGATCACCGTTCAAATCATTCAGACGCTTGCCGATGACGAGGCCCGGCTGCGCGTCGCGGCCGTCGTTGAAGACGATCCGCGTATTGCTCTGATACGCCCTGGTGCCCTTGTCCACACTGCTGCGCAGCGCCTCGGGCACGCTCTGGATCGGGTCCACGCCCCCGGAGGCACGCGGCCCGCGCGCGCTGACGCCGCCGGGCGTGGACGTCGGGCTCAGCGTCACCACGTTGAACGCGTTCTGACCACCGCTGGAGAGCTGCTCCACCAGGTCGGACATCCACACGGCGGTGGGCGGCGCGGCCCCGCCGTCGGTCGTGCCGCTGCCGCTGTCCTGCCCGGAGCGCGGCCGCGCGGAGTTCGCCTCGTCCTGAGCGGCCCGAAAGCCACCGTCGGCCTGGCTCTGCGAAGCCTTCACCTTGGCCTTGAGCAGGCCGTTGTTCACCGAGCTCAGAACGGCGAAGCCCAGCATCAGGACCACGCCGAGCGACATGAGCAGCGTCGTGGCGACGACCTTCAATTGGATATTGCGCCGCCACAGCCGCAGGGCGGGCAGCAGCGGACGCCGCACCCAGCGCACGAAGAGCCTCAGGACGGGGCTGCCCTGAACCCCGCCCTGCAACAGCAGACCGCCTTCGAGGAGCCGCCCGTACGTGGAACGGCGCCGCCCGGGTCCTCCAGTCCGCCCCGAGCGGCCACCCGGAGCCCCGGGCGGTGCGGGGGAACTGTCCCGGCTCACGTCAGCTCGGTCCGGCCTTGTAACCGACACCACGGACGGTCACCACGATCTCCGGCCGCTCGGGGTCCTTCTCGACCTTCGAGCGCAGCCGCTGGACGTGCACGTTCACCAGGCGGGTGTCGGCCGCGTGGCGGTAGCCCCAGACCTGCTCGAGCAGCACCTCACGCGTGAACACCTGCCACGGTTTGCGGGCGAGCGCGACCAGGAGGTCGAACTCGAGCGGCGTCAGCGCGATCGACTGCCCCTCCCGCTTCACGGAGTGCCCCGCCACGTCGATGACCAGGTCACCGATGGCAAGCTGCTCCGGCGCGGGCTCCTCGGACCTCCGCAGCCGCGCCCTGATGCGGGCCACGAGCTCCTTCGGCTTGAAGGGCTTCACGATGTAGTCATCGGCGCCGGACTCCAGCCCGACCACCACATCCACGGTGTCGCTCTTGGCCGTGAGCATGACGATAGGCACCCCGGACTCCGCCCTGATCAGGCGGCACACCTCGATGCCGTCACGGCCCGGCAACATCAAATCCAGCAGTACAAGATCCGGCTTTGCCTCCCTGAAAGCGGCCAGCGCCTTGTCGCCATCAGCTACGAACGACGGCTCAAAACCTTCTCCACGCAGCACAATCCCGAGCATCTCGGCCAGTGCGGTGTCGTCGTCGACGACAAGGACTCGTCCCTTCATGCCTGACATCATCCCATTAGCTCATCGATACCTGGCGTGACCTGGCACACAGCTCGACCAGGCCCCCTGCTGTAACGGGCGACACGACGCCCTCCTCGGTGACGATCGCCGTCACCAGTTCCGGAGGTGTCACGTCGAACGCGGGGTTGTACGCCTGGGTCCCCAGAGGTGCCACCGCGATCCCGCCTCCCGCTTCAATTCCGGCCATCGGCACGTAGGGTGCCGTGACCTCCGTCACTTCATGACTCGCCCGCTGCTCCACCTCGATGGACGCTCCGTCCGGGGTGTCCGGGTCCACGGTCGTGACCGGCGCCACCACGATGAACGGAACGTGGTGGTAGCGGGCAAGGACCGCGAGCGGATAGCTCCCCACCTTGTTCGCCACCGAACCGTCGGCCGCGATGCGGTCGGCGCCGATCAGTACGGCATCCACCTCACCCGCCGCGAACAGCGACCCCGCCGCGTTGTCCGTAAGCAAGGTGTACGCCATTCCGCTCCGCGCCGCCTCATACGCGGTCAGCCTCGAACCCTGCAGCAAGGGACGCGTCTCGTCCACCCACAGCCTGCGCAGACGTCCCTTCCGGTGCGCGGCGAGGGCCACCGCGAACGCCGTGCCCTCGCCTCCGGAGACCAGCGCCCCCGTGTTGCAGTGGGTCAGGATCCGGTGCCCGCCGCCCGGCAGCAGCTCGTCGAGCAGCGCCAGACCGTGCACCGCCATCTCCGCGCTGGCCAGGGCGTCCTCCCGGTGCAGCGCCCGCGCCGCCGCAAGGGCCGCGGCGGCGGCCCGCTCCTGACCGGCCCCGCCCACGACCGCCGAGCGGTACGCCGCCAGGGCCCTGCGTACGCCGTAGCCGAGGTTGACCGCGGTGGGCCTCGCCCCCGCGATCGCCCCCGCCGCCTCGTCCACGTCGAAGCCGCGCGCGGCGGCCAGCGCGACGCCGTACGCACCGGCTATGCCGAGCAGCGGCGCCCCGCGCACCGAGAGCGTGCGGATCGCCTGCACCAGAGCCGGCGCGTCCGTACACACCAGCTCGGTCTCCTCGCCGGGCAGCCTGGTCTGGTCGAGCAGGACCAGTACGGGGCCCTCCGGCGGCTCGGCCCAGCGGATCGCGGGAAGCGCCGAATCCACCGGCTTCACGGGGTTCGCTGTGCTCTGTGCGCTCTGTGCGCTCTCTGTGTTCGCTGGTTTCGCTGCGCTCATCGGGGTGTCGGTCGGCCGTGTGTCCTCGCCTGATTGCGCGTACTGATCAGCCATCCGCCCAGTCTGCCCCGTACCTGACGGACAATTGAAGGCGTGCAGCCCATACGCCGCCCAGTCACCGCAAGGGTGTGCCGTGGCACGATGGCTGCCAACCGGCCGCCGCGACCGCGGACGGGCACCGTGAAGGAGCGACGATGAACGACACTCCGGGCTGGGCTTCGCCCGGATCCGCCCCCTCCGACGGACAGGACTCCGGTACGTCCGGACCCGCCGAGCCCGAGGACAAGCCCGAGGGCCCGCCCTCGAAGTGGTCCAAGGAGCAGCCGCCGCCCGCCCAGTGGTCCGCCCCCAGCCCGCCGGCATCCGGCCAGCCCCCCGCGCCGCCGACTCCGCCCGGCGGCGGCTGGGGCGGCGGACGCCCCGGCGGCCCCGGACCAGGTGGACCCGGCCGGGGCGGCCCCGGCGGCTACCCCGGCTGGGGTGCGTGGCAGGGCCCGCCGCCCGCCGCCAAGCCGGGCGTCATCCCGCTGCGGCCGCTCGGCGTCGGCGAGATCCTGGACGGCGCGGTCTCCACGATGCGTACGTACTGGCGCACGGTGCTCGGCATCTCCCTGGCCGTGGCCGTGTTCACGGAAATCATCGTCATCCTGCTCCAGGGCCTCGTCCTCGACGACAGCGCCAGCACGGACGCCATCGACGACCCGAGCGCGACCGTCGGCGAACTGACCCGCGCCCTGGGCGACACCCTGCTGAACTCCGGCGTGATCCTGCTGATCACCCTGCTCGGCACGATCGTCGCGACCGCCCTGCTCACGATGGTCACGAGCCGCGCCGTACTCGGTAAGTCGGTCACCACGGCAGAAGCCTGGCAGGACGCCAAGCCGCAGCTGCCGAGGCTGATCGGCCTGACGCTGCTCCTGCCGCTCATCGGCGCCGCGGTCGTCGCCGTCGGCACCCTGCCCGGCGTACTGATCGCGGTGGCCGGGTCCACCGACGCGGGCATCAGCCTCGCCGTACTCGGCGGACTCGGCGCCCTCATCGTCGCCGTCTGGCTGCTCATCCGCTTCTCGCTCGCCTCGCCCGCCCTGATGCTGGAGAAGCAGGGCGTCAAGAAGTCGATGACCCGCTCGGTGAAGCTGGTCCGCGGCTCCTGGTGGCGGGTGTTCGGCATCCAACTGCTCGCCGCGATCATCGCCAACGTGGTGGCCTCGATCATCGTCATCCCCTTCACGCTCATCGCGGGCGCACTGAGCGGCGACGGCGTCACCGGCTTCCTCGACAGCGGCACCGGCGACCTCGGCTGGACCTTCCTGATCGTCAGCGGCGTCGGCTCGGTCATCGGCTCGATGCTCACGTTCCCGATCACCGCCGGCGTCACGGTCCTCCTCTACATCGACCAGCGGATCCGCCGAGAGGCCCTCGACCTCGAACTCGCACGTGCGGCGGGCCTCCAGGAAACCGGCGGCTCCAACGCCCCCGGAACCCCCGGGAGCTGATGCGGTGACGGGGGCAGTACCGCACGGGTCGAAGACGGTCACATCGCTCTTGGCGCGCACCGGCGGCGACGACGCCCCACCGGTGACGATCCCGCGCGACCCCGCACGGGAGGCGGCCGAACGCGAACTCTCCAAGCCGACGTACCACGAGAACGACCCCGGTCTCCTGCAGCGCGCCCTGAACCGCTTCTGGGACTGGGTCGACGACCTGTTCAACGCCGCCTCGGGGGCGACCCCGGGCGGCGGCCTCGGCCTCCTGGTCATCGTCCTCGCCGTGCTGGCCCTCATCGGGGCCCTCTGGTGGCGCCTGGGCACACCGCACCGCGCCCCCACCACGTCCCCCGCCCTCTTCGACGACCGCCCCCGCACCGCCGCGGAACACCGCGCCGCCGCCGAGGCCCACGCCGCCCAGGGCCACTGGAACCAAGCCGTCCAGGAGCGCATGCGGGCCATAGTCCGCTCCCTGGAGGAACGCGCCCTCCTGGATCCCCGCCCCGGCCGCACAGCGGACGAGGCAGCGGCAGAGGCCTCCGGGACCCTCCCGGCCCACGCCACCGAACTCCACACGGCGGCCCAGTCGTTCGACGCGATCACCTACGGCGGCCGCACAGCCACACAACCGACCTACGACCAGCTGACGTCCCTGGACAACGCCCTGACCCGAACAAGGCCAACCCTCACCACCACCCCCGAGGGAGCCCCAAGGTGACGGCCCCCGAGGACCCCACGAACACAGAGACCGAGGCAGAGACCGAGGCCGGAACCGGGGCCAAGGCAGAGACCGAAGCCAGGTCGAAGGCCGCACCCGCACCCGCACCCGCACCCGCACCCCAGGCTGCGACCGGCGCCGACACCATGGATGGGACCGAGGTCGAGACGGGGGCCGGAACCGAAACCGGGACTGGAGCAGGACCCGAAGTCCGGACCGACGCCGGTACCGGTATCGGGGCCGGTATCGGGGCCGGGGCTGGTATCGGTATCGGGGCCGGTACCGGCGTCGGAGCCGGATCCGACGCCAGAGCCGAGACCGAAATCCGGCCCGGAACCAGATCCGGGCCCCAGACCGAAGCCGGGACCGAGGCTCGAACCGAGACCGGAGCCGAGACCAGGACCGGAACCCGCAGCCGAACCATGTCCGGTTCCAGAACCGGCGGCATCGCGACCGCCAGCCCCAGGACCACAGGGCCCGCACCCTCAGCCGCCCCCTCAGCGCCCTCCACCCCCACCGCCCCCTCAGCGCCCTCCACCCCCACCGCCCCCTCAGCGCTCTCCACCCCCACCGTCCCCTCCGCTCCCACATCCACCTCTCCCACCCCCCGCCAACTCTGGACCCGAACCCGAGGCCTCCTCCTCGCCCTGGTGGTCCTCCTGGCAGCCGCCGTCGCCATCGCGACCGTCCGCTCCGGTGCCCAGCACGGACGCCTCGACCCGCGATCCGCCGACCCCTACGGCAGCCGCGCCGTCGCCGAACTCCTCGCCGACCGCGGCGTATCCACCCGCGTCGTCACCACCTCCGAAGAGGCCAGGTCCGCGGCAGGCCCGGACACCACGCTCCTGGTGGCCGCCCCCGACCGGCTCACCGAGCGCCAGCAGAAGCGCCTCCGCTCGGCCACCGAGGACTCCCGAGGCCGCACCGTCCTCATCGCCCCCGGAACCCCCTCGGTCAGCACCCTCGCCCCGGGGGTCACCGTGGACGCCACCCCCAGCCTCGACTCCGCGCTCTCCCCCCGCTGCTCCCTGCCCGCCGCCGAGCGCGCGGGCTCCGCCGACGTGGGCGGCCTGCGCTACGACACCCTCGCCCCGGACGCCGAGCCCTGCTACCTCAGCGACGGCCTGCCCAGCCTCCTGCACCTCCCGGCCGCCGAAGGGGGCGGCGACACCGTCGTACTCGGCGCCCCCGACATCCTCCTCAACGACCGCCTCGACGAGCAGGGCAACGCCTCACTCGCCCTCCAACTACTCGGCTCCCGACCCAACTTGGTCTGGTACCTCCCCTCGCTCGCCGACGACGCGGCGACCGACGACAGCGCCGACCGCGGCTTCTTCGACCTGATCCCCGACGGCTGGCTCTGGGCCACCCTGCAACTCACCATCGCCGCCACACTCGCCGCCCTGTGGCGCGCCCGCCGCCTCGGCCCACTGGTCCCCGAACGCCTCCCCGTGGCCATCCGCGCCTCCGAGACCGTCGAAGGCCGAGCCCGCCTCTACCGCAAGGCGAACGCCCGCGACCGCGCCTCCGCCGCCCTCCGCTCGACCACCCGCACCCGCATCGCCCCCCTCATCGGCGTGCCCCCCGGCCAGGCCCACGCGCCCGAAACCCTGCTCCCCGCCCTGTCCGCCAGGCTCCGCGCCCCCGGCCAGGACCTGCACCCCCTCCTCTTCGGCCCGCCCCCGGGCAACGACGCAGCCCTCATCACCCTCGCCGACCAACTCGACGCCCTCGAAAAAGAGGTACGTACTTCATGATGGACCCGACCACTGACAACGCCGAGAACTCCGGAAGCTCCGACAGCGCCCGCTCCTCCCTGGAGTCCCTGCGCACCGAGATCTCCAAGGCCGTGGTCGGTCAGGACCCCGCGGTGACGGGCCTCGTCGTAGCCCTCCTCTGCCGCGGCCACGTCCTCCTCGAAGGCGTACCCGGAGTCGCGAAGACCCTCCTCGTCCGCGCCCTCGCCGCATCCCTCGAACTCGATACCAAGCGCGTCCAGTTCACCCCCGACCTGATGCCGAGCGACGTCACCGGCTCGCTCATCTACGACGCCCGCACCACCGAGTTCTCGTTCCAGCCGGGCCCGGTCTTCACCAACCTCCTGCTCGCCGACGAGATCAACCGCACCCCTCCCAAGACCCAGTCCTCCCTCCTCGAAGCGATGGAGGAACGCCAGGTCACCGTGGACGGCACCCCTCGCCCGCTGCCGGAGCCCTTCCTCGTCGCGGCCACCCAGAACCCGGTCGAGTACGAAGGCACGTACCCGCTCCCCGAAGCCCAGCTGGATCGTTTCCTCCTCAAGCTCACCGTCCCTCTCCCCTCCCGCCAGGACGAGATCAACGTCCTCACCCGCCACGCGGACGGCTTCAACCCCCGCGACCTGCACGCCGCCGGCATCCGCCCCGTGGCAGGCCCCGCCGACCTGGAAGCAGCCCGCACGGCGGTCGCCAAGACATCCGTCTCCCCCGAGATCACCGCCTACGTGGTGGACATCTGCCGCGCCACGCGCGAATCCCCGTCCCTCACCCTGGGCGCTTCCCCGCGCGGCGCGACCGCCCTGCTCTCCACGGCCCGCGCCTGGGCCTGGCTGACGGGCCGCGACTACGTCATCCCCGACGACGTGAAGGCCCTCGCCCTCCCCACGCTCCGCCACCGCGTACAACTGCGCCCGGAGGCCGAGATGGAGGGCGTGACGGCCGACTCGGTCATCAACGCGATCCTCGCCCACGTCCCGGTCCCCCGCTGATGGCCCTCACCGGCCGCACAGCCCTCCTCGCGGCCATCGGCAGCCTCCCGGTGGGCATCTGGGGCCCCAGCTGGACAGGCATCCTCGCCGTGAACGCCCCGCTGGCACTGGCCTGCGCCTGCGACTTCGCCCTGGCAGCTCCCGTACGCCGCCTCGGCCTGACCCGCACGGGCGACACCTCAGTACGACTCGGAGAATCCGCCGACGTCGAACTGACCGTCACCAACCCCTCCGGCCGCCCCCTGCGCGCCAAGGTCCGCGACGCCTGGCCCCCCAGCAGCTGGCAGCCCGGCACCGAGGTCGAGGCATCCCGCCACGACCTGACGGTCCCCGCCGGCGAACGCCGCCGCCTCACCACGCGGCTGCGCCCCACCCGGCGGGGCGACCACCAGGCGGACCGCGTCACCATCCGCTCGTACGGCCCCCTGGGCCTCCTCACCCGCCAGGGCAGCCACAAGATCCCGTGGACGCTCCGGGTCCTGCCGCCCTTCACCAGCCGCAAGCACCTCCCGTCCAAACTGGCCCGCCTGCGCGAACTCGACGGCCGCACCAGCGTCCTGACTCGCGGTCAGGGCACCGAATTCGACAGCCTCCGCGACTACGTTCCCGGCGACGACACCCGCTCCATCGACTGGCGCGCCACCGCCCGCCGCTCCACCGTCGCCATACGCACCTGGCGCCCCGAACGCGACCGCCACATCCTGCTGGTCCTCGACACCGGCCGCACCTCGGCAGGCAGGGTCGGCGACGCCCCGCGCCTCGACGCCTCGATGGACGCGGCCCTGCTCCTGGCGGCCCTGGCCTCCCGAGCGGGCGACCGGGTGGACCTCCTCGCCTACGACCGCCGGGTACGCGCCCTGGTCCAGGGCAAGGCGGCAGGCGAGGTACTCCCCTCCGTAGTCAACGCCCTGGCCACACTCGAACCGGAACTCGTCGAGACGGACGCCAGAGGCCTGACGTCGACAGCCCTGCGCACCGCGAGCCGCAGCTCGCTGATCGTCCTGCTGACCAGCCTCGACGCGGCCCCCATCGAAGAGGGCCTGCTCCCTGTGCTCTCCCGCCTCACCCAGCGCCACACCGTCCTGCTCGCCTCGGTGGCCGACCCCCACATCGAGGACATGGCCAAGGCCCGCGGAACAACAGAGGCCGTGTACGAGGCCGCAGCCGCAGCCCAGGCCCACACGGAACGCCATCGCACGGCGGAACAACTCATCCGCCACGGCGTCACAGTCGTGGACGCGACTCCCACCGACCTGGCGCCTGCCCTGGCAGACGCATACCTGTCCCTCAAGGCGGCCGGCCGCCTCTGACTGAAATAAAAAAAGGCCCACAGAGGGGCCTTGAATAAGAAACGGGAACGGGAAACGAGAAACGGGAAAAGCCCTGAATGCAGAAAACCCCCGCACCACCTGGGTGCGGGGGTTTCCCGTTAATAATAGTTCGGCGGCGTCCTACTCTCCCACAGGGTCCCCCCTGCAGTACCATCGGCGCTGTGAGGCTTAGCTTCCGGGTTCGGAATGTAACCGGGCGTT